>CAYULB010000001.1:0-90830 GCA_964445575.1 uncultured Eubacteriales bacterium
GGTACTGTTTTATAGTGTTGAATAAGCAGCTTGACGAAGAGATTGCTAAAAAAATTTGTTTATCTATTGACATCATCAAATATTTTAGTTATATTAGCAATCTCGAAATAAGACTGCTAAATAATCAGAAAAGGAGGTTTCAATGAAAGTCAGTCCTTTGTATGACAGAGTTCTTTTAAAACGTCTTGAAGAAAAAAAGACCAAGAAAGGCGGGATTATAATCCCAGATACAGCCAAAGAAAAACCATTGGAAGCAGAAGTCGTCGAAGTGGGAAAAGGTCGAATTGAGAGAGAAAAAACCATTCCTCTTGAAGTTAAAAAAGGAGATCGAGTGCTGGTTGGAAAATTCAGCGGTACAGAAGTTAATATTGATGATGTTGAGTACCTGATTGTTCGAGAAGAAGAAATTTTGGCTAAAATCAAATAGTTTATTGAAAGGAGTCAATTAAAATGGCAAAAAAAATAACATTAGGTCCTGAAGCAAGACAGGCTCTTTTAAAGGGTGTGAATATCTTAAGCGATGCTGTTAAGCAAACTTTAGGACCCAGAGGAAGAAACATTATATTGGAGAAAAAATTCGGGTCACCCTCCAGCACAAAAGACGGAGTGACCGTGGCAAAAGAGATTGAACTGGAAGATCCCTTAGAGAATATGGGTGCCCAGCTGGTAAAAGAAGTTGCCTCCAAAACATCTGATGTTGCGGGGGATGGAACCACAACCGCTACCATATTAGCTCAGGCTATTTATGCTGGAGGACTGAAATACGTCACAGCAGGGGCAAATCCCAGTCTCATAAAGAAGGGGATCGAGAAAGCGGTTGAGGTCGTGGTTGAGGATATGAAAAAACTAAGTCGGAATGTCAGCGGAGAGATGATAGCTCAAGTAGGTACCATCTCTGCAAATAATGATGAGTCTATAGGAAAGATCATTGCAGAGGCTATGGATAAGGTTGGAAAAGATGGTGTTATCACTGTAGAAGAAGCTAAAGGATTGGAAACCACTATGGAAATCGTTGAAGGAATGCAGTTTGATCGCGGTTATCTCTCCCCTTATTTTGTCACTGATTCGGACCGGATGGAATGTATTCTTGAAAATCCGGTTATCCTTCTCCATGAAAAGAAAATCAGCAATTTAAGGGAAATGCTTCCGCTTTTGGAAAATGTGGCTAAGATGAACAGACCTTTGCTTATCGTAGCCGAGGAAGTGGAAGGGGAAGCGCTTGCCACCCTGGTAGTTAACAAATTAAAAGGAACTTTCCAGTGCGCAGCGGTTAAAGCTCCTGGGTTTGGTGACAGAAGAAAAGCTATGCTGGAAGACATAGCGGTTCTTACTGGAGGACAGGTCATAACAGAAGACATTGGTGTTAAACTCGAAAATGTTTCCGTGGACTGGCTGGGAGAAGCCAATAAAATAGTCATTGATAAAGATAACACCACCATTGTGGAAGGAAAAGGAAAACCTGAAGATGTGAAAGCAAGGGTGAAGCAGATCAGGACCCAGATCGAAGAGACCACTTCCGATTATGACAAAGAAAAACTTCAGGAAAGACTGGCAAAGATGGTAGGTGGAGTGGCTTTGATCAAAGTGGGAGCTGCCACAGAGACAGAGCTCAAAGAGAAAAAGGCTCGAGTCGAGGACGCCATGCATGCGACTAAAGCAGCTGTGGAAGAAGGAATTGTTCCTGGAGGAGGAGTTGCACTCCTAAGAGCTCAGAAGTCTCTGGAGACCATAAAATTTAAAAATGATTCTCAGATCGGAGTGGATATTGTGAAGCGTGCTATTGAAGAACCTCTCAGACAGATAGCTCATAATGCTGGTTTTGAGGGTTCCATTGTGGTTGAAAAGGTCAGAGAGAAAGAAAGAGACATAGGATTTAATGCTTTGACCGAGAAATATGAAAATCTGGTTAAAAGCGGAGTTCTTGATCCAACCAAGGTCGTGAGAAGCGCTCTTCAAAATGCAGGGAGTATTGCGGGAGTCCTGCTTACCACTGAAGGATTGGTGTCTGAAATTCCTGAAGAGAATGAGGGTTCTAATCAGCCTCCAATGCCTCCAGGAGGCATGTATTGATCGGCCTTGATTAAGAGATAATCAAAAGCCCCTTCCTCTTATTAAAGGGGGAAGGGGTTTTTTTTTGCAGGTGTCTTCTTACTGGCGACAAAGTCATTATTGTGGTATAAAAAGTTTGTGCTGAAACTATTTGATAGGTACATTTTAAAAGAAGTTATCCCTCCTTTTTTTATTGGGATAACCGTTTATACGTTCGTGTTGTTAATGAATCAGATTTTACTCCTTTCAGAAATGTTTATAGCGAGAGGGGTCCCAGTAAAAACAGTATTATCTCTGCTTTACTATTTGATTCCCTCTCTTCTGGCCTTTACCATTCCCATGTCTGTTTTGATGGGTGTTCTTGCTGGATTGAGCCGCCTTTCATCAGATTTAGAAATAACAGCTTTCCGGACCCTGGGAGTGGGGCAGAGGCAAATTCTGAGACCGGTTTTGATATTTTCAATAGTCGGCTGGCTTATCACTTCTTATTTTGCGCTGCATTTAGCACCCCATGCCAATTATAAGTGGATGAAAACTCTTTCCACTTCTGTGAAGACAGAGGCTCAATTCAATATCAATCCCAGGGAGTTTTTTGACAGGATTCCTCATACAACTCTGTTTGTTCAAGAAATTGGGGAAGGAAATTCATGGCAGAATATTTTTGTGCATTTTTCCCATCCTCCTCAGGAGCCGAGGATTGTATTTGCAGAACAAGGAAAGTTGAATATATTTCCTGAAAAAAAAAGAGCCACTCTTGAGCTGCAAAACGGAATAATCCATTCTTATCATGTCTCGAATCCAGAAAGCTACAGCATGACGTCTTTCAAAAAGCTGGAGGAAGAGCTAGAGGTTCAAAGCTTTTTTGCTGGAATTTCTGCGGAAAAAAAGGCAAGAGAAAAAGATATAAATGAGCTATTTGCTGATATAAAGCAAACTAAAAACCAATTAAGAGAATCCTCTCACTTAGATAAGGACTCCATGGAATTCAGACAGAATAAAAGGAATTTGATCAAGTACCTGGTTGAAGCACATAAAAAGTTTGCCCTTCCTTTTGCCTGCATCATATTTGGATTTTTAGGGGTTTCCCTGGGTGTTTCCACAAAAAAAGGAGGAAGGACAAGTGGATTTACAGTCAGCATTGTTATCATTCTGGTTTATTATATTTTAATTACAGCAGGAGAAAATGTCGCTGTAAATGGGGATTTGAGTCCTTGGTTGGGAATGTGGGGGCCAAATATCTTATTGGCTGCTTTCAGTCTTTATGCTTTCACTTATTCAAGACGAGAAAGCCGTTTTATGAAGCCCATTTCTTATGTTTTTGTACGGAAAAGAAAGTCAAAAATAAAAAGAAAAAGAGCCAAAACAGGACCTCCCGTGCCAAGGATTCTCCTCCGTTTCCCAAACATTATTGACCGCTACATCATTAAGAGGTACTTGTCAATTTTTTTTCTTGTGTTTATGAGTCTGCTGTCTGTATTCATTATTATCACTTTTTTTGAGAGCATAGATAACGTCTATGAGCATGGAAAATCCTTAAGCCTTTTTTATGAGTATTTATGGTTTAGAATACCTGAATTCATTCATTATGTACTTCCAGTGGCTGCTCTTTCTTCTGCTCTTTTATGTCTTGGTTTGTTGACCAAACATAATGAAATAACAGCCATGAAGACCTCGGGAATGAGCGTTTACCGAATCATAGTCCCTGTGCTGGTATTATCTGTTTTAATTGGGTTCTGTTCCTTTTATATTCAGGAAAATATTCTTCCTTTCTCAAGTAGGAAAGCTGAGGCCACATGGAATGAGATCAATGATGTCCCCCCCACAAGTTATCACCGCGTTGATAGGAGGTGGGTTATGGGGAAAAATGGAGAGAGACTGTATTATTACAAATATTTTGATCAAGACCGCTCAGTTTTTCAAAGTATGACCATCCTGGACATTGATATAAAGTCTTGGTCTCTTGATAAAAGAATTTATACTGAGAAAGCAGAATTAGAAGGAAATAAGTTGATTTTGTATGATTTGTGGCAGAGACGGTTTGAACAGAGCAGACCCATACACTTTATTCAGCAGGAAAGGTCAGAGCTTGTTTTAGAAGAAGATAAAATCCATTTTGCAAAAGGAATGAAAAAGGCAAATCAGATGCACTTTGGGGAGCTTAAAGAGCATATACACGAGTTAGAGGAAAGTCATTTTGAGACCGCCAGGTTTAAAGTTGATTTGCATTATAAAATTTCTTTTCCTCTGGCAAATCTTGTTATTGTTCTGCTCGGAATTCCCTTTGCTTTTACCATGGGGAAGAGAGGGACCTTGGTGGGAATTGGCCTATCCTTTGCCATTGCCATCGTATACTGGGGAGCTATTGGGATTTTTAAAAGCCTTGGTTATGCAGGATATATAAGTCCTTTTCTCGGAGCATGGGGACCCAATTTGATTTTCGGGCTGCTTGGACTCTATCTTATTTTCAGTTTAAGGACTTAGGATTGATGAACTTTTATTTTGTTTGAGTTACATTTTATATTTGCCAAAGTCTTCTGGTTTTAAGTTTTCAAGCCATTTTTTGAGCTTCTCAGAGTCCTCTAAATTTTCATCAAATTTTAGACTTTGGGCTTTTTCTATGACTTTATCTTCCACATAAATAGGGGTTTTTGTCCGGAGGGATAAGGCGATGGCGTCTGAAGGACGGGAGTCTATTCTAATTGATTGGTTGTGGTGTTGACAGTAGATAGTTGCGTAGAAAGTGTTGTCTTTAATATCATTTATGACTACTTTTTTCAGTTCTGCGTCAAGATTATTAAGAATGTTTTTTATGAGGTCGTGAGTCATAGGTCGGGGAGTTTCTATGTTCTCTATCTGTAAAGAGATGGCATTGGCCTCGAATACGCCTATCCAAATCGGGAGCATCCTTTCCATTTTATGATCTTCAAGGACCACAATAGGCATTTTTGAGATAGGATCTATCACCAATCCCTTTACTTTCATTTTTACTTCCATAATTCCCTCCTGAATCAAACCTCAATATAAGACCTGGACCCTAGAATGTCAAGGGAACGCGCATATTTAAGTCTATGGTCCAGAAACTAGGAATCGGATGGACTTATCTTTCTTAAAACTAGAGATTATTGAGCTGCCACCAAAATTTTATTCGATGTGTATTTCGACGTCTTTGGTTGTTTTAAGTCCGGAAATATTGTCTCTAATATCCAGTCTGAGAAAATATTGACCTGGATCTAAGTCTCTTATTTCTGTTTTCTCTTCTATGACTTCATCTCCTTTTTTCTTCTGGATCAGTACAGTCCTTTCGAATTTCAAGGGCTGAATAATGATGGGAGAATTATAAGTGCCTTCAGCAAAACGGATTAAAGGTTCCTCCTGGCCTTCTTTTAAGACCTGGTAGTTCACTGAAAAGTCATATCTCTGAGTATTGGGATCCATTGAGCCGCCCATAACATATAAAAAGATCTCAGAGGTCTTACCTGCACTGAAGGTGTTGTTGAGTATCGGCTTTATCTTGAGAATGGAATAAGTGAAGAAACCTTTATGAATATAAGTTTTTTGTTCTGCCTGCTCCATTTTCTGAGTGTCATCAATGAAAAAAGCAGGGGCGATTTTGATTTCATTTCTTAGGGAGGTTGGGTCTGTAATTTCCAATTCCAAATACTGGGTACCTATTTTTTGATATTGGTTTTGAGTGACGGCCATGGCCAGAAGATATTTTCCTGGAGGAATTATATATCCGGTGGAATACATTTCTTCTTTTTCTGGGTCATAAGCCTCCTTGTCGACCTGAAAACCTCCGGGAATAAACACTTCTTTCTCATAATCTCCGTCCAACTGGTTGAAGATAAGAAAGACATCAAACCTGGTTTGGAGGACTTCTTTGGTTTTTTCAACAAAAGCCTGCTGTTCCTGTGTTTCTTCAGTTTCAGCGGGTCCCACTGGAGTGTATTCTAGGTCAGCGTTTTTTGCATTGAACAGCAAAATGAAATAAAGATTTTGACTTGCAGGAAGGTAATAATAATCTGTAATGGAAAAGGGGATGTCCATTCTTGCTTCTCTGGATTCCATACCCTGCTCTAAAACAGACTTGACTTCTTGGGGTATTATTTCTGACTGTTCTTCTTGTTCTGCTTTTAATTCAGATGTGAATGCCGTTCCTGACACCATAATCATAATCAAAATCAAAATAAAGAAATTTCTTACTTTCATCTTTCCTCCTTATGAAAGGATTTATTTTTCTTGAGCAATTGAATCATAAATTATATCATCTTTCGAAAAAAAAGCAATAATATAGCAGAAATGGAATATATTTTCTATAAAAATTTCATTTATTTTTGATTACGGGGATTTGTTTATTTGAAACTTTATCACGGCCTTTTGATGCTCTTTAAAGGTGGAGCTGAATTTATGGGTCCCGTCATTTTTAGATACGAAATAAAGATAATCGGTCTTTGAAGGAAACAAGGCGGCTTGGAGAGATTCTTTTCCTGGATTGGATATAGGACTGGGAGGAAGTCCGCTGTACAGATATGTGTTATAAGGGGAGTCCATTATAAGGTCTTTATTTCCTATTTTTCCTCGATACTGATTGTTTTTCTTTAAAGCATAAATAATGGTAGGATCACAATCCAGCTTCATCCCCAGTTTCAGCCGGTTATGAAACACTGAAGAGACCAGTGGTTTCTCTTTGGGAACAGATGTCTCTTCTTCAATCAAAGAAGCCAGGGTCACGATTTCTCTTGGGCTCATTCCCATTTCTTCAGCTCTTTTTCTCCAGGCTGAATCAAAGATTTTTTTAAACTGGTTCCCCATCATTTCTACGAGTTCTTTTTCAGATGTATTTCTAGGAATATGATAAGTTTCTGGAAATAAATATCCCTCAAGGTCCTGGGCTTTTTCATCCAGAAAAGAGACAAGCTGTGTGTTTTGGGCGGCCTGAAGAATATTCTGTTTGTCCCAATGGTATTTTTGGGATAAAAGGTCAGCTGTTTCCTTTATGGTCAATCCTTCCGGAATGGTAACAGGATGAAGCTTCACTTCGCCTTTTATTATTTTTATGAGAGCTTTTTTTACTGAGAGAGGGGAGTTGAATTCATATTCTCCTGCAATAAGTTTTTCATGGGAATAAAACAGCTTGTATGCGAGCAGAAAAGGCCACTTTTTTTTGATGATGTTTTCTTTTTTTAATTTTTGGGCAATAAATGAGGCGCTGCTCCCCTTTTCAATCACAAAAGTGATTTCAGGAGAGAAGAGGGGAGCAGGATGATTGTATTCCCATACAAACCAGCTCAAGAAAAAAACAGTTGCCACCATTAAAAAAACCAAGGCTGATTTGAATGTTTTTTTCATGAGGAACGGTTTCATAAGCTGTCCAAGTAGCTTGCAAGGATCAACACCGCGGATATCTGATCGATTTGCTCTTTCTTTTTCTGGTGGCTTAATCCTTTTTCCCGCATGATGTGAGCAGCCTGTTTGGTGGTGAGGCGCTCATCCCAATAGATAATCGGGATATCCAGAGATTGTTTCAATCGAGCAGCAAATCGCTTTGTTTTTTTGACTCTGCTGCCTTCTGAACCATCCATTCTTAAAGGAAGGCCTATGATTATTTTGTTGATGCGGTATTTCAAAGCAAGGTTTTTAAAGAACTGGATGTCTTCATTTTTATTTTTAACTTTATAGCTTTTAAGGGGCTGAGCTGTTATGCCCATTTCATCACTTATAGCAAGCCCAATGTTTTTATCCCCGTAATCTATTCCTAATATTCTCATGCTTTTTTTGCCTTTTTTTGTTTTTATGCCGGCTTAAAGCCAAAGAGATGAGCTTATCAAGAAGAGAGGGGAATTTTATCCCGCTGACTTCCCATAATTTGGGATACATGCTGATTTCGGTAAATCCTGGGATCGTATTTATTTCATTCAAAAATATTTTATTGGTTTTATTTTGATAAAAGAAGTCAACTCTCGCCATCCCAGAGCATTCAATGGATTTAAAGGCAGCTACAGAGATGTTTTGAACCTGATGGACAGCAGATTCAGGAATTTGAGCGGGTATGCCAAACCTTGTTTTACCCTCTATGTATTTATCCTGATAATCATAAAAGCTCCTGAAAGGCATGACTTCTCCTGGAAGAGAGCTGATAGGGTCCTTGTTTCCCAAGACACTGCATTCAATTTCGCGTCCCTCAACAGCCTCTTCCACTAATATCTTCTCATCATAATGAAAAGCTAAATCTATGGCTTCAGATAACCGGGTACTGGTTAAGACCTTGGTTATGCCTATGCTCGACCCTAAATTGGAAGGTTTGGTAAAAAGAGGAAATCTGAACTCTTTTTCTATTTTTTCTAAAACTTTTTCTTTGCTTTCTCTCCAGTGTTTTTCATGAACAACATCATATTTAACCACAGGAAGACCTCGGGATTTAAATATTGTCTTTGCCATGGCTTTATCCATGCCAATAGCAGAAGACATAACAGTGGCTCCCACATAAGGTGCATCTGCAAGTTCGAGGAGGCCCTGGATGGTTCCATCTTCACCATAAGGGCCATGGAGTACAGGGAAATAGACCGCTGATTCTGAAATTTTAATATTATTTTCGGCATTCCAGGGAAGAAAGGATTGAAAGGGACCCTTTTTTAGTTCTTCAAGAGATGTTTCGGGTGATTCAACTTCCTTCCATAATCCTTTTTTATTGATGTAGATGCACTGAATTTTGAATTTTTTTTTATTGAGATTCTGGTAAACAGCCTTGGCTGAATTAAAGGAAACTTCATGTTCAGCAGAGCGTCCTCCGAAAAGAATGATTATATTTTTTTTGGGTTTCATCTCAAATTCCATTCTATAAGAAATACTGAATTATGTCTAATTTCAGAAATTCCTTTTAGCTGTGTCTGAAAGAAAATAAATTCAATTTTTTTTATTGTTTGACACCCCCAAACTGACAAAATATAATAGATAAAAACATGCCATGAAATAATCAAGGCAAGAGGTGAAAAAGTGAAAAAAAATAAAAAAACAGGTGGGAAATTAGCATTACCTATAGTCTTAGTCCTTGTTTCTATCAGTATGATAGCTTATGGATTTCAGCAGCAAGACATAAAAAAAGCAAAAATATACCAAGAAGAATATCAATTGATTACAGAGTCTGACGTGTATTGTTCTTTTTATGTATTAGATGGAGAGATACCTGACCTTGAAATAATAGGTGCGGAAAGAGAATATGAACGGAATGTGTTCAGTGATGAAGATGTGGTCTATTTAAACCAGGGAAGAATGCAGGGACTGAACAGGGGACAGGTTTATTTGGTCATAGAAGTCAGAAAAGATGTTCCCGGAGTCGGACCTATTGCATTCAGAAGGGGGAGAGTGCGCATTGAGGAGCTGGATGATACCAAATCTACTGCCAGGATAGAGAAAGCCTGCGGTTGGATCATGCAGGGCTATTCCCTTATTCCCTTTAAACCCAAAGAAGGAATGACAGGAAAAGACCTTGGATACGATATCCCTCCTTTTGAAACCCAAGGAGTGAAAGGAGAAGTGGTTTTTCTGGAAGCGGATTTCAACCAGATAGGAAGCGGACACTGGGCCCTTATAAATATCGGACAGCAGCATGGAATCACTTTAGGGCAGCAGCTTATCCTGTACCGCCTCTTGAAGAAGGATGCCCCTATACAGGTATTTGGGAATTGTGTGGTGATCGACGTTCAGGAGGAGACATCCACTATTAAAGTGTTGTCATGCCGAGATGCAGTAAGGATCGGGGATAATGTGATGGTGAGACCGGAAAAGTAGAAGAATATTTTATTCACCCCCCCCATTTTTTTGCCTTCGAGGTGAGCCAATCTCACTGCATTTTGTGAATAAGTCAGGCTGATATTCTGCAGATTCAAAAAAGATGGCCGCTCAAAAATCCGCAAGAAATATATTTTGGATAGGTGTAAAGAAAGTGAAGTTTAAAGCAATGTTGGGGACAGGGACTGCTCAAGGCGCGGGTCGGATTCGAACCGACGAATCGAGGTTTTGCAAACCCCTCCCTTAAGCCACTTGGGTACCGCGCCAGTTTATCATGTTTGAAATCTTTCAGCTTAAAGCTATGTCATTGTAGCTCAAAAACAAAAACATGTCCAGTTGGATAAGCTGAGAAGGTTCATTTCAAATTAAGAAAAATCACTGGGGAAGAGCCTGGAGCGGACGATGGGATTTGAACCCACGACCTTCTGCTTGGCAAGCAGACGTTCTACCCCTGAACTACGCCCGCTCTTTTTACTCAACATCAGCAATCAGGATAGAGCTAAATTACCAGAAAGGATAAAAGCTGTCAACCTATCTGAATTCATGTTTAATGTATTTAATATAAAGGAGGAGAAAAACTCAACAATGTTTGTTGACACACAGGATTAAAAAATATATATTTTAACAAATCAATCACGAAAAAAGGAGAATCAGGATGGAATTAATTCCAAGAGTACAGGGAATATTATTCAAGCCTAAAGAAGAATGGGAAAAAATTAAAAAGCAGACTTTAAGTATATCTGATTTGTTCACCAAGTATGCCTTGATTCTGGTTGCGATTCCTGCCGTAGCCCAGTTCATTGGACGCGGCATTATTGGGTATAGCGTACCCTTTGTGGGGTGGGTTAGGTCTGGAATCGGACGAGCGCTTCTTCACAGTATTTTATTCTATGTCCTGACCGTAGGGGCTGTCTATCTTTTAGGGATCATTATCAATGCTCTGGCTCCTTCATTTGACTCCAAACCCAACCAAGATAAGGCAATGAATCTGGCTGTATTCAGCATGACCCCAGCCTGGATAGCAGGTATCCTTTATATCATTCCTCAGTTATCAATATTGGTTTTTTTAGCATCACTTTATGGTATTTATATTTTTTACCTCGGGTTTTCTTCTACCATCATGGAGACTCCCAAAGAAAAAGTGGTGGGCTATTTTGTGGTGACCATTATCGTGTCGATTGTTCTTTATGTCATAATAGGTCTGGTTCTGGGGGCTATTTTTGCGGTCAGTGGAGGATTAGGAGCTATTTAATTCCTGGCATATCTTAAAGAAAGCTTCTGAAGGATCCGGAGCCTGGGTCACAGGACGTCCTATAACCAGAAAATCAGCACCGTTTTCTATGGCTTGAGAGGGAGTGGTGACCCGCTTCTGATCATTGCGGGGAGCCCATAAAGGCCGAATTCCAGGGTTGATAATTAAAAAATCACTCCCTATTTCCTTTTTTACCATCTTTGTCTCTTTCGGAGAGCAGACCAGTCCATCCATACCCGCATCTTTAGCGAGGTGGGCGAGACTAAGGACCTGGTCATTGGTACTGGTTTTGATTCCTATCTGTCTGAGCTCTTGGTTCTTCAAACTGGTAAGCACCGTGACAGCCAGAAGGAAAGGTTTTTGAACTCCAGTTTTTTCTGAGAGCTCTTTGGCTTCCTCCACCGCTTTTTTCATCATTTCTCTTCCTCCTGAGGCATGGAGGGTCATCATTTTAATTTCATGCTTAAGAGCTGACCTGACAGCTCCAGAAACAGTGTTGGGGATATCATGTAATTTTAGGTCAAGGAAAACTCTTTTTCCCAACTTATGGATTTCCTGGATCATGAGAGGGCCTTCTGAAATGAAGAGCTCCAATCCTATTTTAAAAGTCCGGACGTTTTTTAATTTTTTGATCAAGTTTAGAGCTTGATTTTTGTTGTTAGTGTCTAGAGCAATGATTATTTTTTCGGCTGGTTCTTTTTTGGGGTTCATGAGATTTCCTTTGTCATTATGAATTTAAGTCCACGGTTCCAATGATGTCCTGGACCTTATCTATGTTATTTTCTTTACAGAAAGCAGTTATTTCATCAATGATTCTGACTGTGGAGTTAGGGTCCGTAAAGTTAGCCGTTCCTACCTGTACAGCTTTGGCACCGGCTATGAGGAATTCCACAGCATCCCTTCCGTTCATGATACCTCCCATACCAATTAAAGGTATTTCAATAGAACGGGCAGCCTGGTAGACCATTCTCAGAGCAATAGGCTTAATAGCGGGTCCGCTGAGTCCTCCCAAAACATTCCCTAATTTTGGTTTTCGGGTCTCTGGGTTTATTTCCATGGCTAGAAAAGTATTGACCAGGGAGACAGCGTCTGAGCCACCTTCTTGAGCGCTGATGGCTATTTCGGTGATATCAGTAACATTGGGAGATAATTTTGTAATAACAGGGGTGGAACAGGAGTTTTTCACCAGCTTTACAATCTTATATGTCTCTTCAGGGTCTTGAGCGGGGCAGAAGCCTCCTTTTTTGACATTAGGACAGGAGACGTTCAGTTCATAAGCAGATATCCCTTGATGTTTGTCCAAATAATGGGCTACTGAAGCGTATTCCTCGTTATTTTCTCCACAGATGTTTATGATAATGGCTGTCTGGAATTTTTTTATCTTGGGAAGAACTTCTTTTGAAAATTGTTCCACACCGACTCCAGGAAGCCCTATGGAATTTAAAAGACCGCAGGCTGTCTCAGCAAGTCGAGGGGGAGGGTTTCCCTGTTTTGGATTGAGATACAACCCTTTGACCACAAATCCACCCAGTTGGTTTAAATCCACAAAAGGCGAAAATTCAACTCCGTATCCAAATGTGCCGCTGGCAGCAATGACCGGGTTTTTAAGCTTAAGAAACCCCAAATCAATGTGAGTATCGACCATTTTCATATCAATCCCAAACCACCTCATCTGAAAAAAAAACAGGACCGTCTTCACAGATTTTACGCCATTCTGTGGTTTTCCCTTTCTTGATTTTTTTTACACATCCCCAGCACGCACCAAATCCACACCCCATAATAGATTCCAGAGACAGTTGGGCAGTGATGCTAAGGGCTTTAGAAAATTCAGAAATTTTTTTTAGCATTCCTTGGGGTCCGCAGGCGTAAATGAATGAAGGAATCATTAGATCCATTTCTTTTTTAAATAGATCTGTGACCAAACCCCTATAGCCTGACGAGCCATCTTCAGTGGAACAGAGAATCTCTATGTTTTCTTTTTTGAATTTTGAGGAGATCCGTAGGTCTTTTGAGGAGTTTGCCCCAAAAAATACTTTGACGGATTGTTTTTTTTTAATAAGCTCAAGTGCAAGAAAATAAAGAGGAGCAATTCCTCTCCCCCCTCCGATAAGGCATATTGTTTTTTGTCCATAATTTTCCTGAATGTGAAAACCATTTCCCAGAGGTCCTAAAACCTCCATTTCTTCGCCTAATTGTTTTTCACTGAGGATGGAAGTTCCTATGCCTGTATTTTGAAAAAATATCTCCAGATTTTGGCCTTTTTTAGAGTGGATGCTGAAAGGACGGCGCAGAAGAGGGTAAGGGCTTTGGGATACCCTGACCATTAAAAATTGTCCGGGTCTTGATTCTTTGGCTATTTCAGGTGCCTTAAAGGAGAGAAGACAGTAATCGTTTCCCCATATTTCTTTTCGGATGACTTTTGCATTGTGATTTTTTAGCATAGAAGACATACTGTAATGTCCCATTTAAAATAACAGAAATGGTTTTTTTGAGCAATAAAAACTTTGACATAAATCGAAGTTTTTGAAATAATCAAAATCTTCATGATTACCCTGAATTATTCCTGAATCAGGGTGGCCTGGCTGCCCTTTTATGAATGATTTGGGATTAATATGGGAGGCAATTCAAATGCATATATCCCGACGGGCTCAGGAAATCCAGGAATCTCCCATTAGAAAGTTAAAGCCTTATGCGGATCAGGCTGTTTCAGAAGGAGTCAAAGTTCATTTCATTAATATTGGACAGCCTGACATTGTCACCCCAGCTCCTGTATGGGAGGCTTTTAAAAAAGGAAAAGAGGATGTGCTTGAGTACGGGCCGGCTCAAGGCCTCTTGGAGTTGAGAAAAGCTATAGCCAGATACTTCAATGCTTATAAAATCCCCCTAAATCAGGAAAACGTGATCATCACTATTGGAGGGTCAGAGGCTATTCATTTTGCTTTTTCCGCTGTGGCTGACACTGAAGATGAGATCATAATTCCAGAGCCTTTTTATACCAACTATAATGGTTATGCTGCTTTTGCCAATGTCAATATAGTCCCTTTGACATTGGATGTAAGGAACGGGTTCAAGCTCCCTGAGAAAAGAGAAATAGAACAAACCATCACCCCCAAGACAAGAGCGGTTTTACTGTGTTCTCCGAATAATCCTACCGGAACCGTTTATACCCGGGAAGAGCTGGAAAGAGTGGTTGCTTTGGTTCAAAAACATGATTTGTTTCTGATCGCAGATGAGGTCTATAAGGAATTTGTTTACGATGGCGCTAGTCATAAAAGCGTATTGGAATTTGAAGAGATCAAAGATAGAACTATAGTGGTTGACAGCGTATCCAAACGTTTTAGCTGCTGCGGTGCGAGAATAGGAGCTGTGATAACCAGGAATCCTGAAGTTTATAATGGAATCCTCAAATTTGCGCAGGCTCGATTGTGTCCCCCCACTCTGGAACAAAAGGCGGCTTTGGCAGCTTATCAAATGGGAATGGATTATTTCGAAACAGTGAGAGAAGAATATCAAAAGAGAAGGGATATTTTGTATGATGGATTAAAGGATATCCCAGGTATTGTGATGCACAAACCCTCGGGGGCATTTTATTTAATTGTGAGGCTGCCTATAAAAGACAGTGAGCATTTTGTGCGGTGGATGTTAGCTGACTTTAGATTTGAGAATGAAACTGTAATGGTGGCGCCAGCGCAGGGTTTTTACAGGACTCCCGGCAAAGGCAAGGACGAAATCAGAATCGCCTATGTCCTTAAGGAAGAGAATTTAAAAAGAGCCATACGAGTTTTCAAAAAAGGCCTTGAAAAATATATGTCCTTGTTTTAAATGTTTGACCTTGTATTAAGACTACTTTAAAATAATAACCTGCTGTATTTTCCCAGAATTTCGTGCTGTAGGAATTTTGCGGCCTGCAGACAAAGCGATTCTAAAAATATAAATTTATAGAAAAAGTATTTTTATAATGAAATCAAGAGGATAAGAATTGAATATTATGGATGTCAGAATCAAGATGTTTTGTTCAAAAACTCAGTTTTATCGGAAAAGGAGGTAAGAATGGCTGAAAAATATGTTTATTTTTTTGAAAAGAACAATGCAGAAGGCAACAAAGGCATGAAAGAACTGCTCGGTGGCAAGGGAGCTAATCTAGCTGAAATGGCGGGAATAGGACTCCCCGTTCCTCCGGGATTCACGGTGTCCACCGATGTATGCACTCTGTTTTTGGAGAAAGGGAAAAAACTTCCAGAAGAAGTCAAGGAAGAAATCGATAAAAATTTAGAAAGATTAGAGAAATCAACAGGACAAAGGTTTGGAGACAAAAACAACCCATTGCTGGTCTCAGTTCGTTCAGGAGCCAAGTTTTCTATGCCCGGAATGATGGATACTATATTGAACCTGGGGCTGAATTATGAAACCGTTGAAGGACTGGCAGAGAAAAGTAATGACAGGCGGTTTGCCTTAGACTGTTACCGGAGATTGATCCAAATGTTTGGTGATGTGGTTCTGGAAATCCCGAAGAAAAAGTTTGAAGAAATATTGAAAGCTAAAAAAAAGGAAAAGAACATAAAAATTGATTCTCAGCTTCCTGAAGAGACTCTAGAGGAAATATTGGATGAATATAAAAAAATTGTAAAAGAGCAGGCAGGAAGAGAGTTCCCTCAGGACGTTAAAGAACAATTGTATTTAGCAATATCAGCAGTATTCCGTTCGTGGGATAATCCCCGAGCTATAACTTACCGGCATATTCATCATATTCCCGATGATTTAGGCACAGCCGTAAATATTCAGCTCATGGTTTTTGGTAACTTCGGAGACCATTCAGCTACCGGCGTGGGTTTTACCAGAGACCCGGCAACTGGAGAGAAAAAGCTCTATGGAGAATATCTCATCAATGCTCAAGGTGAAGATGTAGTGGCTGGAGTCAGGACCCCCTCTCCCTTGGAAGAACTTGAAAAAGATATGCCGGAAGTATTCAAACAGCTTGTCCAGGTGACCGAGCAACTTGAAAAACATTATCATAATGTTCAGGACTTTGAATTTACCGTCCAGGAAAATGAACTTTATATGTTACAGACCAGGGATGGAAAAAGAACAGGACAGGCTGCCGTAAAGATAGCTGTAGACCTGGTTGAGGAAGGGATAGCGACTAAGGAAGAAGCCTTGATGATGGTGGAGCCTGCTGCTCTGGATCAGCTTCTCCATCCTGTTTTTGATCCTAAAGAAAAAGAAAATCATGAAGTATTGGCGAAAGGGCTTGCCGCTTCCCCCGGAGCAGCCGCAGGGCAGGTGGTGTTTTCATCAGATGAGGCTGTGGAATGGAAATCAAAGGGAAAGAAAGTGATTTTAGTAAGGGAGGAAACTTCACCGGATGATATACATGGAATGAGTGCTTCTCAGGGAATTTTGACCGCAACAGGGGGAATGACTTCGCATGCTGCTGTGGTTGGGAGACAGATGGGAAAGCCTGCTGTGGTGGGATGTGGAGACATAGCTCTGAATGAAGAAGGGAAAAAATTTAAAGTAAAAAACAAAGTGCTGAAAGAAGGAGATGCTATTTCAATAGATGGAGCTTCTGGTGAACTCCTGCTGGGTGAGATCGTGACCAGACCATCTGAGATAATACAGGTTATTAGAGGAAATAAAAAGCCAGAAGAGTCTGAATTGTATAATTATTTTAACACATTCTTGGGTTGGGCAGATGAAGTGAGGAAAATGAATGTGAGGGCTAATGCAGATACTCCTGAGGATGCCAAAATGGCTTTTGCTTTTGGTGCTGAAGGCATTGGATTAACCAGGACCGAACATATGTTTTTTGAGAAAGAGAGACTGCCCTTTATAAAAAACATGATTTTATCAGAGTCAGAAGAGGACCGGCGCAAATATTTAGATAAGCTGCTGCCCTTTCAGAGAGATGACTTCTATGACTTATTTAAAGTCATGAAAGGAAATCCTGTGACCATAAGGACACTGGATCCTCCTCTTCATGAATTTTTGCCCAACAAAGAAGACCTGATGCTGGAAATCGCTGAATTAAAGCGTTCCAAAAAGAAGAACAAGGAAAAGATTAAGGAAAAAGAAAAATTGTTAGAAAGGGTGAAAGCTCTCTCTGAATTCAATCCTATGCTCGGTCATCGAGGATGCCGTTTGGGAGTTACCTTTCCTGAAATAATAGAAATGCAGGCTTCAGCTATATTTGAAGCAGCATGCCAGCTGGCAAGTGAAGGGAAAAAGGTCTTTCCCGAGATTATGGTTCCATTGATTGGGTCAGTGAATGAGCTGGCTGACCAGAAAAAAATAATTGTGGATGTAGCGGAGAAATTGATCAAAAAATACAATGTTGAATTTGATTATACGGTGGGCACTATGATAGAGATACCCAGAGCAGCCATAACTGCAGATAAAGTAGCCCGGGAAGCTGACTTCTTCTCGTTTGGAACTAATGACCTTACCCAGACTGCTTTCGGGATATCCCGTGATGACGGTGCCTCATTTATCAACCATTATTTAACCCACGGAATATGGAAAGATGATCCCTTCACTACTATTGATATTGATGGAGTTGGTGAGTTGATGAAGTGGGCTGTTAAAAAAGGACGAGAGACAAAACCAGATTTAAAAATAGGGATATGTGGAGTCCACGGCGGAGACCCGAGATCTATCTTTTTCTGTCATAAAGTAGGATTGAACTATGTCAGCTGCTCAGCTTATCAGATTCCTATTGCAAGATTAGCATCAGCCCAGGTCACTCTTAAAGAAAACAGGGAATAGAGAAAGAATAGAGGTAATGGCAGGCCTTAAACAAATTGTTCGACGTTTTAAAAAAGAAAAATTCCCTTTTAAATTTGTTTATAGTGATTCTTACTGGATGGTGGATTTCAAAAACCATGTTTTTCCAGTTAGAAAGTACAGATTGGTCTATGAAAAGCTGCTCAAAGAAGGAGCTGCAAAAAAGAATTTTATTGAACCTTATATTCCGGATGAAAAGGATGTATTGAGAGCTCATTCATCTAAACATATAAAAAAAATAAAATCTGGAAAACTTTCTCCTTCCGAGCTTATGACTTTAGAGATTCCCTTTTCCAAGGAAGCCATACAATTTTTTTATCTTACTGCAGGGGGTACCATATGCGCGTCTGAAGCAGCAGTCAGAGATGGCATGTGTGTTCATATAGGAGGTGGGTTTCACCATGCTTTTTCTGACCATGGAGAAGGATTTTGTGTTCTCAATGATGTGGCCATAGCCTTAGAGAAAATGAAAGCAGAAAATAAGGTTCAGAAAGCCATGGTGGTAGACTGTGATGTGCATCAGGGAAACGGCACAGCAGCTATTCTTAAGGGAAAAAAATATGCTTTTACCTTTTCTTTGCACCAAATGGATATTTATCCGGCTGAGAAAGAGACAAGTTCTTTGGATGTGGGTTTATGGTCCGGAGATGGGGATGGTGAATATCTAGAGAAATTGAGACACCATATCCCGCGGATCTACGAAGAATTCAATCCTGATTTGATATTTTATCTAGCCGGGGCAGACCCGTATAGAAAAGACAGATTAGGGGATTTGAACCTAACGTTTAAAGGGCTTGAACAGAGAGACCATATTGTTATAGAAAACGCTCAGAAGAGAGGTTGTCCTGTGGTCATCCTCTTTGCTGGTGGGTATGCACTAGAAGTGGATGACGTTGTTTCCATTCATATGAATACCATAATGACAGCCCTAAAAATCTATAAACGGTATTCCAAAAAAGGGATTTTAGGAATTCTGAAGTAGTATATGAGCGAAAACTTTTGCGTCTCCGACCATGTTATCTATCACGCAGTATTCATCCGGTTGATGGGCGGTTTCCTCTATCTTTGACCAGCAAGCCACTTGATAGTTAGCTTTACGTAAAAAAGAAGCGACTGTGCGCCCTCCGATTCCCACAGGTTCTGCTTTTTTACCGTAGATATCTTTAATTGCTTTTTTTAAGCATTTCACTACAGGTGCATCAGCCGGGGTATTAGTGCTGTTGGATTCCTTTTGTACGTCCTCTAAAAATATTTTTACCTGGAATTTTTTTTCAGTTCTTTTTGCTGTTTTCTGAATCTCTTTTTTGACATTCTCTATGGTGTGTTCAGGTATGACGCGGCAGTCCATATAAAAGATGTCTTCTCCTGGAATGGTATTGATATTGGGAACATTTGCTTCTTTTTTAGTAGGTTCAAATGTTGAAAATGGGGGAGAAAATAAGGAGTTTTTTTCAGGAAAAATTTCATAAAGTTTTGATAATTCTGCGATGAGATAGGAAGCGGCCCTTAGGCTGTTTATTCCTTTCTCTGGAGTGGAGGCTTGGATCTGTTTTCCAACTGTTTTTACTTTCAACCAGTATATGTTTTTTTCTGCAATTTCTATCATGGTGCCGTGTTTGTTTCCCACACCGGGGACAATGAATAAATCCTGTTTTTTAAAGGGATTGGATTTTTTCAAAATGTATTCGATCCCTTTTTTGTTTCCTGTTTCTTCATCAGAGACAAATATCAATCCCACATCATAGGTGGGTTTTATTCCTTGTTTTTGGAGGGCTTTCAATGCATAAATGGAAGCGATCATATCCTGCTGATTGTCTTCCACACCCCTACCAAATATTTTTCCAGCTTCGACATAGGCTTTGAAGGGATTTCCTTTCCACAAGGCCGGTTCACCTGGGGGCACTACATCCATGTGAGTCATAATCCATATGGTTTTTGAAGAATTTTTTCCTTTGTAGGTGGCAATGATATTAGGTCTATAGCCAGATGAAGCATCGATATCCGGAGCTTTGATTAAATCAACCTTGTCAAAGGCAATGTCAGGGAGCATCTCGAGAATAAATTCTGCTTTTTCTGCTTCTCCGCTTCCACCGTTAACAGGAGCGATAGCAGGAAATGAGCACAGTTTTATTTGCATGTCGACCATCTCGTTACGGTATTTTTCTATTTGAGTCATGACTTTTTTTAGCTTCGTCATTTCAGACTCCAATTTTAGGAATAATAGCACCCCTTGGTTCAAGAAGCAAGACATGAGAGAGGTATGCAAGTCTCTCCAAAATGGTTACGAGAAGAGAGGGCGGATAGGTATATATATATCACGGAATGAGAGACTCCTTCAAGAGGCATTTGTTAAACACAGATGCTTTTTCCAAACTTGACATTTGTTGCGATAGAGACTACATTTAGCCAAAATGAAGATAGGGATAGACCTACGTCCTTTTATAAGGTTTGAAACAGGAGTGGGCACTTACATCAAAAATCTGCTTTTTTATCTATCTACCATAGATATGGAAAATGATTATTACCTGTTTTCATCTTCCTTGAAACAGAGGTTTTCTCCTTCCAAAATTCCGATCTTCAATAAGATGCATTTTCGAGATTTCCATTATCCGGTAAAATTATTGAATTTTTTATGGTACAGATTGGGTGGGCCCACCATGGATGCCTTTTTCAAAACTCAGCTTGACCTAACTCACTCCCCGAGTCCTCTTATTTGTCCTACTAAAGGGAAAACAATCATAACTGTTCATGACCTTTTTTTTATGGATTTTCCTTTTATGGCGAATAAAGAAGCCCGAAAATTTTTTTATAAAAACATACACAAGTCTCTCCAGAAATCAAATGGAATCATAGTGGTTTCTAATTTTATAAAGAAACAGCTTTTAGAAAAATTTGATGCGGATAAAGATAAAATCAAAGTCATTTATCACGGAGTGGACCCTGAGTTTACGTCTGATGTTTCCTGGGAGGAGGTAAAGAAATTTCGAGAATCTCATTCTTTGTCCTCAAGGGTGATTGTGTTTGTAGGGGCCATGGAGCCAAGAAAAAATCTTTTAAACCTTATAGAAGCGTTTAAGATTATTCATCGTGAAGAACCTGATGTTTCGTGTGTTATTGCTGGGAAAAAAGGACGGGATTATCCTGCTTTGAAAAGAAGTGCAGAAAAGAGCCAGTTTAATTCCCGATTAAAAATATTGGATTATCTCTCTATCAGAGACTTAAAACGTCTGTACAAAGCAGGAACCATTTTTGTCTTTCCTTCTTATTGTGAAGGTTTTGGCCTGCCTCTTCTCGAAGCCATGGTCAGTGAGATGCCTGTGACTGCCTCTAACCGCACCGCTTTACCTGAAATTGCAGGAGATGCAGCCCTTTATTTTGATCCAGACCGCCCCAAAGAGATAGCCGCCTGTATTTTACAGTTTCTCAGAGATGAAGATTTAAGAGAGGAATTTATTGATAAAGGAAGAAAAAGAGCTCAGAGATTTGACTGGGAAAAAACTGCAAAAAGCACCTTAGACTTTTATCGACAGATTTTTGAACAGAAATAAAAAAGGACAAAAGGGTCAATAAAAATTGAAGATTGCTGTTGATTGTTATGAAGTGACTGCAGAGTCAACTGGTGTGGGACGAGTTATTCATAACATTCTGCTTTCCTTATGCCAAGAGGAAAGTCCGTATGAATTTTTAGCCTGTACCCGAGAGAAAATCAAAGATTATTCAGATTGCAGGACTATAAAGCAGTGCTTGTTTGCTCAAAATAAGGGATACTTTAGGTGGCAGAACGGCCCTTTTTTTAAGAAAATAAAAAAAATACACCCAGACCTGGTGGTTGCCCCGAACTACACTCTGCCTTTTTTTATCAAATCCAAATCAATTCTTTTTGAGCACGACATATCTTTCGTTTCTCATCCAGAATGGTTTACAAAAAAAGAGGTCTTAAAGCGAAAATATTTAGTGAAAAGAAGCATCAAAAAGGCTTCGCTGGTGATCACTTTATCAGAATTCTCAAAGCAAGAAATCATCCGTCATTTTTCTGTGTTCCCTGAAAAAATTAAAGTGATGTATTTGGGAGTTGGAGAGAGGTTCAAGCCAGCTGAAGTGAAAGAAACGTCAGGATGGAAACAGAAAAAAGGACTAAAGAATAAAAAAATAATCGGCTATTTGGGTTCAATTTTTAACAGAAGGAATATTCCTCTTCTTGTTGATTCTGTGAGATTGTTGAGAGAGGAATTTCCAGAAATAATTCTTTATATTATTGGAAAGAACCTGACTTTTCCCCGCCAGCCTCTAGAGAGAATATTAAATGAGAATTGGATTATCTGGGAAGAAAGCATCCCAGAGTCTGAACTTCCCCTCTTTTTTTCTTCATTGGATGCGTTTGCGTATCTCTCAGAATATGAAGGCTTTGGACTCCCCCCTCTTGAGTCGCTGGCGTGCGGGTCTGTTCCCGTGTTGTTAAAGAGGAGCGCTCTGGAAGAAGTGTATCCAGAGCTTTCTATTATGATTGAAAATCCTGAAATTAAAGAAGTCAAAAATGGGCTAGAGAAGGTCCTGACTGATAGAGAAAAAGTCAGAAAAATATTGGGCTCCTTTGAGAAAAAAAGAAAGTACTTTTCTTGGGATCGAGTGGCTGAACAGTTCAAGAAATTTATAAATGAGGCAGCAGGTGAAGAATAATCCTCCTGAAAATTTGTCTTCTCCCAAAGAGGATGTCATGCTCTCTATAATTTTAGTCAATTATAATGGGGGAGACTTCATCCAGAAATGTCTGGATTCGATTGAGGAGAACTTATCAGAAATAAGAAGCGAAACCATTGTGATTGATAATCATTCTACAGACGGAAGCGCACAGATAATACAGCGCAGATATCCCCATATACGTTTGTTTCGCAATTCAAAGAATCTTGGGTTTGCTAAAGCCAACAACCAAGGAATCAAAGCCAGCAAAGGGCAGTTTGTTCTTCTCATCAATCCTGATACTTATGTTTGTCCGAATTCCCTAAAGACACTTTTAGCGGAGATGAAAGCAAATTCTGATATAGGAGCAGTGGGGCCGGCTTTAATCGATCGTAAAAATGGTTATCAGATATCATTCGGGAAAAAAGTAGGGTTTTTTTCTGAGGCAGCAAAAAAGTTGTTCTTGAACCGGTTTTTCAGATGGAGACTTCAGAAAAAGCCCAAAAGGAAAGATGTCCAATGGTTAAGCGCAGCATGCCTTATGACCCGAAAAGATGTATTAGAGAGAGTCGGGATGTTTGATGAAAATTTTTTTCTGTATTTTGAGGATATTGACCTCTGCATGAGAATCAGAAAAAAGGGATGGAGGCTGGCGTATCTTCCTGATGTTAAGGTTTTTCATACAGGAGGGGCGAGCACCAAGTCTCAAAAACTCAGCAGTCGGTTTGAATACAGAAAAAGTCAGCTTTATTTTTATTGGAAACACAGCAGTCTTTTTTCCTATTTTTTACTCAAAGCTTATTTATGTATTCATTTTGTTTTTATCTTGTTCCTAGGTTTTTTTAAAAAAAACAGCTCCTTTAAAAAGAGGGCTAGATTTTTCAGATTACTCGGAAGGCGGCAGTGAGAAAAATCAGAGTCTTAGAGGTCATTGACAAGACATTTCTGGGAGGAGGCCAGAAAAACCTTCTTTCCTTGGCTGAAAATCTGGATAAAGAAAGATTTGATATATCTGTTTGTTCCAACCCCAAAGGGCACCTTGTGGATGAGGCATTAAAGAAAAACATCCCTCATTTTCCGGTTTCTATGAGCAAGCGCTTCAGCTTAAAACCAGTTAATGATATTGAAGACCTGCTGAAAAGGAATCGTTTTGATATCATCCATACCCACGGAGGAGTGGCTGGTTTTTATGGAAGATGGGCTGCTCAAAAGTTCCCAAAACTGGCAGTTGTCCATACGTTGCACGGAATCCATTATTTGTATTACCGGAATGTCTTTCTGAAATATTTTTACATTTATATCGAACGAATTTTTTCAAAGTTTACGGATGCGGTGATATTTGTTTCCCAGGCAGACAAGAAAAAAGCAAGCCAGTTTAAACTGGCTTCAAGAGAGAAAATAAGATTAATCCAAAACGGCATTGATTTTTCTTGGTTTGAATCCAGGGGCCAGAAAAAAAACAAGGGAGATAAACACCAAAAAGGGCCTGTGGTAGGAACAGTGGCCCGGCTGCACCGTCAGAAAAATATTTCCCTTCTGATCAGAGCTGGACTTAGAGTCAAAAAAGAAGTTCCTGGATTGAGAATCCTGGTAGTTGGAGATGGTCCGCTGAGGAGCCATCTGGAAAAAATGAATAAAAAAATGGGGACAGATGACACCATTTATTTCCTGGGAGAAAGGCAGGATGTGGCTGATATAATGTCTGTCTTTGATGTATTTGTACTCCCTTCCCTTTGGGAGGGCCTTCCTTATGTGCTGCTTGAAGCAGCTGCTTTAAAAAAACCTGTAATAGGTACAGATGTCGACGGGATTAGAGAAATAATAAAAAATAAAGAAACAGGCTTATTGGTCTCCCCCCACAAGCCCGGTGAATTGGCTGATGCCATGATGAAACTGTTAAATAAAAGAGAAACGGCTGAGAGGTACGGTGCCGCTTTTTATAGGGATATGAGAGAGAAATATTCAATTTCTCGTATGGTTAACAAAGTTCAGGACCTTTATAGGGAGCTTTTTGGTCGGATGGAAAGGGATTAAACCAAATCGATGTGAACAGAGTGAGTCTTGAGTTAGGGGAAGAGATTTTTTATCGGTTAGGATTTGAGAACGTTGACAATATATACCCCCCTTTTTATAATCAAGTCCCATGAATAATAAAAAAGTCGCCTTAGTGCACGATTGGCTGACCGGTCAGAGAGGAGGAGAAAAGGTATTAGAGGTTCTGTGTGAATTGTTTCCCGAGGCTCCTATTTTTACTCTTTTCCACTTTTCAGGCAGTCAAATAAATAATATTGAAAAAAAACAGATTGTCACAAGTTTTATTCAGAAACTGCCTTTTATAAAAAATAAATATAGGTATTATCTTCCTTTATACCCTATTGCGGCAGAGCTCTTTGACCTTCAAGATTTTGATTTGGTCCTATCAAGTTCCCATTCCGCAGCCAAAGGAGTTATACCCAGGCCAGACGCTCTCCATATCAGTTACATCCATTCTCCCATGAGATATGCATGGAATCAATATTTCGCCTATTTTTCAGGAAAAAGATTGAATTTATTTTCCAAAATATTGATCCCTCCCATAATTCATTGGCTGAGAGTTTGGGATGAGTCTTCTTCTCGAAGGGTGGACCATTTTATTGCAAATTCTAGAACCGTAGCAGAGAGAATCCATAAATATTATGGAAGGGCTTCAGAAGTTATCAATCCACCGGTAGATATAGACTTTTTTCAAACCGGAAAGCATTCCGGAGATTATTATCTCATTGTTTCTGCTCTGGTACCGTATAAGAGAGTTGGCCTTGCTGTGGAAGCCTTTAACAGGACAGGAGATAGGCTTTTGATTGTGGGAACCGGGCCTGATTATAAAAAGCTAAAAAAAGGAGCCAAAAAAAACATAGAGTTTTTAGGACAGGTTACCTCTGAAGAACTGCTTCAAATTTACCAGGAAGCAAAAGCGCTTATCATGCCGGGTGAAGAGGACTTTGGGATAAATTCACTGGAGTCTCAAGCATGCGGAGTTCCGGTTATTGCTTACGGACGGGGGGGAGCCACAGAAACGGTTATTCCTGGGACAAGTGGATTGTTTTTTAAGAGACTCACTGTGGACAGCCTTGTGAGCGTTCTTGACAAGTTTAATAAGTTAGCCTTTAATAAAGCAGAGATAAGGAAAAATACAGTCAAATATTCAAGAGAAAAATTCAAAAAAAGAATTTCCTCTTTCATTGAAGAAAAGTGGAGTGACTTCCAAGAAAAGAACAAGTTATGATAAAAAAGCACCGAACAAAGTTGATCAGTCTCTACATCCTCAGTGATGTAATCGGGATCCTCATATCCTATTTTTATTCTTATGGTTTTCGTTTTTATGGATATATCATTCCTGTAAATCCCCTCAAAGGGATTCCTTCTCTAAAATCATATGTGTTGGTTTTTCCCTTATTTCTCATTATCCACATGTCAATATTTTTTCTTCAGGGATTTTACAGGACACGTCTAAAAAGAACCGGAATCGAAGACTTTTTTATGATTACCCTGAACACAGTTTTTACCCTCATCATTGCCATGGGATTTTTAAATTATCTTAATGCCTACAGCCAGGGACCTGCTCCTTTATTCCAGATTGATTTTAAATTATCTCACGGCTTTTTAGGGGTTTATTTTATCAGTGTCATTTTTGTTCTGTCGTTTTTGAGAAATCAAATATATTATTTTATAAAAAGACGGTATGCCAAAGGATTGGACCTGCAGAGCATTGTGATTGTTGGAGCGGGGAAAATGGGAAAGACTATTGCCCAGAAACTGTGTCAGTACAAGGACTTGGGATTTCAAGTGAAGGGTTTTCTAGATGATGAGATGAAGAAAGGAGAAGTCATCCCTATAGGAGAAGGAATCGAGGTTTTAGGGTCTATTAAGGATTTATCTGAAGTGATTGAAAGCAAGAATATTTCCGATGTTTATGTGGCACTTGATTTGAACAATTACCCGAAAATTTTGGAGATTTTAAAAACTATCAATAAATATGTAGTCAATGTAAGATTGATTCCTGACCTTTTTCAGCTTTTAACCCTAAAAGCAAGAATAGAAGATTTAGATGGATTTCCTGTGATAAGCATTGATGAACCCCCCATGAGAGGCGTGATGCTCGTGGTGAAAAGGGCTATAGATGTTTTTGTGTCGTTCTTTCTGCTGATTTTGTTGACTCCTTTATTGGTGCTTATTGTGATTGCTATCAAGTTGGATTCAAAGGGACCTGTATTGTACCATCAGGAAAGGGTAGGTCTGGACGGAAAGAAATTTGTGATGCATAAGTTCAGAACAATGATTACAGGGGCTGAGAAGAAAACCGGACCAGTGATGTGTAAACCCAATGATTCAAGAGTGACCCGAGTTGGAAAATATTTAAGAAAATTCAGCCTTGACGAACTTCCTCAAATAGTCAATGTCCTTTTAGGGGAAATGAGTTTAATCGGACCAAGACCAGAAAGGGAAGTGTTTGTCCAAATGTTCAGGGAGAAAATGCCTAAGTATATGTTAAGGCATAAAGTAAAGTCAGGGATGACTGGTTGGGCCCAGGTTCATGGATTGAGACAAAATACAGATTATGACAAGAGGCTTGAATATGACTTTTACTATATCCAGAATTGGTCTCTTCTTCTTGATTTTAAAATTTTTTGGAAGACTCTCCGCAAAGGGTTCATCGACAAAAGGGCATAGAGATATTTCCGATGAGGGTAATCAAATTTTTCCTCGGGATTTAGATTCAGAAAGCCATCTAATGCCTAGGTATGTGTAATGAATGCCTGAGACAACAGTCATCACAAACGTAAGAATGGAAAGAGGGAGAAGAAGATCTGATTTTGTATCCATCATATTGAATAAAAGCACAAAGAGAGGAATGGACATCTGAAAAGCTGTGCTGATTTTGCCTGTAACAGTAGGGGGAAATTTTTTCCGGCCTGTCACTTTAAAGGCAGCAAAGGCCCCGAGAACTATGTATAGGTCCCGGGCTATAACGCCTGCGGTTAACCATAGGGGAATGACATTAGGATGATTGACAGAAGGGATAGAAAGAGAAATAAATGCTAGGGTCATTAGTATTTTGTCCCCCATGGGATCAAGCAATGCCCCGAGGTTTGACCTCTGATTAAAAATCCTTGCCACGGCTCCGTCAAAAAAGTCGGTAGAAATGGCGATGATAAAAATTATAAAGGCTTCTCTGGGTTTTCTGGTTAGAATAAAGTACAAAAAGACAGGGCTCAATACCAGCCGGGCAATGGATATGATATTGGGTACTGTGAGAACAGCACTTTGTTTTTTGCTTTTAGTTGTTTCAGTCAAATTTGATTTATCTTTCTATTTTATCAAAGATAGCAGTATATTTATCGCTTTGATGGCATTTTGTCCAGATACAGGATCTTCAGGATTAAAGTTTCCTCCCGTTGAGGTGTTGAGAATTCCGTATGAGATCGCCATAGTAATCGGCCGGTAGTAAAAATTGTTGGGCGGGACATCAGGAAGCTGTATGGATTGGGGAGGTATTTGCTGAACGAGTGAATAGCCTTGCTTTTTGAGATAATTTATGAGACTGTACATGATTTCTGCTAACTCAGATCGGGTGATTATTTTTTTAGGTTTGAAAGTGTGGTTGGGATAAATACTGAGAATATCCATAGATGTCAATTTGAGAATATATTTTGACGCCCAAGATGTTGAAATATCAATGATTATGGAAGGTTCTTTTTCTAAATCTTCAAGATAATTCTGGAACTTTACTCCGATTAGGCCTGCTATATCTTCTTTAGTGATGGCTTCCTGGGAAGGAATAGCGTCGTACTGGCTGGGCAGCTCAAAGATCCCCAACCTGTTCCTCAATTGTTCAATGCGTTTGTTGATTTCTTGATTTTCGGGTTCCAGCTCTTTTAAATCTTTGTAGACTTCAAAGCTCTTTTTGAAATCTTCAATCTGAAACAAGGCTTCAGCATAAGATCTCAAAAAGTCTTTATTTTTTGGCTGTGAGGACAATAAAGTTTTAAGGTGTATGATCGCTCTTTCATATTTTTGTTGTTTTGTATAAATATCAGCAAGAGCAGAATGAGCTTCTACAGATTCAGGAGAATAATAAAGAGCTTTCAGGTAAGTTTTTTCACTGGCAGATATCTCCTCATTATCCAAAAGGTTTTTTGCGCTCTTTAGAGTTTGTTTGGTTTTTTCTTCTTTAATCTCCTCATATCTGGCCTTTGCCCAGGGATGGCCAGGCTCTTTCTTTAACACTTCTCTATATTCAATAAAAGCAAGGTCATCTTTTTGAATTTTTTGATAAAGTTGAGCAAGGCCCAGATGGTTGAGAGAGACGTCAGGATATTTTTTGATAGCTGTTTTAAAGTAATGTTCGGCTGACTGCATGTCGTTGAGCAGGTAATGAGCGTATGCTGATAGAGTGAAGTAAAAAGGACTATCCGGATCTAATTTTGAAATTTGATTGATGGCTTTTCTCCCGTTTCCCTTTTTTATCTCCTTCCAGGCATCTTCAACGATTATTCTTTCATCAAGAGAGAGTTCTGATATCTTAAACGGGGGAAGGCTGCCTGTATAGATTTGAGGAGTGGGAATCTGTTCAATTTGACAACCTACCAAAACAGTAACGACCAATATAGAAATAAAAAATATTCTTTTTGTCACTTGTTATCTCCTTTTTGCATAAAGGGCAAAAAATTTATCATTTTTCCTGGCTCTGCTAAAATTTTTAAAAAGCAATTATCATTGTTTTCTCTCTTTTTTAACACAATTGACCATTTAGGAAAAGAATGAATTAAATTTTTTTTAGTTTTAGGAATACAAAGTTCAAATGTCTTAAGTCCTTTGAAAACAATGGAGCTTATTTTCTCTTTAAGACTTTTGATTCCCAAGTCATGTTTTGCAGAAATATAGACATTATCTGGACTTAAGTCATCATTTTTCGCTAGAAGGTCAATTTTATTACTGAGAAGGTCAATTTTATTATAGGCTTTTATCACAGGGATATCCTGAACTCCGATTTCAGATAAAGTTTTTTCCACGGATTTTATTTGGCTGGTGGAATGCTCTGAGGTGAAATCAATCACATGGCATATGCAGGTGGCTTCCTTGACTTCTTCAAGGGTGGCCTGAAATGCTGACTTTAACTCCACAGGAAGATTCCGAATGAATCCCACTGTATCGCTTAAAAAGAAGAAGCTTCCGTCCGGGAGATTTACGCGACGGATTACTGGGTCAAGAGTAGCGAAAAGCTGATCAGAAACAACTTTGTTCTCATGAGCCAAAAGGTTGAATAAGGTTGATTTTCCTGCATTGGTGTATCCAACGATGGAGACCGCAGGAATAGGTCCTCTACCCCGGCTTTTTCTCTGATTCAAACGCCGTTTTTGTATTTTTTTTATGTCTTTTTTGATTTTGGCAATCCGGTCCTGTATTCTCCGGCGGTCTTCTTCGAGTTTCATTTCTCCGGGTCCTCTGGTTCCAATCCCTCCCCCTAATCGAGACAGGGCTGTTCCTTTTCCGGTTAATCTGGGCAGCATGTAGTTGAGCTGTGCCAGTTCGACTTGAAGTTTTCCCTCGTTGCTGTGGGCCCTTTGGGCAAATATGTCCAAAATAAGTTGGTTTCTGTCAATCACTTTACACTTTGTTTTTTCTTCAAGGGCATGCTGCTGCACCGGGGATAAAGTTTGGTCAAATACAATGAGGTTAGCATTGAACTGGCTCGCTAAGTCTTTGAGCTCTTCAGCCTTGCCTTCACCGATTAAAAATTTAGGATGGATACTTTGTTTGTATTGAAATTGTTTTTGTATGGTTTTTGCTCCTGCAGCCCTGACCAATCCACTGAGTTCTTCTAAAGATTCTTCTGATTTTAATTTTTCTTTTTTATTTGTAGAAAGATTGATGATTATTGCTTTTTCCATTTGATTAAGTTGCTTGAAATATATTTTTTTATGGATTCATAGTCATAAGGAGAAAACCATTGGATCCCTTTCATCTTTTTGAACCAAGTTATTTGACGTTTGGCATAATGACGGGTTGATTTTTTAGTGGATTTTATGGCTTCTTCTAAACTGATTTCATTTTTTAAATATTTGAGTATGTGTTGGTATCCTATAGCTCTAAATGGTGGAGCGTCTTCTTTGACTCCTGATTCCAAGAGCTTTTTAACTTCTTCAACTATACCTTTTTCAAACATTCTGTCAACCCTGGCCTCTATTCTTTGATAAAGGCTTTTTCTATCAATAATGAGTCCTATTTTGATGACATTCTGGTCATCAACAAATGATTTTGTCTCCGCAAAATGTTCGGATATTGGCTTTTTGGTGGTGCGAAAGACTTCAAGGGCTCTGATGATTCTTATTCGATCGTTTTTACCTATTTTTCGGTAATATTCCGGATCAACTTTTTTGAGTTCCTCTCCCAGCTTTTCAAGACCGTATTTATCAGCTTCTTTTTCCAAAAGACGGCGAACAGAAAGGTCTTTTTGTTTTTCTGGAAACAATCCCTCCAAGAGAGCCTTGATGTACAGGCCGGTTCCCCCTGTTATGACAGGGAGTTTGTTCTTTTTATGGATAGATTCAATCGCTTTTAAAGAAAGTCGGACAAAATCTGCAGCTGTAAATTGAGTGGAAGGATCCATGATGCTTATCAGGTGATGGGGTATGTTTTTTCTTTTTTCTGGAGGGATTTTATCTGTTCCGATATCAAAGCCTTGGTAAACCTGCGAGGAGTCACAATTTATGACTTCTCCGTTAAAATGGCTGGCACATTTTAGGGCGGTGGTACTTTTTCCCACACAAGTGGGACCGACAATCATGAGAAGATTTTTAGTTTTATATTCCAATTTTAATAATAAGCAGTATGGCTAGGGCAGTGATGAGGATTAAAAGACCTAAGATTTGGTTTTTTTTGAATTCCATTTTCCAATTTTTTTTAAGTTTTTGGCCACTCTAGATTCATGCTCGTTTCCAAGCGTTTTTTTTACCGTTAGAAGCTCTGCATTGAGGATTTCATTCAGAGCTTTTAAAAAGTCTTCTCCTTTAATTTCTCCTGGAAGACTGGGATTGGTAGAGGGAGTGGAGCTTATGTACACTGTACCATCCTGGGATAAACTGATGTTCTGAAGCTGGGGAGGCAGATTTGCTTTTGCATCTTTAAGACATTTCTCTAGAACACTGGCAGCAACAGGGCCAATTTCTTTGGATATGTATTTGAATATGTAAAAACATTTTTTATTAAAAGATTCAAGGATATGGTTCAGTTCGACTTTAGATAATTCCTGAGTAATGTGATTTAAGGTTTTACGAGAAGGGCCTGCTATTTTTAGGCACTGAAATAAGTAAATCATTCTGTTTGTTTCTTTTTTCCCCATTTCACTGATTTGGTACAGGTCATTTAATTTTATTTTATCTTTGATGAGATTTAAAAGGTAAATCTCATTGGAATTCAGCTCAGAATTCAAAAAAGATTTGTTTGGATAAATATGGATCGATTCATCTGACGAAGGCATATGAGAGTTTATGATATCATGGTTTTTCATGTGATATATGCCTTTTCGGATGATTTTGGGTGTGGAGATAGAAACGAGTATTTCTGATTTGTTTTGTTCTTGGGCAGAGTCAAAAAAATATTCGGCTTTTTCCCAATCAAATAAAGGAAGAATTTCATTTATGAAAAAGAGCTCGAGAGATTCCCATAGCATTAAAGAGGAGACAATGTTCAGCTCTATGAGCGCTTTAATCAGGGAAGTTTTTTGGGATTTTGCAAAGTTTTGGCATTTTTTTATATTTGATGGAGAAATTTGCTTCTCATTTTGCAGAAAACGTGAAAAAATTTTGTAATCTAGCATAGAGGAGCTCACTATGATGTCACCCTCAAAAAATTCAATTTTTTTGGAGGTGTCATTCTTTTTGATATCAAGATGGCCTGTTCTTTTCGAACTCCAGACTCGAGAGAGCAGATAAGGGAAAGGAGATTCTGTCAAATTTCCATTCAGCCATACTTTTTCCATAAATATACTTTATAAATGAATGGATATTATGTCAAACGGTTAGAAAATTTAAGGACGATTCAGGTCATCCCATAAAACTCAAACTCAAGAGACCTATGCCGATGTTTAACAGGCTTTTGATCAGCCAGAATCCATAGGATATGAATAAAGCTTTCTTGAATTTGATTTTAAAGATAAAGGAGAGTCCGTACCCCAAAACCCAAAAGAGCCACAGTTGAAAAAAGTCGACTTGGCTTAATATGATAAATTTTAGGGACATCACTTCGAGTTTTGGAAAAAGTAAGGCAAGGCTGGTGGTGGTCCCCATGTATGTTTTGCTTGTAAAAATCATAATGAGCCTAACCCCAGCCCCCAGAATTTTATCAATAAAAGAGGCGTGAATAAATGTGGAAAAGATTTGGACATAGTTCCCTTCCGTAGAAGTCATGCGTCCTAAAACCAGGAGGACCGCGGCTGACAATAAAAAGCCCAGTAAAACAACGATGGGGGTGAACACAAAGGATTGGAGTATGACTTGAACTTGAGATGGGTTTTGCATCCTTTCCAGTATCCTGTTGAACTGTTCCTCACCGATTCTTTCTTTAAGTTCCATGTTATTTTTAAAGGTCTGAATGCTGTCTTGTTGAGAATAAGGCTGGACAAGGTAGGTGAAAAGTGAGGCGGCAATGAGCAGAATAATGAGAGCATTTTTCCAGGGCGCATGTTCTGCTATGGATTTGAATGTTTCTTGGGGATTAAAGAAGACTCCTTGGAGTCTGCTCAAAAAATTCATGTTTTGGCTCCTCTTATTTCCTCTTTTTCAATCATTCCGTCTTTTATGTAGACGACTCTTAGGGCATGTCTGGCAATGTTGGGGTCATGAGTTACCATTATAACGGTATTCCCTTGGGAATGAATTTTATTAAACAGCTTTAAAATTTCTTCTCCGGTTTTTGAATCCAGATTTCCTGTAGGTTCATCTGCCAAAAGGATGGAAGGCTCATTGGAAAGAGCCCGCGCAATGGCTACTCTTTGTCTTTCTCCTCCAGACAGCTCAGAAGGGCGGTGGTCTTTTCGGTGGAAGATTTCTACCATTTTTAAAGCTCTTTCTGCTTTTTCTTTTCTTGATTTTTTGTTTTCACCTTTGTAAATCAGCGGAAGCTCCACATTATGGAAAGCTGTGGCTCTGGGTAAAAGGTTGAATACTTGAAAGACAAAACCGATTTCCTGATTCCTGATGAAGGCGAGTTCATTGTCATCCAGTGAGCTGACGAGTTTGTTTTTTAGGTAATATTTTCCTTTGGAAGGAGTATCAAGGCAGCCTAAGATGTTCATGATGGTTGATTTTCCTGAACCCGAAGGACCCATGATAGCTAAGAATTCATTTTTATTCACGGTGAAAGTGACGCCACAAAGAGCTTTGACTTCTTGTTTGCCCAGCTTATAGATCTTCCATAAGTTTTCAGCTGAAATGATGATGTTGTTTTGATTCATCAATAAGTTTCTTTTTTTTCTTCTTTTTTGACCAGCACGTCGTCCTTGAGCTGACGCAGAGCACTGTATGGCCCTACGGCGATAATTTCGCCTTCTTGGAGTCCTGAAATGATTTCAATTTTTAGTTCACCCATTATTCCTTTCTCGACCGGACGGAACCTTGCCCTATCCTCTTTGATCACATACACTCCCTCTTCCTGTCTCGTTTCAGTGATGCTTGATATTTCATCTGATTCTTTCAGCACCAATGCTGAAATCGGGACTGTGAGGACATCAGATTTCTCTGCCGTGATGATGTCGGCAGTGGCTGAGAGCCCGGGCTTCAGGTTTTCGGGAGGATTTTCCAGGGTAATAACAACTTTAAAATCTTTTGATTCCTGAGTTCCTGACCTAGACTGAATGGCAGAACTTCCCACCTCTGTCACATGTCCTTTAATGATTCTGTCAGGGAATGCATCCACCCGGACTTCTGAATATTGCCCCAGTTTGACTCCCACCACATCGGTTTCATCCACTTCCACATCGACTTCCATGACAGAGAGGTCAGCGATGGTCATCAGTACTGTCCCTGGATTGTTCATGGTACCAACGAGAGCTATTTCTCCTTCTTCCACGTTCAAACTGGTAATGATTCCTTCTATGGGAGAGTTATAAACAGTTTTTTCCAGATTATCCAAGGTGCTTTTGAGAGAAGCTTGGGCTTGTTTGATTTGGTATTCAATAGACTCAAGACTGGCTTTTGATATTTCGTACTGGGTCTGAGCTGATTCAAGCTCTTCCCTGGAAATCAAGTTTTTCTCAAACAAGCTCTTTTTCCTCTCGAACACTCTTTGGTCGCTTTTCAGCTTCGCCTCTGCCTTTATTTTTTCAGCCTGCAAAGAACTTATATAAGCTCTGTCTCTTTCCGCACTTGCTTCATATTGAGTTGAATCAAGTTTAAGTAAAAAGTCACCCTTTTTGGCCTTCTGACCTTCTACGACTCCGATTTTTACGATTCTGCCAGCTATGTGGGCGCTGATGTTTACGTTTTTCTTTGGTTTGACTTCTCCAGAAGCAGAGATCTTGGAAGTAAGATTTTCTTTTTTGACTTTCTCTACGGTCACTGTTATGCTCTTTTCTCTTTGAGCGCGCAGGTTGATAAATATAATTAAGGCTATGAGTCCGATAACTCCACTGATAATGATAAGTTTTTTCTTGGTTTTTTTGGTTTTATTTTTTTCGTTCATCGAGTGTCTCTCTCGGGCATTTTTATCATAGTACAGTACGGATTTTTTAGCAAAGAGTTTTATGCGGGCTTGAACTGCGGTGAATGAAGAAGGGTGAGGGGAAATGTTTTTGAAAAAATCTTGCATATCACAGAAGTGATAAAGATAATAAGAACATCGCTGTTTTTTTGAATCAAACAGGATGATTAATCCAATGGATTTAGATAAATATTTAGAAACCGCGGAGCAGGCGGCAAAAAAAGCTGGCTTAATGCTTATTCAGAATATCCGGTCAGACAGAGAGATATCCTATAAGGGAAAAGTGGATCTGGTAACAAATTTTGATAAACAATCTCAGGATATCGTTTATCATACCCTGCTGAGTGAGTTTCCTGACCATGACATAATAGCTGAAGAAGGTCTTAAAGAAGAGAAGGGTTCGGATTTCAAGTGGGTTATAGACCCAATAGACGGGACCACGAACTTTGCTCATAAATTTCCTGTATTCTGTATTTCTATTGCTCTTGAAAAAAGAGGAGAGGTTTTGACGGGAACTGTGTTTGATCCCACCCGCAATGAGTTGTTTGAAGCCAAAAAAGGAGAAGGGGCATATCTCAATAAGAGAGAGATAACGGTTTCCGATGTTCAAGAACTGGATAAGAGCCTTCTTGCGACTGGCTTTCCTTATGACATCAGAGAGAGTGAGTGGAATAACTTGGATCATTTTTCTCATTTTGCTGTGAGTTGCCAAGCCATCCGCCGGTGTGGTTCAGCAGCCCTTGACCTCTGCTATGTGGCCTGCGGTCGGGTGGACGGATTCTGGGAGCTTAAGCTGTCTCCATGGGATACTGCAGCAGGCGCTTTAATAGTGCAGGAGGCAAAAGGGTGTGTGACGGATTTCCATAATAAAAGATTCAATCCCCGCTATAAACAAGTATTAGCAACAAATGGAAAAATTCATGGACAGATGCTGGAAGTTTTAAAGCTTGGGAAAATATGATTAAACGAAAATCTCTTTTTTCATTTTTATTCACTCTGCTGAGCTGTGCCTCGGGTGTGTTGTTTCTGCTGGGGCAGGATAGGGAGCGGCCTCGGTTGGAAGAAAACAAGATCTACCGGATAGAAGTTCCGGCCGACCGCCATTGGGTGAGCACAGGCCTTGATGTTGAAAAACGAGAAAGAATTTTTTTCAGTGCCGAAGGAACTGTTTCTCTTCAAAAAGGAAATCCCAGAGCCTACTGTGATCCCGATGGATACAACCTGAAGACCATGCAGCAGCCCATCACAGATAAAAACATCGGAGCATTGATTGGAAGGATTGTTTTGCTAATATCCATCGAAGAAGATGAAGAAACAGGGGAAGAAATCAGGAATGAGATTATAAAAGAATTCTTTATAGGAAGTAAAAACGAGGTTGAAATGCCTTTGGGAGGGGAGCTTCAGTTAGGTATCAATGAGCTTGTGGTTGAAGATAATGAAGGGGCATTCACTGTCAATATGCATTTGAGTGGTGAGTGAAATGAAAAGATTCTTATTTGGTTATGAGTTCTTCTAAAAATTGAGTGTTGTAGCGGCCTTTCAAAAAGTCTGAATTGGATAGAATGTTTAGATGAAGGGGGATATTCGTTTTGACTCCTACCAGGGCAGTCATTTCCAGAGCTATCTGCATCTTTTTGATCGCTTCTTCTCTTGTAGGGGCATGTGAAATAATTTTGGCAATTAAAGAGTCATAGTAGGGGGGGATATTCCATCCCTGATAAGCCGCAGAGTCAATACGAATTCCTTGACCTCCAGGAAAAACAAGAAATTCGATCTTTCCAGGGGAAGGAGCAAATGAGACCGGATCTTCAGCGTTGATCCGGCATTCAATGCTGTGGCCTATAGGCTCTATGTCACGAGTGATGGTAAGCTTTTCTCCAGCTGAGATTTTGATTTGTTCTTTTATCAGGTCGATTCCATATGTCATCTCAGTTATAGGGTGTTCTACTTGGACCCTGGTGTTTGCTTCCATAAAATAAAAATTCTTCCTGCTGTCCACAAGAAATTCGAAGGTCCCTAAACTTTGGTAGTCTAAGTGTTCTGAAGCTGATTCTACAGATTTAATCATTTTTTTGCGCAGCTTTTCATCAATAAAGGGGGAAAGAGTTTCTTCCAGAACTTTTTGGTGTTTTCTCTGCAAAGAGCATTCTCTTTCGCCGAAAGCCATGACATGACCCAAAGAGTCCCGAATCACCTGAATTTCTATATGCCGGGCATTTTCAAAGTATTTTTCTATGTATAGGTTTGGATTGCCAAAAGCAGAACTGGATTCATTTTGTGCGATGACAAACTGGGACTCCAGGTTGGATGGAGAACGGACGATCCGCATTCCTTTTCCCCCTCCGCCTGCCGCGGCTTTGAGTATAATGGGAAATCCAATCTTTTTTGCTGTGGTTTTAGCTGAGTTAAAATCTTTGACAATTCCCTCAGATCCAGGGAGAACAGGGAGTTTTGCCTTTTTCATTTCCTGGCGAGCCCTATTTTTATCTCCCATGATTCTCATAGTGGAAGCAGAGGGCCCGATAAAGGTTATTCCTTCCTGTTGACAGATTTCAGGAAAACGAGGATTTTCAGCTAAAAATCCGTACCCGGGATGGATGGCTTCCGCTTTTGTGATGGCAGCTGCGCTTATTATATTGGGGATATTGAGATAACTCTCGCTTGCTTTTTCGGGTCCTATGCATACTTTTTCATCCGCAAGAGAGGTGTGAAGGGACTCCCTGTCAGCTTCTGAAAACACAGCAACTGTTTTGATGCCGAGTTCTTTAGCAGCCCGCATCACCCGGAGGGCAATCTCTCCCCGATTCGCAATCAGAATTTTTGAAAACATTTATTTTGTTTTTATTGAAAATAGCTTTTGTCCATATTCCACAGGTTCTCCGTTTTCAACGAGTATATCCTCTACCTTACCTTCAATATCAGATTCTATTTCATTCATTAATTTCATGGCTTCTATAATGCATAAAGTCTGGTTTTTTTCTATATTTTCTCCGATTTCTATAAAGGGGGGGGATGAAGGATCAGGTGATCTGTAAAATGTACCCACCATAGGAGAGGCAATGAAGTGAAGATTGTTGTCTTCTGATTTTTCCTTTATTTTCTCTGAAGTTTCTTTTTTTTCTGGACTTTTCTCTGCCGGGACAGGTTCGGAGACAGTCTTGACTTCTCTAACCTCTGGTTTAGGGTGTTCTCTGGTTATTTTTATTTTAAAGCCTTCTAACTCGAGTTCGAAATCAACCAGGTTCCTTTTTTCGAGCAGATCAATGAGTTTTGATATTTCCTTATAATCAATTTTTGATTTCATATCCAATCTCCCTTAAACCGGAGTCATTCTTTTCACACAGAAAATTAGCCTGGATTATTCACGAGTCGAGGTTGCTGCAGATGCGAGGCACAAGGCATGAAGGTGTGGTCCTTCACTGCGAATGCCTTGTAACGAAGCAGATGCAGTGAGATCGGCTCGCCGCAATGGTAAAAAAATGGCGATTAAAATTAGAATATAAATAAGAAAAAAGTTCAAGACATTGTTCTTGAAAATATCTTGGATATTGCTGAAAATGAATTAATAATGATATCATCGCCGTTTTTTTATGAACAATTCAGATTAGTATTAAATTAATGGGAATGAAGGTAAATGTCAAGGAGAAGGAAGCTTTTACTCTTTTTGACTTTTTACTTATCAGAGAAGGGTGACAGGGACTTTAAAGCCCTGGGTTGGAACTTTGAGATGTTATGTTATAATAAAAAACCAGCATTTTAAAAAAATGAGGACATAGAATGTTAGAACAATTATCTGAAAGACTTCAAAATGTAATGAGATTCCTTCGAGGAGAGGGGAAAATTACAGAAAAGAATATGCACGAGGCTCTGAAAATGATGAGGATGGCCTTTCTCGAAGCGGATGTCAACTACAAGGTGGTTAAGGATTTTGAGATTCGAGTGAAGAAGAAATCCCTTGATGGAAAGGTATTGGCAAGTCTTACGCCAGCGCAGCATGTCATAAAAATCGTCAAGGATGAATTAACGGTGATGCTGGGAGAAAAAGAGCAGGAAATCAAATATTCGGATACTCCTCCCTCAATATTTATGCTGGTCGGTCTTCAAGGCACAGGAAAGACAACCACTTGTGGAAAACTGGCGAAAAGAGAGAGGGAGCTAAAAAATAATCCCCTGCTGGTTTCTTTTGATTTAAAAAGGCCTGCGGCTCAGGAACAGCTAAAGACCATTGCCCGTTCGATCCATGTCGATTTTTATGAATTCTCCAAAAAACAAATGGACTCTCCTCAGAAAGCGCTGGAAGGTGTGGTAGAGTATGCCAAACAGCACAACCACAGCTCTCTTATTGTGGACACGGCTGGAAGACTGCACATCGATGATGAGCTTATGGGAGAATTGAAGTTGGTGAAGCAGACTCTTAATCCGGATGAAGTGATTTATATCGGCGATTCTATGACAGGACAGGATGCAGTGAAAAGCGCTTCTGTTTTTGAAGAAAAGATTGGACTGTCTTCGATTATTTTAACCAAACTTGACGGAGATGCTCGAGGGGGTGCTGCTCTGTCCACTGCAGCAGTTACTGGGAAGCCCATAAAGTTTATTGGGGTGGGAGAAAAATTTGATAAGCTGGAAGTATTTTATCCGGACAGAATGGCATCCCGGATCATTGGGATGGGAGACATGTTGAGCCTTATTGAAAAAGCAGAAAAAGAAACAGATATCAAACAAGCAGAGGAACTGGCAAAAAGGTTGAGGAGAGATGAGTTTACACTTGAGGATTTCAAAAAGCAGATAGAGCAGGTTAAAAAAATGGGTTCCTTATCTCAGATTTTAAAGGGACTTCCATCTGGAGGTGTTTTTAAAAATATCAATAAGATCAATATTGATGATAAAAAGGTGAAGTATTTTGAAGCCATTATTAATTCCATGACTCCTGAGGAAAGAAACAATCCAAAAATAATAGGCGGAAGCCGAAGAGTGCGTATTGCGAGAGGGAGTGGAAGACCTGTTTCTGAAGTAAACCAGCTCCTCAAACAGTTTTTTGATATGAAAAAGATTATGAAACAGCCTGACTTTAAGAAAATGATGTCCTCGTTCCCCTTATCTCATTAAAACAAGTTGACTTATGTTTAAAATTTAGATATCATCACAAAACACAATAAAAGATGGAGTTAAGTGGTTTAAATGCTTGCAATCAGATTAAGAAGACACGGCGCAAAGAAGAGACCTTTTTATCGAATAGTCGTGATGGATTCGAGAAAACCGCGTGAAAGCAAAGCCAAGGAGACCATAGGATATTATAATCCTTTACAAAGCCCTCCTGAAATCAATATTGATATAGAAAGAGCCCGATATTGGATAAGTAAGGGAGCTCAAGCTTCTAATACAGTACAGTCTCTTTTACATAAAGTTTCTAACTCAGAGAAACAATCAGATAAACAAGCTTAAAGGAGGTCACAGTGCAAGAACTAGTTGAAATGATAGCTAAATCATTGGTGGACAATCCGGAGAAAGTGGTAGTCTCTCAATTAGAAGGAGAACAGACCACAATCCTAGAACTCAAAGTTGCTCCGGAGGATTTAGGTAAAGTCATTGGCAAACAGGGAAGAACTGCTCGAGCGATCAGAGTTATACTCGGTGCAGCTGGGATGAAGCTGAAAAGAAGATTCAACCTTGAAATCATTGAAAAGTAAAGAATGAGTTAGCGAGTGAAAAGCAGTCAGAATTCCAAGGAGGCAAGGCAGACTTAGAGAGAGAAAAAAGTTCACCAGGCTGAAAAAGTCTTAACAGTTGTTCTAAGAAGAAAGAGTGCAGGGGGGAAGCACTTCTGCAAGGATACAGAGAATTGACTTCTACATAAAGAACGATAACCTTAATGATTCCTCCAGAAGGGCTTTGAGAGTTGGATGAGGTTTGATATAATCACAATATTCCCCGAAATATTTGGAAGTTTTTTTTCAAGAGGGATCATAAAAAAAGCCTTAAAAAAGGGTTTGTTTGAGGTCTATGTCCACAACCTTAGGGACTATGCCAAAGACAAGCACAAACAGGTGGATGACCGGCCTTTTGGAGGGAGCCAGGGGATGGTGATCAAACCAGAACCTGTATTTCGCGCTGTGGAGGCAGTGAAAAAGGAAAAAGAAGCAGTCATATGCCTGCTTTCTCCCAAAGGAAAGAAATTCAACTCAAAAATAGCGGAAAGCTTTGCAAAACGTAGGCAAATCATACTGATTTGTGGGCGGTATGAAGGAGTGGATGAAAGAGTTGCTGAATATCTGGCTACGGATGAAATCTCAATAGGAGATTTTGTTCTGACGGGAGGAGAATTAGCTGCCATGGTTGTGGTTGACAGTGTTTCAAGATTTCTTCCCGGGGTAGTGGGAAAGACTGTGTCTGTGGAGCAGGATTCTTTCTCTTCAGATTTACTAGACTATCCACAGTACACCCGGCCTAGATCATTCAGGGAGATGAAAGTTCCTGAAGTGCTGTTTTCAGGGAATCATAAAAGAATCGAGAAATGGCGAAGAGAAAAGGCCTTTGAAAAAACCATGAATCTTCGGCCGGATTTATTGAAGAACAAAAAGCTTTCTAAAGAAGAACTGAAGTTTATGAATGAATCAAAGAATGAAATGAAAGGCAGGAACAATGGATCTAATTGACATGGTAGAAAAAAATGATATCAAGGAAGATAGAGATAATTTTAAAGTCGGGGATACGGTAGAAGTTCATGTTATTATAAGAGAAGGGGATAAAGAAAGAATACAGATGTTCAAAGGAAATGTGATTTCCAGGAGAGGCTCGGGGGCAAAAAAGACGTTCATTGTCCGAAAGATTTCTTTTGGGGTGGGGATAGAGAGGATATTCCCTCTTTACTCAAAAAGCATAAAGAAAATAAAAGTGATTAGAAAAGGAAAGGTAAGAAGGTCTAAGTTATATTATTTGCGTGATTTAAAAGGAAAAGCAGCCAGTATAAAAGAGTCCAAGTAATGTACCTGATTTATTCACGAGTCAAGATTGCTGCAGATGCGAGGCGTTAGGGCATGAAGTCGTGGTCCTTCACTGCGAATGCCCTGCAACGAAGCAGATGCAGTGAGATCGGCTCGCCTGGAAGGTAAAAAATGGCGATTAAAATTGAAATCATGATAAGAAGAAACGTTCAGCTAAACGTTCTTGAAAAAATCTTGTATACCGCTGAAAATAAATTAATAATGAAAACATTGCCATTTTTTTTATGAATAGGTCAGGTGTATTGTGTTTAAAGCATCATCTTTATGTTATGATGAGAGAAAGTGGCTGATTTTCATACAGAAAGGGAAATAGCAAACAGAGGGTATAAACACATCGCCGGAATAGACGAAGCGGGGAGGGGAGCTCTTTTCGGGCCTGTGGTTTCTGCAGCGGTGGTGTTTCCTTCTTATTATTCTTCTTATATTGAGAAAGATTCTTATGGCTGGGTGAAACAAGTCAATGATTCAAAGCTTCTTTCTGCAAAAAAGAGAAAATGGCTTTTTCATTTGATATTAACCAAGGTGGATTCAGTTGGGATTGGATTTGCAACCAACAAAGAAATCGATAAGAATAATATTATATGGGCTACCAGAAAAGCTATGAAAAGAGCTGTTGACAATCTGTCCGTAAAAGCAGACTTTCTTTTGGTTGACGGAATAGAGCTTTATGATGTAAATTGTTCTCAAAAGAGAGTCATTAAAGGAGACAAAAAAAGCATTTCCATCGCAGCAGCTTCCATTGTGGCAAAAGTGCTGAGAGACCAAATGATAATTGGATTGAGCAGAATTTTCCAAGGGTATTCCTTGGAAAAGAACAAAGGTTATGGAACCCTGGAACACTATTCTGCTTTAAGGCAGTTGGGCCCCTCTGTATTTCACAGAGCTTCCTTTCGCTTGGACTGTGGAATAGAAAAATGATTGATAAACAAGAAAGAGAGAGAATAGAACTCAGGGCAAAAAAATTAATCAAAAAGGGGAAGACTGAGGAAGCGGTCATTGAATACAAAAAATTACTTACCGGCGATGACCAGGATATCCCAATAAGAAATATTGTAGGAGACCTGTATGTAAAGTCAGGCCAGAAAAAAAAAGCCGTCGATGAGTTTGAGAAAATTGCAGACCTGTATGAAGAAAAAGGAATTTACTCAAAATCTATCGCTACTCTGAAAAGAATTGCCAGGATAGATCCAGACAATCTCAGCATTTCCAGAAGACTGGCAGACCTTTATAACAGCCGTGGATTTAGGTCAGAAGCGCTGGTTGAGTATTCTAAGCTGGCAAAGGAACTGAGAAAAGAAAAGAAGTACAAAGAAGCCATTCAGATGTACGAATCAGTACTCAGGCTTAACAAAGACGATATGGATTCGAGAGAAATTTTGGCAGAATTGTACGAAAAAGAGGGGAAAGTTGATGAAGCCCTTGAAAAATTGAATGAAGCGGCAGAACATAAAATTAGAAGAGAAGAGTTGAAAGATGCTTATAAGGTGTTGGAAAGAGCAAAGAAGCTAAAAACAGATTATCCCCGAACTTTAACCAACATCATTGAAATATATAAAAAAGAAAACAAGAAGAAGGAAGCTTTCAAAATCATAAATGAAATACTCAAAAAAGATCCCAAGAATTTAAAAGCCCTTTACATATTAGGCAATCTTTTTTTAGAAGAAAAAAACAATGAGCAGGCTAAAGAAGTTTTTTTACGCATTGTCTCGGAAAGCCCCAAGGATATAAATGCAAGAGTGAAATTAGGGAAGTTGTTTATTGAAGAAACCAACCTGGATAAAGCTTTTGAATATTATGAGCCAGTAGTTGATTTTCTGGCAAGGAAAAAAAAGGAAGATAAAGCCATTGGTCTGTTGGGTTTGATTTTATCTGAGAGAAAGCCCCATCTGAAGACTTTAGAGAAACTGGCGGACCTTTACAGGTCAAAAGGAAATAAAAATAATCTTGAAATTGTTAATAGACTGATTTTAAAAGAATGCAGAAAGAATAAGAGCAAGGAAAAGATGTTATCGGTTCTTGGAGAATTGTTGAATTTTTTTCCAGAAAAAGAAGAATATTTCAATGAATATCAGAAAACAAAAAAGGAACTGGGTCTTTGGGATGAAGACAAAGAAGCCTCTTTAAGTGTTGATGAAATTGAGGAGATTGTAGAAAAAACTCTTGCCAAGGTAGATTTATACATGGAACAAGGTTTGATTAAGAATGCAAAGCGGATTCTCCAAAACTTAAACATTAGGTATCCAGACCATAAAGGGGTAGAAAGAAAGACAAAGGAGGTAGAAGCCATATCCTCTGAGATTCAGGCGGAAGAGATTCCTTCTCGGTTAGGAGAAGTGAAAAAAAAGGAAACTGAATTGTTTGGAGAGGTAAAAAAGCCTCTACGTCCTTCTGAACCTCCCTCCTTGAAACCTGATTCTGAAGAAAAATTAACCGCTGCAGATGTGTTTGCTGAGACGGATATCATCCCTGTGGTCTCTAGACAGGAGGGAGAAAAAAAATATTATGATCTTTCTAAAAGGCCGGATGAGGAAATTGAGGCTATAAAAGATATTTATAATTACCAATTGAGGGGAGATACCACCATTGTGGAAAAGGCGCTCTCAGATATTGTATCTGATTTTCGAAAAGCTCTGAACGAAAAAGTTGGAAAGGATGACTCTGAGAGCCACTACAACCTTGCTGTGGCGTTTATGGAGCAGGGATTGTTTGATGAGGCCATAGAAGAGGCAAAGGTTGCCTCAAAAGACCAAAATATTGCTGCGGACAGCTTCATTGTTATCAGCTCCTGTTTTTGCCAGAAAAAAGATTTTAAAGAAGCTGTAAAATGGCTTGAAAAGGCTTTAGATTCGACTAAACCAGGAACAGAGTCAGCATTTTCAATTAAATATGAAATGGCTTCAATTTATGAAAAATCCGGTGAACATAAAAAGGCGTTTGATATATATAAGGAAGTGAAAAAGTGGAATAAAGATTACAGAAATGTTGAAGAAAGAATAAGAGAAGTCAAAAAGAGAACTTAATTTTTTTTTGCTCTTAAGAGATATCCCAATCTGACCAATTCATTTTTTTTAATTTACCATTCAACATATTTAAATCCAATGCTGCACAAGCCTCAATCCTTAGCTCCTACATTTCGTTTAGCCCATCCCCCCTCGACTTGGAAATAAAACAAGTTCGTAGTGAGAAAATGAATCCTTTTAATCGTTAACTAAATTGGAGAAAAAATAGTAATGATTGAAGGGGAAGCATTCTGCAGAAAGGAAGAAAAGACAGTATCAGATGATTTTAAAATAGTGGGGCAGAGCCCGTCTATAAAAAAAGTTTTCAGATTCATCCATAAAGTCAAAGATATAGATGCCCCTGTTTTCATCAGTGGAGAAAGCGGAACAGGAAAAGAGTTGGTGGCAAGAAATATACATTTAATGGGGCACAGGAGAGAAGAGAATTTTGTTGCCATAAACTGTGGGGCAATACCTGAGAATCTTCTGGAAAGTGAATTGTTTGGACATAAGAAAGGCTCATTCACAGGAGCTTTCAGGGACAGACAGGGTCTCATGGAAGAAGCAGATAAGGGAATTTTATTTCTGGATGAAATTTGTGACCTGTCTCCTCTACTTCAATCTAAGCTTCTCCGTGTTCTTCAAGAAAAAGAGATCAGGAGAATAGGAGAGAACAAGCCCCGCTCTATCGACATCAGGGTGATCAGCGCCACCAATAAGAATGTTGAGAAAGAAGTCAAAAGAGGACGATTTCGTGAGGATTTATACTATCGGCTTAAAATTATTTCTATGGAACTGCCCGCTTTAAAAGACAGAGATGGTGATATTTTATTCCTCTTGGAATATTTCCTGAATAAGTTCAGTGAGGAGTTTAATTTAAAGAAAGTCTGTTTTTCTTCTAAAGCAGTGGATTTTCTGATGAATTATCCCTGGCCGGGAAATGTAAGGGAACTGAAAAACGAAGTATTAAGATGTATGGTTTTATGTCAGGATTCAGATATCATTGCTGAAAAAGACCTTTCTCCAAAGATATACATAAAAGCCAAGGACACCACACCGGTTTCTTATGGTTTTTTTGTAGCAAGAGCCAATTTTGAAAAAAGATATTTAAATCAAGCCTTGGCTCGCTTCAATTACAATCAGACTCAGACTGCTGAAAAGATTGGTTTGAGTCGGCAGGGACTTTTTAAACTCATTAAAAAACATAAAATTGAGATGCCCACAAGATAAATCATTTGACTTGAATGATTGTCTTATTTTTGGTAAGTTTTTTTTAAATGGAGAAACAAGATAAAGATAAGGATTTAAAAATATTGAAAGCAGAGTGCCCTTGCTGCAGGTCACTTTTGTGGATAGATATCAATAGTCATGAAGTCATCGAATTTGAGAGAAAAATAAGAAAAAAGGGAAATCTGGACGAACTTCTCTTAAAAGAGAAAGAACGAAAGGCAGGATTTGAAGCAAGGTTTGCTTCTACCGCAGAGCTGGCCAAGGAAAAGCAGAAAGAAGCGAACAAGAGGTTTCAGGAAGCTTTTTCACGGCATAAAGTTCAGGATGATGAAGATCAGAAATGAAAGCGGTCTCATCAGCTCCCTATTTGAGTTTCATCTTCTCTTATTTTTGGGGCCATGGTAAATCCTGTGAATCCGAATAAAACCAGAATAATGACTGAAAGGTAATTCATAAAAGCCCAGGGAAGATAGGTGAATGTGGAAACGCCAATGGTTCCTGTAATATAGACTCCTGCCATACTCCAAGGGATCAAGGGAACTATGATGGCTCCACTTTCTTCAGCGATCCGGGAGAGGTTTTTTGCAGCCAGTTTTTTCTTTCGATAAATAGGGGCCAGCAGTTCTTCAGGAATGATCATGGACAGATAGGAACTTCCTGTGACCAAAGCGGTTACCACGCAAGCTGAAACCGTAGTGATAACCAAACTGGAGACTTTGTTTGCAAACTTCATAACCTTATCCAGTATCACAGAGAGCATTCCTGTTGACTGCATAATGCCGCCAAAGCTAAAAGCCGTGAATGCCACCAGCTGAGTTTCCATCATACTCATCAATCCCCCTCTGGATATAAGCTGGTCTACTTGAGGGACACCTGTATTGGCCTGGTAACCTGTGTTGATGGCAGAGGCGAACTCTTGTATGGTAACTCCCTGGAAAATAACGGCAAGAATCCCGGCTATGAATGAGGAGAAAAGCATACCTGGGATGGTCGGTTTTTTGGTGGCTGCAAAGTAAAATACCACTACCATGGGAAGGAGCAGAAACACATTGAAATTAAAATTATCTTTGAGAGTTTGGGTTATTATCTTCATGCTCTCTGATTTGACCTCAGTTGATCCATAATTAAGTCCCACTAAAAAATAAATAAAAAGCCCTATGACCCAGGCTGGAGTTGCTGACCACAGCATGTGTTTGATATGGTCAAAAAGGTTTGAGCCTGCGGCTACCGGGGCCAAATTGGTCACATCAGAAAAAGGAGACATCTTGTCTCCAAAATAAGCACCAGCCACAATAGCTCCTGCTGCTTGACCTAGAGGAATTCCAAGTCCCATAGCTATTCCAATAAAAGCCACCCCAAGGGTTCCTATGGTTCCCCATGATGTTCCCGTAGCAAGGGAGGTAAGGGAACAAATGAAACATGCTGTGACCAGAAAGAATTGAGGGGAGATAAGCTTAAGCCCATAGTAGATCACCATAGGGATCGTGCCTGAGGCTATCCAAGAACCCACCAGGATCCCCACGCACAGCATAATGAGAATAGCGGGCATGGCTTTGTGTATTCCATTGACAATCCCTTTTTCCATGTCGCTCCACTTGAATTTGAGGACAAAACCAAGACAGCCTGTTATGAAAGCAGCGGCTATCAAAAGAACCTGGGGTCTGATTTGGTAAACACCGTAACCAATACCGAGCAGAAGCCCCATGGCTATTAATGGAATCAAAGCAGTGGTGAAATTAGGTTTTTTTGGTGAATTTCCTATCTCTTTTGTTTGTTTATTCATGGGTGAATTCCTTTAAACTTGAATCAAATGTATTCATCACTGTGTTATTTGGAGAAGGTGCCCCTTGCTATCAAACGTTTATTTTTCATCATGATTTTTCCCTTAGAGATTGTATGGACCAGATTGAACTGAGAGTCAAAAATATCAATATCTGCATCAAAGCCAGGATGGATTTTTCCCTTTTTTTCAAGATGGTAATAAACCGCTGGATTCTCAGTGAAAATCTTTAGAGCATCCGGGACATCTAAAATATTTTTTTGAATCAGATGTCTGAGGTTGTTAAGGAGACTTTTTTGGTCAGCAATGGTAAGGCCTGTTAAATCTCCTTTTTCATTAAAAACAGGTAAGCTTCCATTGCTGTCTGAACTGACTGTGATATGGTCGAGGTTTGCCTGACTCTTCAGGCATTTTCGAATGGCCTCACCTATGCTGATAAGCCCTCCCTTTTTCTTTTCAGGGTCTAAGTCAGCAGTTAAATCTATATAACCTCCTGATTTATTGAATTGAATGGCTTCCTCCAGCAGATCAGGATTTCTATTGCAGTGGGTGGGGATGATTTGTCTGGAGGGAATTTCAGTTTCATTGATTACCCGAAAAATCAAGTCTAATCTTCTCTCTCCATCTCCGACATGGCAGTGAAGGACTCCTGCTTTTCCCCCCAGCATACCTCCCACTCGGCACTCGGCTGCAAGCTGTGAAAACTCTGTGAAAGAAGGCTGGGATGAGCGGTGATCAGACAGGGCGATTTCACCAGCCCCGATGACCTTGTCTATGAGGACCAGGTCTCGTTTTACACTTCCGGTGAGAGTGGGGATGGGTATTTCATAGGCACCTGAAAAAATAAAGGTAGAGATTCCTTCTTTTTCAAGTCCTTTTGCTTTTGCGTAGAGCGATTCCATATGGCGGCTTACACTGTCTGTCCCCAGGCATCCGATAACCGTGGTCACTCCGCTTGAGATGATGTCTTCGACTTTGATTTCTGGAGCTCGAGTCTCTGGCCCACCTTCGCCTCCTCCGCCGGTGACGTGAACATGGCTGTCAATCAATCCAGGGGTTATGACTTTTCCAGATACATCCATTTCTTTAACCTCCACACCTTGGAGGCTGAATTCTCCGGGTTCTTTTATAGCTTCGATCTGTCTTCCTGCGATAAGGATGTCTTTTTCTCCTAATGGAGAGGGGGCAAAGACTTTCCCTCCTTTTAAAAGGATGATCATTTTAATCTCCTTATGTAAAAATCAAGATCTTTTTCCACTGAGAAAAATCGAGTTTAAAGTTATCATGGAAATGGGAAATTTTCAAGGTATAGAAAAAAATGAATATCTACTTGAAAATTATTTGATATAAAGTGAAAATATTGAGTACCAATACTCTGAGAGTTATTTGATCAAATGGATTATGAACGAGAGCTTCAGAGATTAAGACCGCTCATTAATATATTGGTAAATCTTTCACTTTTAGGAAAGAAAGTTGTTTTAAAGGGAGAAGAAAATTTTGTTAAATCAGGACCCAATATCATTGTAGGAAACCATGCCGGAAGTTTTAAAGATATAGCAGTTCTGTTGAAAATAACCTCCCGTCCCGTAATTTTTACCGCCAATAAAAAGATATTTCATAAGGATCAACTGGATCAATTGATCAGGAATTACATGAGACACAATCTCAAAAGCCTGGGGGTCTTTCTTGATTTTCTATTAAGACCTATGAAGAGTCCCTTTTCCTATTTTATCTCAAAAAATATTTCGAAAATCGGAACCATACCTGTTGACCTGTCCAGCAAAAAGAGATCTGCCATAGGAATATGTGAAAGAAACTTAAAAAAGGGAAGGGTTATTGTTCTTCTTCAAGGAATGGGATTAGTCAAAGAAAAAACCATCAATCCGTTTGTCAGCTCTTTTAAAAGAGGGCCTTCCATCATTTCATATAATCTGTATAAAAGATACGGGCTGGTGATTCCTGTGACTCCTATGGCCATATTTGGAGCCCAAAAGCCTTTTCTGACTCCAGGGAAAATTAAGGTCAGTGTTGGGAAGCCCATGAATATTTTGGATTATAGGGAGGGAGGATTTCATCAAACTGTTGACAAGTTTAAACAGGCGCTGGAGAAAGAGGTAAGGTCCCTGTTGCTGGAGGTCATCCGTTCATAATCCTGTGCTTCTTGTTTCCCTTCTGCTTTAATTGCTCTCGCCCCCATATCTGGAAAAGATTTCTGAATTGATTTGGGTGAAAAGGTCATAATTGGTTTTGACTTTGGCTTTTTCTCTCATTTTTAAATAGATGGATTGAAAAAGCCTGTTCCTTTTCATGCTTAAGAGTTCACTTCGGGCTTCATCCCTATTTTTTTCAAACTCTCCAGGAGTGACCTCTTTTCTCTCTAGAACTTGCAAAAGAACAGATCCTCCCTTTACTTTTACTGGGTCACTGAGTTCTTCTATAGGCAGAGAGAAGGCAATCCTGTCTATTTCAGAATTTTCTCCAATAAGGCTCAGATACTGTTCTCTTTTATGATTTTGAGCGGTTTTGTATTCAAAGTCATTATTCTCTGCAATATCCTCGAGACTTGAATCAGGGAATTCGTTTTTTATTTGAGCTGCTCTTTGCAAAGCCTTTTGTTCTTTCAATTCATTTGTGTAATCAGTTATTACTTTTTGTTCGACTTCTTCAAAACGGGCAGGTCTGGAAGGTTCTATCTTTATGAGCTGTGATATCCCGACGCCCTGGTATGTGTTGAGACGGGAAGAAATTTCATTCTCATCCATATTGAAAAGCATTTGGCTTAAAGAACCTGACGGGTCAATAGGGTCTAATCCTTCGCCTAATTCAAGAAGGCCTGTATTTTTTACTTTATAACCAAGTTTTTGGGCTGCGATCTCAAGACTCTGTTCTTTTTGTGCTAATTTTTCCAATTGAGCGATTTTGGAAGAGGCCATTTCTTCCTCCTTTTGGTCCTTTAGCAGGGTTTCTATTCGTGTTATTACTTTTTCTAGGGGAAGCTGAACAGAGGGAATGACTTCAGTGGCTTTTATGATGGCCACTCCATTTTTGAGTTCCATTGGTTCAAATACTTGATTTTCATCCAATTCTTGAATGATTTCCTGCTCTTGAGGGGAAAGTTGTCTCCATTCAAAATATCCCCAGTCACCGTTATTTTCAGCCTGTTCATCTTTTGAATACTTCCTGGCCAGAGCTCCAAATTCTTCTCCTTTTTCTAATTTTTCCATAATTTCATTTGATTGAGCGAGAATATCAGCTTTATTATTGTCTTCAAAGGGCAAAAATATTCGTTGAATCCTTCTTTTTTCTGGCTCTTCAAAATGACTTTTATTGTTTTCATAATACTTTTTTATTTCTGAATCATTGATTTCTATTTGGTCTTTCACGTCCTCTTTACTTAGGAAAACGTATTGGGCGATTCTTTTTTCAGGTATTTTGTAGTTATCTTTATTTTCACTAAAAAATTGTTTTAAATCCTCTTTGGAAGGCTTCTGGTTTATTTCCATTTTGTCAGAGGATATAAAAACATACTCCAGTTCTGCAGACTCATTGCTGTTTTTAAAGTGTTCCCATACTTCCTCTTCTGTTACCGAGGCTCCTGCTGTTAAAATCTGGATGGTTTTTTGGATCATGATATCCTTAGACAAACTTTCTTCAAAGTCATTGACTGTGGTCCGATTCCATTCAAGTATGTTCTTGTATTGATCGAATCCCACAAATTTTCCCTCTTTTTGAAAAACCGGAAAGCTGAGTACTTTTTCTCTAATTTCTGAATCCGCAGCCTTGACACCCAGGCGTTTAGCTGCTCGAAGAAGGAGTTCCTGTCTTATGACCTCTTCTAAGGTCTGTTGGGGGATGTTCAACTGCTGGATGAGATTGGAGTCCAGGTCTTTGAACTGCTGCTGGAGAGATTCAATATTCAAGCGAAGACTGTTTATGTAAGTGTCTGCGGAGATTTTTTCCTTACCTACGTACGCGATGACGTTTTGATTCTTTGATCCTCCTGTTCCTCCTCCAACGTCCCAAAAAAAGATAGAAATAACAAAAGCAACGATAACCAACCACAGAGCTGGGGCAAGCGATTTCAAGTTCTTACGCATTGATTTAAGCATTTTTCACCTCAGTTTTGTCTTTTCCAATCCATGGATTCAAAATTGTCCTTTTATCTTATGATAACAGATTAAGAAAAAGGTTTAAATAGGGTCTTTAATACACATGATTATTTAAGAAGATGCCTTGAAATGATAATTCTTTGGATTTCTGAAGTTCCTTCATATATGGATAGAACTCTGGCATCTCTATAGAGCTGTTCGATAAAAAATTCTTTGGAATACCCGTAGCCTCCGTGTATTTGAAGAGCCTCGTAGGCTATTTTATTGGCTGCTTCTGAAGCAAAAAGTTTTGCCATGGATGATTGTTTAGAAAATGGTTCCCCCCTATCTGACAAGTCAGCTGCTCTGTACGTCAGAAGTCGGGCTGCGTCCAGTAGAGTCGCCATATCAGCGATTTTGAATTGAATGGCCTGGAAAGAAGAAATGTTTTGTTCAAAAGCTTTTCTCTGATTAGAATATTTCACAGCTTCTTCAAGACATCTTCTTGCCAGACCGTTTGATTGGGCAGCAATTCCTATCCGTGAATACTCCAGGCCGTGAAAAGCAATTTTTACTCCTTGGCCTTCGCTGCCGAGAAGGTTACTGGATGGGATGACGCAGTCCTCTAGACTTATCTCTGCGGTGAGAGAAGAGTTGAGTCCCATTTTATCTTCAATCTTTGAAATTTTGAGTCCAGGAGAATCTTTGTCAACAATAAAAGCACTCATGGTGCTTTTATCAGATGAATTCTTTGGTTTTGCAAACAGGATATAGGCATCTGCATTTTTTCCACTGGTAACCCATGACTTTATTCCGTTGACTATAAACTGGTCTCCCTTTTTTACATAAGTTGTCTTTAACGCGGTGGCATCTGACCCAGCCTCTGGTTCGCTCAGGCTGAAAGCACCCAATATCTCTGTTTTAGCGGCTGGGGGAAGATATCTCTTCTTTTGTTCTTCGGTTCCAAAATGAGACAGAGAATAGCAAAATAATGATGAGTGGACTGAAAAAATCACTGCCAGAGAAGGCAGTGCCCGGCTTATCTCTTCGATAACGAGGACAATTGACAAAGTGTCAGCCTCAGTCCCTCCGAATTTCTGAGGAATGGACATCCCCATAATGCCTAGTTCAGACATTTTTTTTATCAATTCCAGGGGAAATTTATGTTTTTGTTCCAGTTCTTGGGCTACAGGCATGATTTCGTTTTCTGCAAAATGGAGTACCATTTCCTTAAGCATTCTTTGTTCTTCATTCAGTTTAAAGTCCATCCCAGCTCCTCTGTTTTTTAAAAGTTCAAATCCTTAAAATACTGAGACAATTTATCATAAGATTTATGGATGCTTTCAATGGTTAATTTTGTTTTCCCTATTATGGGCATAAAGTTGGAGTCGCCAATCCACCTCGGTATGACATGCATATGATAATGAAAGGCCACTCCTGCTCCTGCGCTGTGACCAATATTCATTCCTGTATTGAATCCATGAGGGAGATAAACTTTACGAAGGATTTCTATGGATTTTTTTAAAATATCCGCCAGTTCATCAGAAGATTTTTTTCCTGACTTTTCAATTGAATCCAGATGTTTATAAGGAGCGATCATAAGATGTCCCGGAGAATATGGATACTTATTGAGAATGATGAAATTGTATTTTCCCCTGTAAAGAATGAAATCTTTTTTGTCGTTCTGTCTTTTTGAGGCCTCACAAAAGAAACATTCTTTCATTTTATGGGCATTTTTAACGTAATCTTCTCTCCATGGAACGGTCATGTATTCCATTGTTTATTTATTGATCATCTGTCTTAGGATTTTGCTTGGTTTGAAATAGATCACTTTTTTAGCTGGGACCTTAACCGGTTTACCGGTTCTCGGGTTTCTCCCGGACCTTGAGCTGCGGTTTCTTATCCGAAAGCTCCCGAAGCCCCTCAGCTCGATTTCTTCACCATTTTTTATGGCTTCTTTTATGGTATCGAAAAAAATATTTACCCCTTTTTCTGCCTCTTGTTTGGTTATATTCATATCTTTTGATAATTTTTTGATTAAATCAGCTTTAATCATTATTTATTCTCCTTTTCTTTTTTTGATTTGCTGTTGGGGGCTTCTATATTTTTGAGCTGGTCTTTCATAATATCACCGAGAGTATGCTTTGTGTCTTGACTCTTCATGTATTTCTTATACTCCATTTTTTGCATTTCAAGTTGAGCTTTTTTAAGGCTTAAGGATATTTTTTTATCTTTTTTGTTCATCTTTAATATTTTGGCGGGTTTTTCCTCCCCTACTGAGAATTCGGCTGAGGGGTCTTCGATCTTTTTATCACTTAACTCAGATAAAAACACGACTCCTTCAATACCAGGCATAATTTCAACAAACACCCCGAAATCAACAATACGTACTATTTTTACATTGACTATATCTCCTGTTTTTTGGCGTTTAAAGAAATCTTCCCATATGTCTCCCTCCAACTGTTTAATGCCGAGGGATAATTTTTCCTTTTCTACATCTATATTGAGAATGACGGCTTCAACTTCATCCCCTGCTTTTAGTATTTCTGAAGGATGGTTTATTTTTTTCCAGCTTATTTCAGATATATGAATGAGTCCCTCCACTCCTTTTTCAACCTCCATAAAGGCTCCAAAAGAAGTGATGTTTGTGATTTTTCCCTTTACTTTCTTCCCAGCCCCATATTTGTTTTTTAAAGTTTCTAAAGGATGAGGCTCAATCTGCTTAAGGCCAAGTGATATTCGTTTTTCTTTAGGGTTAATATCAAGTATGCTGACAGTGACTTCTTCACCAGGAGAAAGAATTTTTTTGGGGTGCACTGTTTTTCGAGACCAAGTCAGATCTGAGACATGGATGAGTCCCTCTACTCCTTTTTCTAACTCCACAAAAGCACCGAAATCAGTAAGATTGACCACTTTCCCTGTGACTTTTTGTCCTTCCCGGTATTTTTGTTCAATGTCTTCCCAAGGGTCTTTGGTAAGCTGTTTGTAACCTAAAGAGATTTTTTCTTCTTTTTCATCAAAATCAAGGATGACCACCTCAATTTTCTGGCCGATTTGGAATATTTCGGAAGGATGATTCACTTTTCCCCATGACATATCTGAAATATGCAGAAGTCCTTCGATTCCTCCTAAATCAACAAAAGCACCAAAATTGGTTAGTGTTTTCACTTCTCCCATAAAAGTTTTTCCTTTTTTTAGCTGAGAAAAAACCTGCTTTTTCTTTTTTTCTTTTTTGTCAACAAGATATAATTTTCGAGATAAAACCGCATTTTCGCTTCTGCGGTCGAATTTGATGACTTTGAATTTGAACCGATTCTCCATTATTTGGTTGGGGTCTTTTATGGGTATGACATCTACATGAGAATCGGGAAGAAAAGTTTTTATTCCCACATCAACCAGATACCCTTTGTTAACTCTTTCTACTACTTTCCCAATTATCCAGTTATTGTATTTATAGGCCTTCTCTAAATTATCAAGTGCTTGTAGGGCAATGGCTTTGCTTTTGGACAGAGGAAGATAGCCGTCCTTAGGAGTAACTTTTTCAAGAATGGCTTCAATTTCATCACCGGGAGTGATCTTTTTCATATTTTCTGGGTCGCTGAAATCTTCAACTGGAATAATGCCTTCTGATTTTGAGCCAATATCGACCAGTACAAACGAGGAGGTAACCTTGAGGACCTTTCCTTTGACCAGTTTTCCCGGAGTTAATTCAGCAGCTTTAAATTTATATTTTTCAAGCAGCTCTTCATAATCTTTTGTTGAGATTCTGTTGTTATTTTTTGTTACCTCTGACATTGGATTGATCTCTCCCTGTGATATTGTTGTTTGAAATAAGACTTAATTTTGCTTGCTACGTCTTGGATGACTTCAGGTGGGGTGGAAGCACCCCCTGAAAGGCCAATTTTATCAGCTCCTTTTATCATCTTTGGATCGATCTGGTTGGAATTTTCAATAAAATAAGTGTTTTTTTGTGATGTTTTCGAAATTTGATAGAGCTTGTTGGTATTGGAGGAGTTTTTCCCGCCAATTATAAACAGGACATCCACCTGAGATGCCAGCTTTAGAGTTGCATCCTGCCGGACCTGGGTTGATTTGCATATGGTATTGTGGATGTTCAGCTCTTCGCTTGATTGCATGAGCCTTCCAGCTACTTCCTTAAAGGTATTGAAATCTTGGGTTGATTGACTGAGAACAGCTCTTTTTTCCTTTTTAGGGAGCTTACTGGCTTCAGTTTCGTTCTCAATGATGATGCCCTTACCTAAGCTGTGTCCTTTCAGTCCTATGGTTTCAGGATGCTTCCGGTTTCCCACTATAATGATTTCATCCTCTTTTTTAGCTAATTTGGATACAAGTTTTTGTATGTTTTTGACGATGGGGCAGGTTGCATCAACTATTTCAATGTTTTTTTGTTTAAGCAGGGCATATGTTTCTGGAGAAGCCCCATGGCTTCGGATGATAAGGGTCCCTTCTTTGATTTCATCAGGATTGTTTATAGGAAGTATTCCTCTTTTTCTTAAATCAGAAATAACCTGAGGGTTGTGTATCAAATCTCCCAGTGTATAGACTTTTCCTGATTTGAGTTGGCGTGTTTTTTTGGCTATTTGAAGCGCACGCTTGACTCCGTAACACAAACCTGAATTTTTTGCTATTTTAACTTCCATTTTGACCCTCTAGTGAGTGGGTTATACTATATGAGAAAGATGTTTTTGTCAATGCTAAATAGTGGTTAAGTATTGACTTAAGCGGGACTCATCCGGCTTTTGCATAAAATATTTAGTGTTTTAGCTATCCTTGATGGGTCGCTAAATCAAAATAGTCACCTTCAGTTTTCTTCTGACTTTTCCTCTAATATTTTTTCAATTTCTTGTTTGCTGGGAAGTTCATCAATACTGTCGAGTCCAAAATAGGTTAGGAAATTTTTTGAGGTTCTGTATATCAATGGTTTCCCCGGGCTCTTTTTTCTTCCTACGATTTTAATAAGTTTCTTTTCAAGGAGAGTTTTCAAACAGTGTGCGGCATCGACTCCTCGTATTGCTGATATTTCAGCTAGAGTAATAGGCTGGTGATAGGCAATTGCGGATAGGGTTTCCAGCGATTCTCTGGAAAGCTTCTGCTTTTTTTCATGTTTTAGGAGCCGCTTTATGTATTTGTCATATTCTTTGCTGGTTACCAAAAGGAAACCCCCAGAAGCCCTGATTATACCGATGCCTCTTTTGCTTTCAGAGTAATCTTTGAGGAGCCCTTCCAGTGCATTTTCGATTTCTTTATCAGTGAATTCTTTGAGTATGTCTTTGATTTTCTCTGGAGCAAGTGGTTCTATGGATACAAAAATAAGAGCCTCAATAATATTTTTTAGGTTTTTTTTCATGAAATCACATCACTTCTTAGCCAAACTTTTATATTCTGAAACAGCCTTTCTTGGACTGCGATAACAATTCTTTCGCCGATGAGCTCCAATAGACAAAAAAAAGACACCATGGATTCTTCAATGGTTCCTTGTCCGCTGAAGTATTCTAAAAAATCAAGGTAAGAGTGCTCTTTTAAGTGATTGATGATATCCTGCTTTTTATCTTTAACTGAAACTTCTTTCCCTGTAATGACCTTTATATTGTCTTTTTGCTGCCTTTTCATAAGTTTAAAAAAGACTTCGGCCACATCAAAAAGCGAGACTTCCATAAAGTCAAGTTCTGGGAATGACACAGATTCCGGAAGGGAGCTTCTTTTCCATTTTTTTATCTGTTTTTCTTCTCTTTCTCTTAGGATTTTACAAGCTGCTTTTATATTCTTATAATCCAGCAGTCTGTCAACAAGAATCTGACGGGGATCTTCATCCTTGTCCAAAAAAATTTCTCGGGGCAGAAGCATCCGTGATTTAATATGTATGAGAAGTGCAGCCATAAGAAGGAATTCGGATTCTCTCTCCAGATTTATGTTTTTTTTATGATCCAGATATTGAAGATATTCTCTTGTTATGGAGGCAATGGGAATGTCATGAATGTCTATTTTCTTTTTTTTTATGAGAAAAAGGAGAAGGTCCAGAGGTCCTTGGAAGACCTCTAAATTGATTTGATAGCTCTGAGAATTCTCCATATTAGTTGTTTTCGAATTAAAACCCGATTTTTTTTCTCACTTCTTGCATAGTGGATTGGGCTTTTTTTCTGGCTTTTTTATTGCCTTGTTCAAGTATTTCCCATACCAAGTCTGGTTTTTTTTCATAGATTTTTCTTTTTTGGCGGAAATGAGAAAGGTCTTGGATCAAGGTATCTATGATGACTTGTTTGCATTCCAGACATCCTATGTCGGCACTTCGGCATCCTTGAATAATCTCATCCCTTTTTTGTTTTTCGACAAAGGCTTTGTGAAGAGTGAAAACAGGGCAGTCCTCAGGATTTCCAGGGTCGTTTCTTCTTTTTCTCCGCGTGTCTGTCATCATAGGAAATATTTTCTTTTGGATATCTTGAGGACTGTCTTTTAGATTTATTGAGTTATGAAAGGATTTGCTCATTTTACGTCCGTCAGTTCCAGCCAGTTTGGGGACCTCGGTGAGCATCATTTGCGGTTCTGGAAAGACCTTTCCAAATATACGATTGAAACGCCGGGTAATCTCTCTTGCCAGCTCCAGATGATAGGTTTGGTCTTCTCCCACTGGCACTAAATTTGCTTTGTATATGAGAATGTCAGCCGTCTGTAAAACAGGATAGCCTAAAAATCCGTAGGTGTTCAATTCCTTTTCTTGAAGCTCTTTCTGCATCTCTTTAAAAGTGGGAACCCTTTGAACCCATGGAAGAGGGATGATCATAGAAAGAAGAAGATGTAGCTCTGCATGTTCTTTGACTTCAGATTGAATGAAAAGAGTGCTTTTATCAGGGTCCAATCCTACACTTAACCAGTCTGCAGCTACCTCAAAAGTATTTTTTTTGATTTCTTTGGAGTTCTGATACTCAGAGCTGAGAGCGTGCCACGTGACGATAGAATAGTAACACTGATATTGTTCCTGTAATTTAAGCCAGTTGCGGAGAGCTCCTGCGAGATGACCCAGATGAAGAGGGCCGGTGGGTCTCATGCCGCTGAGAACGATTTTATCTTTTTTCATTTTTTTAGAGAATAATGGCGAAAATAATGATCTGTATGGGCCGGATTATTAAGTCAAGCAGTCCCAGATATAATAAGCCCAGAATGATAATAAAACCAAAAGGCCGGATTTGTTCGTAGGTTCTGCTGGCTTCATCTGATAGAAAGCCAGTGACAATCCCACTCCCATCCAGAGGGGGAATGGGAATCAGATTAAATACCGCAAGAAGGACATTCAAGAAAACAGCATAAAATAAAATGACTGCCAGACCCTCTAAAGGATGGAAACCGTTTTGAATGCTTCCTCTGCCGGTTAAAAACGACCTTATGTAATAACTTGTCTTGGGATTGAGAGCTTTGAGAAAGACTATAGCGGTTAAGGAAAAAAAAGCCACCGCAAGATTGGCTGCCGGGCCTGCTGCGGATATCAGCATATTGTCCCGCTTGGGATTTCTTAAATTTGCAGGATTGACAGGTACGGGTTTCGCCCAGCCAAAAGGAGGAGCGCCCATTATAATCAAAATGGCAGGCATGAGTACGGTGCCTATGGGATCTATATGAGGAACTGGATTCAGAGTAATTCTCCCCATGATCTGTGCTGTAGGGTCTCCCATTTTGTACGCCACCCACCCATGAGCGGCTTCATGGATGGTGATGGCAAAAAGGATCACAAACAAGCTGATAATAATACTGAGAATAGTCATTGTTTTAGAGACAATTTATAGCACAACTGGGATATTCCGTAAAGCCCTTAAACATAGATTATTCATAAAAAACGCCAGCAACCTAGGCTTATGAATCATTGAGGACAATATATATATTTTTTAGAGAACGGGCAGATATCTTTCTATTTCATATTCAGAGACCTGTTTTTCAAATTCTTTGGTAACTGATTTATTGTATTCGTCGATTTCAAATATTTTATTTTGGATGAATTTTTGAAACATGTTTTCTCCTAACAGTTCCTTGAGGAGTTTGCTTTTCTTCATTTTATTGAGGGCATTATGGAGATTGGAAGGGAGGGTATTGATGCGGAGTCTTTTTTGTTTGCTGTGGCTCATTTTGAAAATGTTTTCTTCTACTGGCTTGGGAAGAGGGTATTTATTATGGATCCCATTGAGCCCTGCAGCGATCATGGTGGCGAAAGAGAGATAAAGATTGCACGAGGGATCGGGCGATCTCAATTCAATTCTGGTGGCCTCCTCTCTTCCCGGCTGGTATTCAGGGACCCTGATGTAAGCTGACCTGTTTTTCTGTCCCCAAGCAATATAAACAGGAGCTTCATAACCCACGATGAGCCTTTTGTATGAATTGACCCACTGGCAGAGCACAGCAGAGATATTCTGGGCATTTTTCATAAGACCGGCCATATAGTATTTGGCTGTATCAGATAAGTGAAAACGGCTGTTTCTTTGGAAGAATAGATTTTGTCCTTTTCTCCATAGGGATTGATGGACGTGCATCCCGTTTCCGTTTTGTCCATTTAAGGGTTTTGGCATGAAAGTGGCGTAGAGGTTGTTCATCCGAGCTGCTTTTTTGACCATATAGCGAAAAAGCATGCACACATCAGCCATTTCCAGCGCGCTGAGATACTTAAGGTCTATTTCATGCTGTCCGTTAGCCACTTCATGGTGGTCATACTCAGACTTGATTCCCATTTTTTTCAATAAGATTTGGATTTCTTTTCTGATTTCACCATGGAGGCCCCCAAAAAAGTAACCCCCTTCATCTAAAGGAGTAGAAGTTTTTTGATCAGGAAACAAGAAGAATTCCAGTTCAGGTCCCAGTTTGATGTCGTCTATGTGGTATTCTTGTTTGGCCATTCTTAGAACTTTTTTAAGAATGTGTCTAGAGTCTCCTTCATAGGGCTCTCCTTCAGGAGTTAAAATGTCTCCAAACATAACAGCTTCTTTCCATTTTATGTTTTCTGCAAATCCTTGATATTCCCAGGGGAGAATTCTAAACGTGGATGCTTCGGGTTTGATGATAAGGTCACTTTCTTCCACACGAACAAATCCTTCAATGGAAGAGCCGTCAAATCCTTTTCCTAGTTCAAAGGAGTTTTTAAGTTCATGACTGGGGATGGTGAAGTCCATATGCCTTCCTAATATGTCAGGAAATATGATTCTTATGAATTCTATCCTGTTTTCTGGATTTAACACTGTGTCAAGGACTTCCTGCTGTTCTTTATATCCAAAATTTTTAGTTGTTTCCTTGTTGGTCATGGGCATTCACTCCTTTGTTGTTTTTTGTTAAATATATCCCTAAATACAACAAAATAAAATTAATGTCAAATAATTCTTGAATAAAAAAGATATTTGTATTAATTTAACAAAAGATAAATGACATTCGTAGGAGGAAGCTATGATTGATGATTTGGACCGGAAGATAATCAGAGCCTTAAATGAAAATGCAAGAAAGAGTTATAGAGAGATTGCAAAGCAGCTTGGAATTTCTGTTACAGCAGTAATCAACAGAGTCAAAAAATTTGAAGAGACCGATGTCATAAGAGGCTATATTCCCGTGGTTAACAGGGAATACTTCGGGATTAGATTGACAGCCCTCATAGCTCTTCGTTTGGCTCAGGGAAATCTTCTTGAAACCCAGGAGCAGATAGCCCAAGATGACCGCATAGCTGCGGTCTATGATATCACAGGAGAATGGGACTCGTTGATTATAGGGTACTTCAAAGACAGAAAAGACCTAAATGACTTTATCAAATCACTGCTTTCAAAGAATAATATTGATAGGTCTATCACCCATATTGTACTGAATACGGTCAAAGAGGAACGAAGAATTATTGTCTAATACCTAGCCGGGATTATTCATGGGTCAAGATGAAATTCAGAAATGGCTGAAGCGACCTTGAAAATACAGTGAATTGTGAATGGGAAGTGGTGAATGGTAAATTGAAATAAATTTAGGCTTTTTAAATAAAATACAATTCACAATTTACAACTCACAATTTACTTCTTTTCAAAAAAATCTTGCATATCGCTGAAATGAAATTAAATATGAAAACATCGTCATTTTTTTATGAATAGGTCAGGCTAGACAAATTAACTGCTTCTGTTATAATTGTTGCGATGAGAGGGTGCTTGGTGATTTTTTCTATTTTATGTCTTCTGATACTCCCCTTTTCTTCCCATGGCCAACAGGAGACGAATTCTTATGACCTAGAGGGGTTTATTGATGATTTGAAACAAGCCATAGAAAAAAAAGATTTAGAATCTTTTAAAAGGTCATTTGCCTCGGATTTGAAAGAAATTGAGGAAGCAAGATTTAAAAATTTTATTTATGACTTTTCCATGGATTCTATCTCTGTGGAGAACATTTCTATCAGCCAGAAGGATTCTTATCGTTCCGAAGTTTACTTAACACTGATATTCCAGAATTTATATTCGGTTATATTTGATACTTGGCGCCTCGAGCTGGCAAAAGCAAACGGCGCTTGGAAAATTCTCAATAAAATAAGTATTGGCCAGACTCAAACTCTCTACAAACTGAAAATTCCTTCAGAAAAGATAGAGAGAGTAAAAAAGATTGAAGTCAATCACAAAGACATTTCATTTACTTTTGAGGACTCGGTGCTCTTTTATGACAATATTCCTGATCTGGATACAGGTTTGATCGTGATTGGCAAGGGACAGGTAGAATTTACGCCTTCTCTCTCCCGGGAAAGGCATCATTTGGAATTGATGTATAGGGATCCCTCTATAAATGCCAGAATTGAGTACCTTTATCTCCGGTTCAGTCCGGATTATTTTGATAAAAACGTGAAAATAATTAAAGGAGGAGTCGAGGAAAGGCCTATCCTGGAATCTGAACGACAGATGGCCCAAGAACTTTTTGAAAAGAATTATCCAAGGTCTTTTACCGTAAGAAGCTCCCTTACAAATGATTTTTTTTCTGTTTTACCCAAAGAAGAGGAAGTGGCATTTGATTTTAAGACAAAGAAAATCGGAGAGTTGACTTATATTTTTTCTCCCTTTGCTTTTGAAGAGATCAATCTTCATCAGTGGAAAAAGGATAAGGTTATCTGTCTTTATTCCCCTCCGGTGGAAGAAGAAGGGAAAAAAATGTTTATTTCTTTTGGGCAGAAGTTTGATGTGCAGGATTATCAGCTGGCTGTCACCTATGATCCGGAACAGAATCATTTTTCTGGACAGGCAAAAATAAAATTTGAGTCAAATGTGGGAAGATTAAGTAGCTTAAAGTTTATAATAAACCCAAAACTAAGGATTCTGCGCATTAATGACCAAGAACAAAACAAGCTGTATTTTTCTCAAGATGATTACAGGAGGACCGTGTATGTATACCTTCTGGATAGTCTATCCAGTGGAGAGTCGGGAGAAATAGAAATATTTTATAGAGGGAAATTACCACCTCTCGAAGAGAGCCATGAGGCAGCAGAAGCAATACAGAGGAATACAAAAATAGAGTTTGTAGAAACAAGGGATAAGACCTATTTTTACAGCCGTTCTTCCTACTGGTACCCAGCGCCCTCGGAAGAAGACTATTTTACAGCCCGGCTGGAATTGGTTCTTCCCCCGGGATATTCTGCTGTATCTAATGGACATGGGGTCAAGGAGATTAGTGAAGAAAACACTGGGGTAAGAAAAGAGGGTGGTAAAGACTCACATTCCCTAAACACCTTTGAAGTGAGAAAAAAGGTTAAATACCTTGCATTTGTGGTGGGAAAATGGATAAAGGAAGAAGAAGTTAAAGTTCCCATTCCCATTGATTATTACAGAGCTCCCAATACTCAGGCCTATACAGAGAATGTTATTCAAAATTCAATTCAGATCATTGAGTTTTACCAAAGTCGATTTGGTTCTTATCCTTTTGATAAACTGAGTGTGGTCAAACATGTAGGAAAAAGAAAGGGGGGGTACAGTCCTGCTGGTTTTGTGGTTATTAAAGACCTTCCTCTGATGAGTGGCGTAAGCTCCCGCAGGATGACCAGAAGTCCAGTGGATCTTTCCAGCTACCATGAATATTTCCTGGCTCATGAAATTGCTCATCAATGGTGGGGTCAGGGAGTTTCTTGGGACTCCTATCATGACCAGTGGATCAGTGAAGGACTGGCTCAATTTTCAACCATTCTTTTTTTGAAGGAAAAATATGGAAAAGACCATTTCAGTGATATTTTAAAAAACTTTTCCAAATGGGCCAAAAAGAACACGGAATGGGGACCTATCATAATGGGTTCAAGAATAAGTCATCTGGATTACCAAGGATATCAATCTGTCATCTATAATAAGGCCTCTCTTGTTTTGAATATGCTGAAAGACTGGTTGGGGGAAGAAGTCTTTTTTAGAGGGATGCAGAGATTATTTTTAGAGAATCAATACAGCTCTCTGGATACCAAGGCATTTATCAGCGTTTTTGATGAAATCGCAGAAAGTGATTTAGATCCTTTTTTTGAGATGTGGTTCTATAATTATCATCTACCCGAGGTCAAGGTCATTCATTCTTTGGAAAGAAACAGTTCAGGTTTCATACTTAGATTAAGCGTAACTCAAGATGAACCGGTTTTTATGTTTCCTTTATGGTTGGAGTGGATAGAAAGCGGAAAAAGAGTGAGAAAAAAGATATTAGTGGACAGAAAAGTGATCAATGTCCAATTTAGCCTAGAAGAGAAACCCAAGAAACTGAAAGTCAATCCGGATAACGCTGTTCCTGGTCAGTTCCGCTTGAAATGATTTGGAACCGTTTGATTTAAAACACAGAATCTGCAAACCTTAGGGATTATGGTTGAGGGGTGTTTGTTTTGATATCCAACCGTTTGATCATTTCGTTTAGAGTGGTTGGTTTGATCCCGAGAAGCTGGGCTGCTTTTTTTTGAGTTCCGTTCGATTTTTTTAGGGCATCCATGACAGCTCTTTTTTGGAAAAGCCGGGTTCTTTCTTTAAGGTCAATATTATGATTTGAAACCAGCGAGTCATCTTTTTCCAAGTTTTTTGTCTGAAGAAGAAAGGATGGAATTTGGTCTCTTCCTATGATTTTAGATCGGGTCAGCACTGCGGTTCTTTCAATGAAATTTTCAAGCTCTCTGACATTGCCGGGCCAGGAATAGTTTTCAAGTAGTTCCATGAGATCTTCAGTCACTTTAAGGTCTTTTTTCTTGTTTTCTTCACCGTAAATTTCTAGAAAATGTTTTACCAGAAGCGGGATGTCTTCTTTTCTTTCTCTAAGAGGAGGGAGCTCTATTTTAATCACATTGAGGCGGTAAAAAAGGTCTTCTCTGAACCGATTTTGTTTGATGAGTTCTTCAAGGTCAGTATTGGTGGCTGCGATGACTCGGGTATCTACCTTTAAGGTCTGTGTGCCCCCGAGCTTCATGAATTCTTTTTCCTGCATCACCCTCAGCAGTTTTGCTTGAGTCTCCAGATTCAGAGATGATATTTCATCAAAAAAAATACTTCCTTTGTCAGCCGCTTCGAACAGCCCTTTTTTATGGCTGACCGCTCCTGTGAAGGACCCCTTGACATGACCAAACAAATGGCTCTCGAGCAGTTCAGGGGGGAGGGAACCGCTGTTAACCGTGATAAAAGGAGCCTTGGAGCGTTCGCTGTGCTGGTGAATGGCTCTGGCAACCAGCTCTTTTCCTGTCCCGCTTTCTCCTTGGATGAGTATGGTGCTTCGAGTGGGAGCTGAAGCTGATATTAGATTGAAAACATCCTGTATGATTTTACTTTTTCCAATGATGTTCTCGAAACTGAATTTTCTTCTCAGTTCATCTTTCAGCTGAATATTTTCTTCCTGGAGCTTTTTGTGTTTAATGGCTCTTTTGACACTGATAAGAAGTTCGTCGTGCTGAAAAGGTTTTTGAATATAGTCAAAAGCTCCCTTTTTCATGGCAGAAATGGCTGATTCGATAGAAGCGTAGGCGGTTATGATAATAACCACGGCATTGGGGTCTATTTTTTTGATCTTCTGCAGAACTTCTATTCCATCCATGCCAGGCATAAGAAGGTCTAGAAGAACTAAATCAAAGGACTCTGATTGATGCTTTTTTAATGCTTCCTCGCCGTTGGAGGACAACCTGCATTCATACCCTTCTGAAACCAACAGGTCTTCCAATACTTCGTGGATTATTTTTTCATCATCAATGATATGAATGGTTTCTTTTTTGGCCATTTTTTATACAGACAAAGTTTTGTCTTCTTCTCTTTTTATCTGTTTAATAGGAATAGAAATGGTGAAAGTAGTTCCTTTCCCCACATCACTATCGACTTCAATATATCCTTCATGCTCTTTGATTATAGCATAGCTTATAGAAAGTCCGAGACCTGTTCCTTTACCAAATCCTTTGGTGGTGAAGAATGGGTCAAAGATATTAGCTATGTGTTGGCTTTTGATCCCGAAACCTGTATCTTTAATCTTTACTGTGATATATCCCTTTTTTGAAAAAAGACTTATGGAAAGTTTTCCCCCATCTGGCATGGCATCCAGTGCATTTAGTATGATGTTGATAAAAACTTGCTGGAGTCTTTCTTCCTGGGCCCATATGGGCTCTACCTCTTTCAGGTCTAACTCTAACTCTATGTTCATGTTTTTCAGCTTGTAGTCAATTAAAGAGATTATGGACAGAAGGCTTTCTTTAAGATTGATTTTTTGGAGTTGGGATTTTGAAGGATTGCGTGCTAGATTCAACAGATTCTTTACAATTTTGCCAACTCTGTCAGCCTGAGTTTCGATTTTTTCAAGAATTTTACTATGCTGAGTGTTGTCGAGTTTTTTTTGGAGCATTTGGACATAACTGGAAATGCCTGTCAAGGGTGTGTTGATCTCATGCGCAACTCCAGCCGAGAGCAATCCAAGAGAAGCCAGTTTTTCTGATGTCAGCAGTTGCTGCTGAAGCGAAATTTTTTCTGTAGTATCATCAAAAACAATGATGGTCCCATAGGGATTCATTTTATTGTCAAGAAGAGGAGTTTTAGCTATATCAAAAATTTTCTTTTTCCCGTTAGGCAGGTCAAGTGAAATCTCGCTCAAAAGACGGAATCCTTTCTGCGTATCGGAGGGGAAAATAGATGAATAATTTTCACTTCCCAGTACTTGACTTAATTTTTTGCCCTCCACATCTTCTTTTTTTTGGGAAAAAGTTTCTTCCATCACCCGGTTCCAGCCGATTATTTTTCTCTCTTGGTCCATCACGGCCACTCCAACGGTAAGGCTTTCTATGATATTTTCACTGTAATCTTTAAGGCGTTCCAATTCATAAGCTCTGTCTCTGGCTTGGTCGTATAGGTATGCATTTTCAAGAGCCAAGGCCATGGGAGAGGATATGGTTCTGAGAAGTTCCCAGTCTTCTGAATTCAGGTAAGTGTTATCATTTTTTTTCCCCATGGCAAGACAACCGATAAGTTTTTCTTCCCCTTTTAAGGGAAGCAGATGGAAAAATCCCAGAAATGAAAGTCCATCCTTATCCTCTCTGGGATTGGTTTTTTTTTCTTCTGTCAGAGAATAGAGAGACACAAAATCCTGTTCTTTTATTTTTTTAAGAAGACTGTTATCCAGGCTTATGGTTTTTGTTTTAAGATGAAAATCTCCTTTCCAATTCTGGATGTAAAAACTATTTTTGTTGTTTTTAGCGGGAAGCAGGAGCGCTATAGAAGAGAGGGACAAGGCATTTGAGATTAAGTCAAGGAGTGATTTAGATAATTTTTGAAGGTCTCTCTCTCTACTGAGTTCCTGACTTATAGAAAGAAGAGTTTTTCTGTACTGGTAGCTTCGTTTGTAGATAACCCTGTCCAGAAGAGATTGGATCAATTTTTTTAAGGGGGTGAATAGGGTAGCCCCCAGTATAATAGCCAGAACACCCAATATAAGAGCATTCAATCTATTCTCTGAGAAGATTTTTGTCTGGGAACTCACCACAACATAAAGGATAGCAATGACCACGTAGGAGGATATCAGAGTGACTGCTTTTTTCAGAATGACTTCCAGGTCCATGAGCTTGTATCTGGAGATTGAATAGGCAAAGGTAAGAGGAATGAGTGCCTGCAGTATAACCGTAAGTTCCGCGATATTTGAAGGAACAGCTCCTAACATAAAAGGAATGGAATAAAGGATTGAAAAGGGAATGATTCCCAGTCCCAGTCCATAGGCAACCCATTTGAGCTGTTTCTTGATTATGAAGTCACTGACTTTATAAGAGTCATAGATTATGATTCCTAAAGCACTGAGGGTAAAAACAGTGAAGTGAAAAAGATCGAGTTTTTCTAAAGTTTTATAATATCGGCTGATAAAAGATTCTGAAAATCTGAGTACATTGGGAAGATGGACAAAAACTCGGCTGATAAGCAGGATGGATCCGGGGAGATAAAGGACTGCCCCTGAAGAAATGATTTTCTTTGAAAACCTTTTTCTTTTAGGGAAAATAAGAAAAAAATGAAGAAGCAGAGGAGGAAAGATAATAAAGGCTATTCTGTCTATCCAGTAAAACATGTTATCAAGGGTGTCCAAATGACCGGTGGGAGAAAAAACATGAAAGCAGTAGAAGGCAAGAGATATCAGAAAAAAGAATATAAAAGGAAGAGTAAGCTTTTTACCTGCATTCAAAAGCACTATGAGACCGATCACAAGAGTGGTAAGTCCTATGAGAGCGAGATAAAAATAGATAGGACTGGTCCCTTTGGTGGTGAGGTAGAAAGAGGGAAATATCTGATCTCCTTTGTGAATGACTTCATAGATGACTTTTTGGTTGAGGCTCTGTGCTTTCCAAAGCTGCCTGGCTAGGTCAATACTGCTTCTTATAGGGACCTCATTTATTGAATAAAGAATATCTCCTTTGTCAATTCCTACCAAATAAGCAGGACTTCCTTCTTCAACTTTGAGTGCCTTGAGTCCCTGGGAAGTTTCTTCCCAAGTGACTCCGTCTGTAGGTTCTTCCCATATGATTTTTTTATATATGTTACTACAGCCCAACACAAGCAGTATAAGAACAGGGGCTAAAAACAAATAGAGTTTGTTGTTCATGTTGCAAGACTCACCGTTTCTAAGACAGCCAGGAATTCAAAAGATTGACTCATTATAAAGAACATGTTTAATGAAGCAAATGGCTTTTTTCAGATCTAATCGCCCAACTTATGGCTGGCTGAGAAAGATATCTTCTAAGAATTGGGTTTTCTTTTAATCCCAGTGGTTCAGGATTTCTTTCCAGCAGGGTTGTCATGTAATCTGTTTCTTTCTCTTGCTGAGGGACTGATTGCTCGGTGAATTCGCCCATATTTCCTTGGTTGATAAACCAGGATGAGAAGCAAACAGGAACTTGATAAAGGGAGACCACGGATGAAACAAGAAAAAACAGAAAAATGCTCACTATGAAATGTCTTTTCATAGTTCTAAAGATAAAGATTTGTTAGGAATTTGTCAATATGCCTGGAGTGTTCAAAAGAAATGGAGATGTTGAGTTTTTTAATTTGCGATAAGTTCCTTCAATTGACATGAACCAGAAGATAAATTAATATGGGAATGCTTGTCTCGAGGTCAGAGGTTTGATGATTAAGAATGCCTTATTATAACTGCCGATTAGCTACGGAAAGGGGAGAAGTCTTTTCAAAAAGCTTTCTCGCTCCTACACCTGAAGACTGCCGGAGACATTTCAGGGAGAAAGGTTTTTGTATTCTCTCCATAAAACGTGACTGGAAAAGAATAAAGATCCATTTGTTTTCTAAGGAAAGCAAGCTTAAAGATAAAGACTTCCAGATGTTTAATCAGGAATTGGTAACACTTCTTCGGGCAGGATATCCTGTTCTAAAAAGTATTGAGATCATTATAGATCGCATAAAAAATACAAAACTCAAAGAAATATTGATGAGAGTGGAGGATAGAGTCAAGAGCGGCCTCTCCCTTTCCGAAGCTTTTTCAGAACACCCCCACACGTTTTCTTCAGTTTATATTGCTTCGGTTATGGCCGGAGAAAAAGGGGGGAATTTACCAGAAACCATCAGTCGTTATGTTGAATACAATAAGGTCCTTTCCCAGGCTAGGGAGAAAATAAAAACTGCCTTGATGTACCCCACCTTGCTGGTCATCTTTTCTTTTGCCCTTATTCTGCTTTTGCTTAATTTCATAATCCCAAGATTTTCTGATTTTTATTCTGGATTTGGGGCTAGGCTTCCCTTTATCACTCGAGCTTTGATATCTTTTTCTATGTCTGTACAGAGATTTTTTCCTCTGCTCATCATATTGGCTCTATTGTTGTTGGTGGCTTATTTCCACATGAACAAGAGAGAAAAATTTGTTGTTTGGATAGACAAATTAAAGCTAAGACTGCCTTATGGAGGAATTATTATGAGAGAATCCTCCATTTCTCTTTTCTGCCGGACTTTAGGATTACTGCTGAGCGGAGGGATTTCATTATTGTCTTCCCTTGACATCGCTCGTCAGTCAGTATCCAATAGATATGTATTTTACAGCATGAGAAATCTTCAAGACCATATAAAAAACGGAGAAAATATTTCCACTGCTCTTGAAAAAACAGAGTGTTTTTCACCCTTGGCCTTGGATATGATTAAGGTCGGGGAAACATCTGCCAATCTGGAAGGGATGCTGTTTGATATTGCTGACGTCTATAGACAAAGGGTTCAAACCAGAGTTGACAGGTTTGTTTCTTTAATTGAACCCGTTATCATTGTACTGATGGGTCTAGTAGTAGCGGGTATGCTTTTATCTGTTTATTTGCCGATTTTTAATATCATAAGAGTGACTGGATAATGAAAAACAACAAAAAAAAAGAACGAGAGGACATCATTAAAAAAGAGGAACTCAAGGCCAGAAAATTGGCTGAAAAATACAACGTTCCTTATAGAGACCTTTCCCATATTTCTATGAACAGGAACCTTGTTCGATCATTTCCTGTTGATTTTCTTTATAGGTCGAAGTTTATTCCTCTAGAGGAAAACGAAAATTCAGTAAAAATAGCTATGAGTGATCCAACAGATATTTCTGTCATAGATTCTATTGAATCATTCTTGGGAAAAAAAGTGAGGGTTTACACTTCATCAGAAAGGGGAATCCTGGAAGCCCTGAGAAAGAGCGAAGCAGCCTCGCAGGTTCTTAAAGATGCTACCGAAGACTATGTGGTACAAATCATTGAAAAAGACGAACAGACAGATGAAGAAGCTATTTCAGCAGAGAAGCTGGCAGACCAGGATGGTTCTATAATAAAATTAGTGAATTCCATTATTTTTACTGCAGTCCAGAGAAGGGCCAGTGACGTCCATATTGAATCTAAAGAAGATGATTTGATTATTAAATACAGGATCGATGGAGTTCTCAGCGAAGCAGTGGATCGGATTGATAAGAAATTTCAATCTCCCATAATATCCCGTATTAAAGTGATGTCAGATTTGGATATTGCCGAACGCCGTATTCCCCAGGACGGAAAGTTCAGGCTTAAAGTAAAAGATAAGAGTATTGATTTTCGAGTATCTATAATGCCCAGTATTTACGGAGAAGATGCTGTGATCCGGATACTTGATAAAGAGATGATAACTGAAGCTATTTCTGAATTGAGGCTGGATATGCTGGGATTTTCAGAGGGGATCATCAATACATTGAGAAGATATATTGTCAAGCCTTATGGGATGCTGCTGGTGACAGGTCCCACAGGAAGCGGAAAAACAACCACTCTTTACGCAGCTCTGACAGAAATAAAATCCCCTGAAGATAAGATTGTAACCATTGAAGACCCGGTGGAATATCAAATAGAAGGAATCACACAGATTCCGGTCAATGAAAAGAAAGGTTTGACTTTTGCCAGAGGCCTTCGTTCTATTTTAAGACATGACCCGGATAAAATTATGGTGGGAGAAATTCGTGACCCTGAGACAGCCCAGATAGCCATTCAATCTTCACTAACCGGACATTTAGTATTCACAACGGTTCATGCCAACAATGTCTTTGATGTTATCGGACGTTTTCTGCACATGAAAGTTGATCCCTATAGTTTTATCTCTGCTCTCAACGGGGTGCTTGCCCAACGCCTGGTAAGAGTGCTCTGTTCTAAATGCAAGAAGAGAGAAAGATACAGTGACCAGCTCTTGGAAGAGTCAGGATTGAACCCTGAAAAATACAGAGGTCATGTATTTTACAGGGAAGTGGGGTGTGAGGAATGTCATTATACTGGCTACAAGGGAAGGACAGCCATTGCTGAGTTTCTCGAGCTGTCTGATGAAATAAGAGAGATGATTCTGGATAAAAAACCTTTATCCGAAGTCAGAAAAAGAGCCAGGAAAGAAGGAATGATATTTTTAAGACAAATGGGAATGGAAAAAGTCCTCAAAGGAATCACCAGTTTAAGAGAACTGAATAAGGCAACTTTTGTGGAGTGAATCCGTCAAGTCATGGATAGAAAGATTGGCATATTTTTTAGGTTAATAATTTCAAAATGACTCAGGCATGGGATAAAGTGATCGAGTTTTTTTCCAGACCCCCAAAACTTTTTTCTGGATTTTATTTTACATCTCACTGCATTTGTGGAGTGAGTTTTTCAAAAAAACACAGGAGTATTGCCGGCTATGATATACAGGCTCTTCCCAAAGGAGTGATTCTCCCATCTTTAAATGAAAAGAACATCACTGAAAAAGAGATTTTAAAGGAGGAGTTTTCAAAAGTATTAGAAAAGATAAGTTTGACCGGAGGGAACACAGCTTTGATTATCCCTGAACTGTCTCAGAAGACTTTTTCGTTCACTTTTGATAATCTTCCCGTATCTTCGATAGAAAAAGAACAGATTATTCGATTCAGAATAAAAAAGAAAATGCCTTTTCTTCCTGATGACGCAAGGATTTCCTTTGACCTTATTCCCAGAGATAAAGGCATAAGGGTGGTGGCCCTTTTGACCAGGACCTATATAATCAAACAATATGAAGAGTTCTTCCGTCAGTTTGATTTAAAGGTGAGAACCGTTGTGCCCCCCTCTGTAGGTTTGATGAGTTTATTGGGATTTGAATCTGATGAGAAATTTTTGCTGGTAAATATTGAACTTGATTCCTTTTCTTTATCAGTGGTCAAAGATTGTGAATTGACTTTTTACAGACAAAAGAGATTTGATTTTGAGGGAGAAACAAGGTTTAGTGTTCAGGATAAAACTGAAGATATATTTCAAGAAATTGAAAACACTCTGAATTTTATAGATGAGGGTGAAGAAGATAAAGAGATGAAATTATGGATAAGAGGAGGAGTTGAGGAATTTGAACTGTTTTTTAAAAGAGCTGGAAGCCAGTACAATTTTCCTATAAAGAGAATAGGCTCCTGTCTTGATATGGGATTGGATGTTGAAGAAACTGAAAAATTATCTCCTATTCTCGGGGTATTGTTATGAGAAGCAAAATCCGTTTGAATCTGAACCTTGCTGAGAGCCCTTTAAAGAATAAAAATCTGTTTTATTTCCTTTTGTTTTTTCTAGGGGGAATATCGATTTTATGGTTGATTTTGAGTTTGGCTGTTTTTTTTAATTACAGACAGCAAAATAATGATGCAAAAAGGGCCTTAACCAGGATTGAAAATAGAATAAGTTATGAGAGAAGAGAAGAAAGACGGTATTTAACAAGAGTCAATAATTTTGCCAAGGAAAATTATTCCAAGGCCAATTTCATCAATCACCTCATCATGAAGAAAAGTTTCTCCTGGACACAATTGTTAACAGCTTTGGAAAAAGCTCTCCCTGATAATTGCTACATTGTTTCACTATCTCCTCTGGAAAAGGGAGATTCCACTTCAGAGCTCAGGTTCCAAGTTGCTTCGTCTGGGCTGGAACCTTTTTTTAGGTTTGTTAATAATTTATATGCCCTTGATTTTAGTGATTTTAGATTGATTAGAGAAGGAAAAGACAACCAAGGTAATTTTATAGCGGAGATATCATTGAACTATGGGAAGACTGATTGACCTTTTAGATTTAAAAGAGCGAAGGATAATCTTATCTGCGGGATTGTTTTTCATTGTAGTGGTGTTGTTCCATTTTTCGGTGGTAAGGAGTCAAGTAAAAGCCCTGGCCCACAACCAGGAAGCTCTGTCTGCTCAAAAAAAGGAACTGACGAACCTAAAGAATTCTGTGACTGAAAAGAAGAAGGAATACGCAAGATGGATTGAAGCGGAAAAGGATATTGAATATGTGAAAGAAAATTATTTCTATCACGGGAAAAGAAGCATTCGTGAGATAAGGCGGGACCTCGACAGATTGAAAACAAAAACAGGAATTGAGCTGGGGAGCCTGAAATACGAGTATGGTGAGAACAAAAATGAAAATGTTAATAAAGTGTCACTATCTTTTGATATTACAGGTACTTATCTTTTGATCAAAGAATTTCTATTGGAGACAGAAGTTCTAGAAAAATTTTTATATGTTGAAAAGATAAGATTTGAAAACATCGAGAAAAGGAGTGGGAAATTAAAAGTCGGAATTTCCCTTGCAGCTTATTATGTGGAATAAAAAAATAATAGCGTTTGCCGCAGCAGTGCCTCTAATCCTATTTTTTTCTACTGCTGAATCGATATTGAGCGCAGCCCAAAACAATCAGGATGAGGATCAGATAAAAAAAATTATCCGACTGGATCTATTAAAGCCGAAAACCAAGGAGATTGTTTTGCCTGTAAGAAATATTTTTACGGGTCAAAAGATAAATGAAACCAGTGCATCAGACCAAGGTGGAAGCCTCAAGAAAGGAATTTCAGCTGGTGATTTAGGTCTCACAGCAGAATTGAGTGAGAAAAAAGAAGGATTGGCAGACAGAGAAAAAACCATGGCTTTTAACCTTAAATATCTTGGATATATTGCTTCTATGGAAAAAAAAGTTGCTTTGATTTTTTATGAAGGAGAAATCCTGGCTGTTGAAAAAGGTGCTATTCTCCCAGGTAGAGTAGAAGTGGTTGATGTAGCAGTGAGCTGTTTGGTGGTAAGGGAGCCTGGCTCAGAAAAGCTTGTCATAAAATTAGAGGGAGAAGAAAAATGAAAAAATATATATTTTTAGTGTTATCTGTATTGATTTTATGGGGCTGTGTGACTTTTAGTCCGCATTATAAAAACGGAACCAAAGCAGAAATGGCTAAAAATTGGGATGAAGCTATAAAATTTTATGAGAGAGCTCTGTTAGAGGATCCTAAGAATTCAGTTTACAGGCTGGCCCTTTTTCGGGCTCAGATTTCTGCCAGAAATTCTCATTTGTACCGAGCAAGACAGCTGGCTGCAAAGGAGAAAAAAGACAAAGCCCTTGATGAGTACCAGAAAGCACTTTCTTATGACCCGGAGAATCAGATGATTTTAGAAGAGGTCCGGAGGTTGTCGCAGGGAGATGAGAAAAAAATAAAACCAGATAGAGAAAAAACAAAGTTTCCCCTAAAACTTGACGTCAGCGATGAGAAGGTAACATTAAAATTTATAGAGGAAGTTCAGCTTCGCTCTGTTATTAAGGCCCTTGGAAAGCATGCCGGTATCAACATTTTATTTGATTCCCAGTTTAGGGATATGTCATTATCCATTGAACTTCAAGGCATGACCTTTCTTCAGGCTTTGAATACCCTTTGTTTGTCCTCTCAAAATTTCTTTAGAATTATAGATGAAAACACAGTGTTGGTTGTCCCTGATACGCCTCAAAATAGAGAAAAATATGATGTTGTGGCTGTAAGAACCTTTTATCTTTCCAATATAGAGGCGAAAAATATTCAGGCCCCTTTGATGCAGATGCTTCGCAGTTTATCTCAAGTACCCAAGATAGCTGTCGATGAAACCTTGAATTCTATAACCATAAAAGACAATCCTTATGTTCTGGAGACTGCTGAGAAACTGATAGAACTCTGGGACAAACCCAAAGGAGAGGTTGTCATTGACCTTGAAATCATGGAAGTCTCACGCAAAAAAATGAGAAATCTGGGGCTTGATTTTGACTCTCATGTATTGGGATTTAAGTATGGAGGGAGTGGAGATTCAGGAGATTCTTCGGGATGGACGAACATGGGAAATATTGATTTCTCAAAGCTGGAAAATTACCAGATCAGCTTACCAGTGGCTTCTTTAAGGTTTTTAGAGACTGATGTTGATACTAAGATTATTGCTCAGCCCAGGCTTCGGGGCATAGAAGGAGAAAAAATTGAATATTTAGTGGGGGATGAAGTGCCCATACCTCGGACCACCTTTTCTCCCATAGCTGCAGGGGGAGTCAGTCAACAGCCCATAACTTCTTTTGATTATAAAAATGTAGGAATAGAAATATACATAACACCTGAGATCCATTTTGAAAGGGAAATAACTTTGGAGATGGAGATAAAGATCAAAGCTCTGGGAGGTTCGGGGTACGGAGACCTCCCTATTATCACAACCCGCGAAGTAAAGAACACAATCCGACTGAAGGAAGGAGAAACCAATTTGTTGGCTGGGCTTCTTAAAGATGAAGAACGCAAAACCACAAAAGGAATTGCGGGATTGAAAAGCATCCCTCTCCTAGGAAGTTTATTTTCCAATACTGACCAGGAAATCCAACAGACAGATGTGATTATGACCCTTACCCCCTATATAATCCGCCCCTTTTCCGTTACCGACGAAGACGTTCTTCCTATATGGATGAATGTTGGAGAAAATGTTTCCTCAGGTATCTCTGTGGAAAGCACCCAGACCAGAGAGCTTTCGCAAAGGGTCGAAGCTGTAGAGAAACCCCCTGCGGTACCCATGAGCGAGCAGAGCTCTGGAGGGAACCGCATCACTCTTTCTCCCCCTGAATACAGGGGAACTCAAGGAAGAGATATCAGAATCCGTATCCAAATGGCATCGGCCCAAGAAGTGCAAAACATGTCTTTGAATCTAACCTTCGACCCTCAGCTCCTGGAATTGACCCAAGTGAACAAAGGGAATATCATCCAAACCTTGGGAGAGGATCCTTCTTTTATGCAGAGCGTTGACAATTCTTCAGGGACATGTACCATTGCTTTTTCCAGTCCTGATATCGCATCAGGATTTAAAGGATCAGGAAATCTGGCTGAACTTGTTTTTAAGCCGAAAGATTCAGGTGAGTGTTTGATTGTCCTATCAGAGTGTTCAGGCCACAGCACCACAGGCGAGAGATTGACTTTTGAGACAGGAAGGAGTCAAATAACCATCCGATAAATCAGTAACTCGGAGGCACAGAAAGAAATGAATATTTCGCAAAACAGCTTAAAAAGCCAGAGGCCTTTTTTAAAAAAAGTTATGGTCTTAATTGGATTTATTATTCTTGCTCAACTTTCGGGGATTCTAGGTTCATTTTTTACAGCAGAGTCTGTCAATACCTGGTACAAAGAAATCACTCGACCTCCTTTCACTCCTCCCAACTGGCTTTTTGCTCCGGTTTGGATTTCATTATATTTTCTGATGGGAATATCAGCTTATTTAGTCTGGAAAAAAGGAACAGAGAAAAAAGAGGTAAAGATAGCCTTAGTCATATTTTTGATCCAGCTGGCATTGAATTCGATGTGGTCTGTAATTTTCTTTGGCCTTCATCTTATTTTAATCGCTTTTCTCGAGATTATCCTTCTTTGGATTATGATTTTATTCATGATCCTGAAATTTTATCCTATATCTAAAACCGCTGCTTTGCTTCAGATTCCTTATCTCTTATGGGTGAGTTTTGCTGCAGTGCTTAACTTTTCTTTTGCAGTCCTGAATGTGTTTTAAAAAATCAGTTTGGATTATTCATAATTTATGGTTAACCGGAAATCATCCCTTTAAGTTAAGTAAAGAGACTGGTTCTGCCAACCTGCCTGAATGATTTTTTTGTCTCCATAGAAGAGAGATTTGAAAGAGATTGACAATCTCCCTCAGTAAAATTATACTTTTAAGGCTGGCTGCTTGGATTTAAAGGAGCAGCTTAAGATTGATTATCAAGGGCGGTGTAGCTCAGTTGGTTAGAGCATGCGGCTCATATCCGTAGGGTCGGGGGTTCAAATCCCTCCACCGCCATTAAATCACCCTCAACAGGAGATAAAAGGGGGTTTTCTTCTGACAGAAAATGAATAACATGTTATATTAAAGACATGTTGAAGACAAAAGTTGTTGAAGCCATAAAAAAATATTCTCTGCTTGAAAAAGGAGATAAAGTTGTCGTCGCCTGTTCAGGAGGGGCTGATTCCGTGTGCCTTGTTCATGTGATGTGCGGGCTTAAAAAGGAATGGGATTTTCAAATTTTCATTGCCCATTACAATCATAAACTGCGTTCGGAAGCAGAGCAAGATGAAGAATTCGTTCGAGAGCTGGCTTCAAAATATTCCCTTCCTTTTTTTTCAGAATCAGGGGATATCAGGGATTATGCAAAAAAGCACAGGATGAATTTAGAAGAAGCAGGAAGGAAAAAGAGGTATGAATTTCTTGAAGAAGTGGCTGAGGAGCTTGATCCAGCAAAAATTGCCACCGGACATACCCTGAGCGACCAGGTTGAGACAGTGCTCATGAGAATCTTTCGGGGGACAGGGAGCCATGGCTTGGGAGGTATCAGGCCAAAGATTAAAGGCAATATCGTGAGACCGCTTTTATTAGCCAGAAGAGAAGAAATAGTGGAGTTTTTAAAAAAAGAGGGATGGAAATATCGGGTGGATGAAAGCAATTTTGATACTCGCTTTTTTAGAAATAAAATTAGACACAGGCTGATTCCTTATCTAAAAAACAATTATGACCCCAATATTGTTAGTTCATTGAGCCGGCTCGCATCCATCCTTCAAAAAGAGGATTCCCTTCTTCAGGAGATTTCAAAAAAGAAGGCAGGTTTGGCAGAGGTATTAGCAGAAGGTCAGAATCAGTTGGATTTGGACTATCTTCACACTCTGCCAAAAGCTTTACAGAGACGGGTGGTGCGGGAGTATTTTTCAAAAATTAGAGGAGATTTAAGAGGGATTTCGTTTAAAGATATAGATTCAGTCATTGATTTAAAAAGAGGGAAAGAGTTTCATCTTGAAAAGGGGCTGGTGCTGAAAAACGAGGGAGGCCTGATAAAGATTGAGAAAAAGTCCCAGAAGCCTGAATATGAATATGTATGGAGAGGAGAAAAACCCCTTTGGATCAAAGAAACAGGACTGATAGTTACGGGAATGAGAATAAATCAAGATTCTTTTTTAAATAATTTTGATGATAGAAAAAAGGCTTTTTTGGATATTTCAAAGCTTAAATTTCCCCTAAGAATCAGGAACAGGCGGCATGGAGACAGATACAGACCATTGGGTTCTCCAGGAAGCCAAAAACTTAAGGAGTTGATGCGGGCTAAGAAGATTCCTTTATCATCTAGGAATAAATACCCTGTGTTTCTCTCTGGAGATGAAATCGTATGGGTTCTCGGCCTCCCTGTTTCTGAACATCACAAAGTAAAGAAATCCACTGAAAAAATCTTTAAAATTGAAATAAAAACTTCCTCCCAGGATGATGAACAGTGAGTTCTTATAAATATTTATCTTTCCAAATTTCAAACACAAGAAGAGCCCAAATTTGATGGCTGTTGTTTCTCTTTTTCTTTAAATGATCCTCTATCAATCTTGTGACAGCTTGGGAGTTAAAAAGCCCTTGTTGTTTGATTCTTGTTTCTTGCAAATAATCCATCATCATGTCCTTCAGTTCAGTCCTCAGCCAGTGTTTTATAGGGATACTAAACCCTTCTTTTTTTCTGTAGATGGTTTCTTTGGGGAGGAGCCTTTCCATGGTCTTTTTGAAGATCCATTTGCTTGACATTCCCTTGAGTTTGAAATGACCTGGTATTTGAAACAGAAATTCCACAATATGGTGGTCTAAAAGAGGGACTCTTGTTTCCAAAGAAGCGGCCATACTCATGCGGTCTACCTTGACCAAAATATCATCAACTAAATAGGTGTTCAGATCCAAAAAAAGCTCTTTGTTTACATCATCATAATTTTTCATTCTATTGAATACAGAGTGAAATGGCTCGATTTGGTGGAGCGGTTTGATACTGTTAATGCTTTTAATAAGATCGTTTGAATACAGGGATTTTTTTTCCTCTGGAGAAAGGAAAATCATCCAGCGCAAATGTCTGAGCTTTTTATCCATCTCTATGCCGCGGCTGTATCTCTGCATTTTGTTCCACAGCCCTTTTTTCTTGGGAGAAGGTGGGAAATTTTTTATCACAGGCGGAAGCAGTTTATGGACCGGATATAAAAATGGATTTTTTGAAAGCTTCTGGGCCTGATAGTGTTCGTACCCAGCAAACAGTTCGTCACCTCCATCTCCAGATAGAATGACCTTGACATGATTTCTGGCCACTTTAGAAACCAAAAAAGTAGGGAATATTGAAAAATCTCCAAACGGTTCGTCTAAATGATGGATTAATTTTTCTGTGAGCTGAAGGATATCCGGTTTCAACATAAATTCTTTGTGTTCGGTGTTGAACTTGTTGGCAATACCGCGGGCATATTTGAGTTCATTGTAAGTTTCATATTCGAATCCAATGGAAAATGTATTGATCGGTGAGACTCCCAGTGTGTGCATGATGCCAACGATAGCGGAAGAATCTATGCCCCCGCTTAGAAAAGCGCCGATAGGGACGTCGCTTATAAGGCGCTGTTTGACTGATTTTTTTATTAAGCTAAAAAGTTCCTCCTGAACAGATTCTAATACCCAGGGGTCTTTTTTAGGATTTCTGCTCTCATTTGATTTCAATTGCCAGTAGGTGCTTATTTTGATTTTTCCGTTTTTATAGACGAGCATGCTTCCTGCTGGAAGTTTAAAAATATTTTCAAAGATGGAAAAGGGAGCCGGAATGTATTCTAGAGTCAGAAATAGGTCCAGAGCTTGGGCATTCAGGCTGGGCTCTATTTTGGGATAGGAGAGCAGAGCTTTGAGCTCAGAACCAAAGACCAGGGTGCCGTCTTTGCACAGGGAATAATAAAGGGGCTTGATGCCCAGCCGGTCTCTGATGAGGATAAGTTTTTGGTTGTGCTTATCCCATAGAGACATGGCGAACATTCCATTTATCCGGCTCACAAAGTCCATCCCCCACTGTTCATAACTGTGTACAATAGCTTCTGTATCTGTCTGAGTTTTAAATTGATGACCCAGTTGAATCAGCTCTTTTCGCAGGTCCAAAAAATTATAGATTTCTCCATTATAAGCTGTCCATACTGAAGAATCTTCATTGGAGAGGGGCTGATGTCCTGTTTCAAGGTCAATGATGCTCAGCCGCCTCACTCCCAGAGCCACATTGTTTTCTGAATAAATCCCTTGGTCATCAGGACCCCGGTGGATGATTGTCTGGCACATAGAGGATATGATGTGTTTGGGGATTGGTTTGTGGTTTTCAGGCCGGATGATCCCACAAATTCCACACATGATTAATCAGGGATTTCTCCCCTCTTTGTTTCAATCTCAAAATAGACTCCCAGATGCCTGCGCTCTTTGGCTTCTTCATTTTCCAGATAAGGAATAGACCCTTTTTGTGCTTTGATAGATAGTTTGTGGAGATGGACCCATTTGTTCATCTTGAAAACATTTTTGGGAGTAAAAGTGAGAGTTCCGGTCTGTAGTTTGGTCAAAGTAATGCTTTTTTCTTCACCAGCAAACCAGATGGTTATTTTATTTGAAAGCCTGGGGTTGTTTCTGAGGTGAAAGGTTATTTCTTCGACCGGATAAAAGGTTTTGAGCACCATCTCAGATTTTTTTGATCCCCTGGTATAAAATCCATCTTTTTCTTCTACAGACCCAGTCCTCGGATGGAAGTTGTCGTCAAGAAAGTACAAAAAGGTATCTTTGACTCCCACTGGCTGTCTGTGAGCATAGGGATTGGTGTTGGTGGGGAAATTATTGACTAAAGTCATCTCTACCGGAAGAAGCTTAAAGGGAAACTTTTTAACATGAGTGGCCGGGTAATGGGAGTGCTGAAGCGGGCTTACCAGAATCTGTCCTATAAAAACAGAGGCAAAGACCCAGCAGAGTGCGATTTCTTTGAAGTCCCGTTTGAAACCTGGGAGAAAGAAAAAGAAAGGATAAATATTCAAAAAGTAGCGGGTTGCCAGAGCCCCTCCTCCCCCGGCATAATTATCCGGCATCAGAACAATGTATATGAATATTTCTCCAAAGAGGGCGGCAAGGACCAACCAGTTGAATAAATGTTTTTCCCGAAAGAAAAATAGGATGAGGGCAAGAAAAGCAGGAAAAAAATACCATGTGATTCCTGCAAATCTTCCAAAAAAATAATAGAATACATTATAGAGGAACACCTTGGGAGGATAGAGGTGTTTTTTGGTGTAATCCCTGCTGGTCATCTCATATCCGGGTGTGCTCTCAAAAGTGAGATTTTCTTTGGCAAAGGGATATCCCCCTTCTCCGTAAAAGGACTTTCTCTCTCCCCCTTGATAGTTCCAGTCTCCGGTGATCAGTACATTTCCTCCCCAGAAAAGCGCTGAGACCAGAAGGAACACCAGCGCCATAACAGCGGTTTTGACCCATTGTTTTTTAAGCAGTGAGTAGAGGACCACAGGGCCTAAAAGAGCTATGTTGGGAGGTTTGGAAAAGACAGCGATTCCAATAAGCACACAGGCCGCATAATCTGAGAAATCAGAAAGAAGAAAGGATTCTATTTTGCTTTGGGGCCTGTTTATGCCCTTAGAATTTTTCGGATGAAGCTTGTAAAGCCACAGGAAAAGAGCAAAAAAAGCCAGGGATAAATTGAAAAAATCAGGGGTTATCCATAGAAAGTAGACAACAGCAACAGAGGCGAATAGAAAGGTGACGATAAAGGCTAAGGAAAGGCTTTCTGGGTTTGATAAAGAATAGTAATGATAGCCCATAATAAGAATCAAAAACAGAAGCAGAGAATGGAAAACAAAAAAACCATTGGCACCAAAGATTCTTACAAAAGGAGCGGCAAAGAGGGAATATGCAAATGATTTGGCAAAGTAGATCTTTTCTCCCTTCCCTTTTTTTAAAAAGACTCCTAGAGGGCCGGTAGGAAATTTTTTATAATAACGGATGAGGTCTTTTTTGGTATATTCAATATCTCCGTCATGTCCAATGCTCTGGGTCATCATATAATAGGTTGATTCATCAGAAAACAAAAAATGTTTTTGAAGGGAATGGATGTTTATGGATACAGAAGAAGCAAGAGCAAAGAAAAAAATAAATATAATGATGGATTTATATTTATTTATTTTCAAATTCATGAACATACCATTACCATACTCTTCTGAGAAATTCAACTGGCCCTTTGGGAATCAGAAAGGAAAAATGAAGGATTAGTCTTTAAAGGGGAGACGCACTCCTTCCTTAAGAGCAGTTTTAATTAAAAATATAGCCCTTCAATTCACCCTTATTATGTATTGACTAAATATAAATAAAATATAATACTATCTGTATAGAAAAGAGGGAGAAATGGCAGCTTATGTCAAAAAAGTGATGGATTTTGTCACTTTTAAGACAATTGGATTTTTAAGTGTTGAAAAGACGGCCACTTATGAGTAAAATTAACCAAAACTAAGGGCGGGTTAAAAAATTATGATTGAAAAAAGAGAATTTAACAAGGAGCAGGGTGTCACTCTTTTGGAGACTTTGGTGGTTCTGGCTCTTATGGGGATGATTTTAGCCTGGTCTTTTCCGAGCATACTGAATACCCTGGAAACCCGAAACCTGGAAAACACAGCCAGAGAAGTCTTAACCACTCTTCAGCGAGCTAAATATCTGGCCGTAGAGAAAAAAGTGCTTTACCGGGTCCGGTTTTTTAATGACAATGGACCTTGGCAGTATGTGATTGAAACAGAGAGTTCCCCTGGAAACTGGGTCACCTCTCCGGGTTTTATTCCAAAGACCATATCCACAAAATTCAATGTGACCATGAGTCTCCCTTCTAATATCGTTACGTTTTCTTCCATGGGACTGGTCACGGATTTCACAACAGATCAGAATTCAGTAACCATCCAGAGCCCAAAATTGAACAATTACAATCAACCGGACCTCCGGACTGTGAGTGTTTTTGGGGGGGGATCCATAAGATATGAAGAAAGCCAAAGTGAAGGATGATGAAAATGAATAAATCACCTTTAAAACATAAAATTTTTCGCAGAAAAGCAGGGGCCAGAAAAGGATTCTCTCTCATAGAAGCTGTGGTTGGGATTGCCCTGATGGGCGTAGCGGCCCTGGGCTTGGCTCAGCTTTTTACTTACAGCATCTTGGTCAATTCCCGGGCTGATGAAATATCCAATGCTACCTTTTTAGCCCAGCAGCAGATAGATTCATTAAGAACTTTAACCTCTGCAGAGTTGAATTTACTGACCACTGGGAAAATAGACGAGCTTCTGGATAACAATAATGACGGGACCTATGATTATCGAAGGATCACAGAAGTACAGCTGGTTTCTGATATGTGGGAAGTGAAAGTGATTGTTTTTCCCGGCGAAAACGAGGGAGTGAGTGCGGATGTACTGTTTCAAAATCCTGCCCAGTATCACGCGATGGCCAATATAAGCACGGTGATAAGCCGTTGATAAGAGAATAAGGGACCAATGACAATGAGACAAAAAACAAGGAAACCAAAAAAGGGGTTCACTCTGGTTGAATTTATGGTCGCCAGTGTGGTACTCCTGGTGGTGGTGCTGGGAGGGTTGGCTCTTTATATGCAGAGCAACCGGATATCCGTAGATCAGCAGAATTTCGCTGAACTCCAGCATGATGTGCGCTCCGGCATGTTTTTTATATCCAGAGACATAAGGTCTGCCGGAGTGGGAATGCCTCAGGAGTTTGTGGGATATTTTATGGAAGGCCAGGATAATGAATCCCAGGGAGAAGAGGTGGAGCCTGACCGGCTGATGATTATGGGGAACTTGGAAGACCCTTTGAATATTTCCATACAGGATTATCAGGGAGCTGCAGCAACAGCGGCGCTGGAAGATTACAGCTTTGAGCAGTATCCCTATCCAGACAGTTTTTATGAGGATGAAATAGTGATTGTCCTTCCCAATCCAGATTCAGGATGCAGAAATGCTGAGATAAGGCAGATCACTCATGTGACCCATTCTGCTACCGGAATCAATGAGATGTTTAATTTTTCTTATGGATTAGCCAAGGAGTTTGATCCTCCGCAGGGATTAAAGGGTACCTGTCCCTCTTCTAATGATTATGATGGAGGAATGATCGCTTTTGTGGATGTTAAGGAATACTGGCTTGATGTAACGGGAAATTATCCCGGGCTTACTGCTGGAGAGGACGGATACATCGGAGGGGGAGTGGGAAATGTTTTGTATGTGACTCACAATGGAGTCCACAAACCACTGGCTCAAAATGTGGAAAACCTTCAGTTTCAGTACAACGGAGACTTGGATGATGACGGGGAGCTGGATGGTTTTATGGACTGGCAGAATGGAGTCTGGAACGGCGACCCTACCATAGTGAGTAGGATTTCTCAGGTCAGAATCATGGTTTTGGGACGAACTGCAGAGCGCTATCATTCGGTGTCTGGAACCCCTCCGGATAATCTTCATCTGTATCGACGTCCTTCTTTGGCCAACAGTCCGGGAAGCAGTGAGGACGACCTTCACCGCCGGTTTTTGCTGGAATCCACTGCCAATGTGAGAAATAAAACCCTGAATCTCTACAATGTGGGAACCCGATAAAAAGGATAAACAGATGAAAAGACCCAATAAAATTTATGATTTATCCGTGCCCGAAAAGGAAAAAGGAGTGGGCTTGATCATTGTGATCATGCTGCTGGCCTTTATGCTGGGAACCGGGATGGTTCTCATGACCGTGACCAGCTCAGGTTCCAAAGTGGCTGGAAATATCCGTTCCCACCAGGAAGCTTTCAATTCAGCAGAGGCGGGGTTTGATGCGGCATGGTCAGCGCTGAACGATGCTTTTGGTTCAGCCCAGTGGATCAGTTTTGACGGCCATTATCTTATCGAACCTGCAGGGATTGATGATCCCCAATCTGAGTATTATTTTCGAAAATTAACTGATGAGGAGATTTTAAATTTCATTGATTCAGACGGAGATGGAAGCCCAGATGTCAGCCATGTTCTTTTCTGCAGGCAGCCGTTTCTAAGAGACGAAAACGGAGAATTTGACCTGCGCTATACTTACACCGTGTTTTTAATTGATGACGAGGCTGTGGCAGGAACACCAGATGCCGGCGATGCCATTATGGTGTGCATTGGAACGGCCGGAACCGGAAGCACCATGTCCACTTCCAGAATTGAAATCGAATTGGCTATTGGAGTGTCTGGCACATAACAAAATCATTGTTGATTTTTATTAAATAAAGAAAGAGGGAAGCTATGAGAAAACTAAGGAAAAAAAAGATATTTTTACCCATATTGTTTTTTATTTTTGCAGGGCTGGTGTATCTCTTTGTATCTGCTCAGGAAGATGTTTGTGAAGAGGAGTTTTTCTTTTTTGAGGATCATTTTGATACCACTGATTTTAAAGCCCCTCAGAGTACAGTGACCTGGACCGGGAACGGTGAGATCACCTTAAACTGGCTGGGAGCCAACTTTGAAGTCACTGAGCCTTCGGGAATGGGTGCAAAAATATACGTTTGTGATGCCGGAGACTTTGACGGGGATGGAAGACCTGACCTTATGGGTCTGGATATCGCCAACGACTACCGGTTGGTTCTGGTCCGGAACGATTACCTTGATCCGGATGGCGACGGCTATGACGACGATGGAATTGTGTTTCAGGTTGATCCCACAGAAGTGTACGATGATGGATTTACCTGCGGGCCTGCCACCATCACTGTGGCGGATTACAACAATGACGGGCTTCTTGATTTTTTCTTCATGAAAAACAGAAAAGATGAGTTTGCTTATACTGAATTTGTGGCCACTATGTTTATCAACAGAGGAACAGAAACAGACCCGGATTTCGGATCTCAGTCTTACGGCCAAAACTTAGACTTTACCAACCGGTTCAAAGATGAAGGGATTTATATCAACTGGGCCGCAGACCACTTCTGCTCAGTGGATATAGACCAGGACGGGGATATGGATATTTTGGTGGCCAGTCAGGACAAAGTGTTTCTGGTGAGAAATCCGGGCACAGAACCGGGTCAGTTTAAATTAAATAATTTTGAAATCAGTGAACTCAATTATGACCAAAGAACCGGCTATACCTCTGGTATCGGAGGTTCCTCAGTGGATGCTGGTGATTTTGATAATGACGGGGACATTGATGTGATAGTGGGATCGGGAGAAGGAAGATATGACTATGTTGTTTTTTATGAAAACGACGGGACAGAAGGCTTTACCCGCCATGACCTTCCCATTCCTTATCCTGAAGCCACAGGAACCATTGCCACCTGTGTGGCTGATTTTGACCACAACGGTTATCTGGATATATTCGGAGCCACTGATAAATGGAAAGGTGGTCATGATGCACGTATGTGGATCATGAAAAACCAGGGCATGGTGGATGGGGAGCTTCAGTTTGATTTTGTATGCTTGAACGACTGCCAACCGATTCTGCCCTCTCCTCATGATGTGGATATGAGCGCTGTCCTTGATTATGACGGGGATGGGGACATGGATGTGATTCTGGCCGATGCCAATCATTCCGGAGACTATTATCTTATCATCAATCAGCTGGCTCAGGTGTATACCCTACACGGCGAAGCCATTTCCACCAATGTCTCTCCTGACCTTGACTACAACCTCCACTCCATAACCAAAGTGCGCCTCAGTGCTTTGGATCAATACGTAAGAGGAGGGTCCAGCGAGGGTTTGACGGTGACTCTTTATGTATCCAATAACGGAGGAAAAGACTGGGAATTTTTCCGTGAATTTGAAGGAAGTGAGATTGAAAACTATTCCACCGAGGACTGGCATTACTTCAATCATTTTGGCTCCATGTTGAAATGGAAGGCAGTATTGACTGCGGAAGAAGACGAAATGGAGGAATTTGACGGAGCCTCTTATGAGACTCCAGTGCTTACCCATATAGAACTGGAGTTCGCTGTGGTGGAGCGGAGAGAATATTCCAGGACCTCTGTGGCAGCCGAGCTTATTGATGAAGAAGGCCAGCCCATTAAGCTCATCATCGGAGGGTCTTTTTACTTTCCTGGTTGGCAGGGTCATCTCAGAGCCTATGATGTCACAGATATGACAGCTGTGAGCTCCTCATATTCTGAGCTCACTACCATAAGTCGTCCTGACCTTGACTCAGAATCAGGGAGGGAAATCGTGGCCGAAGGAGTGACTATAAAGTGGAATGCCGGAGAGCTCCTTAATGACCGCTCTTATTTGGATCGGACTATTTACACGGCCTTAGAAGACGGTGAAGGACAGATCAGCCGGATTGATTTCACCACATCCAATGTAGAGCAGTTAAAGTCCCTTCTGAACGATCAGCAGAATGACAATGAAGGATTGATTGACTTTGTGAGAGGCAGGGACAGGGAGTGGAAGCTGGGAGACATCAACCATTCCAATCCCGTAGTGGTAGGGCCCCCCAACAACGACGCCTCTATAATGGGTTCGGGTTATTCCACTTTTGTGGAAGCCTGGTCAGATAGAGAAAAAATGATCATTGTAGGTGCCAATGACGGCATGATCCACTGTTTTCGAATTTTAACCGGCGAAGAAGTATGGGGATATATCCCTAATAATCTTCTCTCCAAGCTCAGGAACATGAGGCCAGTGGATGAAGCCACAGGAGACAGATATTTTTTACGTGATGTTTATATAGATGGAAGTCCTGTGGTAGAGGATGTTTTTGTGAACGGCGAGTGGAAAACCGTGCTCATATCCGGTCAGGGACGTGGAAGAGGAAGTGCCATAGGAGAAGGAGCTACAGGCAACTATTATTTCGCCTTGGATATTACTGATATTGAGAATCCTCAGCCCTTATGGGAGTTTACAGATGAAAAGATGGGAGAGACCTGGTCGGTTCCTGTGATCGGCAGAATCACTAAGGACGGACAGGACACCTGGGCCGCTCTTATGGGTTCTGGATATGATAATGTAGAGGGACAGGGATTGCAGGGAAACCGTTTTTATGCCGTGGATATTGCGAGCGGTGAAAAATTTTACAGCTTTGATGCAGAACCAGAGATAGACACTCAGAGTGGTTGGTCTAATTCAAAGAATGTGGTGTGTTCTCTGCCCGGTTCTCCAGGAATCATTGATACGGATAACAATGGTTATGCTGACCGGGTATATATTGGAGATACTGAGGGACGGATGTGGAAAGTGGATGTGGGCATAGAATTTCTGACTTCAGACCCCTGGGAGGCAGAGCTTTTGTATGAAGATCCTCACAATTATCCCATCATCACCAAACCAGCGGTGTGGATCCAGCCAGGAACGCCGGGGGCTGTTCCCAGAATCTATTTTGGCACCGGAGGAGATGATAATGCCCCTAATGATGCGGTCTACTCTTTCATTGCCCTGATTGATGGAGACGACCCTGAAGTGGAATGGTATCTAGGAGACCCGGATATTTTAGGTCTTCCGCAGGATGATGACCGCGGAGACCTGACTGTAGGTGAAAAAGTGTGGGCTGACCCCAAAATAGCGAACAAGGTTGTCTATTTCAGCACCTTGACCGGGAATATAGAAACCGTGGATCCTTGTGAAAGTCTGGCTGGTATTGGAAGACTCTATGCCAGGTATGTGGATACTTTGGTAGGAACACCGGTCGGCAGCACTGCTTTTCGGATAGAAACCGGTCAGGTAGAGAGCCTGGAATTGGCCATAAAGACCAGGGCAGCTGTAACGGTGGGAGAAACTTCTCAGGCAGGAGGAGTGAGGAAAAAGGAAGTGTATATTCAGGAATATGACTCCACTTTACAGAGGCTGGAGCAGCCGTCAGGTCCTCTTCTCAAGATCAAATCATGGAGAGAAATATTTAAAATCATAAAATAGAAATTCAGATGTGGCTTGGGCTCTGTTCAGATTTTTAACGCCGTTCTTCTTCGTTTTTCTCAGCTGCTGCGTAACTCCCGCCGGTTCGTGGGTCAAACATCCTGGACCATTCATAAAATATGTATGCAGCAACATAAAAATTTATAATGATCTGACCTTTTATCAATGTTTTATTTAGAAAGAACATGATTATTCATTTAATCCTGTTATGATTTTAATCTAATGCATACATATTTTATCTTACAAGCAAGCAGATGCAGTGAGATCGGCTCGCCTAAAAGGCAAAAAAATGGCGATTAAAATTAAGATCGCAGTAAGAAAAACGCTCAGATGATGGTTCTAAAAAATATCTTGTATATCGCTGAAACAAAATTCATCATAAAAACATCGCCATTTTTTTATGAATAGGTCAGGCAACCTGATTTATTCACGAGTCGAGATTGCGGCAGGTGCAAGGCACGGGGCATGAAGACGTGGTCCTTCACTTCGAATGCTTCGTAACGAAGCAGATGCAGTGAGATCGGCTCGCCTAAAAGGCAAAAAAATGGCGATTAAAAT
>CAYULB010000001.1:90930-106800 GCA_964445575.1 uncultured Eubacteriales bacterium
CGCTGAAACAAAATTCATCATAAAAACATCGCCATTTTTTTATGAATAGGTCAGGATTTGAAAAGCTGGAGATAGGCCTGAAGGATCTGATTACCCCAGAGAAGAGAAAATATGGCTGCGGGTGCCAGAAATGAGCCAAAAGGAAGAGAATACTGAAAGGTCTTTTTTTTCATATAGACAATATAGATTCCCACAGCAGCGCCCACAAATGAGGCCATGAGCAGAGTAAAAAAAGACATTTTCCATCCGAGATAAGAACCGATAAAAAGCATCAGGGTTACATCACCCATGCCCAGACCTTCTTTTCTTCGGATGAGGTAATAAAGGGCATAAACGAAAAGAAGGAAACCAGCTCCGAAAACCGCTCCCATCAAAGAGTCTTTGAGACTGAGGTCTGTTCGAAAGAGAGCGTAGATCACAGAAAGCACCAAACCAGGAAGAGTGATGAGGTCAGGAAGAATCTGATGGGTGAAGTCAATGGCGCAGAGTACCACCATGGCACTGGCAAACAAACAGGAAGCAAAAAAATGGAAGCTCAGGGAGAACTGAATATAGATGAGAATAAAGATTAAAGGAGTGGCCAGCTCCACAAGAAGGTAGGAGAGAGGGATTTTGGCTCTGCAGTAGGGGCATTTTCCCTTTAGCCAAATAAAGGAGACCACTGGGATATTGTGATAGAATTTTATTTTATTCTGGCATTCCGGACAAGAAGAGGGAGGACTCACAAGGCTCATTTTTCTCGGGATTCTGTATATCAAAACATTGAGAAAACTTCCCCACGCAAGTCCGATGAGAATGATGAGTATTATCTTTTCCATGGTATGATAGCTGTTTTAACTTCACCTGTTTCGGGGTCATAAACATAGTCCTGTCCATCCAAATCATTAGGAATGGAATCCAAGATTTTTGAGGAGACAAGAGCCTCCAGTTTTTTGGGGAAATGACCGAATTTGTCCTTATATTTTTTCAAAGCTTGTTCCATTTTCTGGATATCTATGGCGGCTTTAGTGCGGTAGAGATGATTGGATGCAATTTTTTTCACCCTCTCATCTTCTGCATTTTTGTAGATTTCCAGCCAGTTTTTCCATGCTGTTTCAAGGTCGCCCAGTTCATAAATGGCATTGGCATAAAGCCTTTTGACTATAGGAGGAGAGCCTTTGATTTCCATGGCTTTTTGGTAGTATTTTTTGGCCAGCTGAAAGTCTTTCAAAATCATTTGAGCATAATGGCCTGCCTGCCATGGGAATATCCACTGTTCAGGATTTTTTTCCAATCCCTTGTCAAGAATTTTCATGGCTGTTTTAAAGTCTCGGGCGTCATAAATGGCAATAAGAGCGCCTACTTGATAGGGGTCCAAGTATTTGGGGTCGAGTTCGGATATGATTGAATACACATGATTTAAATGCTGGAATCTTTCGGAAACAAAAGTGTTGCTGAAGTATTGAATCGACCATATGTAGATCAAGTCTGCCAGCACAGAGGAATAACCAAGGGAGGCATATTTGAGATGTTTTCCTGATGGGATGTAGATGATGGATGCACCAGGAACTTTTTTTCTGGGGATCTGATCTGTTATGAGTTTTATCCCCATGAACAATCCGCAGCTTATAATGAGCAGGCCTATCAGAATATGTTTTCTCATATTTATTATATAAAATCTCTTCTTCGGAAGACCAGCATAGCCAGCAGAAGAATAAAAGTGGTGTACATGATTCCATATAAAGAGGAAAAAAGAAAGATCTTTGGGGGAATGGGGAGATTGTATACCACTTCTGTCCTGAAATTAAAATTTTCTAAATCAGGCAGCATGGTATAGACAACCTGAGTGAAAAACCTTGTAAAACCGGGTTTTATTTTCTCAAGCAGGGTTTCCAATCCCCAGGAAAGATGGCCGATAATATAAAAGGAGAGGCTGAATATAGAGCTTAGAATAGGAGTAGAAAAGCAGGAGAATAAAAGGGCTACCGATGTGATCAGACAGAGTTCCAAGAAGACAAATCCGATTGAGGCAAAAAATTTCCAGGTTATTTGGCCTGAATGAAGCAGAAATATGATGATAAAAATCAGACTCATGACTAAAAGCATGATGAAAAGTGTTCCCACCAGTCCGAAAAATTTTCCCAGTAAAAATTGATGTCTGCTGATAGGTTTTGAAAGCAAAGTATAGACTGTTTTCTTATCTATTTCTTTATACACCAGGCCTGTCCCCATAAGAATGGCCATAAGAGCACCGAAAAGTGAAATGGAGGCCAGGCCTACATCCATGATGATTTTGGTTTTATCTCCCACTGTTAACAGGGCCAAAACTCTGGAGAATATAAGACTTATCACTGCAAAGAAGAGAAGAAGATACAGGATTCGGTCTCTGATCGCTTCTTTAAGGGTGTTCATAGCTACAGCTCTTATTTTCATTTTTGTCTCACCATTCCTACAAAAATATCCTCCAGGCTTTGAGTTCGGGGGACCAGGGAATGCACTTTTCCTTTCTTTTTATTGATAAACTGTAAGATTTCATCCACTTTGTTCTGATCAAAGACTTTGATCAGGCTTTTGTCTCCGAAATGAGTCAGTGTTTTTCCAAACTGTTCCAGATCTTTTCTGTCGATTTTGGAGACCGTGATTTCTGTAAATAATATTTTCTGGGAAACAAGGTCGTCAAGCCGCCCCTGGTTTATGATTTCTCCGTTGACCAGTACGGCTACCCGGTCACAGATCATCTCTATGTCCTGAAGAATGTGGGAGGAAAGAAATACGGTTTTCCCTTTCTTTTTAAGATTGAGGATGACATCTCGGATTTCTTTTCTTCCAATCGGGTCAAGACCTCCCAACGGCTCATCCAGAAGAAGGAGTTCCGGGTCATTGAGAAGCGCTTGAGCCAGGGCTATTCGCTGAAGCATGCCCTTGGAAAATTTTCTTAACTGGATATCCCGACTTTTTTCAAGGCCCACTTGTTTCAGCAGGGTATTTATTTCTACTGTTTTTTGCTTTTCAAATAACTGCCTGTAAAAATTGAGAAACTCAGTTGCAGTCAAATAATCATAAAAATACGGATTTTCAGGAAGAAAGCCGATCTTTTGTTTTGCATTTTTGGAAAGGTGGTTAAATCCAAAAATATTGATGGTTCTGGTTCCTCTGTCTGGGAAAATAAGACCTAAGATGCATTTAAGAGTGGAAGTTTTCCCGGCTCCGTTGGGACCCAGATAGCCGAATATTTCTCCCTTTTCAACTTCTAGAGAGATTCCCTTAAGGACTTTGGCTTTTTTGCCTAAAAAACCAGATTTAAAGGATTTATGAAGGTCTTTAACTTCTAGCACTTTTGACTCAGACATCAAATCTCTGTCCTATAATTCTATCCTGTAGTAAGAAAATTATACTTTATTTTAAATTTTCTTCAAATAGTTTAAAAATTCTTTTGTATTCATCTGTCCAGGAGGTGGCGTTTTGGAAGCTGGGTCCTTCCACGGGGTAAATAGCCACTTCCCAATTTTCTTTTCCAGGTTCGATCAATCTCTGCGCCAGCCACACCTGAGTATCATTAAGCTCACCTCTTTCAACATGAGGAATGTTTGATAAACAGAAAGATGTAAAGAGTGGATTTATATCAGACTGACGATTTTCTCCAGCCATTCTTTGTCTATATCTGAAAATGCATTGAAATTTTGGCTGTCCACATCAAGGACTCCATATACAGAACCATTGCTTTTTATTATAGGGACTACGATTTCTGAAGTTGACCTTTGGTCGCAGGCGATGTGACCAGGAAATTTACGGACATCAGGTACAATAACGGATTTCTTAGTTAAGATCCCATTCCAGCAGACTCCTTTTTTTTCTGTCAGTTCCAAACAAGCCACACTTCCCTGATAAGGTCCCACAATCAGTTTGTCATGTTTTAAAATGTAAAATCCAGTCCACAGAAAATGGGGCATTTTGTTATGGAGAATCGCTGCGATTGTGGCCATTTTAGCTGTTATCTCTTCTGTTTTCCCTAGAAGCCCTTGGAGCTGGTCATAGATTCTCTGGTATCTCTGGGCAAGTTGTTCATTCAACATCAATTTTTATATCCTGTGTTGAAGTGCGGGCTGTTTGTCAGCAAAAGGGGGGTTGATGATGGGAACCAAAAAGGTGGGGGCTCTTTCCAGCCCGCGAAAAAGAACCATTATCATTATAGCAAATGGATTTCAATTGTAAAGAAAAAAAATAAAAAAATTTAATTTTGAAAAAATAATTATAAAATCTGGGGAATTTTATCAAATCTTTACTTGACATGGGAAAGAATTTCCTATAAAAAATGAAATGAAACAGGTAAATTGGCTTCAAGACAGCAGGGAAAAGCAGAGATTTATATGGGAAACCAATTCATGCATTGAAAGCTGGATAAGGAAAAGCTAAGCAACAAATTATAAGGGAGGACAAATAAATGGCATACGAATTCACCAACTCAAAAGGAACAAAGTATTTTCTGCATTTCAAGGATGTGAATTTAAAAGGGGGAAGGACTCAGAGAATATATTATTTCGCAAGAGACATAAGAGATGGAGCATTGGATGAGGTCCCGGCTGCTTACAAGGTTATAGAGACCGAAAGAACGGGAATGCCCATACTGAAGAAAAAATAAGCAAGAACAAGTAAGATTATAAGAAACTAAAAACGCAAAAAGCAGCTTATGATGAGCTGCTTTTTGCGGATATTTTTATCCGTTATTTTTATCTCCGTTTTATTTCAAAATATCATAACGCCATTGGTGCGCTCATAATGGCATTTCAGTTCATTAATTTTTTCCCCTCCTGTAAGGACTTAATACCCCCCTATCATAGAGAATTTTAATTCTGTGTAAAATTCACTACAAGTGTGCAACTGTCCTTTATAAAGGACAGGTTTTTGGATTGATTAGGGTAAAGAATGTTGGCACGGTTTTTGCTTATTATATTGGCGAGAGGAGGCGCTAATGAAAAAGATATTAAATTGCTTGCTTACCGTAGCTTTTTTAGTTCCTTTTTCATTTGCCCAGGGAAATTCTGACTACTATGAAGACAGCTACGCACGAATGAGTTATGTGAACGGCGATGTATTTATTCAGAGAGCTGAAGACCTTGGCTATGAGGAAGGAGTGGTAAATTTAGTCCTTATTCAAGGAGATAAAATAGGGGCAAGAGAAGGTCGGACTGAACTCCATCTTGGAGACGGCAATTATATACGAATAGACAGACACACTCAAATAGAGATGGTTAAAATGCCTGACCGAACCCAGGATGTAACAGGTGTCCATCTTTTATCAGGGAGCCTATTTCTTCGAATAAATTTTATTGAAGACAACCAGCTTGTAGAAGTCCATACTCCAGATGCTTCAGTCTATGTTTTGGAAGAAGGTCTTTATTACCTTTCAACACTCCAAAGCAATCCTACTGAGGTAAAAGTTTTTGAAGGGAGTGCTGAAGTGGCCGGAGAAGAAGGATCCCTATTATTAGAAGCAGAAGAAAAATTATTGGTTTCTAATGGCCGATTTGTTTCTCAGCCCACTTATTTTTATCCCAGTATGGACAGTAGTTTTGCTGAATGGAACCGTTCCAGAGATGCTTATTACAGCAGATATGTGGCTGGCACACATTATCTTCCTGAGGGAATGAGGGAATATGAAGCCGAACTTGCCTATGCCGGAGATTGGCGATATCACAATCGTTATGGATATGTATGGATCCCTCAAAGAATTTCCATCTCCTGGAGACCCTATCTAAACGGGAGATGGGTGTGGTATCCAATAATAGGATGGACTTGGATTTCTTATGACCCTTGGGGATGGTGTGTTTTTCATTATGGCAGATGGCATTGGAGCGTAAGCTTAGGGTGGTACTGGATTCCTACCAGAAGATGGGGACCGGCTTGGGTTCACTGGTATCACGGCCCTGATTATATAGGTTGGGGCCCTTTGAGTTATTATGGATACCCCGGAGTGATCATCAACAATCACTATTATGGGAATTATTATTACAATGACTACCCTTCAAACTCTGAGGCTCTGGTGGTTGTTCGTAAAGACCAGCTCCAGGCGAGAAATATCTCTGAAGTGGCGCTCAGTTCTTTAAGAGTATCCAGACTGAGTGATATAAAAATGAGTTCAGCACAGCCCAAGATCCAGCCTGCGCTGAATAAATCTTATGTGCGTTCTCAAGAAGCTGCTAAAGTCTTTTCGAGTGCCCGATCGCGGGAAGTCTCTAAGGTCTATTCTGCAGAACGTGCTCTTAAATCAACACCCCGGTTTGGGGACCTGAATGGAAACCGGTCTTTAGAAGACAAAAAAGTTACCAATTCCCCTCGCTCTTCAGACATTTCAAAAACCATTACCTCATATCCATCGAGAAATGCCCAAAAAAACTCCGATTCCTTTAGAAAGACACTCTCTGCGTCTCCTTCTTCTAATAGGCGCTTTTCCAAACCAGAAGGGTCCTCTGATTCATCCCGGCTGAGACAGAATGAGGCAATCAAACGCTACCCATCAAGAACATCTTCATCAAATGTGAGATTAAATTCATCCAGAAACATCGATTCTTCCAAAAGAAACTCCCGGCTAAGCTCAGGAAGCAGAAACATATCTTCTTCTTCATCCACGAGGTCATCTGTGAATAACAGGTTTTCTGCAACAAGGGATAATAACCGAGCCACAACTCGGGTCAATAGAAGCACTACCTCAAGAAGAGAACTTTCCTCCTCCCGAACCAGCACTTTGTCAAGATTAAGAAGCTCGTCTTCCCGAATAAGCAATCAGTCAACTCTAAGGAATTCGTCATCTAGAAGAATGAGTTCCCAGCCAACAGTGAGGAGTTCATCCTCCCAAATAAGTTCCCGGACAAAGGCTAGAAGTTCCTCCACCAGGATCAGTTCTGCACGCTCTTCCTCATCAAGTAGAGTCAGTAAATCTTCAAGTGCAGGGTCCCAAAGGTCCAGCCGGTCGAGTTCGTCTTCTCAAAGAAGTTCAACCAAGAGAAGCAAGAAAAAATAAACAGCCATCTTGGTCATTCAAGAGCCGAGATTGTACCATCATAATGAAATTCAGGCATGGTTGAAGCGACATTGAAGAAGAATGGCGTTAAAAATCTGAAGAAAGCACAAGCCATGCCTGAATTTCATTAAGCTTGCGTTTGTTCATTGTCCTTTTTAAACATTAAGCCTGTCTCTCTCCTTATGCACTGACCAAACCAAACAACTTAAAGAATCCGTAGAAACTGGAGAAACGAAACAAACTCTATCAACTCTAGTCATGCCCAGCGCCTTGCATCTGCAGCAACCTCGACGCGTGAATAATCCAAGTTAAATATATTTTGTTCTTTACTTTTTCCTTTTTCAATGGTATAAATTACCCTATCTTTTAACAACGTTTGAAGCTTCGTCAAATCGAGATTTTTGCTGAGTTGGACCGATGACATTAAATGTTTGGAGGTATGAGTTATGGTGATTGAAAAAACTAAATTGAACAGGATATCCTGGATGTTCTGTGCTGCCGTATTGGTTTTTGCTTTTGTGATTGCAGGAACCACGTCATGTGGGAAAGCAGAGAGAGATGCTTCTTCCAAGGAAGTCGACAAAGAAGGCATTATAGAATTTGAAGGAACTGTAGAGGTTGAAGTAGGGAAATATATTTACATTCCTGAGGCTGGGGGATTTGATATTGTGATTCAGGGTAATCTTGAGTCAGAAAATATGGATACTTTGGAAGGCAAAAAAGTAAGAGGAGAAGGCAGAATTGATGAAAACAATCCTTCCAGTCTTATCGCAGACACTCTTGAGGTTCAAGACGAGGAGGGCGGTTGGAGAAATATTTTTACCCGAACCGAAGAGCCGGTTTTAGATGATTATGTGAGTCCAGAGCAAAGAGAAGAATTCTCTCCCATTGAAGGTTTAGCCTATAATAAAAAGGACACGTGGGAAGGGAAAGAAAAAGCAAAAGTTTACGGGGAACTTTCTGAGACAGAAGAGGGACAGAAAATAATTGTCTATGATCCGGAGAGTGACGAAGAACTCGGTAGTATCATTGTGGATAACATAACTGATTTTACTAAATTTTATATTCAAAAGCTGAGACTCTTTGACAAATTATATTTTTATGTCTATTTAAAGGAAACCGTGGATTGGAGCGTCCGGAGAAGAACAAGAGAAATGTTTCATGCGGATGTCATATTTGCGGGATTGTACTAACCCATTTCATTCTAAGCCCTTTTAAGAAGATCATGAGAATATTTTAGAGCCCTGAAAAAGGGCTCTATTTTGCCTTATTTGAGAGGGGGACTACTTTTCTACAGTTATTTCGAGAGGCTCTTTAAGTTGGGAAAGGTCTGGATGTTTTTTGTGGAAATCAAATTCATCCTGCAGAGCTTTGGCAACGCGTAACAGGTTGCCTTCTTCAAAAAGGCTTCCTACAAGAGTGATGCTGGCAGGGCTGTTCTCTTCATCAAATCCGTTCGGGATCACCACAGATGGGTGACCCGTAAGGTTAGTAAGAAGAAGGTTGTCTCCTGAAGAGGTGGGGGCTAAGTAAACATCTATTTCATTCATTTTTTCTGCCATTTCTTCCATCAATATTCTTCTCAATCTATTTGCTTGGATGTATTCAACAGCAGGGATAAACCTGGCCTGTCTGAATGAATTTGGCCATGCCCATTTTGACTGGCGGACCAGAAGGTCATCTTCACTGCTTCGAGTGAGTTGATCAAATGCAGCTGCGGCTTCGGCTACCAGGATAAATCTCATGGATTCTATGGGCAGCTCTGGAAGTTCCAGTGGAATAAGCTCCACACCCATGTTTTCTAGAGCTTTGATAGAGGCTGAATCATTTTCACTGTTTTTATATTCTTTTTCAAAAGCACTTTTTAAATATCCTATTTTTAGTTTTTTTAGGTCGGCATGGGGACTCCAGTTAAACGGATAATCCTTTACACTGAGGTCTTTTCCATCAGGGCCGTAAATGGCATTGAATACCAGCGCGCAGTCCTCAGCTGTCCTGCATATAGGTCCGATTTTATCCATACTCCAGCTGAGAGACATCGCCCCATACCGGCTGACACGGCCAAAGGTTGGCCTAAAACCTGTCACTCCGCATCGGGTGGAGGGGGATACAATAGAACCAAGGGTTTCTGTCCCAATAGAAAATCCCACCAGACCTGCAGCTGTGGCAGCAGCTGAACCTGCTGATGAACCACTGGAGCCTTGATCAATATTCCATGGATTGCGGGTTTTCTCTTTAAACCAGACATCTCCCATAGCTAGAGCTCCTAAGGATAGTTTTGCTACCAGCACTGCACCGGATTGTTCCAGCTTCTTGACCACTGTAGCATCTTCATCAAACACCTGATTTTTATAGGGGGTAGCACCCCATGTGGTCTTGATTCCTTTTGTAGACAGCAGGTCCTTTGCTCCCCAGGGGATGCCGTGAAGGGGGCCTCTATAAAGACCAGATGAAATTTCTTCATCAGCTTTTTCTGCCTGTTGGAGAGCTAATTCTTCGGTCAAAGTGACCACACAGTTCAGTATTGGGCCGTATTTTTTAAGCCGCTTGATATAAAGCTGGGTAAGCTGAGTGGAAGTGATTTTTCTTTGTTTAATCAATTGAGAAAGGTCTGAAACAGGATAAAAAGCAAGCTGTTCAAAATTTTCGGGCATGTGGATGTCATGATTATCAAAGTGAACAAATTGCTTTTCTTTTATTAAAGATTTATTTTGAAAAGTGAGGGGATCAAAAATTAAAGGGAGGGGAACATTGTTTTCAATATCTATTTTCCTTAAATTATCATAAGCCTCTCTGTTTCTTTCCACAGCATCTAACATCATTTTTCGTTCTTTAGGAGTGAATTTAATCCCGATGATTTTTTCCGCAGCTTTAATATGATGAGAAGAAATTTCATTTTCTTTTGGGGAAAAGAGGACAAACAAAACAATGACCACAGCAATAAAAGCTAACAGAAACAAATATTTTTTCATTTTTAAGGCTCCTTTTGGTTAATGGATATTTTTTTGTTTTTTAATGATAAATCGGTATGTTAACATTCCTGCGATTATAGACAGGGCAATCCAGATCAGTTTCATCTGACTGCTTTCAAAATGAATAAACAGGTTTATGATAAAGCCTGTTAAGACAAGAAATACCGTGATGAAAAGAGAAACGGTGACCGGCATAAAAAATAAGGACAGACAGCCTCTTTCCTCATCTTCGGAATTCCCGTGAGATTCATTGAACGTCCGGTCTTCTTCTGGTTCCCAATAAGGAGAGCTGCATTTGGGACAAATCTTTTTATCTTCAGGAAAACAGTGGTCGCAAAAAGGACACTTCTTCATGGCTGTGTCCCGCTTATAACACAGCAGATAACACATGTCAATTTGAGTTGTCTGTGGAAATTTATTAGAATAATTAAAAATTATTAAAAGGGACAGACTGCAATGATTAGAACCGTGATATCGGATATGGGAAATGTGCTCCTTGCTTTTGATGTTTTGGTCTTTTTAAATGAAATTGCAAAATATTCTTCAATGAAAAACAAAGAAGTACTGGAGGTTCCTTTTCTTCATGATGGGCTGATAGAGGCGTTTTGTAAAGGAAACATAGGGCCGAAAAAATACTACCGGGAGATGGGGAAAATATTTAAAGCAGATATTGAATATCAGGATTTTATCAATATTTACTGTAATATCTTTTCACTCAATTCTTCTGTGGTGAAAACCTTGACTCGACTCAAGGGAAAAAACAAATTGATTTTGCTGTCAAATACAGATACCCTCCATTTTAATTTTATAAAAAAAAGATATCCTGAAATATTTATATTTGATGATTACATTCTTTCTTATAAGATTGGAAGTGTTAAGCCTGAGACAGAAATATTTGATGTGGCTTTAGACAGGTCTGAAACAAAACCTGAAGAAATTGTGTTTATAGATGATATGAAAGAGAACATCCAGGCTGCTAAAAAAATAGGAATGAAAACAATCCATTTCCATCCGAAAATGGACTTGAAATCAGAACTGAAAAAACTTGGCATGTGTTTTTAATCTGGAATTATTTTCACATAAAACTGTCTATTTCTGGGCCCATCAAATTCGCAGAAGAAAACCCCCTGCCATCTCCCCAAGACCAGGCTGCTGTTTTCTATCAGTATTCCTACGGAGGGCCCGATCAGGCTCGCCTTGACATGAGCGGGAGAGTTGCCTTCGGCGTGGGTGTAAGGATAGGAATCAGGGACACTTTTTTTCAATGTCATAAGAATATCTTTTTTTACCGATGGGTCTGCATTTTCATTTATGGTAATACCTGCTGTGGTGTGGGGAACATAGATCATACAGATGCCGGATTTTATTCCCACGGATTTTACTGTTTCGCGGATTGCAGAAGTCACATCAAGGAATTCTTCTTTTTGGTTTGTTTTTATGTTTAAAATATTCATTTTTTATGGAAAATTAGATTAAATATTTTAACATAAATGCATTTTTTTTAAAAAATTTATTTTTGTTCTTGACAATGAGCAAAAACAGGTATAAATTTTTAATAAAGCTACAATATTTAGTGTTTTATATGTCAGTTGCATACAATATATGGATATTTTTTCATAGAGTGCCCTTTTTAGGGATGGAAATGAAAAAATGAAAGGAGGCCTTGGTGGCTGGAACGATCACAAGAATTAGAAAAAGAGATGGGAAAATCACTGATTTTATCCAAGAAAAGATTACCAAAGCGATTTATAAAGCTATGGAATCTAAGGGAATTATGGATAAGAACGTGGCTAAAAGCGTTTCAGATATTGTGATTTTTGTACTTGAGGATAAATTTGGGGGGTATACCGTTCCATCTGTGGAGCAGATACAGGATATTGTTGAGATGGTGCTTATGAAAAAGGGATATCATGAAGTGGCCAAGGCTTACATTCTCTATCGAGATAGACACAAAGAGATTCGAGAAGCAAAGAAGATAGGGATAAATTTAGAAAGGTTAATCAAGGATTACATCAACGATTACGATTGGAAAGTCAGGGAGAACAGCAACGAGGGAGACATGAGCTTTTCTGGTTTAAACGCCAGGATTTCTGGCGAAGTGCTTGCTAATTTTGCCTTGAATCAGATTTACTCTGAAAATATAAAAAGAGCCCATATAGGCGGAGACCTACATATTCATGACCTTTCCTACCCTATCGTAGGATATTGTGCTGGCTGGTCAATGGAGAACTTATTGCGGAAGGGGTTTGGTCATGTGTCGAATCAGGTCCATTCATTTCCGGCAAAGCATTTAGAAACCGCCACTCTTCATATGGTTAATTTCATAGGGACGATGCAAGGCGAATTTGCCGGAGCACAGGCTTTCTCAAGTGTGGATACGTTTCTAGCTCCCTTTGTCAGAGAGGATGAGCTTGATTATGAGGGAGTGAAGCAGGATATTCAGAAATTGATTTTTGGTCTGAATGTGCCGTCAAGATGGGGATGGCAGACTCCTTTTTCTAATTTGACCTTTGATTGGACAGTGCCTGAGGACATGAAAGATAAAAAGGTCATTATAGGAGGGGAAGAAAGAGAATCAGCCTATGGAGAATATCAAAAAGAGATGGACATGATCAATAAAGCATTTCTTGAGCTTATGCTGGAGGGGGACCAAAAAGGGCGTGTTTTTACCTTCCCTATCCCCACCTATAACATTACCAAGGATTTTAATTGGAATGCTCCGGCCGCCGAGTTGTTGTTTGAGGCGACTGCTAAATATGGGATCCCTTACTTTCAGAATTATTTTGGGACAGATATAGACCCGGGTGACATTCGGGCCATGTGCTGTCGGCTTAATCTAGACCAGAGAGAGCTGATGCAGAGACCTGGAAACATATGGGGACCTGGGGACTCCACAGGGTCCATAGGCGTGGCGACCATAAACCTAAACAGAATAGGATATGAATCTTCAACTGAAGATGAATTTTTCAGCCGACTTAAACACATGATGGTTCTGGCAAAGGAAGCTTTAGAGACAAAAAGAGAAGTGGTGAATAACACTTTAGAAAAAGGTCTCGTTCCTTATACTAAAGTCTATTTGGGGCATTTTGATAACCATTTTTCGACCATAGGGATAGTGGGAATGCATGAAGCATGCCTTAATTTTTTAAACAAAGGAATCAGCCACTCAGAAGCAAAGGATTTTACCCAAAGAGTGCTTGTGTTTATGAGAGAGACTCTTCAAGATTTTCAAGAGGAAACCGGAAATCTTTATAACCTCGAGGCCACACCAGCAGAATCCACTTCCTACCGGCTGGCAAGATTAGATAGGCAGAAATACATGAACATAAAAACTTCTGGAACGGATAAACATCCCTACTTGACCAACTCCACTCAGCTTAACGTAGATGCCACGAGAGATATCTTTGAAGCCTTAGAACATCAGAAGGATATACAGTCTTACTATACCGGAGGAACCATTTTCCATGCTTTTCTTCCTGAATCTGTGGATAAAGATACTACCCGCAAAATTGTTATGAAAATCGCTGAAACAAAACTTCCTTATTTCAGCATAACTCCGACTTTCAGTGTATGTCTCGATCATGGATATATTAAAGGGGAAGAAAATCTCTGCCCAGAGTGTGGAGAAGTTACCGAGGTTTATTCCAGAATAGTGGGCTATCTGAGGCCTATATCCACATGGAATGACGGGAAAAAGCAGGAGTTTTCTGAGAGAATAACTTTTCAGAAAGTGGGTTGATATGAAGTATCTGATTTTCACCTACCCAAACTGTCCAAAGTGTGATTCCTTAAAGAGAGAACTTAAAAAGTCCGGCCTGAAAGGGCAGGAGTGCAATCTTGCAGAAAAAGAGAGCAAGATAAAAATCAGAAATTATCTTAAAGATATCAAACGTGATGAGAAGGGAGGAATTGTCATTCCTGTTGTTTTGATAATTGAACACGAAAAGGTCAGGAAAGTCATAACGACTTCACAGGAGCTGAAAGATTGGCTGCAATCAGAGGATTAGAAAAGTTTGCTTCTAAGGATTTTCCAGGATACATTTCCTCAACCATATTTCTGGGAGGATGTAATTTTCGATGTCCTTTTTGTCATAATGCGGAGCTGGTTTTAAATCCCGGGAATCTACCCGTCATTCCCCATGATTTTTTTTTAGATTTTATTGATTCCAGAAAAGACTGGATAGAAGCTGTGTGTGTGACAGGGGGAGAACCGCTTATGCATTCAGACATAAACGAATTGCTCCACCTCCTAAAGAAGAAAGGGCTCCGCGTTAAACTGGACACCAATGGGTCTTTTCCTCAAAGGCTGGAAAGAATAATAAAAGAAGGTTTGATAGACAATGCAGCCATGGATATAAAAGCTTCTCTGGATAAATATTCTTTAGCTTCAGGGATAGAGGCAAAGGTAAAGGACATAAAAAAAAGCATTGATGTTTTAAGAAAATCAAAAATTGAATATATGTTTAGAACCACAGTAGTTCCAGGCCTCATTGATAAAGAAGAGATTGAAAAAATTTTTCAGATGCTCAAAGGAAGTCCTTGTTTTCAGATTCAACAGTTTTCTCCGGAAAATACTCTGGATGTATCCTACCGAAAAATAAAGCCCTATCCCAGAGAAAAAATCCAGAAGTGGGGAAAGTTAGCAGAAGGATATTTTTCAAAAGTAACCCTGGAAGGGGTTTAAAATGAAGTTAAAAGTAAAGAAAATAAGCAAAGAGGCTAAAATTCCTTTGCGGGGACATAAAGGGGATGCTGGACTTGATTTATTCTCCTCTGAGGACTGCAAACTACTTCCTTTTGAAAGCAGACCTATTTCGACCGGGATCAAAGTAGCTATTCCTGAAGGATATGCTGGTCTTATTTGGGATAAGAGCGGAGTGTCCCTAAAATCAATACATAGATTAGCCGGAGTTATTGATTCTGGATACAGAGGTGAAATCAAAGTGGTGTTGATAAACCTGGGGAAGGAAACATTTTTGATTGAAAAAGGGATGAAGATAGCTCAACTGCTTATTCAGCAGGTTGTGGATTTTGAAGCTGTGGAAGTCAAAAATCTCAATGAGACCATTCGGGGAGAGGATGGTTTTGGAAGCACAGGGGAGTACTGACCAGACAAATGAAGAAACAAGATCTCAAATGGCGCAAACAAATAACAGTGGACTTAGGTCTCTTTTAAGGGAAAATATTTTCGTTATTCTATCCAGACCTTCTAATCCAGAGAATATAGGACTTGTGGCAAGAGCCATGAAGAACACAGGATTTAAACATTTGAGAATAATTTTGGATAAATCCCTCCCAAACCAAGCTTTTAGGACAGCAGTGCATGCAGAGGACTTGTTAAAGAATGCAGGCATCTACTCCCAACTTTCTGAAGCCACCAAAGATTTGAGCGTTGTTTTTGCAGCTTCAGCGAGGTATCGAAAAAATTTTCCTTCCTTAAGTTTTAACGAGGCCGCAGAAAAAATGGCTAGTTTTTCTTCTGAGGTAAAGGTGGGGCTTGTTTTTGGAACCGAAAGGACTGGATTGGTTTCAAGAGAGCTTCGCCATTCCAATTACAGATTTTTGATTCCTCAAGCAGAGAGTCAACCTTCTTACAATCTTGCTTCGGCAGTGCTTCTCACTCTATTCCAGCTGTTCAGCAGAGGAAAACCCGTTATGAGAAGAAAAGAAACAAAGCCTAAGCCGATTTCAAGAAGCGAACAGGAAGAATGTATCAACTTGATAGTGAAAAAACTGGAAAAAATAAATTTCATTCACCAAGGCAACCGGGAGCATGTTGTGAACATGCTGTATGACCTTTTTGGGAGGTTGGTAATGAAGGAGAGAGACAGAAATTTACTGCTGGCTGTTTTTTCAAAAGGAATTTCTGAAAAGAAGCCAGATGAATAAATTCTTTCCTGT
>CAYULB010000001.1:106900-130976 GCA_964445575.1 uncultured Eubacteriales bacterium
TGTTTTTTCAAAAGGAATTTCTGAAAAGAAGCCAGATGAATAAATTCTTTCCTGTCATCAATCGTGGATTTGATAAAAAACGATAATGACTTATACTGTTATCAATCATTGATTAGGAGAAGTAAATGAGTGGAGAAATTAGCTTAAAATTTCCGGGTGGGAAGAAAGTGGATGCAGAGATTAAAGACTTTACCATTAAAACAGACCAGCCCATTTATCAAGGAGGAGAGGGCGTGTCACCCGCACCCTTTGACCTTTTCCTGGCTTCTATCGCCACATGTTCTGGGATTTATCTTCTTTCTTTCTGTCAAGAGAGGGGAATATCTACGGATGAGCTGGGTCTTATCATGACCAAAGAGACAGACAAAGAAAGGAAGATGATAAAAAGGCTGAACATAGAAATAAAACTTCCTCATGATTTTCCTAGAAAGTATGAAAAAGCTGTCATAAAGGCAGTGAATCAATGTTCAGTTAAGAGGCATATGCTTGAGCCTCCTGAATTTCAATTCAATTTGATTTATCAAGAAGCAAAAAGATAAGAGGTCAGGTTCACAAGCCTGTTAATAAAAAAGAGAAGTCCAGGGACGATCATTCCTCTGTTCAGAATTTTTCCGGACTGGAATAAAAGCGGGCTCTGGGACGGAGCGAGGAGGATAAAAGCTCTGTAAGCGGTCCGAAGAAAGATGTAGAAAAGGGTGAACAGCCCAGTCGGTGGTAAATAAAGCTGGCTCTGAATTGGCCGTGAACAGCAGCAACCAGAGATCTGGTAAGTCCGCATCCAGGACAAGGAAGCCCGGTAAGATTATAAAATGTGCAGACTTCAAGGAGGGGAAGCTTTCCTAACATAAGATAAGGATTTTTTATGTCTGTGTTGCCTTTTATCCCCAGCTTCTGGTATTCTACAGAATAAAATAGCGGAATCAACCAATTTAACAGAGTTTGCTTAGCTTCTCTGTAATTAGAAATTAGAAAAATTCAATGGTTGACTCAAACTTATGCAGATGATATATAAAAATAGGGTTTAAAGAATGGGATGAAAAAGCTCAAAGAATTTACTCTAAAGTACTTTGAACTGTTTTTGGTGGTTCTGGTATTTCTAGGGATTATTGGAATAGGGTTCTTTGTTGAATACAAGCTGGCCTTTCTTAACTTTTTTTTCCTTCCGGTCATTTTATCCGGGCATTTTCTGGGAAAGAAACAGGGAGTGCTGACCGCGTTTTTGAGTATACTCGTGGTGGTTTTTTATCTCATATTTACCGGAAGATTTATCCAGACCGAAAATATTCTATCTTTATATGATTTTATTAACCTTCTTTCATGGGGAGGTTTTTTGCTGCTTACAGGAGCTATAGTGGGCTCTGCTTCAGAACAGAAAGAAAAAAAGATGGAAAAATTAAAGACAGCCTATATTGGAATTCTGGAAGTTATGTTCAAATATCTCGAATGCGGGGATAAAGTCCAGCCTTCTTCTTTAAGAATTTCTCACGTTTCAGGAAAGATTGCGGAAGCTGCAGGACTTGAGACCAGGGATGTGGAGAACATTAAATCAGCAGCTCTTTTATCAGAATCCACCGGGCTTCATAAAAGTCTTTCTTTTTTTTATGAGATATCAGATTTTTGGTCCAAAGAAATGAAAGGATCAGAATCTTCACTCGATGACAGGGAAAAAGTTATTCTGAAGTCAACGGCTTCTCTTTTAAGTGAAATACAGCCATTGCTGGAAGATTATTACAATCATTATGTAAAAAACCCTTATCAACTGGATAAGGACTTAAAGAATATCAGTGTGGGAGCCAGCATCATAGCCCTTGCCAATATCTATGAAAAAATTTCTCAAAAGGGACCTCCTTTTATGGGAGTTAAAGAGTTTGAAAGCATTGAGCACGTTAAAAATTTAGGAGGCAGGACTTTTCCTGAGCTTGCTGTTCAAGCATTTACGATGACTTTATCTAACCTGAACCATTCATAAAAAAATAGCGATGTTTTCATGATCAATTTATTTTCATCGATATACAAGGTTTTTTCAAGAACGATGTCTTGAACATTTTTCTTATTTGAATTTTTTATATTGATCGCTATTTTTTACCATTAAGGCGAGCCGATCTCACTGCATCGGCTTCGTTGCAGGCCATTCGCAGTGAAGGACCACGACTTCATGCCCTGCGCCTCGCATCTGCAGCAACCTCGACTCGTGAAGTGTCCAGGCTAAAAAATGAGGAACAGCTGAAGGTGATTATTTGCATCCCAGAGGAGTCAGGACAGTGAGAACTTTCGGTTTTATATTTATTTCAACTTGGTCTGTTTTTCCTAACAGCTCTCCGTTGTATTGAACAGGAAGTTTTTTCCCTTTTATAATGATTTTTTCTGCTTTGAAGTGCGGTTGTGTTTTCTGGAAGGTGCCAAAATAAATACTGGGGAAGAAGAGCAGAAACTTACGAATGCTTGTTTCAAAGAATGTCATATCAATATACCCATCATCCAGCTCTGCTTTAGGGGAGATCTTCCAGCCGTATCCAAAATGTTTGCTTTTACCTATGATTCCGTCAAATACTTTTAATTTAATATGATTGTGCTCAAAACAACGGCCTTTATCATCAACGGCATTGAACAGCTCTATTTCCTGTCTTTTCCTGGATAAACGCAACATAATCCGGGCAGCAAGTATATGGCCTAAAAATCCGGGGATTCTGTTTTTTGATTTTTCTACCAAAACCTGAGCAGTAGCGCCTACGCTTCCAAATGATGCGTATTTATCATTTATTTTAATCAGGTCGATTTCCTTGGTGCGTCCTTGTTTTATTATTTTCAATGCTCCTTTTATGCTTAAAGGAATGTTCAGGGAAATCCTAAAGGCATTTCCACTTCCTAAAGGAATGACTCCAAGGATGACCTCTTTGTTCCTGCCGGATTCCATGATTCCCTGAATGACATCTGCTATGGTGCCATCCCCTCCAGCAACAATGATTACGTCAAAGTCTTGGCAGAGTTTTTTGGCCGTACTGATAGTAAAGTCTTTATTTTTCTGAGTAGCGATTATTTTTCCAGGTGCATTCTTTTTTAAATAATTTCTGACCAGTACATTTCGAGACCATTTTTTGTTTGCGGCATAGGGATTTATAATACAAGCAGTTTTTTTGTTAGACAGAAAGCTCTCTTTTTTCATGAACTCTTCACACAGGACTTCAAAAGATAATATTTACCAGAAATTTTTTTCCAATACAATGAAAAATGTTTATTATCCTGACTCGTGAATAATCCAGGTTATCTGTTCTTGACTTATATGACCTGACTGATAAAATTTTCACTATATGATGAATGGTCTTGAAGAAATCAAAGAGTCAAAAGGCAGAAGGTTTTTATTTCTTGTGGAAAGGTCTCCCGATGAGGAGGATTATTTTAAATACGAGCAGCGCCGCATGGAAATCTGGGGAGATCCCAATGACCATTTATCAAGTCCCAGAAATTTGGCGGGCGAGAATTATTTTAATGAAGGAAGCAGCCTTTTTATTGGGATTTATGCAGAAGATGAGAAAGGAAAATTGCGGAGAGACAGGCAATATTTCATAGGATTTGCTTATGGATATGTGGGAGTGAAGGATAAAAAGATTGCTTATAAAGAATCCGGGAATCTCAATTTTTACTCCCAGTATGCTGCCATCAAAAAGCAATACAGGAATTTAAACCTGGGTATTTTGCTTAAGCAGTTCCAGAAAAGAATCATACAAGATTTGTTTCACATCAATTCTATGACCTGCACTTATGACCCTTTGACCGGAGTGAATGCCTACAGAAATATTCATAAGCTAGGAATGGAAGTTGTAGATTATAAGCCAAGTTTTTACAGAGGCTTTGTTGGATATCTGAATAGAGCTGATATTCCCAGTGACCGGTTTTATGTTTTATGGAACCTGAGGAAAAAAAACAAGGAACCGGATTATGACCTAGATGAATTACTGAGTCGTGGAGATTTAGTGGTCAGCTCTACTGTCAAAGAAATCAAAGGGAAAAAGAGACTTATGAATATAGAAGTGAGTCAAGAAGTTAATTTTGATGCGCTTAATGCCTCAAAGAGGTGGCTTCTCGTTGAAATTCCCTATGATTTTTACAGGATGATTCAGGAAACAGATGTTCCGGATAAACAAATCAGAAGAATTCCTCTAGATTGGAGGTTAAGGACCAGAAAAGCTTTTACAGAGCTTTTTCAATCTGGTTACCGAATCAGGGATTTTAGATCCAAGAAGACAATTCAGCGGCGGAGGAATTTTTATGTGCTGGTCAAAGACAACAAGCCTTAATCCATGAGAAAGAACCAGCTTGACAAGGAAATAACTATCCATAAAAATGAGCGGTTATACTATTGAAAGGAGAATCAATGTCTCAAAAAATTATTATTTTATGTTTAAGCTTATCTTTGGCACTCTTATTTTTTTCCAACTCCTGCACAAAAGAACAAAAAACAGATATTTCTGACTCTGAAGCAATGAAAATACACCTGAAAGTCCTGACCGTGGATACCCACTGCGACACTCCGATGAGGATGGTCAGAGGTGAGTATGATATGGGGAAGCTTCACGGCCCTGAGGATAAAAGCAGAGGGAAAATCGACCTTCCACGCATGAAAGAGGGAGGGCTGGATGCTGAATTTTTTGCGGCTTATGTGGGGCAGGGGGAAAGAACAGAGCAGGGCTATAAGGAGGCAAAAAAGAGAGCAGACCTTCTTATCAAAGCCATTCATGACATGTGTGACCAATATCCTGAAAGGATTGGTTTGGCGACCACGCCTGAGGATGCCTACAGACTGAAAGAACAGGGGAAGATAGCAGCGTTCATTGGTATGGAAAACGGATATCCTTTGGGAAAAGACCTGTCTCTGGTGGAAGAATTTTATAATAAGGGAGTGCGATACATCACCCTGTGTCATTCCAGCGATAATGACATTTGTGATTCTTCTACTGACAGAAGGGAACCAGAAGATAATGGATTGAGTGATTTTGGAAAAAAAGTGGTGGAAGAATGCAATCGGCTTGGAATCATGGTCGATGTCTCTCATGTCTCTGATCAGTCTTTTTTTGATGTTCTTGAGCACTCCCAGGCTCCTGTGATTGCGTCTCACTCTTGCGTGCGTTCTCTGTGTGACCATCCCAGAAACCTTTCTGATGAAATGCTAAAAGCTTTGGCTGAAAAAGAGGGTGTTATTCAAATTTGTTTTGTGTCCAGTTTTATTAAGGAGACAGAATCGAATATGGAGAGACAGAAGGCCATTGAGAAGCTGGAAGAAAAGTACGGCGAGTATTCGAAGATAAAAGAGGAAAAGCTCAGACAGAAAGTCAGAGAGGAATACATGAAAATTATGGAAAAATATCCCAGGCCAAGTGCAACCGTAGAGGATATGGTTGACCATATCGATTATGTGAAGGACTTAATAGGGATCGATTATGTGGGTATAGGAACAGATTTTGATGGAGGTGGAGGCCTAGAGGGGTGTGATAATGTGAGTGAAATGCCCAATGTAACCAAAGAGCTGTTGAGGAGGGGTTATACAGAAGAAGAGATTGAGAAAATTTGGGGTGGAAATTTAATGAGAGTTTTTAGGAAGGTTATAAAGCTGTCTTCGCAGAAATAGGAAACCTGGATTTATTCAGGAGATGGTTTCCAATCTTTATCCGGTCATGAAATGAAAAGAAAAAGGTTTGTTCTACTGAATTTTGTGGTATTTTTATTTTTCTTTGGCTTTTCAGATTTAGCAAGTTTAGGGGTTCAGGAAAAAGAGACCCATGAGTCCTGGATGGGTGTTTATATGGAGGGAGTTAAAGTAGGGTACAGTTATTTGTGCAGAGAGAGGGTGTTCCAAAAGGATCAAAGATATTTAAAAATATACAGTGAGACAAGGATAAAAGTTAGCCGGTTAGGGAATCAGAAAGTTGAAATGCTTTCCTCACAGGAGTCTTGGTTAGATGAAAGCGGCAGGCCGGTTGATATGGTGGTGAAAACAAAGATGTCCGAACGGGAAACTGTTATTCAGGCAGAAATAGATCCGCAATCAGTTGTATTTAAAGTGAACGGTAAAAAAGTGAAAGAGATACCCTATCAAAAACGTTTTTATGTGCAAGTGCCGGTTGAGAAGTTGATGGAAGAAGATAGGTTTAAAAAGGGAGCTGTTTATTCTTTCCCTATACTCGACCCTATTACCTACTCCATTTCAGATTGCCGGTATGAAATATTAGGAAAAGAAAACACCCTTATTCTGGGAGAAACTTATGAACTGTGGCACACCAGGTCCAGATTTTCCTCACTGATCCCTGTAGAAGCAGAAGAGTGGATAGATGAGAAAGGCGAAGTGTATAAGTCTGAAGTTAAAACTGGTTTTGTGAATACTTCTTCTTTGAAAATGACCCGACAAAAAGCACTGGAAGAAGCAGGGACAACTTTTGATATCGCATTCTCTACCATAATAAGGCCCGATATTGAGCTCAAAAACTCTCAGAAGATTCAATCCTTGAAGGTGGAATTAAGCGGACTGCCTGAAGAAAAGCTCAAAGATTTCCCCCCGGACAGTAAAAGGCAAAAAATAATTGAGAAAAAAGATAGCTCCCTTATCCTAAAGACAGAATCCTTAATTTTTAAAGAAGAAAAAGCAGTCCAGTTTCCTGTAAAAGATAGAAAGTTGGAACCCTTTCTTAAATCTACCTTATTTTGTCAATCAGATGACCCCGATATTAAAGCAGCTGCTGAGGAAATAGTCGGTGAAGAAAGAAATTCTTGGAGGGCGGCAAAAAGGATTGCAGAGTGGGTTAGAGAAGAACTCGAATCCAACTACAGCGTGGGGTTTGCCTCAGCCAAAGAAGTCCTGCAAAAACGACAAGGAGACTGCACAGAGCATACGGTGGTATTCACGGCTTTATGTCGATCAGTGGGAATTCCGGCAAGAGCAAATGTGGGTATCATGTATGGAGAAGGTTTTTTCGCCTATCATATGTGGCCTGAAGTGTATGTCGGGCAATGGATTGATTTGGATCCGAAATGGTTTGAAGTGGACTCAAAAACCGGAGAATATTATACGGACGCCACTCATATCAAGTTAGGGCGGACAGAATTGGATGAATATTTGTTTAAAGAAATGGCGCAGGCCATTTCAGAAGTCATAGGCAAATTAAGCATAGAGATTCTAGAGTTCCATTAAGAGGGAAGAAAAATAAGGATATAAAAATGAAAGCCTATTTGGATTGTTACCCCTGTTTTTTTATTCAAACCCTAAACACAATGAGGCTCATCACCTCTGATGAGGAAGAGACATGGAAAGTATTGAAAGCAGTTAGCTCATATCTTCCTCAGTTATCGTTTGATTTGACTCCTCCTGAAATAGGAAGGGAAGTCTACAGAATTATATCTGATATGACTGGAGTGGAAGACCCGTATCATAAAATTAAAAAGGACTGCACTCAGCAGGCATTAGCACTGTATCCCCAGGTAAAGAAAATAGTGAAAGACTCCAAAAACAGTCTGATGGCTGCCGTCAAAGCAGCAGTAGCAGGAAATGTCATTGATTTTGGGGCCCAAGCTGCGTTTGATATAAGAAGAGACCTGGAGAGAATCCTCAATCAGGACTTTGCAGTCAATCATTTTCCTGAATTTGTTCAGATGGTCAAAGAGTCAAAACAAATTTTGTATTTAGCTGATAATGCAGGGGAGACTGTGTTTGACCGTATTTTAATAGAAGAGATGGAAAAACCAGTTATTTATGTGGTCAGGGAAAAGCCCATTATTAATGATGCGGTCAAGGAAGATGCAGAGGAAGCCGGAATTGACAAAATTGCAGAAGTTATTTCTTCTGGAAGCGATGCTCCCGGCACTATACTGGAATACTGCTCTGAAAATTTTTTAAAACTCATTGACCAGGCAGACCTGATGATAAGTAAGGGCCAGGGAAATTACGAGGCCCTTTCTGAGCTGGACAGACCTATTTTTTTTCTTTTAAAGGTCAAGTGTCCTGTGATTGCCAAGGATATCGGAGTTACGGAGGGAAGAGCTGTTTTGATGAAACCCAAAAAAAAGCTGAGGGTCTCAAAATAAGGAAGGGAATAAGAATGATTTAAAAAGGGAGGCAGGAATGAACCATAAACCTTTGTTTGAGAAATTCCGAGAAAAGGGAGTCACACGAAGAGATTTTGTGAAATATCTTTTAGCGGGTTCATCGATTTCCGCAGCGGGTCTATCCAAACTCAATGCTTCAATTTACCAAAGCATAATTGATTTGAATAAAAAGCACATTCAAGATGAAGCTCCAGATGGAATTTACTGGGATGCCATAAGAGAGAAGTTTATTTTTCAGGACGGTCTTATCATGATGAACAACGGGACAGTGGGTCCTATGCCCAAAACAGTGTTCAACACTTTAATGAACACATTTAAGATTCAGGCTACTTCTCCTGTGCATATGTACTCTTATATTCCCAGGAAAAAAGAGGAAATACGGATGAGGATTGCTGAATTCATGAATGCGTCTCCCGATGAAGTGGCTATTGTACGCAATACTACTGAGGGCATGAATTTTGTGGCTAATGGACTAGACCTTAAACCCGGAGATGAGGTCCTTCTCTCTTCCATGGAGCATCCGGGGGGAACCCACCCATGGAAAATTAAGGAGGAGCGTTACGGTATCAAAGTTACTGAAGTGCCTATCGGGCTTCCCCCCAGAAGCGTGGAGGAGTTTGTAGACAAGTTTAACAAAGCCATTACTCCGAAAACCAGGGTGATCAGTGTGAGCCATACAGTGTATATTTCAGGCCTCATTTCTCCGATAAGAGAACTGACTCAGATGGCTCATGAAAAAGGCCTGCTGGTAGCTGCTGACAGTGCGCATGGATTGGGAATGTTAGATTTGGATATGAAAAAACTGGGAGTAGATTTTTTCGCTACCAGTCCTTACAAATGGTTGGGAGCCCCCACAGGAGTGGGAGTTTTTTATGTGCGAAAAGAAGTTCAGGACAGATTGTGGCCCACTATCACCACTTCGGGATGGGATCAGCCCACAGCAAGAAAATATGAGACTTTGGGGCAGAGAGCGGATGCTTTGATCATTGCTCTGGGAGAAGCTGTGAATTTCCAGAATTATATTGGTAAAACAAGGATTGAAAAAAGGATTAAATCTTTGGCAGGATATTTTAAACAGGAGCTGAAAAAAATTTCGGGTGCTAGACTTCATACCTCTGAAGATCCCTATTTAAGCGGGGGACTGACTGCATTTTCCATAAAAGGAGTTGAGCCAAGGGACATCGTTGATTATGTGAGGCAGAAATACAACATTGTGATCCGGACTGTAGGCAGTAGAGAAAAGGGAACCTACGGATGCCGTGTGTCCACCCATTGCTACATCAACCATAAAGAAATTGATAAGCTGCTGGAAGGAATAAGAAAGATCGCCGGACACCGCACCTAAAAAAAAGTTCAACACAAGAGGGTAAAGAAAACGCCTTCTTTTTTCTTTCCGCAAATAGAGACTTAAAATTTAGGTCTTACCCTTCCTTTTCTTCATTTGCTTTTTTTTGTAATGATTTTTCTCTTGAGAAGTTCTTTTAAAAGTCCTTTGACATCCTGCTCGATTTTTTCTGGCTCAGCTTTATACTTATGTAAAAGATCAGAAATTATGTCCTCAACTGTTTTTTTCCCGTTAAGGTTCTCCCAAATGGCTTTGGCTGTGTTGTTGAGAGTAAAAAGTTCATCCTCTAGGTCACCGATTCCTGAAGTGAGGGGAACAATTATCAGCTCTCCTTCAATTTCTCTTGCCACAATATCATCAGAGGGGACGCAAATATCATTGTTTTCTACATTTTCTGACAATTTTTTCTCCTTAATCACTGTTAAAATGTTTCATTTTTTAGTCTTTTTTCTGTTGAATTTTCTTTGTTTCCTGCTTCTTGGTTGTGCTCAGCAGGATGAACAAAAAAAAGAAAGACTAGAATTCAAATGCTTTTTTTGAAAGCTCTTGGGGATTGTTTTTTTTATTATCAAAAGGTCTTATCCTTATTCGGTAGCTGTAATATTTTTCTTGAAGCCTATATTGGGGGTGAGGTTTAGCGCCCCAGGAATTGTCTCCCCCCACTCCCATCTGCTTGTAATCCAGGCTAAGTGCGGTCAGTTCGCGTGGCTGAACATCGCAGGTGTGACGGTTTGCTTCCCTGGCGTTTTCATTGAAAGTGGAGGTTTTTTTGGGAGATTCAAAGTCTTCCATTAGATTGTGATGAGCGCTGAAATTTAAAACAGGCATACCTACTGCCAGTAAGCCAATCCCCTCTTTGTTGGTTATAGAAAGCCACCTTGTTTCTGTCCGGTTCCCATTTTCCTGAGGACGGATGTAGGCAAAATAAAGGTCCTTCACCAATTTCTGATAAAGACCCACTCTGGCAGCAGTCTTTCGGTCCCAATAATTCTCAAAGGGTCCTTTTCCAAACCATTGAATGTATTCAAATTCCCGGAAAAGCTGGAGGTTCATGCCGATTTTAGGAAGCTCTGGAAGAGCTGGATCGGCTTTTTCAAAATCTACGGCTATGACTATATCGCCGCTTCCTGCTATGGTATAGACAAGGGTGTAATGAGCAATGACTTTTTCCTTTTCATCATTTAAGTCAAAATAAAATGTCATTCTTACAACTTTTTTTGAAAGTTCTGTGATTTGGAAGTCCCGGAGTTCTTTTCTCTTTCCTGCCTCTCTCCAGACTCTGCAGCGAGTGGGCATCCCATTTCCAAAGTCATTGTCTGTAGGAGCTCTCCAGAAATTTGGGGCCAGAGCTTTTTTGATGAGTTCTTTTCCCCTAAAATTGATAGAAGAAAGGGCTCCGGAATCAAGTTCGAATTGAAGGGTAAAGTCATCTCCCTTAACCAAGGCTTCAGATTGATTGCGTTCTAGTTTGATATCAGGCCAATCTTCTGGATTTTCAGGGGCTACTTTCTGATAAATGGGAAGCTTAAACTGTTCTTGTGCCATAATGTGTCCGGGAGGAAGAACAGAATGCCCTTTTTTTCTTTTGAGGTTTAAATTGAGAAAGTATTCCGAACCTGGTTCTGCTTGGGGAGAAGCATAATCCAGTTCGATTTCCCTGCTTTTAAAGGGAGGAATCTCAAGGTTCTTGAGATAACCGGTTTGAATTTCAGTGCCGTTTTTTTGGAGGCTCCATTCCAGTTCAAATTCAGAAAGATTTGTGAAGCTGAATTTGTTTAAAATGGCTATCTTTCCTGAGTTTAAATCAACAGGATTGATTCCAGCATACTGATAAACTTTTTTTACTTCCTCAAGGGCGGGATGAGGGGATCTGTCTGGATTGACTAACCCGTTTATACAAAAATTCCCATCGCTGGGCACGCCCTGAGGGCCGAAATCTCCTCCATAAGCCCAGCATTCTTGATTGTTTTCATTTTTTTTGATAAGTCCCTGATCGACCCAATCCCATATGAACCCTCCCTGAAGGATTTCATGACTCTCAATCACATTCCAGTAATCCTGAAGATTTCCATTGCTGTTTCCCATGGCATGAGAGTATTCACACATAATCAGGGGTCTGTCTTCACTGCTGGCAGCATATTTTTCAAGATGACTTATCCGGGCGTACATAGGGCAATAGATGTCAGAATGCCTTTCTTTTGCGTTTGTCTGGTGACCTTCACGTTCATACTGGATGGGCCGGGTTCCATCCCTTTCTTTGATCCATTTATAGCCTTCGAGCATATTGTGACCATCGCCAGCTTCATTCCCCAAAGACCATATGATTACAGAGGGATGGTTTTTATCTCTTTCCACCATTTTAATCATTCTGTCCAGATGAGCTTTTTTCCACTCAGGTTTATCCGCGAGAGTGATGTCTTTTTGATAACCCATTCCATGTGATTCTATATTTGCTTCGTCGATTAGATAAAGTCCATACTGATTGCACAGCTTATACCAAGTCACAGGCTGAGGATAATGTGAGGTTCTCACAGCGTTTATGTTTGATTTTTTCATTAGGATTATGTCTTTCATCATGGTTTCTCTATCCACAACATGACCGGTTCGTTCATGATGTTCATGAAGATTCACTCCTTTTAAAGTGACCGGCACCCCATTTAGATGAAGCTTTTTGTTTTTTATCTCTATTTTGCGGAATCCTATCTTGCAACCTACTGTTTCCAAGGTCTCTCCGGTGCTGTTTTTTAAGGTAATAAGAAGTGTATAAAGATTAGGAGTTTCAGCAGTCCATTTTTTAGGATTTTTTATTTCCCTGTCAAACTGAACAACGGCTTTTTCATTCTTAAGAGAAATTATTTCCGCTCCAGAGAGGATTTCCTTATCTTTATCGAGAAGAGAGAATTCAATAGTGATGTTTCTGTTTATGTGGCGGGAGTTTTTTAGTTCTATAGATAGGGAGAGCCTTCCATCCTGGTATTCATGAATCAGATCTGCCTTGGCAAAAAAATCGCGGATGTGGACTTTGTTTCTGGCTAACAGATAAACATCTCTTTGTATTCCGCTCAACCTCCAGAAGTCTTGGTCTTCCAAATAGCTTCCATCGCACCACCGGTAAACTTCAACAGCAATGGAATTGTTTCCCTCTTTGATGTAAGGAGTGATGCAGAATTCTGCGGGAGTCTTGCTTCCTTGGCTGTAACCGACTTTTTGACCGTTAACCCATACATACATGGCAGAACTTACGGCTCCGAAGTGGACGAAAATTTCTTTATTTCCCCAACCTTTAGGGAGTTTGAATTCACGCTTATAGGAGCCTACTGGATTATAGTTATGATGAATGTAAGGAGGGTTCTTTTCAAAAGGATACCCTGCGTTGATATAAATAGGCATCCCGTATCCTTGAAGTTCCCAGTTGCTGGGAACAGGAATGACATCCCAACTTCGGGTGTTATAATCTGTTTCGAAAAAGTAATAGGGTCTGTCTCCTGGTTTTCTTGACCAGTGAAATTTCCACATGCCGTTTAAACAAAAATAATAAGGAGAATCTTCTTTTCTGTCTGAAACAGCCTGTGATTTGCTGGCATAAGGAATGAAACTTGCCCTGGGATGCTCCCGGTTTGTTTGAAAAACAGCTGGATTTTCCCAGTCTCTCGGCTCTTGTTCTTTAAAAGGTCTTTTTTCATGTTTATTCTCTATAGCACAGGTGAAGAATAAAACCGTGAGAAAAAGAGCAAATCCCCCCCATTGAATTGTTTTTTTCATTTTTTTTATCTGTTCATTTCTATTATATACCGTTTAATCTCAATTAAAAGGAATTTTGTCCTTTTTATCTTATTACAGATTATTGCAGAGTCCTGATTTTCATAAAAAAGCTTGAGAAAAGTCCAGATCTAGCTAAGATGGGGAAAATTATGGAGTTAGCCCTGTCTTTCTTGGCTTGACAAGTAGATTAACTATATATAGTATAGTGAAAAGAATACCATTGAATATTTTGTGCATTGGCCTTTTTTCTGGCAAAAGATGACTCAATAAAGAAAAGAAGAGTAAATATTTGTAGCGGTTAGAACACAGCTTCCCAAATGTAAGAGGACAAATGGCATCAAAAGAACTTCGCCACCCTACGAGTCCAGCGTCTGTGGTTCTGGTGGTTAACAGCGATCCGGAAAAAAGAGAAAAGCTTCGACAAAGCCTTCAATCCGAATATCAAGTCTACACTGCAGACAGCGGAGCAGAAGCTATTCAGCTTCTCAGGGAGCTCAACAAAATCGATGCCATTGTGGTGGACCATTCTCTTCCCAATATGGATGGAGGCGTTTTCATCAGATATATCAACGAAAATGTTTCCAGGTCCAACAATGCCATCAAGATGCTTATCGGTGAATCCGAGGATAAAGAAGTGTCTTATATTGGACTGCATGGAGGCCAGTTGGATTACTTTTACAATCATTCCTTTGATGCTGAAGAAGTCAAACGGAAACTCCGTTTTCTTATGGCTCAAAAATCCAAGGAAAAAAGAAAGCGCATGAGAGTAAAGGTAGATGGGAAGAAAAACATCCAGGTTCATGTTGATTTTCACTCTCCTGCTCCTGTGGGGAATATCAGTGAAACTGGGATGTTTGTAAAAGCTATTTTTCCTAAGGACCGGATTGTGCCGTTCGTTCTTGATTTTCCTGACGGAACCCAGCGGGAGTTGGCCGGACATGTGGTGCATACAGATAAAGAAAGCGGAGGAGTGGGGATTTGTTTTCTAAATGTAGACGAAAAAAGCCGACAGATATTAGCCAGAAAAATTATAGACTATGTATCTATTGGGGAGCTCTCTCAACTTAAAGATCGTTATCCGTTTCTTCAAGTAGATAGTATCATTCCTTTTAAGGACAGCCAGAAAATCGAGTTCCTTCTCAAGAAAGCTAGAGATCATAATACTGAAATCACAGCGATTCCTTCTAAGTCCCGCCTTCCAGCAGCGCTCAAATTAATGGATATAATAGAGGAGAGGCGTTACTGCCGTTTATCTGGGGAGAATTTAGATACTAAGTTTAAGACTTCAGACAGCCTATTTGTTTCTTTCCAATCCGGATATGCGACCTATAATTTTGAAACAGCTATTTATCGCATTGATGAGAAGGGAAACCATATCGATGTTCTCTATCCTCAGATTTTATTTTATTCTGAAAAAAGAGCTTTAGAAAGAGAAAAGCCGGAAGGAGAACTGGAAATTGAGATTGTGCTTCCCAAGCCTTTTAATTCAGTGATTAGGGGAACCATAACAGATATAAGTGAAGGAGGGGTCAGCTTCATTACTGAACAAAGAGAGGTCGCGCTTTTAAGCGGGACTCCTATTGAGTCTATAAAGCTATTTCGGGGAGGGAAGCTTATCCAAGAAGCGAGGGGAGAAATACGCAATATTAAAGAAGTCCAAGCCAATGGAAAGGTTAAGTTGAGATATGGGGTGCAGTTTGGAATAGGCCGGGTGTCCATTGATACGGCAAAACTTCCAGAATTTGAAGTACCTAAAGAGAAAAAATCCCACAAAGATACAGATACAATCCGTCCCGGGCGGCGCAGATATTCTGATTTGAGTGAACTGGCGAAAAAGCATCCCCGGGTCATTCGGCTAGAGAACCGTAAAGGAGAAGAGATCGTAGGACTGCTTGATACTTCTCTTCCCCTGGATAGTTCTCCGGTTCCCGTTCTAGTGGTCCCACCCGCGTTTGGCAAAACCAAAGAAACCTTATTTGCTCTTTCACAAACCATCGTTGAAAATTTCTACTTGTGTGGTCAACCTGTTGCTGTCATTCGTTTTGATGGGATCCGCAGAAAAGGAGAGAGTTGTAATGATCCAGAAGCGTCTGAACCTCCTTATGAAATGGTTAATGCTTCTCTAAGCCAAGGAGCTTCTGACATCAAAGCACTTCTGGACTGGCTGGAGGACAATCCTATTCTCAAGGCTGGAAAAGTCATTCTGGTCAGCTTTTCCCTGGCTGCTTTGGAAGCAAGGTTGGTGCTTCGTGATGAGGCTTATCAAAGTAAGATCGATTATTGGATCGCTTGTATGGGCACTCCTGAATTGAGACATCTTCTCACCCGAGTCAATTGCGGGCTTGATTTATTGGAGCAGTATCAGCTGGGTATTGAATTGGGTGTCCGGCCGGTATTAGGGAACCTGGTTAATGTAGATAAATACATGGAAGACGGTTTGGTTAACCGTATAGCGACATTAGATCAAGCTCGGGAGGATATAAAAAAGATCGATATCCCCATTACCTGGATTTATGGAGGACATGACCATTGGGTTAAGCCAGAGTTTATCCGGGATATTATGGGAATCGAGACAAAAGCAATGCGAGAAGTGATCCCTATCTCTCTCGGCCATAATGCTCGAACCTCCAAGGAAGCCCTTCAGATGTTTGCAGCTATCACTTCTTTAGTGTACCGCTTCATCCATCAGAGTAAAATCAAACCAGTAGTTCCTCGAAAAAACAACCTGTTTTTCAAGCGGCATGTTGAAAAAGATAGAATTCCCAGCCGAAATTTAAAGGACCGGGATGAATACTGGAGGAGGTATCTTATTGGGGAGAAGGAGCTGTTGGGTTTTGATGTGCTTACTCTGGCAGATGACTATGCTGAACTCATGTCCGATCAAATAAAAGCCTTAAGACTCTCAGCAGACGATCGCCTTTTAGACTTAGGTGGGGGAACAGGGAACTTTATTTTATATTTATTAGAAGGGCAGCAGGAACTTCCCAGAGATATTGCTGTTGCTGACCTTGTTCCGGAGGCATTGAGTAAAGCCAGTCAAAAGCTGGAAAAGAAATTTCAATCAGCACAAAAAAATGTCCGTTTGTGTTATACCTGCTGTGACATTGAGATGAATCGTTATCTTCCTATTCTCAGGTTTTTAAACGGAGAAGTGGCCACTTTTATGGAATTTGTTGATAAGATTGAGAATGTATCCATCCAGTCAGCCAACAGAATACAGAAACTCTACACCCCCCGCCTTCACCGGATCCTCCGCGGGGAAAAGATCACTCCACAAATGAACCAGTGGCTGAAAAAGACTTTTGAACTTCCCGAATATAAAACTATTGTTGATTTCAACAAAGCCTCCCGGTATGTCTTAGGATTGGAAAAAGAGAAGCCTTCCTATAAAAAATTAATTTTTTCTGATGATGTTAAAAAAGGGCTCCATCTTCCTTTTCAAGAAGGTTATTTCAATAAAATCGTGATGAGTCTGGTTTTGTCTTATATTTTTAATCCCTTGGAAACATTGATAGAATGTTACCGGATTTTAAGCCCGGGGGGTCTTTTGATCTTATCCAGTGTGCGTCCAGATGCAGATGCTTCAGGTCTTTTTACCCGGTTGGTTAAGAAAGTAGAAGAAATGGAGGATGATTCTTTTCCAGAAGAGTGGGATAAACAGCTGGTGTTAGACTCCATCCGTTCCTTTCTAAATGATGCCCAAGCTTTGGTTGAACTGGAAGAAGCAGGGACGTTTGACTTTTTTGATCTGGATAATCTTTACGGAATTCTGGAGGAGGCAGGATTTGAACATCTCCAGACTATTGAAACTTTTGGAAGTCCCCCTCAGGGATATGTCTGTGTTGCAGCCAAAGGAAAGAAAAATGAGAGAGAGTAAATCATTTTTAAAAAGATATTTCAAAGAATATGACCTCCGGGGAAGAGTCAAGCTGTCCATCATTCTCAGCATGGTTTTTTACAATGGATTTATGATTCTTGACCTTATTTATACACCGGAATTTTTCTTTGAATTTTTTATTATCCGGATGGCTGTGCTTATTTTGAATGCGGTGCTTTTGATTCTTTACCGCAGCACTCATTCCATAAGAGGCCTACTTGCCCTGGGAATGGCTCTCCTAATCATAGATGCCTTTGGGATCGCTATCATGATCCAAATCATGGGAGGGTTTATGAGCAGCTATTATCAGGGGCTGACTCTAGTGATTATGTGCATGATGGCTCTTCTCCCCTTTACCATCCGGGAAGCTTTGATTGTTTCTTCTGTTGTGTGGGCCAGTTATGTGGTCCCCAGTGTGGTCATGATCCAGAGAGATGCTCTTGATTGGAGAATCATGGTGAACAACCTGTTTTTCCTCACTTCAATCATTATCATAGGGGGATTTGCTTCTTATGTTATGGACAATATAAGGCGCCGGGGGTTGAGAAGTCTTATCAGACTTGAAGAGACCTCTAAAAAGTTACGAGAGTCAAACATTAAATTGAAAAGTCTGGATGAGCTTAAGACCCAATTTTTTGCCAATGTCAACCATGAGCTGCGCACTCCCTTGACCCTGATGCTGGCTCCGATTAATCCCATTATTGAGGGCAAGATGGGAAGGATTACATCAGAACAGAAAGATGCCTTAACAACCATGGGAAAGAATGGATTAAAGCTTCTCAAGTTGATCAACAACCTCCTTGACTTGACTAAGCTTGAGGAAGGTCAGATGCGCCTCAAAATCAAAACTTTTGATTTTGTTGAATACATCACTTCTATTCTCTCATCTGTCAAACCCCTAGCTGATCAGAAAAAGATCAATCTCTATTTCCAGCATCCTACCCACAAAATGGAGATCACTTTAGACCCAGACCACTTTGAAAAAGTCATTTTAAACCTCCTTTCCAATGCTCTTAAATTTACCAATGAGGGAGGGAGGATTACTGTTTATTTGGAAGAAACAGATACTCGGGTTGTTTTAAGGGTTGAAGACACAGGCATTGGAATGCCTAAAGATCAACTGGTCAACATATTTGACCGGTTTTCACAAGTTGATGGTTCTCTTTCTCGTCAGCATGAAGGGACTGGGATTGGTCTCTCCTTAGCCTATGAGATTGTCAAACTGCACAATGGAAAAATAAAAGCTGAAAGCGAGTTAGGAAAAGGTTCCCGGTTTATTGTGGAGTTAAAAAAAGGGGATAATCATTACACTAAGGATGTTCTGGATCGAAGACAGAAAGATAAGCCTGTTTCTCTAAAGAAAAGAGCTACAGATAAAGAATCTCCTAAAGTTCAGGATATTGTATCAGATTTTAGGAAATTTCAGTTAATGGACATTGAAGAGATGGACTCACCGGAATCATTCCAGTCACCTGGAGGAGAGAATGAATACAGATTGTTAGTCATTGACGATAATCCAGAAGTGTTGAAGCTGATGAAGTTAATCCTTCAGGATGAGTATGACTTAGACCTATGTGCCTCTGCTGATGAAGGGATGAAGATACTTTCAGAGAAAATGTCTGACCTGATTCTCTGTGATGTGATGATGCCCGGTATGAATGGACATATGTTCTGCAAAAAAGTAAAGGAAGATAAGAATTTCAAACACATCCCTGTGATTCTGGTAACCGCTCGAGCAGGAGGAGAGATGCTGGCGGAAGGCATTGAATCAGGCGCTGATGACTACATAAGCAAACCCTTTGATTCCACTGAACTGAAAGCCCGGATCCGCTCTCAACTCAGGATGAGAAAAGCAGAAGCTGATTTGGCACTGGCCAACCGCAACCTCAAGATGAGAGCCAGCGACCTTGCTGAAAGGCAGAGGTCCCTCTTTATAGCTATGACCAAGTCATTGGTATCTGCTTTAGAGGCAAAGGATGAGTACACTCGTGCTCATTCAACAAGGGTGACAGAGATTTCTTTAAAAATTGCTGAGAGAATGGGCCTTAATGAGAGAGAGCGAAAGGACCTGGAGGTAGCCGCGATACTTCATGATGTTGGAAAAATTGCTATCCCGGAAAAAATTCTCCACAAAAGAGAGAATCTGAGCAAAGACGAGATCAATATTATTCAACAGCATCCTATATATGGAGAGAAGATTCTTAAACCTGTGGTGGAGCTGAATGAGATTGCTAAGGTTATTCGGCATCACCATGAAAGATATGACGGCAGTGGCTATCCTGATAAATTGAAAAGCTTGGAGATTCCCATAGGGTCCCGGATCATGGCAGTGGCTGATACTTACGATGCCATCATCTCAGAGCGACCCTACAGAAAAGCCAATTCCCATAATTTTGCGGTCAAAGAAATTGTCAATTGTTCAGGAAATCAGTTCGATCCAGAAGTGGTGGAGCATTTTATTGAAGTAGCTAAATCTTATGCTCAAAAAAACAGAAAACAAGCTAAAGAACTATCTAACCTGGATTATTCATGATTTGGGTTTGCAGCAGAGGGGAAAAGTAACGGCCGGACACGGTTTAGGGGATGCTTACCAATATTCAATAGATATTGCAGAAAGGTACGTAATGGATTAAACTAGAAGCAAAATGCCGCTCTGAAAAATAAGACAGTCATTAGCATTCGAATAAACAGGAGATATTAAAGATGGGTAGAACAATTAAAGTCATTATTATCATTTCTGTTTTCTTTAATAGTTTGACACTATTGACTGCAGCTGCTGAATGGGAACAGATAGTTCTTTATTCTTGGAATAATGAAATTTTGTATAAGGCCACCTCTGAACTTGATAATCCTGAGCCAAATCCCTTTAATCCGGGAGAATTTTCAGCAGCAAGGCTGTTTGATGCAGATAAAAACACATGCTGGGCAGAGGGTGCTCCAGGAAACGGTATTGGAGAAGCCGTGTTCTTTAAAATACCTGAGAAAACAAGAACTTTGCTCATAATAAATGGATTTGCTGAAAATGAGACGTTGTTTTTTGAAAACAATAGAGTCAAAAAGATGCTGGTAAGCATTTATGTAGGGGTCAGTCCTGAAGCTCATGTATCGGAAGTCGCGGTTCAGTATTTTGCTTTGAAGTATGAGAAAGAATTTTTAATAGAGATGATTGATATCTCAGATGAACAGGAAATGAGCTTCCCTGTTTCTTGGAGAGAGCTTCAGGAATTCAGAGAAAATGTGGTTGAAAGGTATCAAAACGAAAAATCCACGGAGGTTGGGAGTCCGGCTGATGTGGTTCATTTTATTATAAAATTTGAGATACAGGATGTGTATCAAGGTTCAGAAAACGAACATACATGTCTGTCGGAGATAAAAATAGAAAAAGGCATTGATTCTGTGAATTCGATTTATTTAAGCGAAGATGAAGGTGCTGTTTTGATCGACACTAATGAGAAGCAGGGAGTGGAAGTGGATAGGGATAAGGAAGCTGTTTTTCAGGTATTAAGCTCCACAGAAGACAATCAGTGGGTTATTTGCATCAAGATGCCCAGAGAGAAAGAAGGACGAGCAGAAACAGAGTATGTGCTGTACAACACCTTTGTTCCAAAAAGAATTGAGAAAAACATTTTAGGCGAACATGTTTTGGATATGTATGGATTTGTTAAAAGGGAGGGAAAGGTATTTCTGGAGTATTTTAATTCCGAGACTTCTCAAATCGAATATTTGGATCTGGATAAAATCATGTTAAGGTAAAGGAGGATTTTATGAAAAAATTTATTCCATTTATTTCTGTTTTTTTAGTGTTTGTTTTTATCAATTTTTTCTTTATTTCGTGTGCCAGGAAAGAATCGCCTCCTCAAAAGACAGTCATAAAAATCGAAGATAAGGAAATCCAGGAATGCAGTGAAGCCGTGTACAAGACCAGAGAATTCAGGGGGAGAGAGCGCAGTTACCTTTCAGCTGATTTTTCAGGAATCAGCAGACCTACCTCTCTGGATGAATTCACCATTGGTTTTCATAATCCTCCTATACGCCAATTTCAGACAGGGACCTGCTGGTGTTTTGCCACCACTTCTCTGCTGGAATCAGAGTTGAAGCGGCTTGGGAAGAGAGAAATAAAGCTGTCTGAAATGTTCACTGTGTATTGGGAATATGTAGAAAAGGCTAGGTATTTTATAAAGGATAAAGGGGAAATGCACCTCGGCCAAGGGTCTGAGCACAACGCTGTGATTGAAAGAATGAAGAAATATGGAGCTGTCCCGGCTGAAGCTTACACCGGACTTCTCCCAGGAGAGACTGAACACAATCATGGTGAATTGTTCCAAGAATTCAGAAATTATTTGATGTTTTGTAAAGAAAACCAATACTGGGATGAAGAGAAAGCAGTCAGTTATGTCAAACAAATATTAAATAAATATATGGGAAGACCGCCTGAAACCTGTGAGGCAAACGGTCAGCAGATCACTCCTAAAGAATATCTCAAAGAGGTGCTCCAGCTTCCTCTTGATGATTATGTGACTTTAATGAGTCTGAAGTATCTTCCTTTTTATACTCAGGGAGAATATAAAGTCCCGGATAATTGGTGGCACAGTGATGTCTATTATAATGTTCCTTTGGAAGTGTTTTATAAGTCCTTAGCCGAGGCTCTAAAAAAAGGATATACGGTTGCGCTGGGTGGGGATGTCTCTGAACCAGGAAAGAGCGGGGAGAAAGATATTGCGGTTATTCCTTCTTATGATATTCCCTATTCATTGATAAACCAAGACAGCCGCGAGTACAGATTTGACAACAGAACCACTTTTGATGACCATGCGATTCATGCGGTGGGATTTACTGAATTTGATGGTCATGATTGGTATTTGATTAAAGACTCGGGAAGCAGTGCTCAGAGAGGAGAATTTAAAGGATATTATTTTTTTAGGGATGATTATATTAAGCTCAAAATGCTGACCTTCATGGTTCATAAAGATGCGGTTGCTGAGGTCTTAGTTGAGTTTGAGAAATCCGAATGAATCAAAAATGAAGAAACTCAACAGCATCGATTCCCATATAATATTCTTCTGAATGAGGCTTTATTCTTTTTATGGTGTTCATATCTGTATAATCTCTGAATACAATTCTGATTCTCTGGGTCTTTGAAATTTCGCCCAGTTCAAAAGTTTCCCGACTTTGAACTCCGCTTCCTGTACCAATATACTTCCACTCTCCGTTGCTGTCCATAGCAAAAAGCCCGTAGTTCATGGTAAAAGGGAGGACCCCGGTTTGCTGTCTTTTTGCGTAGACAGCAATATCTCCTCCGCTTTTATTTTCAGCTTCTAATTTCAGATCGAGAAAACCGAAATATTCTATCTCGGCAAAGTTTCCATCTGGTTTTTTAAGAGACAAAGCAGGATTCCTGACCCGTTCGGTTGATTGCAGTACTTCTGTGGCATATTTTTTACTGCTTTTGTCGAATTCTCTCTGGTCGATTTGATAATCATCTCCGGATACAGAAACTCTCGGGCTCAAACTCCCTGTCTCCGCGGTTTGACTGGCAGTGCTATTTTTTTGAGAAGAATGGGGAGAACTTATAATAAGAGCCGGGATTTTTTTTGTATTTTTAAGGTCTGCATTGGTGATCACAATACTGGATTTTTCACTTAATTTGGCTCTTCGCTCTTTTTCTCTTTTGGCCAGTTCCACCAGGCTCTGCGAGAAGATAATAGCTGAACATAAGAAGAAAAAGAAAATCACAAAAAGAATCCTTTTTGTTTTCATGGTATTAATAAGATAAAATATTTGGCGATTATGTCAATACTGGGAGCTGTACTCATGAGGGTGGAATTCTGATTTATATTGATTGCATGAGTGTTTCATTATAATATCGTCCCTGACAATATCAGACATTAAAATCCGTTATTACGATTTTAGAGGGAAAGATGAAAAAACCTTGTCTATGGATCAGGTTCCTGATTGTCTTTTTCCGTCTGGTCTCTTTACTTATGGCAAGATCTCTTATAGTCAAGATTAAAACCACCCATTTAAGAACCGATCCTCAATTTTACGCTCAAACCATAGCCGTTCTCAACAGCGGAGAAAGTTTGGAGCAGCTTGAGAAAAAGATATATGGATAACAAATCAGCGAATTAATGGAATGGCCGTATTTAAATATTTAAAGTAAACAGCCTGAAGTGAACATAGATTTTACCAGGATTTTGAAAATTAGGGACTGAAAGAAGCAGAAAAAAAGGAGTGTGATGATCACCACACTCCTTTTTTAAAAGTTAGTATTCTGCAGAGAATGAATTTACCTGCGGAATAAGTGTCTCTCTTGGCGAAAGTTTTTCCGCATCAAATCTCTTCTCATAACAAACCGCTTTCGCACCAGCTTGTTTCTGGCTATTTCTTTTAGCTCAGTGAGCTGTTCACTGGTAAGGATATTTCTGATTTCATCTCTGAGTTTCATCCTGTTTACAATCAAGTCTGTTCTGAGTTCTGCGGATTGAGTGAGTAAAGATTTGATTTTTTCATAATCCCGTTTTTCTCTATCTCTTATCTGTCGTTTCAGTTCAAGCTGGATGTTAGCCATTTCATTTCTCTGTTTCACTGTCATTTCTTCCATTTTAAAGGTCATTTCTTCCATTTTAGCTAATTGTTCATCTGTGACCTCAAGTTCTTCCTGGTTAGCTTTAACAAAAGCAAGAAGCCTTCCCGGGTTAGACCCTACGTCAAATCGATTTCTTGAACGATCCATTTGGGGGGAAGCCGAGGCATTCGCTGCCAATAATAAAATACCTGAGACAAACAAAGCTATCACGGTCAATTTTTTCATTTTTGTTCTCCTTTTTTTGGTTTCATTATTTTCTTTTTTTACTATTTGGACGAATAGGATCAGGTTTTTCTTCCCTATAAATATAAAAACAGTATAAAAACAGTACCGTCATACCTGTTCACCTATTTTTTCGTCTATAAAAACAGTACCGTCATACCTGTTCACCTATTTTTTCGTCCACCTGGTCTGC
>CAYULB010000001.1:131076-166103 GCA_964445575.1 uncultured Eubacteriales bacterium
TATAAAAACAGTACCGTCATACCTGTTCACCTATTTTTTCGTCCACCTGGTCTGCTTGGTTTATTCAGTTTCCACGGTTCCTCTGGATCTATATCTACTTCAATTCTCCATTTACAATTCACTATTTACTGCTTTTATTGGACGGGGGGAGGGATGAAATCGCCGAGAAAAATGAAGAAGAACGGCGTTAAAAATCTTTAGGGAACCCATGCCACACCTGAATTTCATTTTAACTCGCCTGGAAAAGAAAAAAAGGTGATTCGAATAAAAAATAAGAACAAGAAAATGTTCAAATAATAATTGTTCTTGAAAAAATCTTGCATATTGCTTAAATGAGAATAATAATGAATGCATCACCATTTTTTTGTGAATAATTCAGGTAGACTATGTTCAGGAGGCAGGAAGTATACCAACTAAAGTATCAGAATCTCGTAAATTTTAAGTTGAACATCCTTAATAAGGCCGTTGAGCACCGAATGGATGTCAAAGACTCCCATGTAGATGTTCAGCTTTCCTTTGTTGAAGAGGATGGAGAGCTTTCAGGAGATAAACTGAGAGTAGACGTTGTGAATAAAATTTTAAAGGCCGCCGAGAAATTAAACCAAAGCAAAGGACTGAGAGCTTTTTCTACCCCAAGAGCTATTTACAATGCCACCAGGGAAGGCCAGACTACCATTATTCCCGGACTTAAGGGAATAAGATCCCTTGAGGATAATCCCAAATGGGCATCTGTACTGGCAAAGCAGGGGGTTTGTTATGTGGTCCTTGATCAGCCTCAGCTGCTGTTTGATGAAGGCATTCTTAGTGAAGAAGGAAGGACTCTGATTAAGGCACTGAACCAAAGCGGGATTCTTATTATAATGAAGCAGGCTGAACCGGCTCAGGTGAAAGAACTTTTAGAGGCGTCAAAAAATCCAGTATTTCTTCTTTATGAAAGGCTTCCTGAAGATGATTTGATGGGTTTTATAAAAAGCGAACAAGCAGGAATTGGGCTTGTTTTGAGCCTGGATTCTGATGCCTCCCAGTTTTTAGATTCCCTGGAAAAAGCTGTTAAAGTAATGGGATCCCAGTATGTCGCTGTGGCGAATGACTTTTGTCTCTGGGAAGACCAAGGAAAAGAAAAGATGTTGGAGGTAATTTCTGGTATCATAAAAGCCGATTATGACCGTGGGGACATTTCAAACCTGTTCAGCAGTACTTTTCTGAGACTGCTTCAGAATTCTGAATAGAACCGACAAGGATAGGAGAGTAAGATTAGAGAATTATTTATCATTTCCTTTTCCATTGCGATACTTCTGGTTTATTTTTGGTATGAGAGGATATATCTATACCATAAATCGAGAAAAATACCCTTAAGGATTTGCATTACAGGGACCCGAGGGAAATCAGGAGTTACCCGTCTTTTAGCCTCATGCTTGGGTCAAGCAGGCTTCAGAGTGATGGCAAAAACCACCGGTTCCAGACCTGTCTATATTTTTCCTGGGGGAGAGGAGAAGTTGATCAAACGAAGGGGAGTCACATCAATCTTGGAGGAAAAAAAAGTTATCCGAAAAGCGGCTTCAAGGTCTGTTCAAGCGTTAGTTGTGGAGCTGATGTCTTACAGTCCTGAATCTATGTATACTGAGAGCTGTCGGATGCTCAGACCCCATATTCTTGTCCTCACTAATGTAAGGATGGACCATATTGCCCAGGCAGGAAATACTATTGAAGAAATTGCTGGAAATTTCGGGCGTTCCATACCTGATTATTCCACTGTTTTTGTCCCTGAAGAGGAATGTTTTCCTGTTTTCCAGCTTAGAGTCAACAAGAGAAATGCCCAGCTGGTTAAAGTGGGGAAATCTAGTTCAGCAGAAGATAAGTCTTTTATGAAAAAAGTCCCAAAATCCGAATTCCAGCAAAACATTCGTCTTGTTCTTTCTGTTTGCGATTTTTTGGATATCGAAAGAAAAGTCTCATATTCAGGAATAATGAAAGCCATTCCAGATATTGGGAGCCTTAAGTTTTGGAAAGCTGAGTTCACTCTTCCTAAACGAAAGTGGGATCTGGTCAGTGCTTTTTCAGTCAATGACCCAGAGTCCACCCGTGAAGTCATTGATAAATTAGTCAAGAGCAAAAACATAAGGCATTCTAGATGGATCGGTCTCTTCAATATTAGAAAGGACCGGGGAGATCGGACCTATCAGTGGATATCTGCCTTTGAAAAAAAGCTCTTCCCGGAATTCCAAAAAATAATTTTCATTGGAGATCAAGCTGAGTTGTTAAAGAGAAAGCTTGAGCATAAAATTGAAAGTCAGGAATTCAAAGCACTTAAGAATAAGGATGCAAAAAAGATTATGTCCCAAATTTTAGATGAAGAGAAAGACAATTGTGTTTTGGTTGGATTGGGGAATATTGGGAGAATAGGGATTCATCTTATAGACTATTGGGATACCATAGGAATTCGCCATGAGTTATGAAACAATTTTTATCGGATTATTACTGGCTGTGGTCTATGTAGAGATTTTCGACCTTTATCCAGGAGGGATTATTGTTCCGGCTTATATGGCTCTTTTTCTTCATCAGCCTGCAAGAATAGCAGCGACAGTGGCTGTTGCTTATATGGCTCTTTATTCCTATAAGCTGTTCTCTCGCTACTTCATCTTGTTTGGAAGAAGAAGATTTGTCATGGTCATACTCTTGGGCGCTTTGTGGGCGCATGTTTGGTACCTTATCTGGCCGGAGATACTTCCTCAGCCTATAGGATTGAGGACCATTGGGATTGTTATTCCCGGACTTATTGCCAATAATATGGAAAAACAAAAACATCTTTTGACTCTTGCTTCTTTGGTTACCGTTACTGTGGCCACCTATTTCCTTGCCAGGGTTGTAAACTGGATAGGATTATGAATAAGGTCAGTAAGACAATTATCCTGGTTTCTCTTATCAGTGTCTTTTTCTTTCTGGTAGCGTCTCACCTTCCCATAAGTGGAAAAATAGATTTAAAAGAGATGATGAATCAAGCCTCAGAAAAAATGGAACAGGCCATAGAGGGGATTAAAAACTACCGGAAGGAAGGCGGGATTGAAATAAACAAGATGTTTGATATTAATCAGACCGGGATTATAGGGATAGAAAATTCCCCCATAACCACCACCGTAGGAAACCTGGAAGCAAAAAGGACGACCACAAACCCGAATTTTGCAGGACTTATGGTCAAAATGTTAAATGAAGCAGGAGTGAGTGAGGGCGAGACAATCGCGGTGGAAGCCTCTGGCTCTTTTCCTGGGCTAATCATATCAGTTTTTTCTGCAGCGCATGTCATGGACCTCAAGTTAATCCTGGTGGTATCTTTGGGTGCTTCTCAGTGGGGAGCCAATGAACTTGATTTTCATTGGCTGGAAATCCAAGATTGTCTGATCCACAATGAGATTTTTAGTTACAGCCTCGCCGCTGTTTCCCTGGGAGGAAAAAATGATGTGGGGGAAGATATGGACGCTGAAGGCCGACTTCAACTTTTAAGGATGATAAGAAAGAGAGGACTGCCGTTTGTCTATCAGTCTGATTTAAAGAAAAATGTTGATCAGAAATTGGCAATTTTTGAAAAAGCTGCCGGAGACCAAAAAATTGCAGCTTTTATTAATATCGGCGGCAGTTATTCTGGCTTGGGGACTGATTCAGATATTCTGAAGGTTAAGCCGGGGCTGACAAACATCAAAAGTTATCCTCCTCCCGAGAAAAGAGGCCTGGTGTTTGAGATGGCAGCAAGGGGATATCCTGTGATTCATCTTCTTTATATCAAAGGAATTGTAATGGAATATGGTCTTCCCTGGGACCCTTCACCTCTTCCAGAGCCGGGAAAAGGAGCTGTTTATGAATATGTAAAAAAAGAGTCATGGGGGTTTTTACTGTTTGCTTTAATGTACTTTGCAGTGGTTGCTGCAGTTATAGGGTATGGTTTTCATTCCCATTCCAGCTGATCAGGGGGAGCCTCCGAAGGGTTGTGCAGATACTTCCCCACTCCGTTTTTTATAACTTCAGAATACCTGGGAATATTGTGGATGGTAATCCCCTTATCCGGATGTTCACTGGTCCACAGTTCTGAAATTTGCAGCATGGTTGAAGCGTGTCTTCCCACTCGTTTTTCAATGGACCATCCTGTTTCATCGATTTTTTCGAACAGCAGGCCGTGTTTATAGGCTTTCATTAAAAATTCATCTTTTCCTTCAAGAAGCAGTCTTCTGTCGGTCCTTCCTCTGCACGCGTCCAACATGGGTTCTGGGGTTTCAAGAAGAAAAGGGGTGGCTTTGGTGTGGTCACCTATTTCACGGTGAGAAAGGCCTCTAAGTTCTGGAGGAGAGTTTTCCATTCCAATATTAAATCCTTCTGTACCTGAAATCATCATAGAGGCCATAGCTGCGAGGTCTTGCCCTTTTTGATGGGCTACAATGGTGCTGATAACAGGATACTGAAGCTCAGCTTCATGGAGGTCAATCACAAGGTCTATTTTTTCTTTCCGTATGAGCTGAGTGATGGCATAGGATGTTTTTTCAGTGAGGGTACCCTTGGAATGTCCCGGAAAAGTACGGTTCAAGTTTCTTATGTCAACGTATGCCAGTTCTTGTTTGCTGGGATAATGTATGTAAACTTCAGGGTCTGGCCATTGGTCTAAAGGATTAGACCACCGGTCTCCCATTCGGAACTTTTGCTTCCCCCAACTGGTTGGGATGGTATAATCAGGGGGATAAGCTCCTCCCAGTCTTGTCACTGTCGAAGCACTTTTGTTTGCAGTCAATACAATTAAAAGACGCCCCTGTTCCATCACGGCATTCTCTACAAAGATCCATGCAGCCAAACGTCCCGCAGGTTCCTCTGGATGGGTTCCTCCCAGGATCAAGAGAGCACCTCCTGGTTTTTCCCCTTCCAAAACATAAACATTAGAATCATTTATGGTTCCTTTGATTCCAGAAAAATAGTGCCCTAGAGTTTTGACTTGGTTTACGCCAGGACTTAGCACCACTGGTTCTTGAAGATGACGGCTTTTGAAAAAGCTGGTTCCTGCGAGAAAAGTGATGCACAGGCCTAGTCCTAAAAAAATTACTTTTCTTAGAGTATGAATGTTGATTTTTTTCATTTCTGTTCTCTATTTAAGTCGCAGTATGCGAAGAATAAAAGGGATGAGAATGATTATATAAAGCAATTCATCCTGCCATTTTTTGCTTTTTAGGAGATTCCAGATGATAATGAAAGCAGAATACGCACTTAAAATATAATAGAAAATTGTTACAACCATAATTTTTATTATATCATGGTAAGAAAACTTAGTTTCTTGCTAAAAATAATCATGAGTATGCCCACAGTTATTATAATGAAGGCAGGAAGCCCACAGTATTTGAGCATCTTAGAGTAAGACTCTTTCATATTGACCGTTTCTTTGGCCAGCCTGCCTATTATGGCTGTTGGGGGAAGAGCGTCGCCTAAAGGCCAAATAAGACTCATTCCTGCAAGAGCGACAATGGGATTTAATCCAAGGGTGTTGAACAAAAGCACCAACGGAACTCCCAGTACTGGAGCCGCTCCCCACATTAAGACAGCCTCTGATGCAGGGAGAATAAGAGGCAGTGTGAGTATGACTGCTGTAAGAGGAAGTGTGACTGTGGTGATAGCAATAAGACCTCGAACGCCGGTTAAAGTCATTATCTGTACCAAAATTCCCACACAAGTAAGGGTGCCGATTAAGGGAAGAAGCTGATGGATGGTCTCTCTTGAGATCTTGAAAAAATCTAGTTTCCTGGGAGAAAGGAAAAAACTAAATCCTGCTGATATCATGAACATCATGGGAAGGCCTAGAATAGGAAGGGAATGAGGCCAGGTTCTTCCTGTTAGAACAAGAAGAAAAAATAAAACAAAGGGAAGAATCACCCGGAACCAGTTCATTTCAATCGGAGGATCGGGAAGCTCAGAGAGAGCCTTGTTCAGTTCAATTGGTTTTGATTTCCAAGCCAGGATAAACATGGTCAGAAGTCCCAGTAAAAGGCACGGGATAAGAAGAGGAAGAAAAAACCCAACATAAGGCATATTGATTCCTGCGGCTGTGAGCATCGCCCAGAGACTTACGGGGGGTGCCGCTGCACTCAATCCCGCTAGAATAAAGATAATAGCAGTAGTCTTAACCCGGTTTATACCCATATAACTCAATACAACGGATATCATGCTTCCCATTATGAGCACGGTGACACTCCCCGCTCCTGTGAGAGCTCCTGGAATCAGCAGCAGAAAGGTTAAGAGGGTAAAAAGGATAACTTTTCTTCTGTGAAATCGAATCAGGATTTTGCGTACAGCAAAAGATATACCGCCGGAGTTTTTCAGTAGATTCATAAACAAAGTAGCTGTAATGAAAATGAGTATGATATCAAAATAAGTGAAAGCTCCCTCCACAATATGTCTGACTGGAATTCCTTTTCCTCCTGCGAGAGCTCCTGTTAGGGCTGCAGCAAACATAGAAAGTTCGGTTGATATTTTTAGGGCTCTTACTCCGATGTAAGTCACAACCATTATGGAAAGGATGATTTCTGTGGAAGTGAACATATTCATGGAAGAGATAATAATTTATTGGAACGGCCTGATAAAATCAACAGAAAAAAGTACTTCAAGTAAGAATATCCACGCCCTCTCCCCTTATCAAACAATATATATCCCTGAATGAGAGATGCTTTCAGGAAACAAAAAAACCTTGAGAAGTTGAGATTTTGCAGTTAGAATGAAGGGCATTGAAAAAACGGAGGTGTTATGGGTAATAAAAAGATTTTGGACCGCCGGAGTTTTTTAAAATCTTCCTCTCTGGGTTTTCTGGGAGTCGGGGCTTTGCTAAAAAGAAAAATGTCTTTTTCGAGAAGAAACCCTTTTTTAGAAGAGGAAAGTCAATTTCCGGAAATAACTCAATACAGGACTCTGGGACGAACAGGGTTCAGAGTTTCTGATATAGGAGCAGGTTCAATCCAGGACAAAGGAGTGCTGGAAGCAGCACTGGATGCGGGAGTCAATTATATTGATTCAGCAGAGCAGTATCCTGGCCATCACAAGACAGTGGCTGAAGCCATGAAGGGAAGAGATAGGAAATCAATTTTCATTACCACTAAAATACAAATTCAAAAAGATAAATCCAAACAGGGATTTCTAAGGCGTGCACGAAAATGTTTAGAAGAGCTTAATACAGAATATGTGGACTGCATGATGATGCACATGGCTGAAACAGTTGAAATGCTCCGCACTCCAGGTTTTCATCAGGCTATGGATGAACTTAAGGCTGAAGGAAGAGTTAGGTTTGTGGGAGTTTCCAATCACGGATCTTTTTGGTTTAGAGATCCAGAAGAGACCATGGAAAAGGTTCTTCTTGCGGCTGCAGATGACGGCCGCTTTGATGTGTTTCTCATGGCATATAATTTTCTTAAGATGGACCACTCAGAGAAAGTCCTGGAAGCTTGTCAGAGAAAAAATATTGGTACTGCTATCATGAAAGCCACACCTGTAGCGATTTATTATAATCTAAAATCAAATATAGAAAGGATGGAAAAAGAAGAAAAAAAGATCAATCCTTTCTATGAAGATGGGTTGAAAAGGTACCGAAATAAGGTGGAAAAAGCAGAAAACTTTATTGAAAGTCATCAGCTTGAAAATCCTGAGGAAATAAAAAGAGCTGCTATAAAGTTTGTACTGGATAATCCCAATGTCAGCACAGTTTGTTGTTTGGCAAAAACTTATGATGAAATGGAACAATTTCTTTCTCTTTCAGGGAAAAGGCTTGCCTCGTCAGATAAACAGAGCCTGTTAAAGTATGAGGAAGGTTGTGGAGAGCTGTACTGCCGCCATGCCTGCGGGTTGTGTGAGCCTTACTGTCCCCACGGAGTGCCTATCAATACCATTATGCGGTTCAGTCATTATTTTAACGGTCAAGGCCGTGAGCAGGAGGCCATGCAGAAATATGCAGCCATCCCTGGTGTAAAGGCTGAAGCCTGCAGAGAATGTTTTGGCATTTGCGAAAAATTTTGTCCTTATAGTGTCCCTGTTCAAGGGATGCTGCAGCTAGCGCATCGACAACTGGCTTAAGGGTGAAGATCGGCGAGCTGCTTTAATAGGGCTTGCTAAGAATAAGCGATTCCCGAATCATTTATGTGTTTTGGTTAGCCTTTTTTCTTAGGACCGTGAAGCTGAATAAATTCCCCGATTTTGGATTTGATCTGGTCTCTTAGTTTGCGGACTTTGTTCATGATTTCCTCATGGGTTCCGGCAAAGAGAGATGGGTCTTCAAAGCTCCAATGGATTTTGGTGTTAACGCCAGGAAACGTAGGGCAGTTCTGGGCAGCTGATTCGTCGCACACTGTTATAACATATGAAAACAGCTTTCCTTTTTTATAGAGATCAAACACGCTTTTTGATTTATTTTTAGAGATGTCTATTCCCGCTTCTTTCATGGCTTTGATGACATAAGGATTTAATTCTGATGGTTTCAATCCAGCGCTTTGGGCTTCAAAATCATTTCCTCCCAGTTTATTTAAAAAGGCTTCAGCCATTTGGCTGCGGGCACTGTTGTGGACGCAGACAAAAAGAACTCTTTTTTTCCTTGCATTCATGGAGTATTCTCCTTAAAAAATTAGAATGAACAAATTTTATAATAATACCTGACCTATTCATAAAAAAATGGCGATGTTTTCATTATTAACTTATTTTCAGCTATGTACAAGATTTTTTCAAGAACAATGTCTTGAACATCTTTCTTGTTTGCATTTTTTATTTTGATCGCCATATTTTTTATGAATTGTTTAGGTTAATTATCTTGTTTAAAAAAGGCAAAAAAATCTGGAAGAAAAAAGTCATTCTATTTTGAATAGGATTATCGTATAATTCAGAAAATAAGAAAAAGATAGATCTTTAAAAAAATTCAGTGTTTTCAAGGAATTGAGATAAGGAGGAAGAGATGAAAAAGGTTTCTCGGAGGTCTTTTATCAAGACAGCCGCAGCCACCGCTGCTTTTACTGCAGCCAGTCCTATTTTAACTAGAGGATGGTACAGTCTTTCTCAAGCTGGCAAAACAGGATATTTTGAGAAAGAATTTGGCATTACAGACCATCTGTGTGAAAAAGTTCTAAGAGAAGCCCTTTCCAAGGGGGGTGATTTTGCGGATCTTTTCTTTGAACATACCATCAGCAATTGGGTCATTCTTGAAGATGGAAACGTTAACAGAGCCTACAGTGATGTAGCCCTGGGTGTGGGGATAAGGACAGTGAAAGGCGATCAAGTGGGATATGGTTTCACTCAAGAACTTTCTGAAAAGTCAATGGTTAAAGCGGCTTCCACAGCTGCGACCATTGCTGATAATAAACCTCAAAAAATTTCGAGTGAGTTTATAGAGCTGATTACCAAGAATTTCTATCCCTTAAAAACATTACTGACTTCAGTCCCCCTTGAATCAAAGTTGCCGCTGGTTCAGTCCATTAACGACAAAGCTTTTTCTCTTTCTCCTCTGGTAGTCAAAGTCAATGCGTCTTTTCATGACCAGCAAAAACGAATAATGGTCGTGACTAGTGAAGGAATAAAAGCTGAAGACCTTCAACCCAGAAATTATCTGAATGCGTCGGTAGTAGCTGAAAAAGACGGAAGAAGGGAAAGAGCCGGATGGAACTTGGGCGGCCGAAGGGACTTTTCTTATTATTCAGAAGCAGTAATAAATGAAGTTGCCAAAGAGGCTGTAGAGAGAACTTTGAAATTATTTGATGCGGTTCAACCTCCGGCTGGAGAAATCCCTGTTGTGCTTGGTCCAGGAGTAACTGGAGTGCTGCTTCATGAAGCCATAGGCCATGGGATGGAAGCAGATTTCAACAGAAAGAAGGTCTCCATTTACAGCAACATGCTGGGAGAAAAAGTGGCTGAGCCTATAGTGACAATAATCGACGATGGAACAGTTCCCCATCTTTCCGGTTCTATTAATTTTGATGATGAGGGGACTCCAGGACAAAAAACAGTTTTGGTGGATAAAGGTATTTTGTCAAGCTACATGCACGATAAAATCTCAGCTCGGTATTATAAAGTCAATCCAACCGGGAATGGACGGCGTGAAAGTTATCAGCACTATGTTCAGCCCCGCATGAGGAATACCTACATGCTGGGAGGTCCTTCTACTCCGGATGAGGTGATTCAGGAAGCAGAAAATGGGATATATGTCCAGGATGTGAGCAATGGCCAGGTTAAAATAGGAGAAGGCGACTTTGCTTTCTATGTATCCCAGGGCCGTTTGATCGAAAACGGGAAGCTCACGGCTCCTATCAAAGATATTAACATTATGGGAAATGGGCCCAAAATGCTGAAAAACATAACCATGGTGGCAAATGATTTTGAAATGGCAAAAGGAGGCGGGGGAGCCTGTGGCAAAGGAGGACAGGCCGTCCCCGTAGGTTTTGGTCAGCCGACCTGTCTTGTGAAATCCCTGACTGTAGGCGGGGTAAGAGGATAAAAGGAGAAAACAAATGAACAAAGAACTCTATGAGTTAGCAGATTGGTCTGTGAAAACAGCAAAATCTTCAGGAGCAGATGAATGCAGAGTCCAAATAAACAACCAGAGGTTGGTAGAAATATCTTATAGAAACAGAAAACCCGAAAACATTAAAGAAGCTTCTACCAGAGGATTGAATGTGGAAGTTTATGTTGATGGAAGGTATTCAGTTCAGAGCACCTCTGACCTCCGCAAGCCAGATGTTACGGAGTTTATCTCAAATGCTGTCTCTTCCACTAAACTGCTAGCAAAAGACCCTTCCAGGAGTCTTCCGGATCCCAATTATTATAAAGGAAGAGCAGAGATAGACCTGGAATTGGTCGATCTTGAACACAGGGGTTTCAGTCCAGAAGAAAGGCATAAGATGGTCAAAGACATTGAACAATCCTGCCTAGAAAAAGGGGGAGACAAAGTCATTTCTGTAACTGCAGAAGAGCAGGACAGCCATGTGGAAGAGGTCATGATGACAAGCAATGGTTTTGAGGGGTACAATGAAGCAACCGTTTATGTGGCAGTGGCGTCTATGACAGCGCAGGATGAAGGGGATCGAAGACCCAGTGATTATCATTTTGTGGTCTGTACCCATAAAAAAGAAATGCCTAAACCAGAACAGATAGGCAGAGAGGCAGGGGAACGGACACTCAGCTTACTGGGAGCTAAAAAAATCAAGACTGAAAAACTTCCCATCATATTAGAAAACAGACAGGTTCCCAGGTTTTTAGGTGGATTTCTTGCAGCTATGTATGGAAGCAGTATTCAGCAGAAAAGGTCTTTTCTTGCAGACCAAAGAGGAAACAAGATCGGCAGTGACTGTTTCACATTGATAGACGACCCGTTCATAAAACGAGGTTTGGGAAGCCGGCTTTATGATGGAGATGGATTGGCTTCTCAAAAAAGAATCATGATTGAAGAAGGTGTATTAAAGGACTTTTATATTGACTGGTATTACAGCCAAAAATTAGGTTGGGAACCCACCACTGGCAGCCCTTCTAATTTAGTTATCCCTGAAGGCAACCGTTCCGTTAAAGAAATCATGAGAGACCTGGGTAGAGGAATATTCATAACTGGATTTATTGGAGGAAATTCAAATTCAACTACAGGGGACACTTCTATAGGAATCATTGGACAGCTTTTTGAAAGTGGTGAACCTGTCCAAGCTGTTTCTGAGATGAACATAGCTGGGAATCATCTCAAATTCTGGCAGAGGCTGGTGGAAACCGCAGACGATCCTTGGATTTATTCTTCATTTCGCACTCCCAGTCTTGTGTTTGAAGATGTCGTGGTTTCGGGTTTATAAATCTGCTCCCTTTTTTGTTTTTTTGAAGTAGATTCAATAATTATTCTTGAAGTAAAAAAAAGAAAAGTGTATCCTTTTCTCAAAAAATGGAAGAATATGACCCAGAAAAGCTGAACATGCAGTTCAGGCACGCCAGAGCAGAGGAAGTTCTCAACTGGACAGTTGAGAAAATCTATCCGGATGCAGCTATGACTTCTTCCTTTCAGGCATCCGGGTTGGTATTGATACACATGATCCGAACAATCCAAGTGGATTTTCCCATTTATTTTATAGACACAGGTTATCATTTTCCGGAAACCCTGGAGTTTAAGGACAGATTGATCCATGAATGGGATTTGAACGTGATAGCAATTAAACCCCCACCTCTGAGAAGGAATTCATGGGCGGGAAATGGAGAGCCTCTTTATAAAAAAGATCCTGATTTATGCTGCCGTTTGAACAAAGTGGATCCTCTAAAAAAAATTAAAAAGAAATTAAATATTTCAGCGTGGTTGTCTGCAGTAAGAAGAGACCAGAACTCAAATAGAGCTTTTTTTAACATGTTTATGTATGACCGAGAGGGTTATATGAGGATCCATCCATTGATTCACTGGAGTCGAGAGAAGGTATGGCAGTATATATATTCCCATAAACTGCCTTTTCATCCCCTCTATGACCAGGGATACACTTCCATTGGCTGCTTTCCACCAGTTTGCACCACTAGAAATTTATTAGAAAAAGGTTCCAGAAGTGGGCGGTGGTCGGACACAAAAAAAACAGAATGCGGTCTTCATCTTGACCTGGTAAAAGAAGAAGAGGAGGCATGGATTCAGCAGCTTAAATTAAGAAGGAAGAAAAAATGAATAAAAAAAGAAAGAAATTTTATCTTGAATGCAACAGCTGTGGAGAAAAAATCGAGACTTTTGATACATGGTTTAAAAACAGACAGAGATGCCCCAAATGTGGGGACAATAAAGCGGATGTTTTTTATACAGATGGGATGGCCCGTATTGAGGATTTGCTTCATGATAAAGATGTCTATTTTTCAGGTTTATGGCGTTACTTTGATTACTTGCCGCTGAATAAAAAAGAAAATATTGTAAGCTGTGGAGAAGGACTTGTTCCCATTGATAGATGGAGGTTTTTAGAAAGATTTGCTGAAGAAAATTATGGAATCACGTTAAAGGTGTTTGCTCATAGACATGACGATAATTTTGCTACCGGGACTTTTAAAGATTTAGCAGGTTCCATGATAGCCAGTGTGCTCAAAGAAAACGGGATTAAGACTTATGTAACAGCTTCTACCGGAAATGTGGGAGTGGCTTATGCTCGTTATCTGGCTGCAGCCGACATCACTTTATATGCCTTTATTCCCAATAATTCTTCCCATGCCCAGGAAGCAGAGATAGGTTGTTTTGGCCAGAAAGTTTTCAGAGTGAATGGAGATTATCAGGCTGCCAAAGAATTGGCTCATGAGTTTTCAAGAAAAAATGGGATACTTCTGGCTGCTGGGAATTTTGATCCCATGAGAATTGAAGCTAAAAAGACCATGGTTTATGAGTGGCTGCGCTTAATGCTGGATTTCCCCACTGTTTACATCCAAGCTCTTAGCGGAGGGACAGGGCCTTTAGGGATTGCCAAAGCATGCCGGGAACTTGAAGGCATGGAAATTTTTAAAAGAATGCCCCGCTTTATACTTACTCAAACAGATAAATGCGCTCCCATGGCAGATGCTTGGGCGGAGGCAAAGAAAAAGGGATTTCCCGAAGGATGGGAAAAATCTTATCCCATATACCATGACCCTGAGACCATTATCCCTACCTTGGCAACAGGATATCCCAAGACCTATCCTATTGTCAGTAAATTAGTCTATCAAAGCGGGGGAGAAATAAATGATTTTCCAGAAGTAGACACCATTCCGGTGACACGTTTGATAGCCTATGAGTCAGCTGTAAGAATAGGGCCTGCTGCAGCCATAGCTGTAGGTGGATTTTTTAGGTCTTTAAGTGACAGTCTCTTAAAGGATGGCGATGTGGTTATTATCAATATAGGGGAAGGGATAAGAAGAGCACCGGGCTTTATGTCGAAATTAATTTACAGCACAACCAGGGTGGATACCATAGAAGACTGCAAACTTATGGACAGAGAAAAATACAAAAAGAAGCTCTGGGAAGATATTATCAAATAAAAATCAATAAAGTCTTTCTACAATAGAAAGAACAGAAAGACAGTGATATCTGGTAATGGAGTTTTTATTAACACAGGTGGCCCTTTCCACAATCAGAATACCTAAAGGGTAGTCTTTCCATGTATAGAGATACAGGTCATTTTGGGAGTTGGTAATGGATGCAAGTTCCTTAGCACCTGTTTTGAGTTCAGGCAGCCCCAGTTCTCTTAGGACCTTATTTAAAGACGAGGGGTCTTCCAGGTGGAAATAGCGGCGTGACGGTTCCATTTTAAGATCTAATTTAGGCTTTGGGTTTTGAAAGATATATCTTGTATAACCTTCTCTAGGTTTATGATGTCCTTTTTCAACAGTGTAAACAAGCTGGGATTCTTTTTTTGGGAAAAGATATGATTTTACCTCTGAGAGTGTGATTTTTTTCGCATCACTCTGGTTTAAATAAAGAAGACCCAACATGAGAAAAAGGAAGAGAATAGCTCCTCTGATGAAATTTTCCTTCTCTCCTTTTATCCATATTTTTATAAGCCAGAAACAAGAAAGAAGAAGAAGAAAGGCCAGAACATCTGGGAGAGTGATCGAAGAGATAAATTCTTTCATTTGTATGGCTATTAAATTTTATTAAAAATTAGCGCGAAAATATTTTGTCTAGTTCTTTAAGAAGATCAAGGTTTTGCTCAACTACTACCAAGGGTATATTTTTATTTTCAGCGATTAAAGTGAAGCGTCCGTCTTGGTTTCCTTCTTTGTTAATCACAAGAATGTCAGAATGAGGAGCAACCGCATCTATGCTCAACTCGTCTGTGTTATCTCCAGGAGCAGCTCCTCGGGCTCTCCTTTTCATCCCCTCGATATGAGCTCCTATGATGGTTATGCCCTGGTTTTGAGCTTCCTCAATAAGGGATTCTATTCTTGATAGTTCATCCTCCATGGATATACCTGCTGCGCCCATGCCTTTAAGGCTTGCTCCCATCACAATAATCAGTGATTTATAGGGAGCCCCGGATTCTTTTGCTGAAACCAATTCTTCAGCTTCAGCCTGCATAAGGGCTGTGTAGGCTGGGTTGGGATTCTCAAAACCAATTTTCATAAATATGACTTTTATCATGGTAGCTCCTGGACTTTGGCCGCATGATGTAATCAGTGCCGGCAGCTCAGCCTTAGGTGCTTCTGTGCTGCTGCACAAAAGAGAGGAAAACAAGAATAAAAAGAGGAGGTATGATAAAAAGATTTTTTTGAATGCATTGTGCATGATAAACTCCTGGTTGGGATTTTCATTATAAAATTTAATATTAAATAGCCCCCATGTCAAATAATAACAAAGCTTATATCTATCCTGAACTATTCATAAAAAAATGGCGATGTTTTTATTATTAATTTATTTCCAGCGATTTACAAGATTTTTTCAAGAACAATGCCTTGAACATTTTTTCTGTTTGTATTTTTTATATTAATCGCCATTTTTTTACCATTAAGGCAAGCCGATCTCACTGCATCTGCTTCGTTACAGGGCATTCGTAGTGAAAGACCACGACTTCATGCCCAGTGCCTTGCATCTGCAGCAACCTCGACTTGTGAATAATCCAGGTCTATTAAATTTTTTTATTCAACTATCCGTGCTGCCGGCCTAACTCCTTTGCCTTCTCGTTTCATGTCGCCGGGTTCTTCCCGCTTTTTCTCCCCTTGCTTTCAATCTTTTAACCATTTCTGGAAATTGAACTGATATGTGTGTTCATGGGTATAATAGCATTAAACTTATCAGATACCCCTAAGGGAACATGAGGCATTGAATGGTTTCTTGAGCTCAATTCTATCATGAGCCAGGGAATTTTTCTAACTTTAGCTTGGAGGGGGTAAAAGATAATTTAGAAATCTCTTGACACAACTCAAAATAAGAAATAACCTATACGTACACTGATGGATTAAATAAAAGTGAACGTAAAGGAATAATATGGATCAAAAAATGATGTTGAAATATGAATTTCTGGAAAAGGCAAAGATAAAGGAGTCAGAACTTAAACAGTGGCAGGACTTAAGATTAATAAAGCCAGAGGGGATAACAAGCGGAGATGTTCCTTTTTTCACCAAAGATGCTCTTGAGAAGGCCCTAAAAATCAAGGATCTTGTTAATATAGGTTATGAGTTTAAGGATATTCAGAGAATAATCAAAAAAGTAGGATTTCCCGGAGAAAACAACCAAGTCAAGAAGCTAGATAAAGGGAATAAATATTTGACGGTGGGAATGCTTGGAGAAAGCGTGGGAGTGAGTTCCCGAACCATTAAGTATTGGGAGGACAAGGGAATCATAGAACCTGATATGCGAAGCGATGGCGGATTTCGTCTCTATTCAGATTCTTATATTTATCTATGCAAATTGATCAAAGACATGCAGCTTTTTGGATACTCGCTGGAAGAAATAAAAGAATCCTCTGACTTATTTCGTGATTTCTTAGTTATCAACAGAGGTCTTGAGAATTGTTCACCTAAAGAGGTCGAAGCAAAACTGAATGTCATGTTAGAGAGAATTGAAAAGCTATATAAAAAGATGGATCAGTTTAAGAAGGGTATTGATAGATGGGAAGAACTTTTGAATAAGAAAAAAAAGGAAATCATGTCCCTGAAAAACCAGAATAAAAAAAGACATAAATCAAAAAGGAAGCAAAAAAAATGAGTAAAATAATATTTATTGAACCTAAGGCGCCCAACCTTCATATATACTCCCAGTTTAAGCTCCCTCGATTGGGCCTTTATATTCTGGCTGCTCACATGAAAAGAAGAGGCTGGGACGCTGAAGTGATCTATGAAGAAACAGAAAATATCGATTATTCTCGTTTTGAATCAGTGGATTTGGTAGGAATTTCCACCATCACCTCTACAGCTCCCAGGGCCTATAAAATTGCAGACAGGATTCGGGAGAAACAAATCCCTGTTATAATGGGAGGACCTCATGTGACGTTTCTGTCTGAAGAAGCTCTTGAGCATGCTGATTTTTTGATCCGAGGGGAAGGGGAGAATGCATTGATGAAATTCATAGATTCTTGGGAAGGAGATAAGGATTATTCTCTGGTTCCTAATCTATCCTACAGAAAGGATGGAAAGACTGTTCATAATCCCAAAGGTCCTGTTGTTGAGGACCTTGATGAGATTCCCTTTCCTGATTTTGGCAAAAAATTCACCAAAGGTATTCAAAAAAGAAGACAGACTATACCTGTCCAGACATCACGGGGATGCCCGTTTAACTGTGAATTTTGTTCGGTTACAGGTATGTTTGGGAAAAAATTTAGGTTCCGCTCCCCACAAAATGTTATCAAGGAACTTCGGTGTTACAATAGAAAGAACAACCATATCTTTTTTTATGACGATAACTTTGCAGCAAATCGGAAGAGATTAAAACTCCTTCTGCAAGCTATGATAAAAGAAGACTTTAAATTTGACTGGTCAACTCAGGTAAGAGTGGATATTGCTAAGCATAAAGACCTCCTAAAGCTTATGTATAAAGCAGGCTGCCGTACTCTTTACATTGGATTGGAATCCGTCAATCCTCAAAGCCTCCTATCCATAGAGAAAAAGCAAACCGTAGAGGAAATAAAATATGCAGTGAAAGTGATACAGAAGCATGGAATGCGTATCCACGGGATGTTTGTCTATGGTTTTGATGATGATGACTGGGAGACGGTTAAAAAAACCATTAAGTTTGCCAAAAAAACAGGGATTTCTTCCTCCCAGTTTCTCATTCTTACTCCCCTTCCTGGTTCCAGGCTTTATAACAAGATGGTTTCTCAGGGCCGGCTTATCTTTAAAGACTGGTCTCTCTATGATGCTCATCACGTGGTTTACAAGCCAGCTAAATTCACGTTAATGGCGCTTCAAAAAGCCCAGATAATAAGCCATAAAAAGTTCTATTCCCTGAAAAGGTCCATAAAAAAACTTTTTCAGTTTAAATGGATTGAGCTGGCTATTGATCATTATGCTCGGAAGCTCAACCGGACGTGGGAGAAAAAGAATCAGACCTTCTTAAAGGCCATGGATATTCTGACCAGCAAAAAGAATGCCAGCATAAAACTTGATTTCAGGCAAAAGATTGAATTGGATCAAAAAGAATAAACGAAGCCTCCAAGTACACACAATGCGGATTGGGCTGGATTCTGGTCCATATACTGATAGCGAGTGTTTAATAGAAAACCTAAAAAGGAATTAAAATGAATCTTCATTCCTAAACCCGCAAAAGCGGTCAAAGGATATTTTTTCTCGTGCCTCAAAATAATGAAAGAGAACACTGTAAGACACTGTGCGTTCCGGATGATGCTGGCGATAGATCTTGCTCATGGCAGGGACAGTGATTCAAAAAATGTGCCGGGAAGAAGAAATGACTAAATTCTTCTGATGACTGATAGTATTTGAGATAAAAATCAAGTAAGGACGAGCTTCAGTCCTTTTCCCATTCGGCAAAACCCGCAGCAAAATAGGTGAGGATCATATCCGCTCCTGCCCGTTTAATGGAAGTAAGTGTTTCCCGAATAATTCTTTTTTCGTCCACCCATCCTTTGGAAGCAGCGGCTTTGATTAACGAATATTCCCCGCTGACATTATAGGCGGCGGTGGGAACTCTGAACGTATCTTTTAAGGTCCGGAGAACATCTAGGTAGGGGAGAGCCGGTTTAACCATTATGATGTCAGCTCCTTCCCCAAGGTCCAGCTCGACTTCCCGAATGGCTTCATCGGCGTTGGCCGGATCCATCTGATAGGAGTTCCGGTCGCCGAATTGAGGCGCGCTTTCGGCTGCGTCGCGGAAAGGCCCGTAAAAAGCCGATGCATATTTAGCGGCATAGGACATGATGGGTATATGGGAGAAACCATTGTCATCCAAAATATCCCGCACCGCTCCCACCCGGCCGTCCATCATATCCGAGGGGGCTATCATATCCGCACCGGCTTTGGCCTGGGATAAAGCCGTTTTGGAAAGTATCTCCAGAGTGGGGTCATTGAGTATCCGCCCGTTTTCTATCCAGCCGCAGTGCCCGTGAGAGGTGTATTCACACAAACATAGATCATTAATGACAAGCAGAGCGGGAATTTCTTTTTTTATGGCAGCCGTGGTTTTTTGGATGATCCCTTCATCATTCCAGGCTTGGGTGGCTTTTTCATCTTTATGCTCGGGGACTCCGAAAAGAATAACGGCTTTTATGCCCAAATCATAGATCCGTTTACATTCATCCACCAGTTCGGGAATGGAAAAACGGTATTGGCCGGGCATGGAAGGTATTTCCTCTTTGCGGGACAAGCCTTCCACCACAAACAGAGGCATGATCAGGTCGTTTAATTTTACTTTAGTCTCCCGAACCAAATCCCGCACATGCGGATGTTCTCTCAATCTTCTCATTCTTATTTTCGGAAACATCATGATATACTCCTTTATTTTTTGGGTATATTTATATTTTTGTTGGCGCGCCGTAAAACCGCTTTGATTCTGGCCTGAAGCTCCTGAATATCAAAAGGCTTGGAGATATAATCATCCGCTCCCTGCTCAAAACTCCGCAGCTTGGTTTGGATGTTATCCAGAGCAGTTGCCATAATTACAGGGGTGGCAATCCCGCGTTCCTTTATTTTTTCCAGGGCTTCTTCGCCGTTCATTCCGGGAAGCCGGACATCAAGAAGAATGAGGTCGAAGCTCTGAGTATCCAGAAAGTTCAGCATTTCTTCTGCAGATTCGCAGCATTGGACAGCAAAGCTCTCTTTCTCAAGATTGACCTGGATCATGGTCCGGATGAGCTCTTCGTCTTCGACCACTAAAATTTTAGCCATGGAATCTCTCTTTGATTAAACCGGCCAAGGTATCGGCAAAACCTGTGACTTCATCCGCTGAATGAGCGCTGCTTAAAAATAAAATTTCATAAGATGAGGGGGGAAGATAATGTCCGTTTTCCAGCAGCGGTCTGTGAATTTCCGTAAAACGCTTCATTGCTTTTTGGGAGATATTTTCCGCCCTGCGTGGAAATTCTCCTTTGTCCAGATAAAGCCACATGAGAGAGCCTTTCTGCCGGGCGCGGGCATAACGGAGATCGCTTTCCTCCAGCCGGTGCACAAACCGCCGTCCCAGCTCTTCCAGATAGGAATAAGGAGGTTCTTTTTGTAATATTTCAAGCGTGGCCTTTCCCGCAGCTAAGGCCACCGGATTTCCGCTTAGAGTTCCCGCTTGATATACTTTTCCCAGCGGAGCAAAATTGTCCATAATTTTCTTGGGCCCTACCACCGCTCCCACCGGCATTCCGCCGCCGATTATTTTTCCCAGGGTGAAAAGGTCCGGAGTGATGTCCCATAACTGCCAATAGGCGCCGAACTTAAGCCGGAAACCTGAAATCACTTCATCGAAAATCAGCAGACTGCCGTACTTCTGAGTCACTTCTCTCAAATGCCGGAGAAAGTCTTCTCTCTGAATCAAAAGACCGTTGTTTGCCGGCAGAGGTTCCATTACCACCGCCGCTATGCGGTCCCCGGATTTTTGGAATGCGGAATCCAGGGATTCTTCATCATCCAAGGGGATCACCCGCGTATTCTTCACACTGTTTTCCGGAATGCCTTGAGAGCTGGCTATGGCCTGGGTGGCCAAACCGGAACCCGCTTTCACAAGCATTCCGTCGAAATGCCCGTGATAACCGCCGGTGAATTTAACCACGAGGTCACGTCCGGTGAATCCGCGCGCCAACCGCACGGCTGCCATGACCGCTTCCGTACCGGAATTCATGAACCGGATTCGATCAAAACCGGGAAAGGCGCTGAGGATCAATTCGGCAATTTCGATCTCTCCCCGGTGGCAGGCGCCGAAAGACAGCCCGGATGCCGCTGTTTCTCTTACCGCTTCCACCACTTCGGGATGAGCGTGACCCAGGATGAGCGGTCCCCAGGATTGACAGTAGTCTATATAATGATTCCCATCCGCATCCTGGAATCCGCTTCCTTCGGCTTTTTCAAAATATACCGGTTTTTCTCCGACTTGATTAAAGGCCCGCACCGGGCTGTTGACTCCTCCCGGGATAAGTTTCCGGGCCCAGCTATATAAGGCTTCGGATTGAGAGGTGTTTTTATGCATATCCATCTCCTTTGAAATTATGGATTCGGGTGATTTCTACGATTTTATTGAAAAGGGAGTCCGAATCCGGGTTTTCCGCTTGATAAGTTCCAGAAATGCCGTGGTTTTTTAAATGCCCGGCAGTAGTGGGACCGATGGCCAAAAAGGCCAGCCGGGATATTAAATCCGCATTGTATCTCAGAAAGCAGTCCGCTGCTGAAGGGCTGGTGATGACGGCTATTCCCGGTGAATTCAAATCCAGAGGGTTTTTCTCCAGGATTTGATGTTCGTAAACGATGATTTCGTCCAGCTTCAGTCCGTGCCGATTCAAAATGGATGCTAATATTCCGGTGGATTTATTTCCCCTTAGATAGAGGAGTTTTTGTCCGCTGCGGCATTTTTGAACCAGACGGAGGGCCAATGTTTCTCCAGTAGGAGGTTCGGCTGTCAGCCAGGGTTTTTGACCGAAAGTCCTTTGAATTTCGGATGCGGTTTTTCGGCCGACTGAAGCAAAACGGGATTCGGATCCCTTCAAATGGATTCCCGCCTTTTTAAGAGCCCAAACCGCCCGCCTGCTGGTAAAGATAATCACATCATAGTCTTTGAAAAAAGCCTCTCTTCGCAAAAACGATTTGTTCCCGGCAGTTGAAACCGTTTTGATGCAGGGATATTCCACAACTCTATGACCGCGCTCTTTTAGTCTGGCAGCCAAAGACGGATTGTCTTCCGGTGCCCGGGTTAAAATTATGACGGGATTTTCTGGCATAAATCCTCTCTTTTTTGAATAATCCGGGTTTGGAAACCGGACAAATCCCCGGGCATAATATTTTTCAGGAAATTTTCATCCGGATTAAATATTTCAGTCCTCACCCAGCCTTTTCCTGGCTGGTCCAGTCCGATAAAAGCCTGCCATCCCTTTTCCTGCTGCCGGACGTACGCTCCGAAAGCCACATGACAGCCGCCTTCGAAATTAGCCAACAGCTGTCGTTCGATATCGGTTGATGAACGGGTTACCGGATCATCCAATTGGGAGGCCGCATTCTGAAGGGCGGAATCATCCTTACGGGTTTGTACAACGATAACCCCTTGACCGGGAGCGGGGAGCCAGATTTCCGGATTCAGACGGTACACATGGAGAGGAGATACATCCCATCCCAGCCGCCTGAGTCCGGCCTCCGCCAGTACAATCGCTCCATGCTGTTTTTTCCGGCATTTTTGGATCCGGGTGGGGATATTTCCGCGCAGAAAATCAGGTTTTGTGTGAGGGCCGTAAAGATGGAGAAGCGCCTGGCGCCGGAGCGATGTCGCTCCTATCCGGCTTCCTTTTTTTACCGGAACCAAGAAACCGGGGTCGTGGTAATCCGGATGAACCAGCAGCAGGTCGGGAACCGGGCCCCGGGGAAGATAAGCGGCAAGAGTCAAATCCGGATGGATGACAGTGGGAAGATCCTTGAGGGAGTGCACTGCGATATCAATATTTTTTCGGAGCAGCTGATTTTCGATCTCCTTAGTGAAAAATCCGGTTTCATTCTGCCCCTGCAGCGCTTTGTTTTTAAACCGGTCTCCGGATGTCTTAATAATGATTATTTGCGTTTTTTCGGAGAGATTTTCGCTAACCTGCTTTGCCTGCCACAAAGCCAGTTTGCTTCCCCGGGTTCCGATCCGGTACGGATGATTATTCTTTTTCATCTTCACTCCAAAAAGATTCCATGGCATCGTGAAAAGCGGTGAACAGATGAAATGAGTATTCATTCACCAGGTTTTTTATGGCTTTTTCCAGAACGTCCCGGTTTTTTTTGTCCAAATCAGACAGTTCAGAACGCAAAACCTGGGAAATTTTTTGATAAACGGTATCTTTGCGGAAAGAATGCAGCTGAGTCAGAAACGAAGTCATATCCCTGCTTCGGCAGTATTGGCGGAATTTGCGGATTTCTTGTTCTGCTTTTTTTTCAAATATTCCGCTGCTTTCGGATGATTGTTTCCGGGGAGATTGAAGGTCATCGATATTTCGATACTCGATTCTCTCCAAAAAACGGACGGATTCGGAAACCTGTAGCGGGATGCCGATATCCATAATCAGAAATTTGCGGTTCTTTTTCGGGTTGAGAGGGAGATGATTGATTACGGGACGGGGGGCTCCGGTGGCCACAATCAAAGCATCGGAACGGGACAGTAATTCATTCAGCTTATAAAAAGGCTCCCACTTGCCGCGGTGCTGGGAATGAATAGTCCGGTTTAACCGGATAGTGCGGCGGCAGCTCTCTTCAAGCAAAGAAGCGGTCTTCCTGCCGATTTTCCCCATTCCCGCCACCAGGATGGTCCGGTCTTTTATTTCCGGGCCGAAGTAATTTTTCAGGTAATCAGCGGTCATGCCGTGAATTCCGGTTTTGTGGTTGGAACGGATTCCGGTGTCATAACCGAACCGGGCCATTCTTCCGGCCAAGTGAGCCAGCCGGTTGAGGATGCGGTTGGAGGCTTTTTCTTTTTGGGCCCGGCGAAGTGCTTCTTGAAATTGACCTGCGATTTGGGCTTCCCCAACCGCCAAAGATTCCATTCCGGACACCACCCGGATGACATGAACCAGGGCATTGTACTCCCTGTAAATTTTTGGGTGGGGGACAGAAATCCGGCTGGCAACTTCTGATTTTTGAATCAAACGGAGTATACGTGCCCTCAGAATTTCGGCGATCCATCCGGGAATTTGAGTGGAAACAATCCATTCCATCCGGTTGCAGGTTTCCAGAGCCATCAGTCCGGCCGTGGGGTCCATCTTGCGGATGGAGTTCAGCAAATGTCTGCGGTCTTCCCGGGTCATGGTCAGTTTTTCCCTCAATGAGCTGGAGGCGATTTTAAAATCGTACCCCACAATAACCAAAGGGATTTCAGGCCGATTCTTTTTTTGCAGTCCTTTATTCATTTTCTCCGGTGTTTTTCAGAAAATTCAAAGTTTTTTCATAAGCTCTGAATCCGCTTTCTACCGCATGCCCGATACCGACTCCGATAAGATAATTTCCAGTTAAAAAGCCTCCGGACATTTTCTTTTTTAATACAGCCTGGAATTGAGAAATAGTTTCCGGATGGCCGGGAAGCAGCTGCGGAATCGCTTCCGGGTAACGATGAATGCGGATGATTTCCGCCCCCTCCAAAGGGTTCCGGAATATACGGCGGTGTTCTTTTAACAGCAATTCTTCTAAAGCGGAGTCGTCCAAGTTAACCGCGTCCGGATCGGTCATGCCTCCGTAATAGCTGGCAAAAAGCTGCCATCCTTTTTTAATTCGGTCGGGAAACAAACGGGAGGGAAACAGAGTTCCCAGTATCCGGTAATCAAAAAGCCGGGGCATCAAAAAACCAAACCCATCCGGAAAATTTGAGTTTTCTTCTTTAATTTTCCAATGCAGAACTACAACAGGGGACATGGGGATTTTTTTAAGGGTTTCCGTCTGGGTATACAGAGAATTTTCCAACAATGAAGCCGAGGCGGAAGGGGGAGCCGCTAAAACCAGGCTTTTGGATTTCCAGTTTTCTTCTTTACTTTCCACAGTGTATCCAGATGGATTTTTTTTAATTGATACGGCCTCTTTTTCTGTCAAGATATTCCCGTCTAAACGCGCGGCCAAGTCCTGAGTAAGAGTCCCCAGCCCCCCTTCAAAGCTGAACAGACCTTTGCGGATTTCAATGCCTTCCCGTTTCAGACGCCGCTTTTTTTTCTTTATATACTTATAGGCGCCCAGAATCATGGAACCGCTTTGCTTTTCAAAATTCCAGAATTTCGGAAAGGCCGCCCGGGCTCCCAGCATTTTGACATCCCCGGCATAAACCCCGGACACAAAAGGGGACATGATGAAATCGGCGGCTTCCCTGCCGAACCGGCGGCAGAAAAAATCCCAGGCGGTATCGTCTTCTTTGGCGCGGTTGGGAATAAAGGGCTCCATCATCAAGCGGAATTTGCCCGGCCAGCTGAGAAGAGGAGTTTTGAGAAAGGATGACACTCCCATGGGCAGCGGCAGCAGCCGTCCGTTTCTGTAAATGTAGCGGTTTTTAGAAGAAGGGGATGCGGAAATCACTTTTTCTGTAATATTGAGCTTTTCAATCAGCTTCCAGGTGAATTCCGATGACCCCATAAAACTGTGGGGTCCGGTCTCCATAAGGATGCCCTCATGGCTTTCCGTCCGGATATTTCCGCCGGGCTGGTTTTCTTTCTCAAGAACCAGCACATCATAGCCGTTTTGACGCAGCAGAAAAGCCGCGGTCATTCCGGAAATACCGCCTCCGATAACAATGACATCATGCATGTTGCGTCTCCCATTGGTGAATTCCATCCCTGACCGCTGCGGACAGAGCCTGTATGTATTGAGGAAACAAGCCCGGCGCCGGGACGCGGGAAAAGACCAATCCCCGGACCCGGCATTTTTGCTTGAATTCGATATCCAAGTCATAAAGAGTTTCCAGATTCTCCGTGGAAAAGCTGAGAGGATGGGCGATGATATGCTCTTTCCCCGCAGTAGAAATTTCTTCCAGGACTTCTATCAGAGAGGGGCCCTGCCATGGCACCGGCCCCAGCCGGCTTTGATAGGCGGTTCGAACCATTAACCGGGGGGACAGGGTTCGGGAAATGGAGGAGACCGTGGATTCCACCTGTTTTACATAAGGATCGTCCTGTTTAACCCGGCTCACAGGTATGGCGTGGGCAATAAATACGACCGCTGTTTTGTCCAAAGAAATCGGGGAATTTATAAAACGGTGCAATAACTCTCTGTGCGCGGATATAAACAGAGGATGATCGTAATGATGAGGGATGATGTGAACCGGTCCGTTCCATAATGAGGACTTCTCGAAATAATCTAAAGCGGATAGAGTGGTGGTTGTGGAAAATTGAGGGTAAAGGGGGAGAAGCACCAAATGGTCCACACCCCGGTCCTTAAGACGGGATATTCCATGGGGAATAAACGGCCGGCTGTAGCGCATCCCAATCTCTACGGGAATAGAAACGGCATTTTCCAAAGCCGCCCGCTGCTTTTCAGTCTCCTCAGGCAGCGGGGATAATCCCCCGATGGCTTGGTACCGGAGAGCGGTCTTTCCAGTCCGCATCCGGGCTATGATTTTAGCCAGGATTGTGCGGAGAGTACGGGGAAGCGGAAGAATATGACGGTCCCGGAATATTTGGTAAAGAAAATCCGAAATATCTTCGGGGGAAGAGGGACTGCCCATATTTATGAGAATAACGCCCCATAGGTTTTTTTGAGAGGTTTTTTCTTTCATCTTATCTTGTTCATACGGTTTTGGAATAGCGGCCTTCGGCGTTTTCGGTTCTTATGTACTGATCGAATATCATGCAGATATTCCGGATGAAAAACCGCCCCAATGGAGTTACTTCCAAATGATTCCTCCTCATACACAAGAGTCCTTCTTTCTGCAGAGGAATCAATTTCTTTAGCTCCCATGAAAAATGACGGGAAAAAGAAATATTCCATTTTTTCTCGATTTGTGAGCGGTTTAAATAAAAATTACAGAAAAGCTCCAAAATAATTTCCCGCCGGAGCAGGTCTTCTTTGGTGAGAATGATTCCTTTGTGCCAGTGAAGACTTCTTTTTCTGTTTATATATGCTGAAATATCTTTGCTGTTCTGGACATAAGTCCCGTGGACTGAGCTTATGCTCGAAGCGCCGATACCCAGAAGGTCGAGCCCTTTCTGTGTTGTGTATCCCATAAAGTTTCGCGTCAAAGTCCGGTTCTGCAAAGCTTGGAAAAGTTCATCTTCGGGCAGCGCGAAATGATCCATTCCGATATGCCGGTAACCGGCCTCGACCAAGTCCTCAAAAGCAGTGCCGAAAAGCATCATTCGTTCTTCCGGATTCGGCAAGGTGTATTTCTCCAGGGCTTTTTGATGCGGACTCACCCATGGAACATGGGCGTATCCGAAAAGGGCGATGCGGGCAGGACGGAGGGAGGCGATTTTTTTCACTGTTTTGGAGAAAGACGAAGGATCTTGACCGGGAAGACCGTATATTAAGTCCAGGTTGACGGCACTGATCCCTTTGGAACGGAGATGCCCTATCAAATTTTGGAGATGTTCACTTTTAAGCTGTCTTTTTATTTTGGTCTGTACTTCTGGGTCAAGGTCCTGGACTCCGAAGCTGAAACGGTTGGATCCGGCTTCGATTAAATAGTCCAGATAGTTTTCATCTACAGTTCGGGGATCGATTTCGAGGGAAAGCTCGGCGTCTTCTGCAATATCAATTTCGTTTCGAATGAATTCCATGTAACCGGACAATTGCTGCGGGGTCATAATGGTGGGGGTACCCCCGCCGAGGGCGAGCTGACGGAGGGTGCGCCGGGAAGCAAAAGACCTGAGCAGTTTGGCGGCCTCTTTTTTAAGCGAGGATAGATATAGGCGCCGTGTTTCCGGACTGTGGTTGACTTCGGTGAAACAACCGCAGTATAAGCAGCGCCGGCGGCAAAAAGGGAAATGGGTGTAAAGAGACAATCCCGCCTTGGGACGGTTTCCTTTATTCCACATTGTTTTGACGGTTTGCATATCCACATCTCTGCTGAATTGAGGGGCTGTGGGATAGCTGGTATAACGGGGCCCGCTGCAGGTGTATTTCTCCAAAAGGGAGCGAGGGATGTCCCGGGGATTGATTACTTTTTCCATTCGATCACGGATTGGACGAAAGCTTCAATTCCTGAAAGGGGCGTTTCCGGATTAAGGCCATGGCCTAAATTGACAATATGCCCCTTTCCTGCGGTTTCTTGTATCAATCTGTGCACGCGTTCCCGGATAACTTCCGGCGGGGAGAAAAGCAAGGCGGGGTCGAGATTGCCTTGTAGCACGGTTTCCGTGCCCAATCTTTTTCTGATTTTGGATAAGGAGATCCGCCAGTCCACACTCAGCACATCCGCTCCCGTTGCGAATACGGCATCCAGATGTCCTGCCGCTCCATTAATGTAATAGATAACCGGAATAGAGGTTCTTTTCTTTACGGTTTGGATGATCCGCCGGATAAAGGGCTGGACAAATTTACGGTAATCTTCAGGATGCAGCTCTCCGGCCCAGGTATCAAAGAGCTGAACAGCCGTGGCGGAAGCTTCCGCTTGAAATATAAGATACTCTGAAATCACGCTGCTTAATATTTCCTGAAGTTCTAAAAAGAGGTCAGGATGGCGGAACATCCATTCTTTGGCTTTGGAATTTTTACCTGTGCTTTTCCCCTCAATCATGTATCGTGAAAGGGTGAACGGTGCACCGGAAAAACCCAGGACAGCGGTTTTTTTGATGGAGAGGTTTACACTCCGGATGGTTTCCGCTACATATTCGAGACGCAGCAGAAAATCTTTGGTTTTCAGGTTCTGAAGGTCTTTCTTTCCTGTAATGACCGGAGATAGAGACAGCTTGGGACTAAAGGAAACATTCATTCCCAGGGCATCGGGAATGACCAGAATATCGCTGAAAATAACCGCGGCATCTAAAGAGAACCGTTTGAGCGGCTGTAATGTGACCTCCGCCGCCAGCTCCGGATTCCGGCACAAGTCCCAAAAAGAATATTTTTCCCGTAAATGCCGGTATTCGGGCAAAGTTCGTCCGGCTTGCCGCATAATCCAAACGGGGGGGCGGTCCACATCTTCTCTTTTTGCGGCACTGAGGAAACGATCTTTCGAATACATGAGCCTTAAAGGCATTGTAACAAAATAAAAGGGGGTGATTGTCACAGGAATGTCATGGATTTTCGCGTTAGGATTCGTAGCGGTATCCTTTACCGTGGATGGATAAAAAATGTTTGGGTTTTTTGGGATTATCTTCAAATAGTTTGCGGAATTTTAGAATAAAGTTGTCCACAGTTCGAAGCGTCGGAGAGACATCCATTCCCCAAATTTCTTCTAATAAATCTACACGGGAATGGGTTTCATGAGGATTTTCAACCAGAAATTTGAGAAACGTAACTTCTTTCTCTGATAGGACTTGTGGTCCCAAATTACTGGTACATTTCCGGCTGGAGATGTCCAGACGGAAACGGTTGATGGATAAAATACCGCTGGAAGGAAGACGCCGTTTGCCCTGGCTTCTTCGAATCAAAGCATTGACCCGTGCCAGCAGTTCTTTGAAATTGAACGGTTTTGTCATATAATCGTCTGCGCCTTTATTCAAATTGTGGATACGGGTGGAGATATCATTTTTGACGGTAAGCATCATAACGGGAGTATTATCTCCCTTTTCCCTTAAATTTCTTAAAAACTCTTCTCCGGACTGGCCGGGAAGCATGATATCCAGAATTATCAAATCGCAGATATTTCCCGGTGGAGAGGGAACCTGTTCCGCTGAAGAAAAATCCTGGACTTCGAATCCTTCGTTCTCCAATTGAAGTTTTATCATGGACCGGATAAGGTCATTGTCCTCAACCAGAATGATTTGTGCCTGCATATCATTCACTCTTTTGCAAATAAAGACGAAATACAGCCCCTTTTCCCTTTCCCTCACTGAAAGCTTGAAGGTCTCCGTCCATTTCCCTGGCAAGAGCCCGTGAAATGTATAATCCCATTCCTGTACCCCGCTGCCTGGCCGGAAGTTCCGAATCAAGAATTTCAAAAGCATGAAACAGGGATCCCGCTTTTTTTGGCTCGAATCCCGGTCCATTGTCCCGGAATTCCACCCATGTTTTTCGGCCGGAAGTTTTTACGGAAACATCGAGAAGAAGATGAGGACCGGCGTATTTAACCGCGTTGTCGGTAAGATTGTCAAAAATCACTTTCAGGGCGTGCTCGTCGGCACGCACCTTTAATTTTTTGGGTTGTTCAACATTCAATTTCAACGTTGCTTCGGTGAGAGACATGGGGCTCTTTTGGAAATAATTTTTTATAAACCGGGGGAGATCCACGGTTGTTAAATTGAGGGATTCCCGGCTTTTTAAGCGATACCCGGATAAAATATTTTCCGTCAGCTTCTCCTGCCGTTTGACTTGTTTAAGAGCCAGATCAACGTAAGAGGCAATATCTTTGAAGCGGGGATGGGATTGAAGGTTTTGAAGAAATGCTTTTATGCCGGTAATGGGTGTTTTTAATTCATGAGCCGAGCGTTCCCAGAACCCTGTAATTTCCCGGGCGGTTCTGCGTTCTACTTGAATAGACCGGTAGAAAAAAATGATGATAATCAAAAGAACCAGAATAAAAAATCCGGATTCGCCCATCAGCATGAAATTTTTGCTTTGGTAATCTTCTTCAATCTGGGCGGATACATGTTCTGCGGGCAGAACCCAATAACCCGGCCATTTGGGAGCTAATGATTTTGCGAAAGGGGTATTCCCGGGAAGTTCGGTTACAATCTTGAAACGAGAGTCTTGACCGCAGATACCCGGTTCGGGTGCAAATTCTGTATTTTCCGCTAGAGTTTGACAGAGGAGAGTGGCCTCAAGTTCTAATATCCGGTACTGTTGATCCTTTTGTTTCTGAATGGAAGCCCCGATAAATACAGACCACCAAACCAGAAGGGAAGCCATGGACAAAAGCGCGGTTCCGAACAGGATATGATGACGGTAGCCTTTGAAAGGGCCTTTTGTACTTTCTCTTATTTTTTGTTTTGAAGCCATACCAGTGAAAAACAGGCGTTTTATGGTACATAGCGTAAAAGATTTTAATGTGAAATGCAATTCCGGCAAACCCATGATCAAGAGAAATCGTGTCATGAAAAGCGGAAATAATCAGGATAAGACGGCGCCACTTATGATTTGACCAATCTGGCCACTATTAAGCAGTGGCTAAATAAATTAGAAAAGAAGAGAAATAGCAATCAATGATTTTATAGAAAAAATCAGTATAAATTTCAATTATGAAGCTTAGAGATTACCTTAAAGAAGCCACAAAAGAAATAAAATCAAAAGAGGAAAGTCAAAAGTTCTGGTTTTCTTCCTTGAAACGGTTTTTCTCTTATATAAAAGAACATTGGAAGAAACTTGCCTTTGGTTCGTTCCTGATGATAGTGGTCTCTCTTTTAGCCCTGCCCACACCTTATATTAGGAAATACATTGTGGGTGATATCATTGCCGCAAAAAATATCAAATATCTCCATCTGGCAGTACTCATCTTATTAGCCTGGATTATTTACGAGTCGAGGTGGCTGCAGATGCGAGGCGCAGGGCATGAAGCGGTGGTCCTTCACTGCAAATGGTCTGCAACGAAGCAGAAGCAGTGAGATCGGCTTGCCTTGATGGTAAAAAAACGGCGATCAAAATAAAAAATACAAACAAGAAAAATGTTCAAGACATTGTTCTTGAAAAAATCTTGTACATAGCTGAAAATAAGTTAATAATGAGAATATCGCCATTTTTTTATGAATAGGTTAGGTTAGCTATTCAACTAATAAAACTTATGGTTTCCTTTTTCACCGACTACTTTTTCAACATCTTCAATCAGGAAATCATTGTCCGAATAAAAAAAGACCTTTTTCGCAGAATCCTAAGACTTAAAGAAGACTTTAAATTTGACTGGTCAACTCAGGTAAGAGTGGATATTGCTAAGCATAAAGACCTCCTAAAGCTTATGTATAAAGCAGGCTGCCGTACTCTTTACATTGGATTGGAATCCGTCAATCCTCAAAGCCTCCTATCCATAGAGAAAAAGAATCAGACCTTCTTAAAGGCCATGGATATTCTGACCAGCAAAAAGAATGCCAGCATAAAACTTGATTTCAGGCAAAAGATTGAATTGGATCAAAAAGAATAAACGAAGCCTCCAAGTACACACAATGCGGATTGGGCTGGATTCTGGTCCATATACTGATAGCGAGTGTTTAATAGAAAACCTAAAAAGGAATTAAAATGAATCTTCATTCCTAAACCCGCAAAAGCGGTCAAAGGATATTTTTTCTCGGGAGGCTCTATTTGTGTTTCATATCCATAATCAGAAACATAAGTTTTCATTTCTGTGTTCAAAGCATAGCTCAACCCTATTCCTGTGTTGATAAAAAGTGTCAAGCGCTTTTTTTTGATGAGGTTTGTACCAAACATGATAAATCCAGAAGCATAATTATAAGTATTGATATTAACGGTATCATTGTCAGAAGGGTCTGTTAGGGTGGTCTTTCCTCTCAGATTGTAGTGAAATTCTATTCCAAAAAAGAGCGGATAGATATCTGTTTTAAGTCCCATTCCCAATCCGCCGATGGTGAAAGGAGAGGCGATTGGGAAGTCATTTTCTCCTTCCTTGTATTGGTCTTCAGAACCAGTTTTCCCAACAAAAGATCCTTTTCCAAATACATAAAAATCAGTAGAACCGAAACCTATATTTGTCATAAAGAGTAAAAGAAAAATAAATATGCTTGTTTTGATATAATTCATTGACGGCTCCTTTCTCAAAATCGCCCTATCCCTCTTTTAACATTTATCACAGTGATGTTCGCGGTAGTGGAGCTTTCAGACATACCATCTGTAACAGAAAATTTTAGTTGGTATTCCCCGGATTGGGTATAGGAAGGTGTCCATGAAAAAAGTCCTGAACTAGAATTGAAAGAAGCCCCATCAGGGAGATTTGGACAGCTGAAAGTCAAGGTATCTTCATCAGGATCGCTGGCTGTTACATAAAATGATAATTCCTGGCCTTCCTTCACTGTTTTGTCCGGGATCTCATGAATTTCTGGGGGGTTGTTTGAAGTTAAAACATTCCACGCTTTCAACACCCATTTTCCACCTTCACATTCACCCATTCTGATCCTAAAATAACCATCTTCGCCCCAATCCAATCCCCATGAGTTTTTGCATATCCAGTAGTCCTGGAATTCATCATAGCCAACTAGCACCACTAAGTGACCCCCTTCATAGGAGGCTCCTACTGTTTTTTCATAGATGCCCGAAGTGTAATAATAGAAATCGCTGTAAACTTCCATGAAAAAGACCAGAGGCCCGTTTTGAAGAGAGTTTTTTATAGCGTATTTGTCCACATAATTGCCCGTAACCCATCCCCAGTCTCCAATTTTAAACAATTTTTCATTCCAATTGCTGCAGAGATGACAAGGGATATCATTAGCCTGATACGGGAAGCAATCTTCTGAGACGATTCCAGTTGTTTCCATATAATCAAAAGACATCCAAGCATAACCTCCATTACAGTCACCCGCATTGGAACAGGAGATGAGATCTTGTTCAGATAGGTCAGGATAGTTTAGGGAAGTGGAGTGTCCTATGTTTAAAATATTTGCAATTTTAACAAAAAGCTGTGATGTTTCTCCATTTTCCCAACTTGACAGAAGGGAGGGGGAATACAGGTTGTTTTCTGTGTTGTATCGGGCCTCTACTGCCCCACAAGCTGCAAATGCCCAGCAGCTGCCGCAGTTCCCCTGGTCTTTTATTGATGTCATATAGTTTCGGTTGTTAGTATCACGCCAGTCGATTTGGTTGGGAAGAGCGGGATAACTTGGAACAGATAAGAGTTTTTCCGGATCAATATAAAGGGGCCTAAACGCGCCCAGCCTTTGTTTTCTTTCTTCCGGAAGCAGGTCAGCCAAGGATGTTTCTCCGGCTTTCCAATCCAGTCCCTCAAGGCGGATTTGTTGATTTATTCTCTTTATTTCATCTTGAGAAGAATTGTTAGGAAAGGGAAGGGTCCCTAAAAGAAGAAAAAAACTAATAAGAAGGAATATCAAAGCAGTGAATTTTAATTTTTTCAAATCTTCCTCCTAAATCAATCGAATTTTATTTTTAAACATCAATTTCAGTGTTTTTTAAGTATATTTGCCGTTCCGTATATTAACAGAAAAATACAAGCCATTTGTATTATTTCTATTTTGTTTCCAAAGACAAAGTAGGAGCAGAGAACCGGGTAAATAATCGCTGCTGAATACTGTACAGGACCAACCAGAATCATGTGTCCCAGTTTATAAGAGGCCTGAAGGGTTATGAATGCAGCAATGGAAAAAAAAAGATAGATATAAAGATATGAAGAAGACAAATAGGAAATGACCTTGAATCCAGAAAAAGTTACCAGTAACTTTATGGTCACGATAATCATCCCAGTGGAAATGCCAGAAACTCCTGCAAAAAGAATCGGCTTGAGTCTTTTTGAGGTAGCTCTTAAAAAAGCTGATGCCAAGATAAACAAAGGAAGTATAGAAAGAAAAATAAAATAAGGAATCCTCACGGTGGTTTGTTCATCTTTATGTTCAAATAGGTTCAGAAATAATATTGATAGAAAAATAAGAACTGCATAGATCAAATCAGATCTAAATAATTTTTCTCTGAGGATCAAATGGGAGAGAAAAACAAGCACGATGACTCCCCAGCCGGCAAAGGCGGAAACAATATGAGGTTCTAAAAACTTGAGAGCCACAGCATTCGGCACGATCGTAGTGTTCATGATTATAAAACCCATTATCCATAAAGATAAGTTTTGGTAGTATGTTTTATCTTTGTCTCCTTTATATCCTATCCAGGCGATACCTTTTTTCATCAAGATAAAACCAAAGGACAGCAGGGTATAAGCGAGAAGGGCAAGAAAAATACTCAGCCATAAAGTCATAGAAAAGAAGAGAGAAGACAGAATTGGTGGAGAAATCCTTCACAGCTGGACTTTATCAAGGTTCTAGCAAAAAATCAGAAGTCGGGTTTTGGCTTATCGAGAAAGGTTAATTCCTATACCTAGAAGGATGACGAAAACGATCAGGTAAAAAACAACCATTATAGCTATCCAGGCAAGGGAGGCTTTAGCCCAGTTTGCTTTGCTGACTTTTGTGTTTGATCCGAATCCCCAAACAAAAAGAAGAACCAGATTCACTATGGGAATCGCCATTAAAAAAAGAGTTAAAAACCATTCACCAAAACTTACTTCCTTCTGTAATTCCATGCAATAACCTCCTATATGATATTTAACCTGACCTATTCATAAAAAAATGGCGATGTTTTCATATTTGATTTCATTTTAGCGATATGCAAGATTTTATCAAGAGCATTGACTGGAACATTTTACCTGTTCGCATTTTCATTTTAGTCGCCATTTTTTTACC
>CAYULB010000001.1:166203-206315 GCA_964445575.1 uncultured Eubacteriales bacterium
TTGACTGGAACATTTTACCTGTTCGCATTTTCATTTTAGTCGCCATTTTTTTACCATAAAGAAGGCGAGCCGATCTCACTGCTTCTGCTTTGTTGCAGGGTATTCGCAGTGAAGGACCACACCTTCATACCCTGCGCCTCGCATCTGCAGCCACCTCGACTCGTGAATAGTCCATGTTAACCTGACCTATTCATAAAAAAATGGCGATGTTTTCATATTTGATTTCATTTTAGCGATATGCAAGATTTTATCAAGAGCATTGACTGGAACATTTTACCTGTTCGCATTTTCATTTTAGTCGCCATTTTTTTACCCTTAAGGCAAGAATAAGACTAAAAACAGATTATAGGCACCTTATGAAAAAATCAATTGTTTTTTTATAATTTAACAAAGCCTTGTTTATTTACCAGCTGGTTTCAAATTTTCATTCTTGATGAGAGCTTTTTTCCATTCTTCAGAGAAAGAGATGCGCTGGCTCCTTCTCTGTTCTGAGTCATAGATGCGGAAATGATTGTATTTGACCAGCAACCTATCGCCCAGATCCCACCATGCCTTTATGACTCTCGTGGCATGGGAAATCGAATAATCTGTGAGAAATTGTTTAGCGAGCAGAGGGTTTTTTTTATAGAGACTTAAGGCGGTTTCTTCAACAGCTGGGATTTTTTCTATGGCTCCGTCTTCCCAAAAATCTTGTTCTTTTTTTACATCCTCTATGGCATAGGAATACACCACTTGAGTGTGAAAATCTACATAATCAAAGGCCCATCGGGCGGAGTGACGGCTGAATTCCCAATGGTCGCCGATGCTGAAGGAATCAGGCAAAGTTTTTATTCCTGCGTAAAGGGGCATATAGCATGAAGTGTCCTGTGCCCCAAAGGCAAGCCACACCACTCCCCCTATAGCATCTGGAAGCCAGCTTCTGCATACGGTGATGGTGGTGTATTCGACATTGTTCACACATATGCAGCGGGGGCTGGAGTAGCGTTCGTCCCTGAATGTAAAACTTTGGAAGTAATTGGGATTGTTGAAAGGTCCTCCTTTCATCCCTTGGGATGGGTCAAATGAGGTTCCCTCATATTTATCCCTTGTAAGACTCATGACATCTTTAAGAGAAATTTTTTTATCGGGCTTTACTGAAAAGGGAAGTTCCATATTGGGAGTGTCAGGGCTGAATTTTTTGGAAGGAGCAACCAGGTCAAAAAACCTCCACAATCGACCTCTCCGGCCTCCGCTTGAGACAGCACTTCCTTGGGTAGGGGAATAGGCTTTTTTCCAATAAAAAGGCTGTCCGCTTTCAGGGTCGTAAAATCCCTTTTTTACAGCAAATGAGATGACGTTTTCAGAGGCAAGAAACATATCTTTGTCATCAAGGTCAATCTCGCCGATCCGGGATTCATTGGGACAGACACTGACATGGTCGTCCGGGACTCTCTGTGCGCACCATACAGCCCCTGGTTCTCCGCTTTCAGGTGTCCATAAAGGACCCACGGGCATTATTTCAAAAATCCAAGCCTCCTCAGGGTCAGCTACTGCAAGCATTTCCCCGCTGTCATGAAAGCCGTATCCGTATTTTTCAGCAAGACTACCCATGAGTTTTATGGCTTCCCGGGCTGTCCTGCATCTTTCCATGGCAATAAGGGTCAGCATGGTTATATCGAATTTTGCGGCTGGGGTGGGATTTCTCATCTCTCTCCTGCATCCAATGGTAGATTCTCCCATAGCTAACTGATGTTCATTCATATAACCAAAGACTCCGTGCAAATAGGCGTAGGTATGTGTAGCCTGAGAGATTTCTAGTCCGGTATACCCCTCTTTAAAAGCCATATTCCATTTCCCCCCCTGTTCCGGAGGCCATGTCTTTATTTGATTTATGTGGTAGATTTTTCTTGTCTCTTCTGGCCCATAGTCTGCAGCAGGCACATAATGCCACGTCCAATCACAGATCCCACAATCAGCTGTATGAGTGGTCATAACAGAGCCGTCTGTTGAAGCATTTTTCCCAACCAGTATAGATGTGCATCCTGAAGAGAAAAGATTTTCTGCATCTTCTTTTGGTTCTTTGAATGAGGGTGTTAAAAGGATAAGAAAACCCACTGTCATGATGGCAAAGAAAGATATTCCCTTAAAAACAGTTTTATTTTTCGACCTCACTTTTTACCTCCCTTAGGGGTTTTGTTTTTGGTTTGGTATCCTGCTTCTTTTAAGGCCTTTCTTACTGTAATGCGCATGGGTTCAATGGTAAGGACCGGAACGTCTTCTGGTTTGAGGGCCAGGGGTATCTCAGTACATCCGGCGATCACAGCTTCAGCTCCCTTTTTGACAAGAGAGGCTGCAGTGTGAAGAATAATTTTTCGACTGAGGCCGGTTTTATACCCAGCTTTTATTCCTTTTTTACCGAAAATAGCATTCATAACCCTTTTCTGATCATTTTTACTGGGGGTGATCAGCTCAATTCCTCTTTGAGCAAAGGCTTTATGAAATATTTCTGACTCAATGGTACCTGTACTGGATAAAAGACCTGCTTTTTTAATATCTGGATTTTTGGTTTTGGCCCAATTGACCGATTCGTCAATAAGACTTAAGAAATTAAATTTCAATTCCTTTTTAACAGCAGGGATGAAATAATGAGCTGTGACGCAGGGTATGACAATGATTTCTGCCCCTGCTTTTTTAAGAGTTGATATTCCCTTTTTAAGATAAGGTACAGGATTTTTGCCTGATCCGAATATGGCGTCAGTCCTAGGGGGTATCTCAGGATTGCTGTAAATGATAATTCTGGCGTGATCTTGGTCCTTTTCAGCCTTGGTTTCATTGATAAAAAGATGAAACATGAAAACCGTTGCTTCGGGGCCCATGCCACCCAGTATTCCAATGATTTTCTTTTTTTTTCTATCCATCTCTGTTTGGTCCTTTATGTCATGGATGGTTTGGTTTTAAGAGCGATTTTAAGTTCATAATTATTTTTTCATCCGGATTTAGCCTGGATTATTCACGAGTCGAGGCCGCTGCAGATGCGAGGCGCAGGGTATGAAGCAGTGGTCCTTCACTGCGAATGCTCTGCAACGAAGCAGATTCAGTGAGATCGGTTCGCCTGTAAGGTAATAAAATGGCGATAAAAATAAAAGACAAACAAGAAAAATGTTCAAGACATTGTTCTTGAAAAAATCTTGTACATAACTGAAAATAAGTTGATAATGAGAATATTGCCATTTTTTTATGAATAAGTCAGGTTAAAAGAATATCACAATCAAATGGCTCCGTCATTGAAAATTTTTTCAAAGTAATTCTGCATAAAAATTGACACAACCCTGATTTTTGATATAATTATCAGGCAAAAAGGAAAAGTACAAAACAAGGTACATTATTATGGATATAATAAGGAGGGAAAATGAAAAAGAGTACCGTTATTTTTCTGGTAGCATCCTTTGTTCAATTTATCACTGTTTCTGCATTTGCCACTAATTCACATTCATTGGATAAGGACAGCTCAATGGTTGAGGAGTTTTCTTTGAAAACCGACTACACCAGCCGAATCAACATGAAAGAAGCTCTTTTTTCTGTAAACAAACCAGAAGCTGGAGCAATGATACTGATTCAAGAGAATGCCGAAGCCATGTCCTTGGAAGAAGAAATTAAATCCTTAAAGAAAAAAAGAACCGGGTATTTGGTAGGGGCAGTGGGTCTTTTGGGGCTTGCGGGATTCAGTATCTATCAATTCACTCAGGTTGAACCTACCAAGGGAGCCCATGCTGGTGCTGGTGAGGCCGAGGGAGAAACAAGCAGTACAACAGGAATGGGGAAAATGGTTTGGGTAACTCTCGGTGCGATTTCTGGAGCTATAGGAGCGGTTTTGATAAGCAGTTATTCAAAGACCAATAAAGAGATTAAAGCTAAAGAAAAAGAACTTGAAAATTTATCCCAAGCCCAGGAGAGACTGGCTCGAGCTCTGAGCAAATAGACAAGCAAAAAAGAATTACATCAGCTAGGTGTGAATTTCTTTAAGTCCATAGATTGTTGACCTAAAAATAAGTCAAACTCATTGAACTGCTACTGAGAAATGCCAAGAAGGTCCAGCATGAACGCATATTCCAAGGCAGTCCTCTTGTAGCGTTCAAAACGACCGGAAGCTCCTCCATGCCCTGATTCCATGTCTGCGTCCAGAATAAGAAGATTATCATCAGTCTTGAGGCCTCTTAATCTAGCCACCCATTTGGCAGGCTCAAAATATTGGACTTGGGAGTCATGAAGGCCGGTTGTTACCAGGATAGCTGGATAATCTTGGACTTTGACATTATCATAAGGGGAATAGGAGAGCATATATTCATAATATTTCTTATCTTTAGGATTTCCCCATTCATCAAATTCGCTGGTGGTAAGAGGAATGCTTTCATCCAGCATAGTGGTCACCACATCCACCCAAGGTACCGCAGCTATCACTCCTTTCCAAAGGTCAGGCCTCATGTTGAGAACCGCACCCATTAGCAGACCGCCAGCGCTTCCACCCATAGTAAAAAGCATGTCCGGATTGGTGTGTCCTTCATTGATAAGAAATTCTGCACAGTTAATAAAGTCAGTAAATGTGTTTTTCTTATTGAGCAGTTTTCCTTCTTCATACCAGTCCCTTCCCATCTCAGAACCGCCTCTTATATGAGCTATGGCATAGATGAATCCTCTGTCTAAAAGACTCAGCCTTTCGGAACTAAAACGGGGATCCATGCTGGCTCCGTAGGAGCCGTATCCATAAAGAAGAAGCGGATTGTTTTTGTCTTTGGTCAATCCTTTCCTATAAACCATAGATATGGGAATACGGGTGCCGTCTCGGGCTGTAGCCCAAAGGCGTTCACTGTGATAGTCATCCGGATCAAATTCACCCAGTACCTCCTGGCGTTTGAGCAGTGTTTTCTCACCGGTCTTCATGTGGTAATCATAGACAGAATTAGGGGTGGTGAGAGATGAATAAGAATAGCGAAGAGTCTCAGTGTCAAATTCATAGTTATTGGTGGGATAGGCTACATAAGCTTCTTCATCAAACGGGATATAGTAATCCTTATCCTCTGATTGACTCATGACCCTTATCTGCCGGAGCCCGTCTTTTCTTTCACTCAGAACCAAAAAGTCTTCAAACACCTCAATGCTGTTGAGAAGCACATCCTTACGGTGAGGGACCCCTTCCTTCCAGTTGGATTTCTCTGTTTTGTTGAGATCAGTTTCCATAAGACGAAAATTTTTGGCATCCCAATTGGTTACTATATAAAATTTATCCTTATAATGGGAAATGGAATACTCGTGGTCTTTTTCTCTTTCCTGGAAAAGTTTAAAGTCTCCAAAAGGATTGTCCGCGTCCAGATAACGCATTTCAGTTGACAGAGTATGATAAGATGCGATGATGAGAAATCGGTCAGACTTTGTTTTGTAAACAGTGGTGGAAAAAGTATTGTCCTTTTCATGATAAATTTCTGTATCTCGAGAAGGATCTGTGCCCATAACATGCCGGAATATTTTAAAGGCCCTGAGGGTGTCGTCTTTAGTGGTGTAAAAGAAGGTTTTGTTATCATTGGCCCAAACAGCGCTTCCTGTGGTGTTGGGAATCTCATCATCCAAAATTTCTCCAGTGGAAAGGTTCTTGATGTGCAGAGTGTATTTTCTTCGGCTGACTGTATCCACACCATAGGAGAGATAATTGTTATTGGGACTGACATTTAATCCGGTCACGTTAAAGAATGAATGACCTTTGGCCATTTCCTGGACATTCAGCATAATTTCTTCTTCAGCATCCAGACTGCCTTTTTTCCTGGCATAAATGGGATAATCGTCTCCTTCTTCGTAACGGGTGTAATAAAAATACCCGTTGTCAAAGTAAGGAACAGACATATCTGTCTTTTTTATTCTCCCCACGATCTCATTATAAAGTTTGTCTTGAAGCTCTTCTGTGTGCTTCATTACAGCCTCTTTGTATGCGTTTTCGGCTTTAAGGTATTCTATGACTTTTGGATTATCCCTTTGGTTTAGCCAGTAGTAATTATCAATTCGAGTGTCTCCATGAATGGTTAATTCTTTGGGTATTTTTTCTGCTTTTGGAGGCATTATGGACTCCTCTTTTTTATTTTTAGCACAGCCAAAAATCATCAGCAACCCGACTACGGTGAATAAAAATATAATTCCTGTTTTTTTTACATGACTGAGAGAATGAATCATTTCCTTCCTCCTTTATTTACCTGAACCATTCATAAAAAAATGGCAATGTTACTATTATTAATTTATTTTCAGCCGGAGGCAAGGTTTTTTTCAAGGTCGCATCGGTGACTGCTGAATTTCATTAAGCTCATAATATTTCGAATTGTGAATGATTTAGAATAATTGAATTTATAATTTTTTTTTAATAAAATACTAAAAACAGACAACAATGGACTCATCCAAAGAAGAAAAAAACCAGCAGAAAAAAATACTGGTAGTTGAAGATGAGGTGATAGTGGGGAGTGACATTAAGCAGGTTTTAGAATACCGCGGGTACCAGGTGCCAGAGATCATTTCATCGGGGGAAGAGGCTCTTGAAAAGATAAAAGAAATAAAACCAGACTTGGTGCTTTTGGATATCAAGCTGGCAGGAAAAATGGATGGAATTGAAACCGCCCAGAGGATAAGAAGCCAGAATGATATTCCCATTGTTTATCTGACTGCTTTAGGGGACGACAAAACATTCCAGAGAGCCAAACAAACAGATCCTTTCGGCTATATTTACAAACCAGCTGAAGAAAAAGATCTGATAGCCACTGTGGAGACGGCCCTGTATAAACACAGTATTCAGAAAAAGCTCCTTGAAAGTGAGAAAAAATTCAGAAATTTGTTTGAAATGTCAAAGGAAGCCATTTATATATCCTCAATCGATCCAAAGATTGAGGATACTAACCCAGCTTTTTTAGAAATGTTCGGGTATTCATCAGATGAGATAAAAAAGATTGATGAAAGAGAGCTTTACCATGACCCTAAAGACAGATTGAGAATCAAGAATTCAATCGAATCCCGAGGATTTATAAAAGATTTCCCTTTAAAAATGAAAACCAAACAGGGTTCTTTTTTGGACTGTCTGGTCACAGCCACCTGCCGAAAGGATACTTCAGATAATCTTTCTGGATACCAAGGCATCATTCGTGATGTAACAGAAGAGAAAAGGATGCAAAAGAAGTTAAAGGAGTCAGAAAAAAAATACAGAGATCTCTTTGAGTATTCCAATGATGCGGTCTTTCTCATGAGTCCGGAGGGAGAACAAGTTGATTTTAACAGGAAAGCTGCTGAGCTGGTGGGCTACAGTGAGGAAGAGCTTAAGGGAATACCGTTTACAGAACTGATAGCAGAATCAGAACGAAAAGATGCCCAGAGCAAATTAGAGGAAATCAAAAGGAAAAAGACCATTCCGGTCTACAGACGCACTGTCAAAAAAAAGGACGGGACAAAACTTCAGGTTGAAATCAATTTATCTTTGATCTCTGATTCAGAAGGGAATCCTTTTCTTATCCAAAGTATTGTCCGGGATATTTCCGAGCAAAGGTCATAGCTGTGCCTTCCTCCATTAATTTCACTAAAGAGAAACTTCAAGAATTTAAGGAAAGTGTCCTTGCTTTTGGAGAAATTTTAGGGAAACAGCTTCCTGTTTTTATTTTTTATCCTCAATGGGCTTGTGGTATTTTTTCTTCCCCCAAGGGGACCACAAGCCATAACTTTGTTCATTGATCCGGCATTTTCCTTCAGAAGTCCATTTTAATCCGTAGTTATACCCGAACCATAAGTAATCGTCTCCACCTCCGTTTTCAGTGGTTATGATATAGCGAGCAGAAACATTTCCGATTCCCAGCACTTTGTCTCCAGGGAGAGCTGCGTCTCCTTTGTTAGCGTCAAAAGGAATCCACCCATAATTAGGGAGATAAACTTCTGTCCAGCGGTGGAACACATCATCAAAGCTGGCATCATCACCTCTGCGGCTCACCGCGCCCACATATCTTATAGGGACTCCTAAAGCCCGGCATAAAGCGATCATGCAGAAGGAATATTCAGAACAGGAGGCTGTGCCTCGTTTGAGTACAGTCGGAGCTGGATTCCATCCTCCCAAAGGTTTGAGATTATAGGATAATTTTTCCCCAAGGTAGTTGTAAATACGGAGAGCTATCCAATAAGGATTTGTCTCTTCACCTGCGATTTTTTGAGCCAAATCCTTTATAAACGGGTCATTGATTCGGTATTTATCTCCGTCCTGAGTGTACTTATTTTTTATGTCTTCAGGGATGTCTTGGAGTTCTCCCACATTATCAGGATAGATAAAATATTCTGTGGAATAGATTTTTGCTTGGATTTTCCATCCAGGCTTGACTGAAGTATTTTTCTCAAGGTTTTCATAATGAAAATGGGCAATCTCTTGTCCCCATTTGTCAGTAATGATTTGGTCTGGTTGGGGGTCGAATTGCAGGGAACCTATCAGTTCTTGATTATCTCTGTTCTTGGGTATGGGAAGGTAGATGTCAAGATTTTTCACTTTTCCAGGACCGTAGTTTCGAAACTCTTTTATAAAATGAAGATTCATGTTTCGCTGGTTCCAATTGGAAACAAAATCTTCATCGAATACTTTGATTTGATATATTTCATTATTTTCATAATCCACATTCCAGAGGCCATCATCCCCCCAAGCAAGTCCATAGGGAAAAGGCCCATAGCTTCGAAGCGATGAAAGACAGAGGCCGTCAGAGGGATTGATTAAATAGATTCTGTCTTCGATTCTATCAGTGACCCATAGATATTTCCCATCAAAGGTCAGTCCAGCCGGCTCGCCTTTGGGCGAAGGAAAGTTCTGCACAATCATGCCGTCAAAAGGGGATACTTTTAGAATTATGTCACGTCTGTAGTCTGTCATCCAGATGTATTCACCGTCCCAAGCCAGGTCCCTGGGGTCAGAACTATTGGATTCCAAAACAGAAGCAGCAATTCCTGTTTGCGGATTTATTTTATACAGATATTTCTCACCCGAATCCACATGCCAGAGATATTCACCGTCCCAAGTAAGCCCCTCAGGCTTATATCCAGGAGAGGGGAAGCTTTTGATAATATTTCCGGTTTCCGGTTCTATTTGAAAGATTTTATCTTCATAAGAATCTGCTACCCAGAGACTCTGACCGTCGTAGGTGAGTCCAGTGGGGCAGGGCCCGGGAGTCTTTATGACTTTTTTGATGTCTCCTACTTTTGCCCAACTCAGAGATGAAATAAGCAGAAAGATGATGAACAGAATCAATCTTTTTTTCATTTTGTTTGGCCTCCTTTTTTGTTTCTTTTTCCGCCTTTTATTTTTACAAATAATATTTGATTCCAATACTGAGAATGAACGAGTTAAAATTCAGAAAAAAATTTTCTGTGGATACTCCTTTATTTATATCTGTGGTGATGGTTTTCCCCTCTCCTTTTCTGTAGAAAAAACATACTTCTCCATACAGAGCAAAATGATGGTTTATTCTAAAAAGAGAACCGGCTCCAGCGTGGAAGCTGATTCCATTGTTGACTTCCTGGTTAATAGATACTTCAGGAATGGTTATTATATCCTCCATTTTAAAATGAGCAAAAACAAGATCCACTCCGCCAAAGGCATAGGGAGTCAGTTTTTTGTTTTCTAAAAAATAATAATACATAGATGCTTGAAAAGGTGCCCAGCTTAAGGTTCCGTTATGAAGCTTATGGGGCTCTTCGTGAACTGAACTTTTGCCATATCCAAACTCAAAAGAGAGCTCTGTTTTTTTTAACAGGGGAAAAGAAAAGCCGAAACCGGTTTTAAATCCGGAGTCAATATTTTCTTTTAAAAAACAAAACATTCCTCCGTTTACCTGAACACTTCCTCTTGAATTTTGAGCTAATAAAGAGGAACACATAAGCAAAGCAGTCCCCAACACCAATATAAATTTTATTTTTGGTCCCATTCTCCCTCCATTTCCTTGAGAAATATTTTTTTGTCCTGCTGGTTCCTGGACATTCATACTATCGGTTTTATTTTGATTTGTATTCATCCCATTTTGTTGAAGTAATGATGATATCTCAATAATCCTCTTCAGTCAAAAATTATTGGTTTGTTGGGATGTTTGCTGGGGAATCGAACCGGTGACGAATCCCATGCCCTCTCCCCTCATAACGGTTTTGGAAATGCTTAAGGGTCTGAATTTTATATTGACGGGACATGTTTATTGTTTATATCATTTTGAGTTGAGTTATCCATTTGTGTTTTCAGGAGAAATACCTTAAGCAATAAAAATAAAAATTGAAAGGGAATCGATCGATGAAAGATAGAATCACAAAATACTCTTTATTTGCATTCATATTAACAGGAGCTGTGATGGTGTTAAGCGGTTTTTCCTTGGCGGAACAGAATAATGAAATCATAGACCCTGTTCTTTACAAAAATTTAGAATACAGGTTTATCGGACCTTTCAGGGGAGGACGGGTCACTGCTGTGACCGGAGTCCCAGATAAACCCTTCACTTTTTACATGGGCTCTACCGGCGGAGGAGTGTGGAAGACTCATGACGGCGGAGTAAACTGGGAGAATATATCTGACGGATTCTTTAATGTAGCTTCCATTGGTTCCATTGAAGTGTCTCTTTCTGACCCAAACGTCATTTATGTAGGAACCGGCTCAGCCAGTCCCCGGGGTAACATATCAACAGGAAGAGGGATTTACAAATCCACGGATGCCGGCCGAACATGGGAGCTGAAGGGCCTGAAAACAGAATCTCAGATCGGAAAGCTTCAGATTCACCCCAAAGATCCAGATATTGTTTATGCCGCTGTTTTGGGAAACATTTTTGGTTTCAGTTCAGAACGAGGAGTTTTCCGTTCTCTGGACGGGGGGATTAATTGGGAAAAGGTCCTGTATATAGATGAAAAAACAGGTTGTGTAGATATGGTCATGGATCCTACTAATCCTCGGATCTTGTATGCCGGGATGTGGCAGGCAGAAAGAAAGCCCTGGACTCTGATCGATGGAGGAGAAAAAGGAGGGGTGTATAAAACCACAGACGGAGGGGAAACCTGGAAGCATCTTAAAGGAGGGCTTCCCACAGGTGTGGTGGGCCGTGTCGGAGTGGCTGTTTCTCCAGTGAATCCCCAGAGATTGTGGGCGATCCAAGAGTCAATTGATGAAGAAAAGGGGGGAATTTATATTTCTGAAGACGGAGGGGAAACCTGGAACAGAATAAACCGGGACCACCGCTTCCGCCAGAGGGCATGGTATTACTCAAGGATTTTTGCGGACCCCCAAGAGGAGCATACTGTTTATGTTCTTAACACAGGATTCTATGAGTCTCTTAATGATGGTAAAGATTTCAGGCGTATCCCCACTCCTCATGGAGACAACCACTGTTTGTGGATCAATCCCCATGACTCAGACATCATGATCGAAAGCAACGATGGAGGAGCCAATGTCACTTACAATGGTGGGCGATCGTGGTCCACTCAAAGCAATCAGCCCACGGCTGAGATATACCGGGTTACTGTGGACAATCAGTTCCCCTATCGGGTCTACGGCTGTCAGCAGGACAACTCATCCATATCCATATCCAGCCAGGGAAGGCCGAATCAGGATTTTTATTCTGTAGGCGGAGGTGAAAGCGGCCATATTGCGGTGGATCCCAGAGATCCGGACATCATCTATGCAGGAAATTATATTGGCATGTTAACCCGATTAGATAGAAAAAGGGGACATATAAAGAGAATCAATGCCTATCCAGAGCTGGACGATGGAATTGCGGTCCGCGATCTTAAATACAGATTCCAGTGGAATTACCCAATAAGGATATCTCCTCATGATCCAGATATCCTGTATATCACCTCCAATTATGTGCATAAATCCACAGATCAAGGTCAAACCTGGGAAGTGATCAGTCCTGACCTGACTCAAAGCATTGATGCTTACATGGATCGTCCTGGAGGTCCGATCCAGCACGACTGCACCGGAGTGGAGACCTACTGCACCATTTTTGCGTTTGAGGAATCTCCGCTTGAAAAAGGAGTTCTGTGGGCCGGCTCTGATGACGGACTGGTACATGTCTCTAAAGACGGAGGACAAAGTTGGAAAAATGTCACTCCCAAGGACATGCCCAAAGAGGGCACGGTCAACATGTTTGATGTCTCTTCCAAATATCCGGGACGTGTGTTTATGGCTGTTTATCGATACAGGGACAATGACTTTCGTCCTTATATTTTCAGAACCAATGATTACGGTCAGTCCTGGGACCTTCTCACAGACGGAAAGAACGGCATTCCAGAGAATCATTTTGTAAGAGCTGTGCGGGAAGACCCTGTTCGCAAAGGTCTGCTGTTTGCTGGCACTGAGTTTGGCATGTTTGTCTCTTTTGATGACGGAAAACACTGGCAGAATGGTCAGCTCAATCTTCCTATCACTCCTGTTACAGATATGATGCTCTACAACCAGGACCTGGTTATCTCCACCCAGGGAAGAGCGTTCTGGATACTGGATGACCTTGCTGTTCTTGAGCAGGTTGAAAAAAGCACGGCCCAAGAGGAGGCTGTTTTATTCAAACCGGAAAACGCTTATCGGACTCAGGTTCGGGGAACTCTGTCTCGATTGTCTGTGTATTGCTATCTGAAAGACAAATTGGAGGATGTAAAAATTGAAATTCTGGATCAAGGTGAAAATGTTGTTCGGACTTTTGACAAAATAAAGACTGAGAAAGGTTTGAACCAACTCACATGGGATTTAACTTACCAAGCTCCGGAAAAGATCAAAGACGCAGTGATTTCACTCAGCTATACTGGAGGTCCCAAAGCGGTTCCCGGTACCTATAAAGTCCGATTGACCCGGGGAAAAGAAATCAAGACCCAGAATTTTCAAATCTTGAAAGATCCCAGATGGGATAACATTTCAGTTCAAGACTTGCAGGAGCAGTTTGACCTTCAGACCAAAGTGGGTCAAAAGTTCACTCTGAGCCATGAGCTGATAAAGAAAGTGCGTGATCTTCGGGATCAGGTCCAGGCCATTGCATTACGGGCCCAAAAAGCAGGTTTTAGTGAAGAGATCAAAAAAAAGGCTGATGAATTGGAAAAAAAACTGGGCTCTTTGGAGAAGGACCTTATCCAGACCAAAAACGAAAGCGGACAGGATCCCATCAATTATCAGGTCAAGCTGGACAATCAGCTCGCTTATCTGTATTCCGCAGTCCATTCTCAAGATTCCAAACCCACTCAAGCCATTTATCAGAGATACGAGGACCTCAACAGACAGGTTTCGGAAGTAGAAAAGAGGTTTAAACACTTAGTGGAGAATGAAATAGCCAAATTCGAGAAGCTGCTGGAGGAAAACAATATACCCCGGATCATCATTAAATAGCCCACTTATAGAATCACACTGATTTTTTGGAGAATCCCTTTATCCAGATAAAGTAGCAGGGAACTCCCAACAGCACTGTTACCACAGCGGCCGTGGATTCAAGGGGGCGGTTGAGGTAGTTCACCACCATAAGCCCTAAACTGGTGACCAGAAAAAAAACAGGAACCACAGGGTATCCCCAGACCTTAAAAGCATTGTGATTTCCGATATGCCGTTTCCGGGCCAGAAAAATTCCGAAAACAGCCAGCCAGGGGAAAATATTCAGAGCAAATCCAATATAGACCAGAAGCTGTTCAAAGGAACCAATAAGCACCATTAGGACCGCAATGGCGCCCTGAATGAGAATCGACCTTCCTGGGACTTTATATTTGGGATGCACCTTTGCGGCAAACGGGAAAAACAGCCTGTCCCGGGACATGGCAAAATAAACCCGGGGGCCGATGATAACAAAAGCACTTAAAGAGGAGAGAAGAGCCATGCTGACCAGCAGACCCAGGGTATCCCCCATCCAGGGACCAAAGGCTTCAACAGAAGCTCTTTCAACAATGGCAATGGATCCTTGAGCTTGGCTATAGGGAAGAGCCTGGAAAATAAATAGGTTCAGCGCCAGATAAAGTATAATCACGAAACTGGTACCCAGAAGAAGGGAGAGAGGCAAGTTCTTTCTGGGGTTTTTCATTTCTCCGGCAATATAGGAACTGGCATTCCATCCGCTGTAGGAAAACATAACCAGCATCATGGCTGTTCCAAAAGCCAGCCACGAACTCTCTCCTTCTGTGACAAAAGAAAATGCAGAGATTCCTCTGCCTCCGGTCAGGGCAATGCCGGCTCCAGCCAGCCCCACTACGATTCCGATTTTTAGAACTGTCAAAAAATTCTGAACATTGGAACCGAGTTTAATTCCCATATAATGGATTCCAGTAAACAAAATAATAAGAAAAATGGCTATGCCTTTTTTTAAGAAAAAAAGCTGATCTGGGGTGATGTTAAAAGCCTGGCTCTGGAGCCCTTCAAAAATATACTCTGAAAAAGCCATGGATGAAGCTGCGATGGGAACAGAAAACCCTACAAAAAAACTGGTCCAGCCAGTCAAAAAGCCAATAGAAGGATGGTAAATCTTTTTAAGATAAACATACTCTCCTCCTACCTCAGGCATGCGGGTGGCCAGTTCCGCATAAGAGAGCGCTCCGGCTATGGCAATCAATCCTCCCAAAAGCCAGCACAGCAGGATCCATCCTGAGCTGGGAAGCTGCCCTGCCATAATGCCAGAAGTAGTGAATATGCCGGCTCCGATCATGTTGGCGACTACAATGGAGGTGGCAGTAAGGGGGCCGATCTTTCTGTCTATTTTTTCATTAGGCGGAAAGGGATTTTTTTTATTCATGAAATTGAAGTGTCCATGCTATCATAAAAAAAGTTAGTTTTACAGTCCATACTGAAGAGTGTCCGGTGGAGGTTCCGATTTCAAGGGCCTTGGTGTAACTGTTTTCCACAATAATATCATAGAGAATCCGGCCGTCGGTTCGAGGGACATTCATGTCCCGCCACTGGAACTGGTGGCTGTCCAGGAAAGACTGGACTTTTTCATCCAGCTCTTGATTAAAGGAAAATCCTGAAAGAGACAATAAAGTCATCCCCGCAAGACATAAGATCCAAATTTTATATGAAAAGCCTCCCACTATATTCATCACAGCCTCCAGATGGATGGATTGGAAAAAGAACTTTTCATTCATTTAGACGAGAACCAAGCCATTATCTTCCGTAAATTTAAAAAAAATATCCAAAGAGAAAATTTAAGGGCTCAATTTTACTTTGTTCCACAAACTCCTCCGGAAAATGTGGATGTGATGGTTTCAGAAAAACTCAAAGAAAGAATTGCTGTCAGAGCCAAAGATGCGAGAAATGGGGTTATTGAAGATATCGGAGGTTATTATAATTTTTCCTTCAACAGGTATATCTACGCTGAAATAAATGGGGGTGGTCCGGTTTATGTGTTCAACAACAACAACGGAGATATCCTGCTGAGAAAAGCCAAATAGTCTTGACTATTCGATTATCCGGGTTAGATAGGCCAGATTTTTAAAAGGCAGCCTCAGAAAGAGGGGCTGCCTTTTTTTTAATCACATGTTCCACTGTGTATTTTCCCCAGTAAAAGGTAACCACTACTGCTGATACATTTCCAATAACAATTCCCAGCCACACACCAATAAGGCCTAATCCGAACGTGATACCCAGAAGGTAACATAGAGGAACCTGCAGAATGATGGTCCTCAGGATGGTTACGATCAGAGAGCGGGTGCCTTTTCCAATGCCCCGGAACATAGCAGAGGTAAGCATGCCCAGGGGAACAGCCGGGTAAAACACAGCTGTGATACGAAGGAAGGTGATGAGATCATCTTGGATACGGGAAGCTTCTTGGGAATAACTGAAGATGTAGCTTATGTGTCCGGCAAACAGAGCCACAAGGGCTCCCACGGTCAGTTCAATAAGAACTCCGATCTTCACCGCATATAAAAAAGCGGTTTTCAGTTTTTGCTTATTTTTTTCACCGAACGCAGCCCCGGTTACAGAGACCACTCCTGTGGCCATTCCTAAAAGAGGGATGGTTCCCAGCATGACAATTCGCCACCCGCTGGTAAAAACAGCCACTCCATCGGTACCTCCGGCCTTGATCACCACAACATTCAACACAATCATGGCTGCGGACATGGAAAGCTGAGCCAGGGAAGAGGGAAAACCAACCGAGAGGATCTCTCTCAATATTCTCATATTAAACTTAAAATCATGGAAGGTGATCCGGAGGTAAGTCTTTTTTTGGATGAAGATCCAGTAAAAAAACAGGAGAGACGATACAGCAATGGAGACCAGAGTGGCCCAGGCTGCTCCCACCACCCCTAATTTGAATCCATAGATAAATAGCGGATCCAGTACAATGTTCAAGCAGGAACCCAGGGCTAATCCGTACATGGCTTTTTTGGCAGCCCCTTCTCCTCTGAGAAGAGCATTAGCGATGTGAGAAAAAACAAGGATAAAAGTGCCGGCAAACAGTATCCGTGCATAACCGGCAGCCATGCGACCGACTTCGCCGTTTCCTGAGAGAGAGTGAAAGAGTTTTCCTGTGAAAGGAAGAGCAGAAATACTGATCACCAGGGAAAGGCCGAGAGCAAATAAGATGGTATGAGCGGCTGTGTTCTCAGCTGCTTTTTTATTTCGTTCTCCGATCCTTCGTGAAACCGCTGAGCTTCCCCCAACACCGATTCCTGCTCCGAGTGCAACGATGATCATGAAAAAGGGAAAGAATAAGCCTACAGATGCTAACGGGTCTGCTCCCAGCCCAGCAACCCATATGCCGTCTGCTATATTATAAACGGCCTGAAGCAGCATGGCCAGCATCATGGGTGCAGAGAGCTTTAAAATGGCTTTTTTGGGATCACCCAAAAGAATTTTGACTCCTTTAGTCATATGTTTATCGGTTTCCATGGCGTTTTCTGCTGTTCATTACAGTTAAGACTTGGCTTTTTTTATAAGTGAATAAATATACATCAGCGATGAAAAAATAAAAAGGAAATAATGATTATTAAAGTTATCATCCATGCTTTTCCATCAGGCCGAAAAGGAGAAGTGAGCATAAAGCTAAGCCAGAGGAAAGATGGAAGAAAAAATCTGTCGGTAAAGGATAATGGAATAGGCTTGACGGAAGAGATAAATATGCACCGTCCAAAATCATTAGGTCTCCAGCTTATTAAAGATTTAACCAAGCAGCTTAAAGGGGAACTGAAGGTCCGGAGGAAAAACGGGACACAGTTCACTCTCACCTTTTAAACCTGAATAGGTCAGGTTAAATAAATTTTAATCTTCAAAAGTAATCTTAAAGGCAGTGTCTTTGTCTCTGGAAAGCTCTATGCGGCCGTTTATTTGTGATATTAGGGAGTTGACTAAATCCAGCCCCATGGACTCAGCTTTCTTAAAATCCAATTCTTGAGGAAACCCAATGCCGTTATCACTGATGGTCAGATGATAAGTTTTTCCTTTTTTATAAAACTTAATTGTTATCTCACCTTTTCTGTTTTTGGGAAAGGCGTGTTTTAAAGAATTGGTTATAAGCTCATTAGTGATCAACCCTAAAGGAACTGCTTTGGTAACATCAAGAAATATATCTTCCATGTCTTTTTTTAATTCAATATTTTTTGATAGATCCCGGTAATAGCTCATCAAATGCACAGCCATTTGTTCTATGTAGGTGCTGAAATCAATTCCAGATAGGTCTTCTGATCGGTACAATCTTTCATGAACCAGGGCCATGGACATAACCCGGTTCCTGGTGTTTTTAAATATTTCTCGTGCTTTGGGATCTTTCATTCTTCTGGCTTGGATGTTGATCAGGCTGGATATGACCTGCATGTTGTTTTTCACCCGGTGATGGATTTCCTTGATCAGGACTTCTTTTTCCTGCAGTGATTTCTTTAACCCATTCTCAGCTTTTTTACGCTTGGTGATGTCTCTTATGAACACCAGACCGGCTGGTTTTCCTTGATACTGAATAAGGGATACATTGATTTCTGCAGGGAAATCAGAGCCGTCTTTTTTGACCAAAGATATTTCATAGATGCTCTCAACATCTTTTCCTGCTTTTCTCTGTTCGAATCTACTTAGAACATTTTCTCTGTCATCAGGATGGATAAAATCTGTTATTCTTTTTCCTAAAAAATCATTTTTCGGAATGCCGATGAACTGAGAAGCCGCAGAATTGGCAAACTTAATGACTCCATCATGATGGATGATGACGGCATCCTTGCTGTTCTCTATCACTGAGGAATAAAATATTTCGCTTTCCTTTAAAGTTTTATCTGCTTTTTTCCGCTCTATGATGCGGCTTAAGAGACTGCTGAAGGTACGGATTAGATTTCTCTCCTCTTTTAAAAAAGGTCCTTGGTCCAGCTCAGGCTTTTCTTCCAAATAATAGACTTCCACAGCGCCTAATTTTTCTCCATTTACTCGAATGTCTTCACTTTGGATCCATTGAGTCTTTCTGAAGTTCTTAGTCTTATACTTTTGTTTATCCACAATGATCCGGGCGCATGTGATCTCAGGGTAATGCCAGGCAGGAGGGATAAGTTCTACAGATTTTTGAAGAAAGTTCTCTAAAGACAAGTCTGCTCTTGAACTGAGCTTAGTAACCTCATACAGCAAATTAAGCTCCTTATGGCGTTCTCTCAGATCGTGAAGTAACTTTTCTTTGGTATTCTTATCGCTCTCCATATCTTATTCCTGCTCTAAGTATAATTTTTTTTAAATACTATTTTTATTTATTACTATCTATATAACCTGACCTATTCATAAAAAAATGGCGATATTTTCATTATCGCTTTATTTTCAGCAATGCACAAGAATTTTTCAAGAACAATGTTTTAAGCGTTTTTCCTGTTTGAATTTTTTATTTTAATCGCCATTTTTTTACCATTGAGGCGAGCCGATCTCACTGCATCTGCTTCGTTACAGGGCATTCGCAGTGAAGTACCACGACTTCATGCCCTGCGCCTTGCATCTGCAGCAACCTCGACTCGTGAATAATTCAGGATAATAATAGTAAATAATCAAATGAAATGAGAACGGCGATAATTTGCGGGGGTGGTTCTTTTTGATTTTATGGAACAGAAATTTCGAACTCAGAAATAGAGAATGATATCCGAATTGACAACAGTATAATAGAGCAATTCAAAGGGGAATGGGTATTTCTTTTTTTTATTTTGATTTTGCATTAAAATAAACCTCACATTATTATTGAGAAAAAAATGATCAGCAAATTAAAAAAAGGAGCTGTTCGTCTTGTTCTTTTGACCCTGTTTGTGTCTCTATTTTCGTCAGCTTCGGACATTGATGAATCTCTTCAAAAACCTAGGTACGGCGGTGTGTTCCGGTTAAAATCCTTTTCCGATCATTTTGAAAGACAGCTCGATCCTATAAAGCCTGATTCTTACATATTCGTCTCAGAACAGCTGTATGATGGTCTGGTTAAATTGGACAAGAATTTTAACATCATTCCCTCATTAGCCGAATACTGGGAGATTTCTCAAGATGGGGAAAAATATATTTTTTATCTAAGAAAGGGAGTGCATTTTCATCATGGAAAGGAAATCACTGCCAGCGATGTTAAATACTCATTAGAGAGAATATTGGATAAGAAGAACAACTCTCCCTATAACCATTATTTTCTGCCCCGGGTCTTAGGAGCCAAAGACTTTAGAGAAGGAAGAGCATCCCATGTCTCCGGGTTTAGAGTCAAGGATAAATATACTTTTGAGATTCAGTGGATCAAACCCTACACATCGGCCTTGTATTTAATGAGCATGCATTTCTGTAAAATCCTTCCCAAAGAAATGGTTCAAAAGATGGGAGAACGGTTTTTCTTGAATCCTTCAGGAACCGGTCCGTTCCTGTTTGATCACTGGTTAAGGGATACCCGGCTGAATGTGGTGGGAGTGCGCCTGGAGCGGAATGGAAATTATTTTTTGGGAAAACCCTATTTGGAAGCAGTGGAGTTTTGCCCTTTTTACAGATTGGATCATTTTTTAAATGGAGAGATTGATTCAATCCCCCTGCTTTCTTCCCGGCTTTTGGATTCCAAATACCAGGTTTTTGAAGATGGCTCATTCAATCTTGGGTTCCTGGGTATGAGCTGCCATATACCTCCCTTTGATAATCTTGAGACAAGAAAAGCTTTAAGAATTGGAATCAATAAAAAAGAGTTAGTCCTTCAGATGAATGATCCCCAGTATTTACTTGAGACAACTCATAATTACATTCCTCCCCAACTGCCTGGTTTTTTCCCCAATCGGGTGGATAACTTTCATCCTGAAAAGGCAAAGCATATTCTGAATCAACAAGGCTTTTCTCAAGAAAACAGCTTCCCAACTATCCAATTCTTTATGCCTTTACCAAAGTCTGATTATAAACACAGCTTTTTTAAAGGCATTAAAGGTCAGCTCGAAAATTTAGGGATTAAAATAAAGCTTCATTATTTTGAATCCACACAGGAGATCGAGAACTGCGAGACTCCATACCTAGTTTTTATAGAAAAGAAAATGAATTTTCCAGATCCTGAAGATATCATAAGGACTCTTTTTTTCTCCAAATCTTTTATGAATGTTTTTGGCTACAGCAGTCCTGAGTTGGACGAGCTTTTACAACAGGCTGAACTGGAGAACAGCTGGACCCAAAGGATTGAGCTTTTTCAGCGCATTGAACAGATCCTCCACTCCGAATTACCAGCAGTTCCTGTTTTTAACAGACAAAACAGAGTGGCTATGCAGCCCTATGTGAGGGGTGTGGAGGTGCCGGCTCTTGGGTTTTATTACTTGGAGGCAAGAAAGATTTGGCTTGATGAATAAAGGAATTAAGGGGAGAGAATAAAAATGTCCCTGCGCGCAAAATTCATAACAGCGGTCATGATTCTGCTTTTTTTCCTAGTGGCAGCTATGCTGTTTCTCATTGAAAGAAGAGAGGAAAAAGCGATTTTTGAAGAACAGAAGAGCAAAGGAGTCTTAATAGCCAAAAATATCGCTTATTTAAACCTGGAGCCGTTTATGTTTTGGGATGTGGAAGGAGTCAAAAAAAATATTCAAGAAAAGATAGATGAAAAACTGTTGTATGTAGTCTTTTTCGACCAGTACAGCCGGCCCTTTGCAGCCAGTGATTTTGCTGAAAATAATGAACAGATTTCCCAGGCCTCTCACCTTAAAGGTCCGGTTGATCAGGATACTTATTATTTTCAGACTAAGGAAATCCAATACCCTGATCAGGAAAAGAAAATCTCTGTATTAGAAATAGAGGTCCCTATTTTTGCCAGGGGATCTTCCACTCAATGGGGATCTATAAAAATAGGGCTGTCTTTAGAAGACATGCAGGAAGAAATAAACCAGACCCGTTTTATACTGATACTCATTGGAATGGGAGGTCTTTTGGTTGGTATAGGGGGTGCGGTCTTTCTGTCTGACCGGATCACAGGTCCTCTCAAGAAATTAGTGGATGGGACCATTCGTATTTCCAGAGGAGATTTTTCAAAAAAAATTAAGGTCAGTTCTAAAGATGAAATCAGACAGTTGGCTGAGAGCTTCAATGAAATGAGCCGCCAGCTTCAGTTAGCCAGAAAACGGATGGAAGCTGCCAATAAGAAGCTTGTCCAAGCTGAAATGCTAGCTTCCATAGGCAGGATTTCAGCCAGCATTGCTCATGAGATCAGAAATCCCCTCACATCTGCCAATCTGAACATTCAAAAAGTCCTGCAGAGTGATGGATTAGAGGAAATCGAAAAAGAGCATCTCTGTTTATCTCAGGAAGGCATCAGCCATATTGAGAAATTCATAAAAGAGCTTTTGAATTTCACTCGAGTATCAGAGCTTAATAAGGACAATTTTTCAGTTCAGGAAATCATAGACGAGTCCATTAAAATGATTTCAAATTCTCTGGAAGAGAAAAACATAAAACTGCACACCCTTTATCAAGACGCTATTCCTTCTCTGTATGTGGATGGAGATAAGCTCCGTCAGGTGCTTTTAAACCTTCTGCGCAACGCTCGAGAAGCTGTGGAAGAGGGAGGCAAAATCAAGATTTCAGCATCACCTTCCCGGATAGATGAGAAAAAAGCGGTGAAAATAGAGGTCAGTGATAACGGCTGTGGAATTCCAGAGAAGGAAAAAGAAAATATTTTTGAACCATTTTACACCACCAAGTCTTCGGGAATCGGTTTGGGTTTGGCCAACGCCAAGAAAATCATTGAGCAGCACAGAGGAACCATCAAAGTAAAAGAAGTCAAAGAAAAGGGGATTTGTTTTGAAATCACTTTACCTGTGGAGGAAGACAAATGAAATCTGTTCTCATTATCGATGATGATAAACTCATTGGAAAAAGCCTTTCCTCTCATTTCCGCAAAAAGGAATTCCAGGTTTTTTCTTCCCAAAAGGGAGAAGGGGGAGTCCAAGAGTTCAGAGAAAATAATCCGGATTTAGTGCTTCTGGATATCCGCCTTCCGGATATGGATGGGCTTCAAGTCTTAAGAAAGATAAAAAAAGAAAATCCTCAGGCCTGCATTATCATCATGACCGCCTATGATGACATGAAAACCACAGTGGAAGCTGTCAAATCCGGGGCGTTTGAATATTTGGTCAAGCCCTTGGATTACGTGGAGCTGGACCTGGTGATCGACAAGGTTTATAAGGTCAAGAGCCTTGAACAAAAGATGAGCTATCTGGTGGGGGAGAAGCAGAAAGAATACACCATTGACAACATCATCGGAAGTACCCCAAAAATGAGAGCGGTGTATAAGCTCATCGGCTCAGTGGCCAATACCCGGGCCAATGTGTTGATCCAGGGGGAGAGCGGGACGGGAAAAGAACTGGTGGCCAAAGCCATCCACTACAACAGCATCTACAGGGACGATCCCTTTGTCGTTATCAACTGTTCGGCTCTGTCCGATACCCTGTTAGAGAGCGAGCTGTTCGGTCATGTTAAAGGAGCTTTTACCGATGCGGTTCATGAAACCAAGGGAAAGTTTGAGATTGCGGGAAAGGGCACTCTTTTTCTGGATGAAATCGGGGATATTTCACTGAATCTTCAATCCAAATTATTAAGGGTGATTGAGAGCAGAGATTTCATGAAGGTGGGAGGCGAAAAGGTGCTTAAAACAGAAGCCAGGGTGATCGCTGCCACCAATCATGACCTGAAGGATCTGGTGAAGAAGGGAAAATTCAGGGAGGACCTGTATTACCGACTGAAAGTGGTGGAGATCAATATGCCTCTTCTTCGTGAAAGAAAAGAAGACATTCCTCAACTGGTGGCTTACCTCTTGGAAAAAATTAACCGGGAACTGAGAAAAAATGTGAAAAAAGTTCCCCCTGATGTGATGGATTTTCTGGTTAATCTCCCTTGGAAGGGAAATGTCAGAGAATTGGAAAATGCTTTAACAAGGGCGGTGATTTTGGCCAAAGGTGATGTGCTTCTCAAGGAAAACCTTCCTCTTGAAAAAAGTGAAAAAGACATTTTTCCCAAACAACTGGTCTCTTTAGCAGAGGTTGAGAAAAATTATATTCAGCATGTTTTAAAAAAAGTCAAAGGAAATAAAAGCAGAGCCAGCCGGATTCTGCAGATCAGCCGGCCCACACTGGACAAAAAATTAAGTGAATATCATATAAAAGTCTGATCGATTGTAAAATATTTTTACGTCTTGTTAATTTATTTACCCTTTTTTCTAAAAATTCTTTCCATTCTTATCTTCTACCCCTAATCCTTATCCAGAAATTGATTGGCATGAAATGTGCATTTACACAGATGAGCATAGAAAATATGAATAAATGGAGCCTACATGAAAAAAAACAGTGAGAAAAAAGTGGTGGTGGTGGATGATGATGAATCCATCCGAAAGACTTTCTTCTTGCTGCTTCACAATCATTATCAAGTCTATCCGGTAAAGGATTCAGAGGAGGCGCTGAAGCGGTTTAAGGGACTGGACATTGACCTCATCATAGCTGATTTGAGGCTTCCCCAGACCACGGGATTGAAGATGCTCGAAAAATTTAGAGATGCAGGGTATAGAGGAAAAGCTATTTTGATTTCAGCGTTCCCGGATTTGGTCAATCCAATGGAAATGGACCGGATTGCTGTGGACTGCTTTTTTGTGAAGCCTCTGGAACTGGATTCTTTAACCAAATCCATTGATTATCTTTTGATTGATTCGAAAAGCAGCAGGGGATCTCTAGCCAAGAAATAAGGAAAAAGGGGGAGAGAATGAATTCAAGAGAATCCTTGTTTTACCAGAAGAAACAGGAGTTTGTCTGTAAAGACAGGCAGAATGAAGAAGCAAAAGAATTTGAAAAGCTGTTCATAAATTTTTTTGAAAAGAAGAAGGAGAAAAAAAATTTTAGCTCCAAACAAGATTTTTTGATTGACTTCCTGGAGCATTTCTGTGTAAAAAAAGGAATACCTTTTCGACAGCTTATGGACCAGCTCGAAAGAACACTTTTAGTGACCATTCTCTCAGAAATGAACGGCAATCAAAAGGTTACTTCTCAAATATTGGGCATCAAGCATTCTACTTTGAATGAGAAGATTAAAAGACACGGAATTCAATTTAAAAAAAATTCCCTGTAAAGAAAGGGAAAAGAGTTCAGAATCCTGCCTGTTGAGGTCACTCTCAATCAGCCATTCAATTGGTCTTAAATAAAAAGGAGGATTGATATGAAACGATTCAATTATGTACTGATTTTTTTATTGGCTTTAATTTTCCTGGTATTTAATTCCTGTTCGGAAACAAAGATAAGCGCTGTAAAAAACAGTCATCCTTTAGATATCAGTGAATATGAATTCCTGAGATTTTCCGGGGGACAGGAGCTTGTCTCCCCTGACAAGGTGGTCCAGGCAGATAACAATTGGGAGATTTTATTATCCTGCTTGGAAGCCAAAACAAGAAATGAATTACAAGACAAAAATATCAAAGTCACTGATAGCCAATTAATGCTTCTCCAAGCTATGAGATTTATTGATTATGATGACGGAACCATTAAAACAACTATGCCCATTTTTGGTGCCAAAGAAAAACAGTCGCTCATTCCATCCCTCCGGCAATTAGCCCAGGATATTACGCCTGATCTCAGAAATGATATCCTTCAGCTCAAAGAAATTTTAACCAGTCAAGGGTACCCGGACCATATGTTCAGTGTGCTGTTTTCTTGTGTGGTGGATGAACAGGGCCGCATGACCGTTCCTGTGATTGAGATGAAAATGGAAGACCCTGTTTTTTTGGTCTGCCAGACTCTAGCCTCAAAAATTGTAAATTTTATGAATCAAAACCTTGACCTAGAGGCCCTTCAAAAAGAGTTTGGATTTTCTGAAAAAGAAGCAGCCTTTGTGGTAGTCTATCATGAATGGATGTGGGAATTCATGGAGTATTTGGTAGGAAAAGGACTCATTCAGAAACCTTTAGCGTTTGAACAGCCTGAATTGGCTGGAAAAAAAGATATTGGTAAATTGTTGTTTGTGATCAATGGATCGCTTTCAAATCTGTGATGATGAAGCAAATCCTTCCGAAGATCAAACTAAAGAGATTTTCAGAAAATTTTAAAATGAATCAACCTGACCTATTCATAAAAAAATGGCGATGAAATTCAGATATGGCATGTGCTCCGTTCAGATTTTTAACGCCATTCTTCGTACTGTGTTTTCAGCTGCTGCGCAACTCCCCCTATCAAACAAAAGCAGTAAATAGTGAATTGTAAATGGAGAATTGTATCTCATTTAAAAAACCTAAATTCATATTCAACTTGCCATTCACAATTCACTGTATTTAATGTCGCTTCAGCCACACCTGAATTTTCTTAAGCTCAAAATCTCTGCCCGTGAATAATCCAGGTCAATTGACTTGAGAAAATAATGCCTTATTTGCCCTTATTAAGGTCAATAAAAAACCGGAAATTTTTCATCATCTGGAGCACCTGATCCACAGGAAGCGCTTCCTGAATGCGGCCGTCTTTTCCTTCCATGGTCACTGCCTTAAAAAGGGAGTTGAGAATGGCTTCTTCGCACGCTTCAGCAGCGGCCAGAAAAAGTGGCGACATCATCCGGTTGGGGACCACTTCATAGGTTTCAAGGCCTTTTGACCGGTAAGAAATTCTGACTTCTTGGGCTGTGGAAAAAGCCACAGCATAGTCACCGCTTCCGTTTGAATAAAACCCTCCGGTGCGGGCGATTCCCAGAAGTGCTCTTTTGGCAAGTCTTTTGAGATTACGAGCCAAAAGAGGAGCGTCTGTAGCCACGATTACCATGCACGAGCCTTGTTCTTCAGCCTCTAAAAACCGCTTGTATGCATAATTCCCCAGCTCTTTTCCCGCCGGGAAACCGTTTATATTCAGCACGCCTCCATGATTGGTCTGCACCAGAACACCCACGGTGTAGCCTCCCAATTCAGGGGGAAGTTTTCGGGATGAGGTCCCTATGCCTCCCTTGTATCCATAACAGGAGGTCCCGGTACCAGCTCCCACACAGCCTTCTTCCACCGGGCCTGAAGATGCATTTTCAATGGCGTTTAATACATGTTTTTTCTTCACATGCCGTCCTCTTATATCATTGAGGTATCCGTCGTTGGTCTCTCCGACTACCGGGTTTACAGATCCCACTCTTTCGTTTCCGGGAAAAGAGAGCACATAGTCGATCACCGCATCTGCGGCCGTGGGAACGCTCAGGGTGTTGGTGAGAACAATGGGAGTTTCCAGAGAACCCAGCTCCTCTACCTGAGTGGTCCCGGTCAGCTTGCCGAATCCATTGGCCGCATAGATGGCTGCAGGCACCTTGTCCTGGAACACATTTCCTTCATGAGGCAGAATCACAGTCACGCCAGTCCTAATATCCTCTCCTTTTATCAAAGTGGTATGTCCCACCTGGAGTCCCTTCACATCCGTGAGAGCATTCCATTTTCCTGGTTTGAATATGCCCACTTTGATCCCGGCTTCTCTAACCCGGGGCTTTTCATGGGCCCAAAGCAGAGAAAAAGACAGGAATAAGAAAAAAAACACAGGAACTAATTTTTTCATTTTCCACTCCTTAGGTTGTCCTGAAGTCAAATGTTATTTTATGGAGATGAAAAAATCAATGTGATGTATCTTGAATTTAGAGTCATTAAGAATTTAGGTTTTAAATTATTTTTTTATAAGAGGGAGGAACCCACTGTGAGAAATTTAAAGACAGAGCTCCGTCCAGTGATACAGTGATAAGCTGTCCTTTGAGGACTGCCTCCTATAAGGAAAGGGTGCTGGCTGTAAGGGGAATATAAGCAAAAGGGGGTAATAAGAGGGGAATCCATGTCCAGCCAGCGCAACATGAATCATAAATATTATAGCACATTCCATGAAGGATTTAAAAGGGTTTATTTTAAAAAATTTTTATTTTTATTCATTTTAGAAAAAATGTTAGAATGGACAGGATTTGGATATTGATATGAGTTATTAAGGACACATGGAATATTTAAAAAGAGCTGCATCATTCCTTGTTTCATTCTCTTTATTGAGTCTTATTTTGATACCTTATCCCAGGATTCTTTTTTTTCCGGATTATAGAAATATTGTCGAGTACAATTGGCTGGACCCGGTGATTGTGCAGGCTGAAAGTTTTTACAGAGAGGGGAGGTTCGAAGAAGCACTCAAAGCCTTTCTGAATGCTTCTGCCGTGGCTGAGTATAAGGGAGAAGCGAGAAAATATATTGGTTCCAAATATAAGGCAGGACTTTGTTACTGGAATCTGGGGCGAACAGAAGATTCCAAACTGGAATATTTAAGATTGTTGAAAACAGCTTCAGGAAAAAATTTAAAGAAAGAACAGATTGAAGTCAAAAAAATACTGGATGTCCTAGGTTTGTATAAGCTCGGGATAGAATTGAGAGAAGCAAGGGATTTTGAAAAGTCTTTACATGCTTTTCAGGAAGCCATAGAAATAGCTGATAAGGCATCAAAAAAAGAGCTGAAGCAGAGGATCTACCGCCAGGTGAGCATCATTTATTGGGATATGAATGACCTGAAAAATTTCTATCATTTCAATAATTTATCCCTTAAGCTCGCAGAGCAGATGCACCACAAAGCTGAAGTGGGAAAATGCTTGAACAACATCGGAATATTTTACAGAAAGTCATTTGAGTATTCCAGAGCCCTGAGTGTGTACACCCGGGCATTGGAGATCTCCAGGGATTTGGGAAAAGAAAAGGAAGAGTCCAATATTCTTCACAACCTGGGGCTTGTTTACAAAGACTTTGGATATTATGACCGGGCCCTGGATCATCTGAAACAGGCATTAGAAATAGATATAAAGACTGAAAGATCTGTTTATTTCCCTATTGATTATATCAATATTGGAATCATATATAAGCTTAAAGCAGAGCAAGAGAACAACAGTGAACTGCTGCACAGAGCCTTGGATTATTTCACCCAGAGTCTGTCTTTAGCAGAGAGCCAGCAGAACAAAGTTGTCAAGCTGAAAAGTTTGAACAATCTGGGAAGCTCTTTAATTGAGATGAATGAGTTTTCCAAGGCGCTGCCTTATCTGGAAAGAAGTCTGCACCTGGCCCATGAGATCAAGGATTATGAATCCATCAGTATGATTTTAAACAACATGGGTTATGTCTATTTAGGTCTTCAAGACTATGAAGAAGCGGAGAATTTATTCAAGCAGGCAGTCACGACCGCCCAGAAAAAGCAGTTGTACAACACCCTGTGGGAAGCTTATTTTGGGTTAGGAAAAATCAAAGAGAAGACAGGGAGCTTTCAAGAAGCAGGCAGAAGTTATGGCTCTTCTATTGAGGCAGTTGAGAAAGCCAAACAGAGCATTGTCCTGGATTTACACAATGCAGGTTTTGTTCAAAGCAAATTAAAAGTTTATGAAAGCCTGATGGATTTATTTTATTCTCTCCATAAGAACGACTCCCTCAGGGGTTATGGCGAAAAAATGTTTCAGGTTGCTGAAAGAGCGAAAGCCCAGGTTCTGATAAAAAATTTAGAAAATATCAGAATCAAAAATAAGGCCAAAATTGGACAGGATAAAGAAGACCCCAGAGCTTATCAGCTCAATGAAATCCAGAATTATTTGGAAAAAAACCGGGCGGTTATTTTTGAATATTTTTTAGGGGAAAAAAGGTCTTATTTATTTGTGGTGACCCCTCAGGACCTGAAAATATTTCCGCTTCCCTCAAAGACTCACATCGCAAAGTCCATTCAGGGCTATTTAAAACTGCTCAAAGGCCCGGCTCAAGGAGAGTTTAAGGGGGTTATGGCTTCCCAAAGAATCTATAAAGAGCTTCTCTCTCCGCTCAGCAGTCTGGACCCTGGTTCTTTAGAAAATCTTATCATTATCCCCAGCGGTGTGCTTTACTATCTTCCTTTTGAAACCTTGATCGCCCCGGAACACCCCAATGCTTTTCTGATTACCAGATATAAAATATCTTATATCCCTTCCTGTGTTTCTCTTCTTTATTTGTCTCTAAACAGGAAAGAAAGAATATACCCTAAGGATTTACTGGCCTTTGGGAATCCCTTTATTAAAGAAAAGATTAGGAATAATGAGTCAAGCCCTTCCAGCATATTGATTCAACTGTATAAGAATCAGAACTTTGAGTTTTCCTCTCTTCCCTACAGTGAAAAAGAAATCAAATCCATTTCCAAATTGTTTGATCAAAAAAAGCAGGATATTTTTCTCAGGGAAGACGCTTCAGAAGAGAAATTGAAACAGAATCAGCTTTTGGATTATAAAGTCATTCATTTTTCATGTCATGGGTTTTTGGACAAAAACTACCCCTCCCGTTCTTCTTTGGTTTTATCACTGTCAGAGGGAGGACAGGAGGATGGTTTTCTTCAGGTTCAAGAGATCCAAGCCCTTCCCATGGAGCCAAAGCTGGTGGTCCTTTCAGCGTGTCAGACCGGAAGAGGGGCCCTAACAAGAGGAGAGGGAGTGCTGGGACTGCCCAGAGTATTTTTCTATTCAGGAGCTGAGTCTGTTTTGTCCAGTTTGTGGAGAGTCAGAGACAAACAAACCGCTGAATTCATGAAACTGTTTTACCAGTACCTTGCTTCAGGAAAAAGCAAGTCGCATTCTCTGCAGCTAGCCAAAATTGAATTCATTAAAAGCAAAAAATACTCCAATCCCTTTTATTGGGCTCCTTTTGTGTTAAGTGGGGAATTTAAAAGCGATATTAATTTTTAGGGTGCTTTACAATCACTTTAAATTCTTTGAGTTGGGATTCGATTTCTATTCCCCTTTTTTGAGTGCCTGTCACAAGAAGGAAATAAGTGGCTCTGTCTTTCATGTTTTCCAGCAGTTCTGAAGAAAGCTTCACGCTGTTTTTTGTGAGTTTATTGCTTTCCCAGATGGGGAAAAGGCTGCTGTCAAATATGACCACTCTGTAATACTGAGCCTCCGGAACATCATTCCATTTGAATTTAATATTATTTCGGTAAATCCGTATTTTCTTTTTAGGCTCTGTTATTTCTATGACAGGCTCTCGGCTTCCTCTGTACTTGTGTTCGTGGAAAACCTGATACAAGGAAAAAGTGAGGGTAAATACAAGGAGCAGAGCCACTGCGGCTGCTGAAATGAATTTTCTGGAAGCATGAAAAGGGAGGAAAAAAGATTTTTGCTTTTTGGAGGTTTCTTTGTTTTTGGCTAGCTCACTGATTTGTTTTAAAAATTTTTTTTCTTCTTTTAATATTCCCAGGATTGCCTTGAGTTCCTCACTGCAGTCAAGGCATTCTTGAACGTGATTCAAAACAGACCTTTTTCGGGATGGTGACAGTTGAGAGCGTGCTAAATCTATCAGTTCCTCTTCGCAAGGACAGTTTTTTCTTAACCCCTGATTTTTGTCTTTGAGAGAGGAGCGGTAGATTGCCTTGAGTTCTTTATGGTTGATCTTCATATTCAATCCCATTTTCCTTTAGAATTTTTTTTAGGTCAGAAAGCCCTCTATAAAGCAGGTTTCTTGTTTTGTGTTCAGTCCAGTTAAGAAGAATTGAAATTTCTTCAATAGAGAGGTCAAGCAAGTATAATTTGACCACTTTTTTCCGGGATTCAATAAGGCTTTCCACAGCTTTGTAAACCCTGTTCTTAAATTTGTTTTTAGAAATATTTTTATCCTTAAACGCAGTTCTTTTTTCAGATATCCTTTCCTGCATTTCATTGTTGATGACTTTATTTTGTCTCCCTGCTCTTCTTAAATGATCAATAATAGTGGAATTCACAACTTTCTTTATATAAGACGAATAATGTTTTATTTTTTTCTCACTGCTCATAACTTTCCACAGTTTTAAAATGACTTCCTGTGAAATATCGTCATAATCCAGCACCTGGTTTTGAAAGTTGAATCTTTTTATATGAAAGTAAATCAACCTGGAAAAATCTTTTATGATGGTTTCAAAGTCATCTTTTTTGGGCTGAGAATTCATGGCCTTGATTTCAATTTTTTTATTGAAGGGTGTTTTCATCTATATAGAGTGATTTCTTCATTTTTTTTTCTCATTAATTCGAAATAATAATAAAATATTTGTGAAGTTTTTCAAACCAGATTTATTTTTTTTTTGAGGAGTACTTAAAAAATGAAAACGCAACAAGCAGAAGCAGGAATATTCCGATTATCATATATCGAACAAAAGGAGCGGTGAATATTTTTTGGTCTGCCTTTCCTGAGACCACAAATCCTGCCCAGTAATAGGGATGGGAGAGGGGCCCAGAGTTTATCAATTCCAGTTTGGTTTTTCTTAATGCATTAAGGATTGTTTCTGAAGAACGAAGGTGAGTGTAAAACCGTTCCATCATCTGAAAAGTAGCCTGGTCATTGACCGGCCACAGGCTCATCAACACAGCAGATGAACCAGCGTAAAAAAATGATCTGTTGATTCCTTCAATGCCCTCTCCTCTAATGAACTGACCCAGCCCGGTTTCACAGGCTGAGAGAACCACCAGGTCAGAATTAAGGCCGATGTTGTAGATCTCCCTTGTCTGCAGGAGCCCATCTTCCTGGGGATTGCTGTCTAAGGAGAGGACAATGGAGGAACGAAAAGGCTGCTTGTTATCAATAAGGCTGTGAGTGGCCAGATGGATGATTTTATAGTCTTCCAGGTTAATCTTTTTGAAGGCTTCTTCAGTGGCTTGATTTCTTTTAAAAACGGTTCTCTGGGACGGCTTGAAAAGCCTGCTGATCCGATCGACTTCAGTCCCGCTGTATTTCAAGCGCTGGAATTCCAGGGGAGCCGAGGAGAAAAGTTGGTGGAGCACCGGCCTTCCGTTGTTTCCATTTTTAAAAGGCTTGAAGTAAGGATCGCCCACGGCCAGGAGAGCCTTATGTCTTCTGTGTCCGCTTGATTTTTTCCGTTTGATGATTTCATGAAGAGAAGAAATAGAAGGGGTATAAGAGATTTTAAAGTCGCTAACCAGCCATTTATGGGAGTCGGGTTCTGTGATCAGAGCTTCAAACGGCAGAAAATGAAGGATGTCATCAGGAATAAATATTATTTTTTTTATGTTTTTTTCAAGACCCGGGAGAACCAGTTCTTTGTACAGGGTGTATCCCTCGGAGAAATCAAAATTTTCTTTATCTGATATTTTTCCTATGTAATGGGACACCAGAGCCTGGATTTGTTTTCTGTCTGGTAGGGAATAGATGCTGAGATTTTCTCTGGTTATCACAAAAAGATATGACCTTTGGCTGCTGATCAGGAATGCAAAAAAAGCGGTCTGTTTATCCAGCATTTTCTGGGCTTTTTCTAAAGAGATGATTTCAGGATAGCGCAGGTCAGCATAGGCCGGGTGCGTGTTTCTGATTTTTCGCTTCAGGGCTTCCAGTTCATCTTCCTTTTGTTTTAATTCCTGGTGCAGGTTCAGGCTTTCTTGGACCGAAAGCCCGGAATCAAGAAGTTTTTGGTATAGAAGCGAGATGTCTTTCATGACTTCTTTTTCCTGGTTTTGAAGTTTAAAGTCAAGGTGCTGGGACAGATTGACCTGGGATAATTCCAGGTTATCTAAAAAAGCCCTGGCTTTGGCCCTTTCTAAAAAATCAAAGGCTTTGGCGTCGTGCTTTTTTTCAGGTTCTTCTTGGTGAAGGGAAAAAAGGATGTGAATAAGGCCGTAATAGGCTTCTATGCGTTTGTTAGTCCCAAGAAAACTGGCTTTCAGCTCTTCCAGTTTTATGCTGGAGCGGATATCTTCAATGATGGAGATGGACCGGCTGAAATATTCTTGGGCCAGTTTGGTCTTATTTTGCTTTTGGTAAACCTGGGCTAATTCCAGATAAGCTTCCCAGAGAAATTTTCCCCCTTCGATTTTTAAACCCAAATCAATGGCTTTTTGAAAATAGGCGGTGGATTCATTATAATTTCCCTGATTGGAGTGGATAATGCCCAGATTGTTGAGGATCATTCCCATGGATTCATGGTCTTGTAAGCTTTCTGCTTTTCTCAGAGCTTGTTTAAAGGTTTCCAGAGCCAGATGAAAATGCTCTTCTTCTCCGAAATGTTCGTGAAGGTCTGAATACACCGAGCCGATATTATTGAGGACATAGACTTCTTTTTTTATATCTTTAATTTTTTTGAATAAATTAAGGCATTCATTAAAATTGGTGAGGGCTTTTTCAAAGTAGTCCTTTTCGTGGGTTGATAGCCCCATCTGCCGGTACACTGTCCCGATGCCGTTTAAGTCCACCGCTATGTAAAGCTCGTCCCCCAGTTCCCGGTCGATTTCCAGAGCCTGTTTCAAATAATCCAGGGCTTTGTCATAGTTACCGATGTTTTTGTAGATGATGCCGATGTTGTTGGAGCAGTTGGCTGTCTCTATCTTGTTATTGAATTCCTTAGCAATATATAGTGCTTCTTCAATATACTGCAGTGCCTGAGAGTAATTTTTGTATTTGAGATGATAGATGCCGATGTTGTTGGAGCATTTGCCGATTTCTTTTTTATGGCTTAATCTTTCAGCAATTTCCAGGGCCTGCTCATTGAGCTTTTTAAAGTCCAGGATACTCCCTGTTTCATAATATGAATAACTCAAGTACCGCAGGCATTTGAGCTCGTGCTCTTCCAATCCATTTTCTCTGCATAAAGATACTGCTTTTTCTAAAGTCTGGATGGACTTTTTGTATGATTTTGAATTTCTCTGAAGGGTTCCTTCAGAATAAAGTTTGTGGACCTCCAGTATGGTTTCCAGTTGATGTTGTTTCATGTGATCCTGATTCTCTTTGGCCAGGGAGAGGGCAGAGCGGTATTTTTGGGTGGACTCCTCATATTCTCCCTTGTTCCAGAGAAGAAGAGCAATTTTTTCTAAAGAATGCATTTCCCTTTCAGTGCTGTTAAGGGTTTGAGCAAGGGACCAGCACTTCTGGTAAAGATTAAGGGATTCATCAAAGTTGCCCTTTGCCTGTTCTTTTTCTCCTGAGTCAAAATACTGGAGATAGAGGGATGCAAGGTCAGGGGAGGGGCTTTTTTTGCTTAAAGAATCAAGAGGGGAAAAAACCAGTGCCAGGAGAGAAAAAACAGCCAGAACTTTTTTAAAAGAGCACATTTTTATATTCTTACATACAGAGTAAGGTAGTCTCATTATACAGAAGATATAGGAGAAGGGTCAATCACCCCTAAAGGGGATTGAAAGGGGGCAATATGAGCTTTCCTGCACCCTCCCTATAGGCGGTGCAGGAGCCCACTCCGCCTTCTTATTCAGTTATTACAGAGTGTCTGCTTAAAAATTTTAATTCAAAAAAAGAGTTTATCCGTCTTTGCTTGGTCTTGGATTATCAAGGTCGCCGGTCTTCTGGACAGAGTTTTCTGTATTCTGGTTGGAATTTTCATAAATATCGGTTCTCTGCTGGGAGTTCTTCTGGAGAAAGGGAAAAAGGGATACTAAGAAATCAACCGGCTGCTGGATGAGCTGGGTAAAGGTAAATCTGGGATTGTTCTGTTTGGCATTGGCTTCATGGGGGAAAGACAGAGCTAAAATTGAAAAGACCACCAATAAGCTGACGGCTTTAAACAGTGATTTTTTTGACATAATGTGCCTCCTATAAATAACGGTCCCTGAATAAAGGGAATGAGGGGAGAAGGATCAGTCACAAATCCTTGAAAACAAAGACATTCCCGTCACCCTTTTATCCAAGGCACCTTTTTTAAGCTAATCTTTTTTTTGTTTTTTGTCAAGTCGAAAATTAAGCTAACTCCTTTATAAACAACTACTTAAGCCGTAAAAACACCTCATATGGTAGAGAAATCAATCTACCGTCTATATATTGAGTCGAAAAAAAGGAGGAAAAATTGATAAATATTTTGAATAAATTATTTTTTTGCAGTGAAAAGGGTCACCAAAACAGCCAGTCCCATGGCAGCAATAAAGGTAACAGCCCGGGCAGTGACCGCACTGTCCAAACCGGTAAAAATCCAGATAATGGTGGTGATAAGTCCGGTGCTGAGTGCGGTGACCACACCTTTTGAGCTGAACCGGTCCCAATAAAAAGAGAGAAGAACAGCAGGAGCAAAGGAACAGCCTATGCCTGCCCATGCATAACTGACGATGTAGTAAATGAGCTCAGAGGTTGTGAGAGCGAGAACAAGTCCCAGAAGTCCAATTCCCAGGGTGGCTGACCTAGAGAGGAAAAGGAGCTTTCTGTCCTCAGCTTTTCCTTTTTTAATGATTCCATTGTACACGTCCTGGCTGATTGAAGAGGAGGCAACCAGAAGCATGCTCTGGGCAGTGGATATCATGGCAGCCACTGCCCCTGCCAGAAGAACAGCGGCCAGCCAGTCAGGGAACAGGCTGGTGAGCACATGAGGAAGTATCATTTCAGGGTCTTCCACAGCATTGGGGCCGAACAAAACCACAGCACTGATTCCAATGATCACAACCCCTGTGTAAGCAAGCGCTGTCCATCCCACAGCAATATTCCGGCCGATTTTGACATTCCGGTCATCTCTCATCCCCATAAACCGGGCATTGAGCTGGGGCTGCCCGCCCAAATAGCCGAAAAACCAGGCGATGTTGTTGAAAATAAGAAGGCCGGCTCCGAATCCGGTCAACCCCCCTGTCAGGGATATCCTCCCCCCACCGGCCTGACTGAGTGCCTCTCCAATGCTGGTGGGTTCTTGGAATACCAGAAACAGCATGATGAGAGGGGTGATGACAAGGGTAGTGATCATAAGGAGAGCTTGGAGAGTATCTACAGCCACCACACTTATGAATCCGCCGGCCGTGGCATATATTAGGATCACAGCAGCTGCGATGACCATGCCCCATGAAGGGTCAAGGCCGAATGTTTTAAAGATGGTTTTTCCCGCACCTGCAAATTGGGCGCCTACATAGAATATAAAAAAGAATACAATAATAACTGTAGAAAGTATCCGGATGGTGCTGGCTTTTTGTTTGAATTTGGAAGAAAAATATTCGGGCATGGTTAGGGCGTTGTATTTTTTTGCTTCCCGGCGAAATTTTCGGGCCAGCACGATCCAGGCAGTGCTGATCCCCAGAAGGCATCCCACGCACGTCCAAATCCCTGAGAGTCCTGTGGCATAGACAAATCCTGTTAGCCCCAGAAGAAGCCAGGCTGACTCTCCAGTGGCTCTTTCAGAAAGAGCCAGCATCCAGCCCGGAAGCATGGAGCTTCCTAGGACAAAGTCAGACTGAGTCTTTGTTTTTAAGGCCTGCCAAAGACCAAGCCCGAGGGTAAGAGAGAGATATCCGATAAATATGACAGTCATGGTCTTAATCTCTTTTCTTGGGATAGTGAATCATGCATTTTTTTTATTGAAAAAATACTGAATTTCCCATTCAGCGGTTTCGGGTGAGTCCGAACCATGGGTGGCATTTCGTTCTATGGAGAATCCGTATTTGTGGCGGAGTGTACCTGGTTCAGCCAAGGCTGGGTCTGTCACTCCCATGACCTGGCGCCATTTTTTTATGGCGTTTTCTCTCTCCAGAACCATGAGAATGATTTTTCCAGAAGACATAAAGTTGGTCAGGCTGTTAAAAAAGGGTTTTTCTTTGTGCACCACATAAAAACCTTCAGCTTCTTCTTTGCTGAGAAGAGTCATTTTCAACTCATTTATTTCAAAGCCTTCCTGTTCGATTCGGTGGACGATACTGCCGATGTGCTTTTTTTTTACAGCATCGGGTTTGATGATAGCCAGTGTTTTTTCCATTTAGGGACTCCTTTTTGAATTAGGAAAATTATATTAAGATTAAGATATATATATCAAACTTGGCTTTAAATCAAATCTGATTTTGCTCTGGTTCTCAGTCTTCTCTGCACGGGATCCAGATTTCAGTCCTTAATTTTTGAGGGGGGGTATCTGGAGAAGGCATATTCAAATATTGGCCAAGAATCGGGCCGTCCTGAACATATCTGTGGGCTTCCATCCAATCCAGCATCTCTAAGATGGTGTCTCCTGTGGTTTCGTAAGATCCTACGTGCACGGCCTGAGCTACCAAAGGATAATCCCATACTCTTTTCATGAGCGGGGCTTGCGGTTCAGAATGTGGAGAAATGGGAAATCCCACTTCCCACTCCAACTCAGATTCCTGGGTGTCTAGGGACATGTTCTGGTATATGGAAATGGGGGGTCCCTGAGGAGTGATGTTTTGGTTCTGCATATGGTTTATCAGTTCGGTTATCACGGCATCTATTTCAGAGTAAGGACCTTTGTGGGTCAGACTGCAGAAGGCAAAAGGGGTGACGTTCATGATAGTGACTTTTACATCCCCTCCAGGCGCGGGTGAAGAGGAAAAGGTGAATGATGTGAGAAAGAATGAAATGAGTACTGACAATAAGATTGTATTTTTCATAAAAAACCCTCCTTGTTTATTTTCAAACAAATTCTTTTCTTATTTTAATAGGAGGAGATTTTGAATTCAATGGTTTTTGATTCATTCAGACCAGGTCTCTGTGGTATCTGGAATAAAGGGTGCTCACGGGATTGTGACCTGTAAACCGGTCTTTGACAATAAGGGTGGTCACAGGGGCTCGGCAGTGTTTGGTGAACAGCATGTCGTGACCGATACAGAGTCCCACAATAATATTAAAGTCTGTATCGAGACGGTTTAAAATCTCAGCTTGGAGGATAGGATTGCAGGAGGCTTCAAAGTCTTCCGAAGCTCTGATCTTTTCTTCTGCTGGAACTCCCATCTCAGTTTTATCCAATGCACCGCAGCTGCATACGACAGAGCATACCCGGAGGCCGTGACTCTCAAGAATTTTGGATGCTCTTTTAGCTTCTTCTGCCAAACCAATGCAGAAGGCCATTCCTAATTTATCAGCGCCGATTTTTTCAGCAAACTCAGAGATTTCTCTGATTCTCGGCCGCACAGGAATTATTTTTCCCGTGCTTCGGGCTGAGTGTTCATCATAAGCTTCCTTTTCTGTGACGGCAGCCATGTGAAAGAAATTCTGGATGTTTTTCTCTTTGTATTTCTCTGGGGTATTTTTTATCAATGACCTGAAGTGGAGCATGGGACAAAAATCAGGAAGCTCATTTCGATCAGTTATTCCCTGATAGCAGAATTTCTGAGGGCATTTGGCGCATCTTGGTTCTTTCATTATGAACTCCTATTCATAAAAAAATGGCGATGTCTTTATTATTATTTTCATTTCAGCGATATGCAAGCTTTTATCAAGAACATTGACTTGAACATTTTTCCTGGTTTTATTATTCATTCTATCATGGGATGAGAATGATTTAACCTAAATAGTTGTTAGAAGAATCTAAAGAGTTGACTTTATTTTCTGGCCGGAAATAATATAATAATAAAAAGTTATAAGATTCGTGATGAAAAGGCAAATGAACAGGAAATTTATTTGAGGGGATAAAATGAAACTAAGAATTGTATCATTTATGATGACTTTAGCGTTTGTTTTTACAGGCTGTTATCAAGGATATGTCCAATTTGTGCCTCCTGAACCGGAAATTGTTTGCACGCCTAGGTTAGAGGAATTTATGAAAAAGAACCCATCTCCAAAAATCGTGTTGAGGGTTCCGAATCCCCAGTTGGTGGCCACTGAGTCAGGACGCAATGATTTTCTCTATGCTGGGATCGAGGAGGAATTTATAAATGCAGGATTTCAAGTCAGCGATAGAGCTCTTTTTGAGGAAGTCCTGAGCAGGACAGATGGCAAGATGGACTATTTAGAAATCAGCCGAAGAACAAACACGGATATGATATTAGAGCTGGTTAAATTAGATACAGGGATTTCTTATAAAACCAATAAAATATATACCCATGAGGGAGAGGAAAGGATTTTACCCCCCAGCGAATCGGTTAAAGTGTCTGGAGCTAAAATTACATTTAAAGTCATTCTGATTGAGAAAAATGAATTAGCTGGAAGTTTTACTTTTCACTATGCTCCGTGTCCAGATGGCTGTTCTGTTGAAGTTTCACCTAATGGAGCTTATTTAAAAGAGGAACCAACTCCTTACCAGGGGATTTCTTATCAAACAGTTGAGATAGATGAACTGGAAGAGTTTGTAAAAAGTGCTGCCAGACAGCTTATCTTTCATCTGGAATCGCTGAGGGAACAAAGTTAAGTCAGCGCTGAATCCTTTGCTGCTGAAACCATGGTTTTCCCTAAATCATAAGCCCTATCCAAAAATTCAGGGTGTTTTTTAACTTCGCCCTTTTGTTCCAGTCCCGGACAAAAAAGCTCGCCGGTGTACCGAACCTTTATAACCTGGAATAAATTCCGGACAACAGCTTTGGCGTTTTGAAAAAAATCTATTCTGTTGGCAGCAGATGTGCAGATGAACGCTCCTTCTTTTCTTTGGGTGAAGAGGTCTTTTTTTAGGATGTTTTTAGAAATCCATACACACTGGAACCGGTCGATCATAAGTTTGGTTTGTGCGGAGAGACTGCCGAAAAAAATTGGGGAGGCAATGATAATTCCCTCACACTCTTTCACTTTTTTATAGATAATCTTCATATCATCATCTAGGGGAGACAAGCCTTCTTGGTTGACCTTATAGTACTCTTCTTCCTGAGGGAGTGTGATGTCCAATTGGTTCAGGAAGATTTTTTCAGTTTTCCACCCCATGTCTTGCGCTGCCTCGAGAGATTTATCCAAAAGAATATCTGTATTTCCTTTGATCCGGGGACTTCCGTTTATCCCTAATATTTTCATCTCTCTCCTTAATAAAATACACTAAAATACAGTACCGTGATACCCGTTCACCTATTTTCTAAACTAGGTTTTTCAAGTCAT
>CAYULB010000002.1:0-110415 GCA_964445575.1 uncultured Eubacteriales bacterium
AATAAGTAACTTGAAATATTTAAAAAAAATGGCGATGTTTTCGTATTCAATTTCAGTTCGGCTCATTCAACCTCGAATCGAGAATAATCCAGGAATCACAACGCAGGGGATCAGTAGAGGCTCTTTAATTCAATTCCCTGATAATATTTTTTTAAAATGTCTTTATAATCAGCTCCAGCCCGGGCCATGCCAAAAGCTCCTATCTGACATAGACCGACTCCGTGTCCCCATCCCTTTCCATTAAAGGTAAAGTATTTGACCTGTCCTGTCTCATTATATTCTCTATCTATAACAAAATAGGTCTCCTTGAGACCTAAAACTCTTCGGATTCTCAAGCCCCTGACTTCAGCCTCTCCCTTGATTCCTTTGACCATGATTTTTGCGATTCTTTTGGAATCCCCCCAGGCAGTGGGGATGATATCCAGTATATCTCCTACCGGATAAAATCTATTGACCCTCCGGCTTATCTCTTCGACAGATTTTCTGACCTTCCACCGGTGATGACTGGACTGGCGGTCCATTATGTTGGTCTGGGGTGGATAGATGACTTCAAGAAAAACAATTCCCTCTTCATTAGCTATGAATCTTATCTTTTCCCCCCCTACCAGCCTTAAATTGGAGACAAACGTTCTTTCTCCCTCATAGTTTTTAACAAAAAAGGCATCACCCGCAAGAGGATGGCTGATTTCGTTTCTGTCACTTTCAAAAATCAACTTTTCATCTTCTTGTTTTATAAATTTTGCTTTTTTATAGGGAATGCCTTGAGTCAAAACAGCTTTCCATAAATTATAAGCTGCTTCTCCCCTTGTCATTTCTCTTTCCGGGTCCTGAACCTCCTCCACACCGGAAAAAATTCCAGACTGAATCAAATAAGCAGCGTGAGGCTTGCTGTCTCCGTTCCAATCGCTCATTTCTCTGGTCAGAAATCTCTTCTCAGAATCCAATAAAAGATTATCCACTCTTTTCTGCCAGTCGAACACAGAAATAATCATTTCAGCAAAATTCTGACAGGTTAAGGAATCTTTATCAGCAAGTTCAGCTTCCTGCTTTGTTCCCATTGCCTCTGCTGCCCGCTGGGCCCATTCCCGCACTTCAGAATAAGATGCGTTCTCCTTATAAAAAAATGGCCCCTTGCCTTCAGGGAGAATTTTCATGCTGGTCAAAGCCGCAATCTCATAACTGATGTTTCTGGAACTTGAATAATGGGGCAGGACTTTCCGGGATGTTTTGAAATTCCATTCTTTCTGTGACTCATAAGTGCATTCAGTGCTTCTCAAATAAGGAAGGGCTGGCCCCATAAAAACATCTTCTACATTCTCTGTTTTTCCTCCGCAAGTACTGGTGTAGAGAGCTTCGATCAGTTCGCCTTTGTAAACCGCTACCTGACCTTTTGTCTGCTCTACAGCTTCCGTACTCAAGGCATGCTCTGCATTCATTCCTTGATAAAACTGAGAATTGGGAGTGTCGTCCAGGTCAAAGTCAAGGCTTTGATTCAGCTTCATGTTTTTAAGAGCATAGGTTCTGGCTGCAACAGCCTGTGCTTTTTGAGCTTCCACTTCTCTGAATTCATAAGGAGAAAGCTCACTCGGAGCAACGGATTTCAGATAATCTTCGATATAAAGAGTATTGATCAGCACAATTCCACGGCTTCCTTTTTTTAATATAAAAATCCCTCTGTAATCTCGGCCTTCATAAGACAAATAACTCTGATAGCTGGATGGGATGAAATACAATACGGTATTTTCATCCAAACTCTTTATTTTATCTCCCACCAAAATCCAGGTGGGTTTTGAATCTCTATCTGTTATCTCTTCTCTTATGATCCAGGGGTCATACTTTCCTATCTCGTTTAACCGGGCAATAAAACCCAGAGCATCGCTTCGAGTGGCAAAATCTCCCACATTGACCCGGTACTGTCCAGTGACATCAATTCCAGGACTTCTTGATACAAAGACTTTGTGAAAGACCTTGTTTCTCAACTCCTGGGCTATCAACTCAGCTTCTTCTCTTTCATCAGAATAAGCGACTTGAACAAGATATTTTTCATTTAATTTATCTTTTTTTCCTTTGATATAAGCTTCACTGACTTTCTCCGCTATGGATGTATAATTTGTTCCTACCTCATAGATATTCATGCCTGCTGAAGCCGTAATTTCAATGCTTTTTAAATTATCACCTAATCCGACCCTGACAACTGGAGTCTGGATAGAATATCCATGAAAAAAATTCTTGTCACTTCCATACTCCATTGGCAGGCCGCTCAAAAGAAAAAAAGATAGAAAGATGACGATAAAATACTTTATATTTTTTGAAATAATTTTTTTCATTTTGCTGACTTTTTTATTGCTTTTATATTATTATAGTTGTTTTCTTTCAGTTATGTCAACAAAAAATTACAATATATTCAACATTTTATTTTCACCGTACTACATATTGTGCCATGTTCGTTTCATCAATGTTTATACACCCTAGCGGAAAAGAATCTTTCTGTCAAGGGGAAAAGCGGCATATTTTTATCTTTAAACTTTTTTAGAGAAGCATTAAACTTACCTTAAGGAGGAGGACAATGAGAAAAGAAATTTCACTGATTATATGTTTCACACTGTTTTTTTCCTACAGCCTGGGTAGTGAGGTCAGCAGCCTTTCTGAAGTATTTGCTTTAGGAAAAGGACTGGAGGATAGAGATGGAGACAGTCTTCCGGATCATATCAGATTGTCCCTAATCATTCCTGAGAACAGCTCCTCGTATGAGGTTCTCTCCGCTTCGGATATAGCTGCCAGAGCTAACCTGGAAAGCCTGGTAGTCAATATGGACCTTCTCTCCAGAAATACCTCTCCTGTTTTTAATAACAAAGACCGCACCTGTCCCATCATCATAAGCCACGACCTTTTATGGATTAAAAAAACATTTCCTAGCCTGGATGGAATACCAAAAGAAATCCCGTCTCATCAAGGGCTGGTCTTTATCTCTCAATCAGAAAACAAAAAAGTTGTGGTGGTGACCGCCGGCTCCCCGGAATCCCTGCTCAAAACCAGCCGGTCTTTCTTCTTGAGATGGCCTTATCTCTGGGATATTTGGGGAAGAGAACAAGGAGCGACCTATCAAAAGGTAGAAGAAGACATCCGACATTATCTAGAATCCCAACTCATAAAAACCCCCCAAATCAAGATCACCTCTGCACTTTATGAATTTCCAGATAAAGAGTCATCCTATGAAACCATTAACAGATTGGAATACAACCAAGGCCAGATAAAAACCCTTACCGTTGACCTGGTGTTAAAGGATAGGGATGAAGCCAGAAAAACCAATGAGGTGCTAAAAAAATTGGCTGGAAACCATTTAAGAGGGCTGGAAACAGAAATTCTTTCTTATCCAGGTTGTTCTGAAATTATCTTTAATCTCAAGTCAAAGGACGATGCTTCCAAATTAATTCTTCCGCGGGTGGGTTTTCCAAAAAGAATATTGACCCCCTTCTACAAATCACCGGTTCAGATTAAGGTGAAGGAAAATGACTTTGACCTGCTCAATATGCTTTCTCCAAACGGGCTGTACTCTGATGAAAATCAGGATAGGATTCCTGATAACACAAATACATCCATAGTCATCCCGGAAAATTACGGCCCAAGAGAAATCGCCGCTCTCGCCTCAAGGTTGACTCTCCATACATCTGGAGCCTCTTTTCCTCTGACTTACATGGATTCAGAAATTGAAGAACCTAAGGAACTCCCGAATCCCATTATCATAGGCAAGGAAAACATTCTGTACCAGGATCTGGTCAAAACAGGAAAACTGAGTGCTTCAGAGCTAAAACCGGGGACAGCTGCTGTTCACATCATTCCCCAGGCTTTTAACCAATCGCCGGCTGTAGCTGTCTTTGGCTCAGACAAAAAAAGCCTGGCCGGGTTGTTAGAATATCTCTCTCTTACTTTTCCTTACTTTGATGAATACAAACAAGGAAATCCTGAATTCAAGGACATCTCCCTCTGCCTCGAAGATTTCTTTCACGGGAAAAAGGGCAGTGCAGAATCCTATTTTTTCAATGAATTGAAAAACACTGTCCAAAAAATCAAACATAAAAAAATAACATCATTTTCAGTTGATTTCTATCTGCCAGAAAAAAATAAGCTTTTTGAAAAATTCATTCACCGGATGTTAAAAAATGAATTAGATGCCAAAGAGGTAAACACAAAATCCTTTTCTTTTGATGACAGTAACGTCATTTTCAAGATGGAAAAAACCTTTGATTGGGAGGTGGAGGAAGTTTACAGAATCCTTGATGAAACTCTGGCCAGTGGTCAGTTAAAAGGAGGCCCTCTTCAAATAAACCTAGGAGTCAGTGAGTCCCCCAAAAGCAGGGAGAAAATAAAAACAACCATTCAGGAAATATTAAAGAAAAATAACATCAATGACTTTCATGTTGATGTTATGTCTTCTTATAAACAAGGGTTTTTCTGGTTAAAAGAGAAGGTCATTCCTTCTCTTAAATCAAAAAATCCGAACCAGATATTGATCAGATTCTCTCGAACTAACCAGGACTTTACCAACTCAAAAAGATTTTATCCTGACCCCTCCCGGTGGCTTCAAGAACTGTATCCTATAGACGAAATCATTTCTCAAGAAACAGGAATTCCCCTTGAAAAAATTATTTTTGAAATGAAAGAAGAACAAAAACCTACCTATGAAATCACAGCCTATGATGAAAATGACCTTGAGGTTTTTAAAGGCCAATTTTCTCCCCGTACTAAAGAAAGCTGCTACTTGAAAGTCCTTCCAGAATGGGGAAATGTGATTCGAACTACCGGGTGGCTTCAGATAAAAGAAAAAGAAAAGGTCATTAAAGACGTTCCCATCGCCAGTGACCTGGAAAAATTCTGGGACTTTTATCAGGAAGAAGTGCTTCCCCCTGTCTATGAATACATTCTTAACAAAACCCATAACAAACCAACGTTCGACAAACAGCCCTACTTCAAACAGCTGTTGATTGAGCTGTGGATGAGCGAACCTGATTTTAAACTGGACCTGGACCAAGAAATCATAAGCAGTCTGGAGGCAATTCATGATGAAATCTATTTTGATACTCTTGATTTCCTGAGAGGGATCACAGACATTCAAACCGATGAAAAGGACCTTCCTGAAGACTCCTCACGTTATTCAGCCCCGGGAAATGTCCTCCCCATAATCCATCCTTCAGCAGAAGGAGGAAAAAACAGAGTAAACATCCTGTTTGAAGACAAACTAGCAAAATCTTCCTCTATGGCCATAAACTGGAGTGATGACTTGGGGAATGAATTCCATGAAAAATTCGAATTCAAGCCCCTTGAAGCAAAAAAAATGAAAACTTCTGTTCTTCTCTATAACTTAGAGAAAAACAGGATTGAAAACATCTTTATTGAAACAGAGATTGAAAAAGAGGAACAATATCTAAAACTTATAGAAATCCTCCAGACTTACAGACACCTCTGTGAACAGGGAATCATTCTTACTTCATTTAACTTTCCCAATCTCAACAGTTTGACCCTTAAAATCAAACATGGAGACATCTTTAAACAAGAAACCATTCCCGTTTCATGGGAAGATCCAGAAGTCTTCTCTAGAAGCGGGAACGAGTTTAGGGCTGAGTCCATCGTTCCCACAAAAGAAATCATCTCCCCGCAGATGTGCCTCGATATTGTGGACAGGCTTTCTGAATTTGACTGCATAAACAGTTATATTGGAGGGGAGTCCTATGAGGGGAGAAAGATCCCTGTCATTGAAATCTACTCTCCTATGGACCGGTACACCTCCCTTCCGAGACTGATTACCTTCAAACCCACACTCTACTGCAACGGCCGTCAGCATGCCAACGAAGTCTGCTCCACCAATTACATTCTCAAATTTGCAGAACTTGTTGCAAAAAACAAGAAATATAAGTCATTTTTAAAAAAAGTAAATTTCGTTTTTCATCCCATGGAAAATCCAGACGGCGCAGAACTGGCTTACAAACTGCAAAAATTGACCCCTTTTCACAGCCTTCACGCTGGAAGATACTCTACTCTGGGAATTGACATCGGACATCAAGTCAGTGCTGACAATCCCATCCTTCCCGAAGCCAAAGTCAGAAAAAATCTATACAGCCGTTGGCTCCCGGATATACACCTCAATCTTCACGGTTATCCCTCTCATGAGTGGGTCCAGCCCTTTTCAGATTACGCTCCTTTTTTGTTCAGAGATTATTGGATTCCCCGGGGCTGGTTTGTGTATTACAGGTCTCTTTCTCTCCCCATTTATGAAAAATGGGAAAAAGCCGGAGAAGAGCTGAAAAAATATATCATAGAGGGCATGAATTCTCTGGAAAACATCCGCCTCTCCAATGAATCCCTTTATGACCGATACCACCGCTGGGCCGCTCGATGGCATCCTCATATGAACAACCTGGAGATCCAAGACGGAGTCAATATTTATTCAAAAAGACAATCTTCTCGGGAAAGCAAGCTGACGGAGAGGAGAAAAATAACTTTTGTTGAAGAAACTCCTGAACTTATGGACGAAACCGCTCAAGGAAAATGGCTGGACTTCCTGGTTGAACAGGGACTTGCTTATCTCAAAGCTCATGCTCTCTATCTTTCAGAGAGTTTTTATGCCATATCAAGAATAGAAGAAGAAATAAGAGATAAAATCCATATCCAGTTTATACGAAGCCGGCCTGGAAAATCCCATGAATGAAAAATCAAGGAAAACAGATTGTATTGTAAAACCATTGAGAAACTGTTAATATAAAATCCAGATTTGGTTAATCCATAGGCGGGATTAAAAATGAACCTTCTTTTGATTGACGAGGGCCTATCATTATACGACAAAGTTAAAAATTCCCCTCATATTGATAAATGCGAAGTCTACTTTTCTGATAATATAGAATCCATTCTCAAACAAATAAAAGATTATAATATTGACGTGGTGATGGCAGATATAGACCGGTACAAAAACAAAGCTCTTTCACTGCTGAAAGAACTTATTAAATTTGATTCATTGATCGATATCATACTCATTGGAAAAGCAAAATCTTCTGAAAATGTTATGGATGTCATAAAAAAAGGAGCTACCGATTATATTGAAAAACCAGTGAATCAAAATATCCTTGATAAGGCCCTGTGCGCTTTAAATAAAAAGAGAAATTTAAGAAAAGAAACTTTTATTCTTGAGAAAAGACTGGAAGAAAAATATTCTTTTAAAGGAATCATTGGAAAAAGTCCTTATATGTTAGAAATTTTTTCTCTTATTGAAAAAATTTCTAAATTTTTCTCCAGCATTCTGATAACCGGGGAGACCGGTACAGGAAAAGAACTGGTGGCTCACGCTATCCATGACCTGAGCACCCGAAGCCATAAAAAGCTTGTCATATGCGACTGTGTTTCCATCCCTGAAAACCTTTTTGAGTCAGAACTCTTCGGCTATAAAAAAGGAGCGTTTACCGGAGCCAACACCAATAAGCAGGGGCTTTTTGAGGCCGCCCATGAAAGCATTATTTTTTTAGATGAAATCGGAGAAATACCCTTGTCCGTACAAGCAAAACTACTGAGAGTCCTGGAGAGCCATCAATTCAGGCCGCTGGGGTCCAATGAGACCAAAGAAGTGGATGTTAAAGTGATTGCATCAACTAACAGGAATCTATCTGAATGCATAACGAACAGGACTTTTCGGGAAGACCTTTTCCACAGACTCAACAAGGTAGAAGTCCATCTTTCCCCTTTAAGGGAAAGAAAAGAAGACATCCCGCTTTTAGTCCGGCATCTTCTGGAAAACCTGAGCGAGAAAGTAGACAAGAATCTAAAAGGAATCTCCATGAAAGTCCAAAAGCTGTTTACAAAATATCACTGGCCTGGAAATGTCAGAGAGCTGGAGAATGTTCTTGAAAGAGCTGCTTTAGTGACTAAAAAAGAGTTTATAGATATAAATGACCTCCCAAAATATCTGCAGAAAAGCTCTACCTTAAAGCAAAGCGCATCCCTTATCCAGAGAGAAAACCTCTGTTCTCTGGAAGATTTAGAAAAAGACTATATAATCTATCTATTGAACCAAACAGATCACAATATAAAAAAAACTGCGGACATTTTAAATATATCCCGTACTACCCTGTACAGTAAATTAGAAAAATACCACATCCACCATTGAACTGATTTACCTCACTTATTCATCAGAAGGCTAGATCTTCAATGTCGCTTCACCCACACCTCAATTTTATGAAGCTGCACTTTTTTATATAATCTTTTTCTTCAATGTCTTGCCTTTATCGCTTTCCTTGCCCCTTTCACACTAAATAAACAAGATAGACCAAATAAACTAACCCGGATTATTATTTCAACCTATAATCCACCTGAAATGTTCAGTTATTGAACAATATTCTGTTGATCATTACAACTCATTTATTTTGAACAAGTTACCTGCCACCTGCCAATTAAGTGTTCATTATATGAACACTTAATCTGATACTTATATTCCGAATGAATTTCTATATCTCTTTTATTATAAGCAGCTTACAACTCTTTGGGCTCATGGCATCCATCTTGCAACCTATATAAGTAAATTCAGAAAAAAGAGGATGCCATGTTTAAAGCCAAAAATCTTAAAAAGTCAGACAGATTCCTTTCAGTGCTAGTCATGGCAGCTATTATTTCTTTTATGCCCTTAAAAGCTGAAAAAGATAATGATGGAGAAGTGATGACCACAAACCTAACATCCTCTTTCACTGTAATCACCTCACAAGAACTAACTCCACTGGGAAAACCTTCTTTTGAAAGCTTCCTGATTTATGATTTCTCAAAAAACAAACAGTCATTTGATTTTTTTCTCAACCCAGTCCTTCCTAAAGCCGAAGTCACTAAATACCCAAATACATACAGACACATCCAAGAATACAAGAAATCTCATCGGTTTGAAAAATCCTTATTTGAAGCCAGTTTAATTGCTAACCTGGCTCTCAATGCCGCTGATTATTTTTCCACCAGAGAAGCATTGAAATATGATGGCCTGCAGGAAGGGAATCCATTCATGAAGCCTTTTGTCAAAGACGATATGACTTTTGCAGCTGTGAAAATCGGACTGACAGTTGGCAATTATTTTATGATGAAAAAACTCTTTAAAAGAAATAAAACTTTAGGATGGATTATGAGCATAGCCAGTAATCTGGCGTTATCCTATGTAGTATCCAACAATATGGCTCACATATATGAGGCCAGAAACAAATAGTACAAAGCAATGAAAAAACAAAAGGATCCTTTTTCCGGTTCAGAAAATATGAAAAGTTTCTTTTATCATTCCGTGGTCATTAAAAATATAAAAGCAAATTCAGAACCGCTGCCCACTCTGGATAAATTGAAAAAAGAATACATTGTCTACCTCCTTAAGGTAACAGGAAACAACAAAGCAACCACTGCAAAAATACTCAAAATATCCCTCCCCGGACTCGATAAAAAACTGCAGCGGTACGGAATTGCCCATTAAGAAAACCTATCCCTGATTTTTCCCTCTTAAAACCAATTCCCATATTCTACGTATTACCAAACCAGAGAAACAATTTGCTTTACTACGTAAAAATTTCAATCTAGAATAAAAAAAGGAGGAAAATATGAAAAAATCCCTATCCATAGCAGCTCTGTTCCTTGTGATTCTCAGCGTGGCTTCACTGCCCTCATACTGCAACCCAGCCCAGGAGCACAAAACAGACCACAAGGCTGCTGAAATCCTGTCTAAAATGATAGATGCTCAGGGCGGCAGAGAAAGAATTCAGAAAATCAAGGATACCACTGTAACCGGGACTATAGAACTGACACAATTTGGGATGGAAGGAACTCTCACTCTCTATCACAAAGAACCGGATAAAATGCGTATGGATATAGAGATGATGGGAATGCTTATCACTCAAGCTTATGATGGAAAAACTGCCTGGATGTTCAATTCTCAGACAGGAGAAAATGAAGAAGTTCCCGAACAAGTGGCTGCTGAATTAAAAAGAGAGGCCTTTGGGAATGACTCTCTCCTCAACCCAAAAAAATACGGTATCCATTATACCTATGAAGGGACAGAGACCATAGATGGAAAAGAACATCATGTTCTCATCCAGCACTTCAATGACGGATTTGAAGCTGTTCTGTATGTAAATGGAAACACTTATTTAACCACCAAGAGTAAGGCAACAACCCTAGACCCTCAAACTGGGATAGAAGTTCTGGTTGAGACCTTCCAGTCCGACTACAAAGAAGTAGAGGGTACCGTAGTGGCTCATTCCATCATTTCCTACAGAGACGGAGAAGAATTTATGGTCTCCACCATCTCTGAAGTGAATTACAACACCGGCTTGAAAGACTCTTTGTTTAAGATGGATTGAGTTCTATTCCTCTATTTCTGCCAGCACCCGGTGAGCAAGTTTAAGAGCCCGGACACCTTCGGCCCCGCTCACCTTCCTCTGTTTGCCGTCATCAAGGCATTTAAAGAAATTGATCAGCTCCTTTTTCAGGGGTTCTTCTTTTTTTATTTCTAAGGACTTTATATCAGTTTGTCGTCCGTTCAATGGAAAAACCTTGATCTCCTGGTCTATATAGTCTATGGAATAATAGGAAGTAGGTTCAAATATTCTTAAATTTCTGACCTTTCCCTGATGAACACGGCTGGCTGTCAAGGTAGCCACACATCCTGATTTAAACTCAAGCCTGGCATTGGCTATATCAAATTTTTCTGAAAGCACGTGAATACCGGAAGACCTTATAACCTCAACTTCATCGTCTATCAAGTCAAGGATGATATCCAGGTCATGGATCATCAAATCCAATACCACATTGGTGTCCAATGAACGGGCTGAGAAAGAGCCTAACCTTTGAACCTCAATAAACTTTGGTTCAGTTATGAGATATTTCAGTTTTTCAACAGCAGGATTGAATCTTTCTAAATGGCCGACCTGCAGAATGAGCCCTTTCTTTTTTGCCAGATCAACCAGCTCTTCTCCCTGCTCAACTGTATCTGTAATGGGTTTTTCAACCAATACAGACTTGCCTTCCATAAGCAGCTTTTTAGCGATTGGAAAATGCTCATTGGTAGTGGTTGCCACGATACCTACATCAATTTCACCAAGCATATCCTCAAAATTCTCATAATAGGGAACCCGGTGACGGTTGCCTATGACCATAGCTTTATTTTTATCTATATCGGCAACCGCTTTCAAATCAGCTTCTTCAAGATAGGAGAGGATCCGGGCATGCTGGGTCCCAAGATATCCGACTCCGATGATTCCAACTCTTTTCTTTGCCATTGGTATCTACTCTTTCTTTCTCTGATTTCCTGTTTTTGGACCTTTGACCTTATAGTTTAATTCCTCTGAAAAAAATATTCAAATGATTTCAGCCACCACTCTTAGTTTTTAGCGATAATGGAAATATTGTTTTCCTCAACCAGATTCAAAGCCTTTTGTTTGTTTAGAAAAAGAACCTTTCCTGCTTCTATACAAAGCGCTGAACATCTTGCTCTTTTAAGGCTTTTGATCGTTCTCAATCCCACAGCTGGCTGGTCAATTCTTGCATCCTGATGTGTCCTGGCAGCTTTAAGAACCACACACCCCTTTCCTGCAATGGACCCTGCCCTGATAATGGTTTGATCGGTTCCTTCCATTCCTTCAACAGCAACCACCGCTTTATTTTTTATCACCACTGTCTGACCTACTTCCAGATCCGCCATCTTTCTTGCAATAGACCATCCATATTTGATTTCATCATTGATTTCCGCAGAGACGGGGTTCCTGGTTAAAACTCCTGGTTCACAGAAAAGATCTGAAAGAAACCCAGAAGGATCCATGACTTCAATCCCCAGGTTTTCAATATAATCAAATACAGCTCTTAGAATTTCATCCGGATTCCTGTTTTTGGTGCCCTCTAAAAGGAAGGATAACGGCAAAGGAAAATCTGCTCTGGAATAAATAATTCTGTGTTTGACTTTCCCTGCCAGTACCACCTTACTGACTCTGTGGTCTTTAAACCAGGATAACAGGTTCAAAAAATCTTTCACCTCAAAACTTTCGAACAAGTCTGCCTGCTTTTTAATCTGTTGACTGAACTTGTTCCCCACCCCTGCAACAAAACAAGCAGCGCCTTCTTTTTTTGCTTTTCTGCATATGTATTCAGGTATTTCTCCTGAACCGGCAATAATGCCTAACCTTATTTCTTTTTTCACTGCTGTTTTTTTAAAATTCCCCTTTTGGATGTCTTTATAAATTCCAAGATTTCATTTCTGTCTTCCGAAGGTTCAATCTCATTTTTTATCTTCTCTACGGCCTGATTGGTGTTTAAGTCCGAATGATAGATCAATTTGTACATTTTTTTTATGGTCTGTATTCTCTCTCTTGAAAATCCGCACCTTCGCAGACCAATGGCATTGATGCCGTAAAAATGAGTGGGGCGGCTGCCCGCCACCCGAGAAAAGGGAAGGACATCCTGGGTTATGACCGATTGCCCCCCGATAAAACTGTATTTTCCCAACCTGCAGAACGGATGCAAACCGCTCAGGGCTCCTACCTGCACATAATCGTCAACAAAACAGTGACCTCCTAAAGTCGCCCCATTAATAAAAACGACATGGCATCCCACCACACAGTCATGGGCAATGTGAGAATAGGCCATAAAGTAATTGTCATCCCCGATCCGGGTTTCTTGCCTTCCTTTTAAGGTTCCTCTGTTGACAGTTATAAATTCCCTGAATACATTTTTACTTCCGATGATTACCCGGGTTGGCTCCTGGCTGTAGGTGAAATCCTGGGGCTCTGTCCCGATGGAAACATAGGGAGAAAAAAAATTGCCCTCTCCGATTTGAGTGGAACCGGCTATACAAACATGAGCCTGTATTCGAGTCCCTTTGCCTATAGATACCTGCTTTTCTATAACGGAAAAAGGGCCTATATAAACACCTTTATCCAGCTGAGCCTTTTTATGGACCTCTGCTTGGGGATGAATAAATGTTTCACTTCTGTTCATTCATCTCCTCTCGAGTGAGGAATGACGCGATGATGTCAGCTTCCACGGCAATTTCTCCGTCCACTAAAGCTTTTCCCCGAACCTCGCAAAACCTTTTCCTCATCTTAACCAGCTCAACATAGAGCTCGATCTGATCCCCAGGAACAACCGGCTTTCTGAACTTTGCATTGCTGACTTTACTCAGCATCATAAGCTTCGATCCCGGCTCAGGAACAGTATGATAAACAAGAATTCCTCCGCTTTGAGCTATGGCTTCGATGATAAGCACTCCCGGCATAATCTTGTTTTCTGGGAAGTGGCCGTTGAAAAAAGGCTCATTATAAGTCACATTTTTAATGGCTGACACAGACTTTCCTTTTTTAAGTTCTGTTACTCTGTCCACAAGTAGAAAAGGATACCGATGGGGAAGGATTTGCTGGATTTCTTTTATATGGATAAAATTATTCTTACTTCTGGGCTTTTTGCGCATCGTATCTCTGGATCACAGCTTGAGTGACATCAACGGTCGGACTGACATATATTGCTCCGCTTCTCTGTAAGTCAAAAATAATACTCAATCCTTTCTCCTTGCCGATCTGTTCAATAATGGGCATCACCTCGTTCTGGATCTTCTGGAAAAGTCTTGCAGCCGTCTCATTCATATCTCTTTGGCTGTCCTCGGACATTCTTTGTCTTTCTGTTTTCAGCCTCTCCAGGTCTGAATTGAGGTTAATACTTGCTTCCTGAGTCAGAGTCAAACTCTGAGTGTTTATCTTTTTCTGCAGGTCGCGAATTTCCTCATCTTTTTTTGCCAGGAGTTCCTGGTTGGCTTTTTCCTTCTCTCTAAGCTGGGCCAGTACTTTCTTTCCTTCAATGGAATTTTCCAGTATTTGTTGAGAATCAACCACTCCCACCTCTGTAGCTTCCTGAGCTTGGCCTGCAGAAAATAAAACCGCCAGAACAAGTGTAAGAAAAAGAATCTTGCTTGTACTCCTTACTAACATGTTAAACCTCCTCTTTTAAATTAGAAAAGTATATTTCTTAAAATGTCGTTCCTATGGCAAAACGAAATTTAAAATTTGAATCTCCAGCCCGGGCTATTCGATTGTTGTAGGAGAATATAAGCCTGAAGGGAACTCTTAAAGCAGGAACAAATATTCTTGCCTCCAGCCCTGCTGAAGAATACATATCACCTATATCAATTTTTTGGGAAGAGCCATAAGCATTTCCCATATCATAGAAAAATATGGCATACACGGGTCCTCCAAGAGGAATGATGTATTCGGCATTGAATATCAGAGCTTTTTCTCCGCCCATATTCACTCCCTCTTCATTCCGAGGCCCTATGGTGTAGATATCATACCCCCGGATTGACCTTTCGCCCCCCAAATAAAATCTCTCCCAAAATGGAACCGCTGAATCTCCAGTGGGTTTGATGAATTTGTATTCAACATGAAAACCAAGAGATGTATTTTTAATCACAGGCTTATATAAAGTCCACTCGAAGCGGGGTTTTATCATAGAAATATCACCGCCTAAAATTCCCCCTGCAAATTTACAATCTACCAGATAAAGGGTTCCTCTAGAGGGAGTTAAAGGACTGTCCACAGTGTTTCGGTATATCATGGGAGAAAGGCTGCTTATATTGTATTTGCCGTAGCCGAATCCCCCTCCATAGTAGTATGGATTATACCCATAACTACCTCCATACATAGAAGCTGTATAGGGATCATAATAGGGGAAATAGTCCTCCTCACCTGTATATTCACTTATATCCAAATATTCAAATCCATAAGAAAGCCGGGCTCTCCAGTATCCCTTTATTCGTCCTCCTACATGAAAGTTTATTCCTCTCCCTTTTCTGTTAAACAATCCTGGATAAATCATTTCCTGATTGTGAATGTTAAAGCCGGTATTTACAGGAAGGTCAAATATATACGGTTCAGTAAAACCAAATGAATAATTCTTTATCCGCTTTCCGTACATGGCGACCAATTCTAATTTCTCTCCAGCACCTAAAAAGTTCACTGTGGAATAACTCAAAGACACAAACGCTCCCTGGTATCCGCTGTATCCAGCTGTAAACTGAATGTTGTTTCTCTGTAATTCTGTCACATTAATGGTGATATCAACTTGAGATGGATCTTGGGGGTCAGGCTGAATAGCGGGGTCCTCTTTGATTTCAACAAGACCCAGCTGATTTATCCTGAGAAGGCTGTTCTTAAACAAATCATAACCGAACCGGCTTCCTTCGACAATCATCATCTCACGCCGCATTACTTTATCATTGGTATAAACATTTCCATTAAACTCGATCCTATGAACGTAGGCTACCGGACCTTCTATAATGTTATAGGTCACATTGACTTTCTTGTTTTTAGGGTCAAGCCTTTCAACGGGAATGATCCTGACATATAAATAACCAAAATTTTGATAGAGCTTGCTTATCTCTTCCACCCCTTTTTCTCTTTCTTCTATGCTGTAAACCTTTCCTTCCTTTAATGGAATCAGGGTTCGCAAGTTCCTTTCATTGAAAAATTCATTTCCTTCAATATTGACATCTCCCACAAAGTATAAATATCCCGCATCCACAGGTATAATGATCTTTTTCATATTCTGTTTATTAAAGAAAATTGATCTTTTCTCTATCTCTTCAACTCTCGGTTCTCCAATCTGGACTTCCATAAAACCATGCTCTTTGTATTTTTCCACCAAGTTCTGTACATCAGCTTCCAGCTGATCTGGTTTGAAAGTATCCTTTCCGCTGGCCCAAGACATGAAGCTATGTTCTCTGTTTTCTTTCAAAGCATTCATAAGAGTGCTTTCTCTGAGTTTAGGCTTTCCATCAAAAACAACATCCCCGATTTTTATTTTATGTCCCTCATCAATATCAAAGATGATTTCAACTTCATTGGACCCTTTTGTTTTGACTTCTGTCTTTATTTTTCCAGAAGCAAGGCCCTTCTCTTCCATCATTTCTTCAATAGTCTTTTCTATCCTCTTTGTCTGGTAAGGCCTGTAATAGGAATGAGGAAGAATATTTACGTTCTCTTCTTTTAACTTATCTATAATATCCTTTTCTTTGATCTTTTTCCCTGTTTTATAAGTGATTTTCTTGATAACAGGATTTTCCTGGACAAAGACCTTGATTATCTTTCCTTTTTCCCCATCGTCCGCATTAATTTTTATATCTGCAAAATACCCTGTAGCCCATAAAACCTTAAAGCCATCCCGGACAGCAGCCCTATTATAATAATCTCCTTCCTCAAAGGTAAGATAATAGAGGACCATATCCTCTGTGACCCGTTCATTCCCAATGACTTCTATCTTTTCAATCACTTCCTGGCCCAAGAGCCCCAGAGGAAAAAGTGAAATTAAAAGTATCAAAATTATTTTTTTCATCTCTCTATCCTTATATCATATTTGCCTCTAAAAATAAAGATGACCGCCTCTTTTCTTTCTGCAGAAGAATCTTTTTTTTCAGTAATTTAAACTTGAAGGGGAAGGGAAAAGTTTCAAGTCTTTGCCTTCCATCAAATAAACCTTATCGCAAAACCGGGCAATTTTTTCATTGTGCGTTACAATGATAGAAGACAGACCTTTCTTATTGTGGAGTTCCCGAATAAGCTTCAATATCTTTTCGCCTGTTTTCCAATCCATGTTTCCAGTGGGTTCATCAGCCAGAAGGATGCCCGGTTCATTGATTAAAGCCCGGGCAATGGCCACTCTCTGCTGTTCTCCACCAGAAAGCTGAGAGACCCGGACCAAAGCCTTATCTTCTAAATACACTTCCCTGAGCCTTTTCAGGGCTTTCTGGCCAGCTTCTTTATGATCACAACCGCTTATTAATAGAGGAAAACTTACATTTTCCTGGGCATTAAATTCAGGAAGGAGATGATAGAATTGGAAAATAAAACCAATTTTTTTGTTTCTTATTTCTGCCTTTTTCACAGGGTCTTTTTTGTTTATATCTTCTCCTTCAATCAATATCTTTCCTTGGGTGGGTTTGTCCAAAGCCCCACATAAATTGAGAAAGGTGGTCTTTCCTACTCCAGAAACTCCCATTATGGATACCAGTTCGTTCCTCTTCAGTGAAAAATTAACATTTTTAAACACACAAAGTTTCCCATTAGGAAGCGAATACTCCTTCTTTAGATTCACAATCTCAAGCACATTACTCATACTTTAAAGCTCCAGCAGGATCGATTTTAGAAGCTCTCTGTGAAGGAAACAGGGTTGAAACAAAGCTAATCAAAATCGCAGAAAACACAATGATCAACAAATCCAAAATACCGATTTTAAAAGGGACAAAGGGAATTTGATATATATCCACAGGAACTTTAATCAATTCAAATGTATTGGCGAACCAACACCATGCCAATCCCAGAACCGTACCTATAAATGTCCCCAGAATCCCTATAGTAGCGCCCTGAAGGAAAAAAATCTTTCTTATGCTTTTGGATGTAGCTCCCATGGCCATTAAGATTCCAATGTCCTTGGTTTTTTCCATAACCATAAGAATAAGGGTGGCAATGATGTTTAAAGCAGCCACCAAAATGATTAAGGCTATGGTAAAAAACATAAGCTTTTTCTCAAGTTTAAGGGCTGAAAACAAAGATTCGTTCATCTCCATCCAGGTAGTGACATATGTTTCTGGAGGAAGGATATCTCTTATTTCTTCCTTCAGGTCTGGTGCCTTAAATATGTTTTTAATCTTTATCTGAATCAGGTTGACATTCTCATGAAGCCCGATTATATCCTGGGCTGTTTTTAAATTCACCAGCACTGTGGAGGCATCATATTCATACAACCCAGTTCGAAATATTCCTGTGACCCGCAGTTTTTTGATTTTTGGAAAAAGTCCTGTTGGTGTCAGCCGATTGGATAAAGAAAGCACGGTTACCACATCTCCCACTCCAGCTCCTATCTCAAAGGCCAGGTCCCAGCCCAACAAAATATCTCCCCTGTCTGAATCAACGTCTGGAACAGTGCCCCGCTCTAATTTCTCTTTCCAAAAAGATTCGCTTTCTTTTCTTTTAAAATCAAATCCTCTTAAAATGACCCCTGAGTTTTTATAAGGGCCCCTTATCAGAACAGTCTTGTAAGCAACCGGACTCACTTCAGTGACTTCGTCAATTTTTTTGACATTTTCTATAAATGTCTCGTAATCTGAAATGCCCTTACCAGATAAATCAGAAGCCATGAGGTGGGAAGTGGAGCCTAAAATTTTATCCTGAACATCTCTCTGGAACCCGGTTATAAGTGCAATGGCAATGATTAAAGCCATCACCCCGATAGTAATCCCCAATACTGAAATTAAGGTAATGACCGAAATAAAGGCCTGCTTCCTTTTGGCTGTAAGATATCTTTTGGCTACAAACCATTCAAACTTCATGGGATTAGATCCTGTAGAATCCAGAGGTCATGACTTGTTTTTTCTTCCTTTCGGGCGAAGAAGTGGAAACAGAATAACTTCCCTTATGGAATGCCGGTCAGTAAAAATCATGACCAGACGGTCAATCCCGATTCCATCCCCTCCTGTGGGGGGGAGACCGTATTCCAGTGCCTGGATATAGTCATAGTCCACCACATGAGACTCCTCATCTCCTTTTTTTCTTTCCTTTGCTTGCTGTAAAAATCTTTTTTTCTGCTCCTCGGGATCGGTTAATTCACTAAAAGCATTCGCCACTTCCATACCTGCGATGACCAGTTCGAATCTTTCGGCTTCATCCGGATTTTTTTCAGAAGCTTTGGCAAGAGGAGAAATCTCCTTTGGCAGGTTGGTCACAAAAGTGGGTTGAGTCAAATTAGGCTTTACATATTTATCAAAAACAATATCCAGTGCTTTCCCGTAAGAAAGGATATCATTCCCGCCGCTTAGATCAGATGCAAATTGAATGATCCCTTTTTTATCATCAAAACGACTGGGAGCCAGACCGCTGTACTTTGAGAGGGCATCCATGAATTTTATCCTCTTCCATGGTCTTTTAAATGAAATCTTGTGCTCTCCATAAGTGACTTCTTCCTTTCCTTTGAGCTCCACGCTCAGCACATGAATCAATTCTTCGGTGATTTCCATCATGTCATTATAGTCACAGTAGGCCTCATAAAACTCCAGCATAGTGAACTCAGGGTTGTGTTCTGATGAGATCCCCTCGTTTCTGAAGTTCCTGTTGATTTCATAGACCTTTTCCATTCCCCCGACCACCAATCTCTTTAAATACAGCTCGGGAGCGATTCTTAAAAATAGTTCGATTCCTAAAGCATTATGAAATGTCTTAAACGGTTTAGCCAGCGCACCTCCTGGGATTGGCTGCATCATTGGAGTCTCAACTTCCACATACCCCTTGTTATTGAAAAATTCTCTTATTTTAGTGATCATCTGGCTTCTCAATCGAAAGACCTCCACTTCCTCAGGATTAACAATCAAATCAAGATGCCTTTTCCTGTAGCGAAGTTCAGTATCACGCAGACCATGCCATTTTTCTGGTAAGGGATTGAGACATTTTGCCAGAAAATCAAATGAATCTAAAAGGACAGTCAGTTCATGGGTTCTGGTTTTGAAGACGATGCCTTCCACAGCAATGATGTCACCTATATCCACAAGTGAAAACAAATCAAATGTCTTTTCTCCTACCCGGTCCTTTCGGATATAACCCTGAAACTTGGTTCGGCTGTCTTTGATATGAAAAAAAACAGCCCTTCCCATCTCTCTTATAGATACGATGCGGCCTGCAACTTTTACTCTAATTTTTTGCTTTTCCAGGTCTTCGGCTTTATAATCTGAATATTCAGAAACCACATCATAGAGCGAATGAGTTACATTGGCCTTGTGAGGAAAAATCTCCATTCCTCTTTGGGCCAATTTTCTCATCTTTTCTTTTCTGACTCGTTTCTGTGTGCTCTTTCCTGATAATTTTTGTCTTTTTTTATCCATTTTTATTCCCTGAAGATTTCTCTTGGATAAGCGGGTCTTTACTCAGCGCATCCAGAATACCGTTCACAAACTTTGCAGATTCATTACTGCCAAACTTCTTTGCCAGCTCCACAGCCTCGTTTATCACAACGGCAGCAGCTATCTCTTTTTCAAAAAGCAGTTCATAAACAGCCAGCCTCAAGATGTTTCTGTCTATATAGAGCATTCTGGAAACACGCCAGTTTTCAGAATAGGACTGAATCAAGGAGTCTATTTTTTCTCTATGGGAAACTACCCCTTTTGTCAGCCTCTGGCTGTATTCAGCTCCACCCTTATTTCTTCCCTGGAAATGACTTAAAGCCACATCCTCTGGGGTATCATTAAATTCCAATTGGAATAAAATCTGAAGGGCCGTCTCCCTGGATTCTCGTCTCCCCATTCTCTGCAGCCAAAAAAAATGTCAGCCCAGGTCCGCTTCTCTAAGCAAATTCAAGGTCTCAATAAGAGCAAAAGCGGAATCATATCCTTTATTTCCTGCTTTTGTTCCAGCTCTTTCGATTCCCTGTTCAATGGTATCCACAGTCAGAATGCCAAAAGATACAGGTATTCCCAAATCCATAGAGATCTGAGCCAATCCCTTTGTCACTTCAGCACTCAAGTACTCAAAATGAGGAGTGTCTCCCCGAATCAGAGCTCCCAGACAAAGAATCCCATCCACTTTCTTGGATTCTGCCAGCTTTTTGGTTACCACAGGGATTTCAAAAGAACCAGGGACTTTATATACAGAAATACTGCTCTTATCTGCCCCCAGTTTCTCCAATGCATCCAATGCACCTTCCAGCAGCCTCTCTGAGATAAACTGATTGTAACGGCTCACTACGATCCCAATGTTCAGACCTTCGGCTTTTAATTTTCCCTGGAATGTATCCATTTTTTTCTCCCTTTAATTGCCTTTAAAATTAGGTTTTCTTTTCTCTAGAAAAGCTTTGGTTCCTTCCTTGCTGTCCTCAGTGGCACAGGTCTTCCCAAAAAGTTCTGCCTCTAAAAGCAGCCCTTTATCCAATGGCTTTTCTAAGCCTTTATTTATTGACTCTATTCCATATTCTAAGGCTTTGGGCCCGTTGGCTGCTATTTTCTGAGCTAATTTTTTACAGGTCGTTAACAGCTCCTCTTGCGGCACAACCTCATTTACCAAACCAATCCGGTAGGCTTCCTGAACATCGATTGTTTTTCCGGTTAGAATCATTTCCATGGCCACTCCCTTTCCTACCAATCTGGGCAGTCTTTGGGTTCCTCCAAATCCGGGAATAAGGCCCAGCTTCACTTCAGGCTGCCCCATTTTTGCATTCTCAGAAGCAATGCGGATATGGCAGGCTAAAGACAATTCTGTTCCTCCGCCTAAAGCAAATCCATTGATGGCAGCAATAACAGGCTTTTTGAAGTTTTCAATCAAACTCATCAATCTCTGACCTTCCAGCACATATTTTTTACCCGATGAACGGTCCAGCTCTGAGAGCTCCTTTATATCAGCTCCGGCTACAAAAGCTTTTTCTCCGGAACCCGTCAGCAGCACGGCTTTCACCTCATCATCACTCTGAAAAGAGGCAAAAGCATCCAGCAGTTCTTTTACTGTCTCTTGATTTAAAGCATTCAACTTATCGGGCCTGTTGATGACAATCAAACCAATGTTATTTTCTTTTTCAGTTTTTAAATTTTTATAGTGTCCCATTTTTTATCTCCTTTCTTATCATTATCCAATATTTTTTTGATAAATTCTGTATTTCTTATAAATCCGCCCTCCGATAGACATAACAAACTTATTCACTGGTTCATTGTCTTCAAGCTGCCAGGAAGTCTCAGCCCATTTGTATCCTTTTTTTAGGGCATTTTTATACAATCTGGAATAAAGAAGATAGCTCAGTCCAGTCATCCTGTATTCTCTAACAATTCCAAATACCAAAACTCTTATTCCCTTTATTTTTCTCTTCTTCAGAAGGAACTTGATGAATCCAAAAGGAAATAAGCGTCCGTTCATATCCTTGAGTACTTCATTGTAATTGGGAAGAGCAAAACCAAAACCCACCGGTCTTCCGTTTTCTTCTGCCAGGACAATTATGTCTGGATCCGCAATTTGCTTTAGTTTTTTTGCCATATGTTTCATCTCTTTTTCAGTCCACGGCACAAATCCCCAGTTGTTCTCCCAACCTTGATTGTAAATAGACTTGATTTTTCCAGCTTCTTCTTCCACTTTTTTTAAATCAACACTTCTCAGGTTGACACTTGTTTGCCTTTCTATTTTTTTCACTATGGTTTCTAACTTCTTATTGGCCATTTCGTTTTCTTCCATAAGAAAAGCATACAGGTCCCTGATTTTTTTCATCCCGTATTTTTCCATGAGTTCAAGATAATACGGGGGATTGTAAGGCATCATGACTGCTGGAGGAGAATCAAAACCCTCCAGCAAAAAGGCACATTCATCATTTAACGACGCATTTACCGGACCTCTGAGAACATTCATGCCTCTTTCTTTGCCCCACTCACAAACTCTATCCAGGAGGGCCTTTGTGACATCCGGGTCATTGAAACTTTCATAGAAACCAAAAAACACTATTTTCTCATTATGACGGCTGTTGTGATTTTCATCTAAAATAGCCGCCACTCTTCCCTTTAATCTTCCCTCATCATAGGCCAAAAAAAGGTCCATATCCGCATGTTCAAAAAAAGAGTGCTTATTTTTGTCAAGCTTCTCTTTGACATCAGAGAGCAGAGGAGGAACCCAATTGGAATCATCTTCATAGACTTTCCACGGAAATCGGAGAAAGACTTTTTTGTCTTTTTTGGACTCAACTTTTTTTATCTGAATATCATTCATTTTGATCACTCCTGGTCCAATCTGGATTGTTCCTCAGGCTCATTCACTAAGCCTCCATCTTTTTCGTGAACAGTTTTGGTTTAAGTTATCTTATCAAATAAAGAATCTTTTTGCACGAAGATTTTCTTGGGCATAGGACCCCCTTTACAGGCATTCTATGCTATTTTTGGGGTTCTGCCAGTTTCGCTCAAATAATTTGAGGTTAAATGGTTTTTATGTTAAAAAGATTAAACAAAACATTTTAAAAATTCGCCTTTGATTATAAGAAAGGAACTTAAGATGAAATCCGCATCTCATTTCAAAGAATTGCCGAAAGAAAAGCTTTATAAAGGAATTCATCCTGATTCCATCCCGTTTAAAACCACTGATGAGTGTAAAAAATGCGATGAAATCATTGGTCAAAAAAGAGCCTTGAAATCCATCCAGACAGGACTGGACATCAAAAGCCGGGGCTACAACATTTTTATAACGGGAATGGTCGGAACAGGGAGAACCACAACCATAAAAAAATTCCTGGACAAAATTGAGAAAACCAAAGCCAGGCCTGATGATATTCTTTATGTCCACAATTTCAAATCTCCTGACGAACCCACTCTCATCAAACTCCCTTCTGGAGAAGGAAAGCTCTTCAGAGAAGACATGAATAATCTGATCAATGTATTGAAAAGAGATATTCCGGAACTTTTAAAAAGTAAGTTTTACACCGATAAAAGAAACAGTATTGTGGAAGGACAGCAGAAAAAGCAAAAGAAACTCCTTCAGGAATTTGAGGATGAAGTATCCAAGGAAGGATTCACAGTCATTCAAGTTCAGGTCGGCACTTTTGTCAAACCCGATCTGGTTCCCGTGATTGACAAAAAACCAACTCCCTTTGAAAAACTCGCTCAGCTGGTCAAGGAAGATAAATTCTCAAAAAAAGAGTTTAACGAGCTCAAGAAAAAATATGAAGCTTTGACCGAAAAGCTGGAGGAAGTGTTCAGCAAACTTAAAAAAATTGAAGAAGAAACTCATGACAAACTAAAAAAATGGGATGAAAAATCCATCATTCCTGTCATCAAAGAAATCGTTTCTAAGGTCCGGGGTAAACATGAGTCAAAGAAAGTTCAAAAGTATCTGGATTATGTGGAAGAAGAGCTTACGAAAAATATTGACCTTTTTAAAAGTCAAAAGGCCCAGCAAAGAGAAAAACTTCCCATTGATCCCTTTATCAAATACAGGGTCAATCTGTTGGTAGACAACTCTGAACTAGAGGGAGCTCCCATCATAATGGAAAACAATCCCAATTATGTAAATCTGTTCGGATCCATTGAATCCAGCATGAACCGATTTGGTATGCTGCAAACAGATTTCACAAAGATAAGAGCGGGCTCTTTATTAAAGGCAAACGGAGGTTACATTGTAATCAGTGCCTTAGATGCTCTGCTGGAGCCAGGGGTCTGGCCTTCCTTAAAAAGAACACTCAAATACCAGACTTTAGAAATTCAGAATTATTCCTCTCTTTTTCTCTTTTCTACTAAGGGGCCAAAACCAGAGCCCATAGATATCAATGTCAAAGTTATATTCATTGGAGACGATTTCATTTATGACCTTCTTTATTATCAGGACGTGGACTTCAAGAAAATATTCAAGATAAAAGCAGAATTTGATTCTGAGACTAACCTGACCAAAGAAACCATACAAGACTATTCTGATTTTGCCAAAAAAATCATCGACGAAGACGGATTAAAACCCATGGATAAAAATGGAATGGCAGCTCTCATTGAACAGTGCATAAGGATGTCAGGAAGACAGAAAAAAGTAACCACCCGCTTCCATCATGTGGCAGACATCATACGGGAGGCCAATTACAGGGCTAAAAAATCTAGGGCAAAAATAGTGAGCCGGAAGCATATTGAAAAAGCAGTTGAGGAACGTTTTGAGAGAGTCAGCCTAGTGGAAGACAAAATCCAGGAGATGATCGAAGAAGGCACTCTCATGATCGATACCTCTGGATCAAAGGTCGGCCAGGTCAATGGTCTTTCTGTTTACAGTTTGGGGCAGTTCTATTTTGGCAAACCAACCCGAATCACTGCCACCACAGCGGTGGGCCGCGCAGGAGTCATCAATATCGAAAGAGAAGCTGACCTCAGCGGAAGGACCCACAATAAAGGAGTTCTCATTCTTGCAGGATATCTCAGAAACAAATATGCCAAAAATAAGCCATTTGCCCTTTCCGCCAGCCTAGCATTTGAACAGTCATACTCTGGGGTAGATGGAGACAGTGCTTCTTCAACCGAAGTTTATGCCATACTCTCGAGCTTATCAAATCTTCCCCTCAGACAGGATATTGCTGTGACCGGCTCTCTCAATCAAAAAGGTGAAATCCAGCCTATTGGAGCTGTAAACGAAAAGATCGAAGGGTTTTATGATGTCTGCAAATCAAAAAAACTCACCGGCAAACAGGGAGTGATCATTCCTAAAGAAAACATTAAAAACCTGATGTTGAGGAGAGACATTGTGGAGGTAGCTGAAAAAGGAAATTTCCATATCTACCCTGTAGAAACCATTGACGAAGGCATAGAAATCCTGACCAGCATAAAAGCTGGGAAACAGAAAAAAGACGGGAGTTTTGAAAAGGATACCGTCAATTATCTTGTGGATAAGGAACTCGAGCGGCTGGCTGAGAGCTGGAAAAAATTTTCTGCTCCAGAGAAAAAAAACAAAATTTAGCCATACCTAAATTTTATCTTAAGTGACTCTGTTTGAGCTTTTTGATTTCATTCGGGGTAAGATGACGCCATTTTCCTCTATCTAATTTCCCTAATTTCAAATCAGCAAATTGGATCCGCTTCAATCTTACCACCTGACAGCCTACAGCTTGAAACATTCTCCTTATCACTCTTTTTCTTCCTTCATGGATTTCTACTCTTAAAAGACAAGAATCCGGTTCCTTTCTGATTAATTCAATCTGATCCGGGAAAGTTTTTCGGTTATCTAAGAACACTCCTTCTGACAGTGTTTTTAAGTGCGGGCTTTTCAAATGTCCTTTTATCCAAACTTCATAGACTTTTCTGATATTATACCGGGGATGCATGAGATGATGGGCAAATTCTCCGTCATTGGTTAAAATAAGAAGTCCCTCGCTGTTTAAATCCAGCCTTCCCACCGGGAAAAGACGCACACCTAGATCCGGGAGAATCTCTTTTACAGTGGGGCGGTTGAAAGGGTCGTCCAGAGTGACCAAATATCCGGGGGGTTTATGGAGAATTAAATAACATTTTTTCTCAGACCTGACTTCTTTCCTATCCACTTCGACTTTGTCTTCCTCAATATTGATTTTTGTTCCCAGCCGGGTCTCTACTCTTCCATTGACCTTGACTCTTCCCTGCTCAATCAGCTGATCAGCCTTCCTCCTTGAGGTCACACCTGCTCTGGCTATAAATTTATTCAAACGCAATTTAACCTGACCTATCACTTGGGATACAGCGATGTTTTCATTAATATTCTCATTTAAGCGGTAAGCAAGACCTTTTCAAATAAAGTTGAGCTTATGTGAAAAAGAAATTATATTTAAAAGTAAAAGTTAAAACCGCCGCTAAAAGTAAAATCCTGAACATTGAAATCCAGGTTGTCCAAATTAAAATTAAGGTTCTGGTATTTCCCCTCTGCTAAAATGGAAAACTTACTCCCGATATGGACTTCCAGGCCAGCTCCTGCGTTCAGCTTTCTGACCGTGTCTTTATCAATAGTTGAGATGTCCGCAGTATAATATCCATAACCCACCGTGACATAAGGATGGATAATGACAATGGGAAAAAACCATTTAAAATTAAGGCCTAAATAATTGTAAGCCACTTCCCGTTCATTCCATCCGAAAGGAGCCAACTGCGCAAGGTCTAAATTGTGAGCTGCTTGAAAATAATCGACTTCCAGCCCCAGCATGGCAATTTTTACCCCGGCTCTCACTCCGTAAAGAAAGGTGGTGTCAGTATCCAGCTTGACATCCTCGAGAGTGGGTTTGGGGGCTGAAATCCCCAGATGGGGACCGATATAAATTCCTGTCTGTGCATTTACGTGAGGCACAAAAACTGCCATAAAAAAAACCACCCAACAGAAAATTGATATCTTTTTCATATTCATTCCCTTTGAATCGATTTGCTCAATGCTTTTGGTTATTTTACTCAAACACTAAAAAAATAGCAATGGAATGCAGATAAAGGATAAGAAAAATAACCTGAACTATTCATAACGAAGGGATACCATGGGGTCCACTCTAGCTGCTTTCTGAGCTGGAAATATGCCAAAGAAGAGTCCCACTGATACAGACACGAAAAGCCCCAGACCTACGGACCACAGAGTGACTGTTGCCGGCAGAGGGGTGGTGACTCTTACCAGCAAAGCAACTGCAAATCCTATGAGAAGGCCGGCGGTCCCTCCGACTCCAGTTAATATTATGGATTCTATAAGAAATTGGTTCTGGATATCAGAAGAGCGCGCCCCAATGGCTTTGCGTATCCCTATTTCTCTGGTCCTTTCTTTGACCGTTACCAGCATAATATTCATGACTCCAATTCCCCCTACCAACAAACCGATAGAGGAAATCACAATCATCACAAGATAAGCGGCGCCAGTTAACTGGTTATAAAGGTCAAGGATAGTTCCCTGCCCATAGATAGCAAAGTCATTGGGTTTGCCTACGGGAACTTTTCTTCTCTGGCGGAGGACATTGATGATCTGGTCTTTAGCTTCTTCATAAAATTCATGCTTTTGAGGAACAGCTACAATCTCAATACTGCTCAAATCATAGGGAAAGTGCTTCATGGCCGTGGTCAAGGGAATCGCTGCAATATTATCCCTGCTCTGCCCAAACATAGCCCCCCTTTTTTCCATCTGCCCTATGACTGTGAATCTGTGTGCTCCGATCCTGATCTCTTTTCCTATAGGATCTGTATGGGGAAACAGAGCTTCTTTAACATCAGCCCCTAGAACACACACCTTGGTGCGGTGAATCATATCAGATTCTGAAATGAAACGTCCTCTCTCAGGAAGATAAACAGAAATGACACTGGGAAAGCTTTCATTCATGCCGATAATGATGGTATCTGTGGATTCTGTCCCCCGATATTTAATGGGAATGCTCTCGAACAAGGATACCGTGAGGTCAACACCCACTGCTTTGACCAAAGGACATTCCCTTTTTATAGCCATGGCATCCTCAAAGGTCAGGTCTTTTCTCTGCCTTCCTTCTTCGGACATATTCCCCACATTGATCCCGGGTTCATACTTGCTGATCATGATTACGTCTGGTCCTACAGATTCCAGCTCACTGAGAAAAGATTTGTTCAGCCCCTGTACCACTGAAACCATAGCTATCACAGTCATGACTCCAATCATGATTCCCAGAAGAGTAAGAAATGACCTGAGTTTATGGGAAATGATAGATTCCAGGGACATCTGAAACACGTCTTTTAGAATTCCTATTTTCATAGACTCGACCTCAATGCTTCTATGGGATCCTGCCTGGATGCCTTATTTGCTGGATAAATGCCGAAAAAAATTCCTATGGATGCAGATACCACCACAGCCACTACAATAGACACAGGGTCTACACGGGAAGGAAGCGCGGTGGCCGAAGAGATGATTTTGGCCAAGACAAAACCGAGAATGATCCCAATACTTCCTCCAATAGTGGATAAAGTCGCAGCCTCAATAAGGAACTGAAAAAGAATGTCAATTCTTCTTGCTCCCACGGCCATTCTAATTCCTATTTCATTGATCCTTTCTGTTACCGAGACCAGCATGATATTCATGACCACGATTCCCCCTACTATGAGAGCTAAAGAAGAGATAGCAATCATGGCAAAATAAATCCCTGTGGTGGCGCTTTTATATATCTGAATGAACTGGTCTGAGGTCTGAAATGAAAAGTCATCCGGCTTGTCAAAGGGAATATGTCTTTTAGTCCTTAAAATAGTCCTCACTTCTTCCTGGGCCAGAATCATTTGTTCCTGAGATTGAGTGTGTATATTTATGTTGATGGTCCTTCGTGATCCGTAAGCTTTATGGAATGTGGTTATGGGAATACGGACATAATTGTCCTGACTCATTCCCAATATCTTTCCCTTTGCTTTGGCAGCTCCAATGACCCTGAAGTGATGATTTCCAACTTTGATCCATTTCCCAAGAGGATTGACGTAGGGGAACAGGTTTTCTGAAACATCTGCCCCTATCACACACACTCTGTGTGAATGGTCTTCCATTTCCTTCAGAATGTGGTGTCCGTATTCAAGCTCTTCCACGCTTCCGATCAAATGATCCACATAAGTAGCGCCTCTTACTGAGACATCCTTTAAAGACCGGCCTTTGTATTTGACTGTACGGCTGGTGCTCAGCGTGGCTCCAACCAGTTCACAGTATTTACATTGATCTCGGATGAGCCTCATATCATCCAGAGTCAGGTCCTTTCTTTTGAGCTGTTCTCGATAATCCTGAAGAGAGGTCCCCACAAACGAAAACTTCGATACAGAAAAGTCATTAGCTCCATAAAAAGACATCTTTTCATAAACATAATCATTAAGACCCTGAATGATCGAAACCACAGCAATAATGGTGAGAACCCCGATTATGATCCCGAGGAGGGTAAGAAATGTCCTTAATTTATTCCCCCACAGAGAACTGATCGACATGGAAATGGATTCACTGATATGCACTCTTGCCATTTTCTTTGATTTCCTGCTAAACTTCTCTTTCTAATTCAGATAAAATAGATTTTAATTCTACAATATTCCTACGAAATGAAAAAGAAAAGGTTCAAATCAGAGCCAGGTTCATTAAATCAGTATAATAAAATCGGGATAATAAAAACAGGAGGAAACTAATGAAAGACAATCAGAGAATCTGTTATGTTTTTGAAAAACCAGGGAAAGAGAACACCCAGAAGACCCTAGAAATCGCTGCTCAAAAAGCAGAAGAACTCAACATCGAAAACATCATCATTGCCTCTTCCTCTGGACAGACAGGTCTAATGGCCGCTCCTTATTTCAAGAACAGAAATCTAGTGGTAGTCACTCATTCCACTGGATTCCTAAAACCCGGTCACCAGGAACTCAAAAAAGAACAGAAAATAAAGCTGGAGAAAGCCGGGGCAAAAATTTTAACGTGTCAGCATGCCCTGGGAGGAGTGGGAAGAGCTGTGAGAAAAAAGCTGGGAACCTATCAATTGGAGGAAATCATCGCCTATACCTTAAGGATTTTTGGCGAAGGAACCAAGGTAGCCGTTGAAATAGCTCTCATGACCGCTGATGCTGGTCTTGTCCTTCCCTTTAATGAATGCATCTCCATTGGAGGTACCGGACAGGGAGCAGACACAGCAGTGCTTTTAAGGCCAGTACATGCCCAGAACTTTTTTGATATGAAGGTCATAGAGATTTTTGCCAAACCCAGCCTCATAAGCTGAAATTCAAAGAAAAATCCTATTATTCAAAATTCAAGAATAATTCTTTATATCCTCATGTAAGAGGGATGGAATCTGAAGCTTTACTAAGAGCCAATTCCAATTTGTCTATCTCTTCCCCCACCAGCTCAACCAGAGAGGGGCGGCCCCCTCCTTTAACCTTCATGAGAGAAGAAATCTCAGGGATAAGCGTCCGCATATCTAAATCAATATCTTCAGACCGAGCTAAAACCATATGGCATCTATCCTCTTGGAGAAGACCAAAAAGGACACAAAATCCTGAATTTTTGATGATATCAAGAGCCAGATAGCGGATCTGCTCCTTGCTTTTTGCTTGAAAGATTTTTTTGATAACAGGACCTTTCGCCTCCTGAATTATCCTGTCAGCCTCGAACTGATTTAATTTCTCAGATATTTTTCGATTCTTTTTTTTCTGGGCTTTTAAATCCGAAAAAAGTTTTTCCACAGCCTCTGGAACTTCTTCTTCATGAGACGATAGTTTAACCGCCGCTTCCGTGATTAACCTGTGTTTTTTGTCATAATCCCTAAAAGCCCTTCGCCCACAAACAAATGTGAAGCGAAGATTCTGTCTTATCCTTTCCTGCCCTATTATTTTGATCAGACCGATTTCACCCGTGTGGCGAGGGTGGGTGCCCCCACAAGCAGAATAATCAAATCCCTCTACTTCAACAATCCGGATCAGCCCATTCTTCTGAGGAGCCTTCCTCAGCGGAACCTCCCCACTCCTTTCTTCAGGTAAAAAATAAGTCTTGATCTCCCGGTTCTCAAACACGATATTATTAGCCATCTCTTCCAATTTAAGCTGTTTGCTTTCTGAAATATTCTCAATATTGATATCCACTGTAGAAATGCTTTCTCCTAAATGAAATGAGACTGTTTCTCCGCCCAGCAATTTATAGAAACACTGTGAGAGAACATGCTGACCCGCATGCTGCTGCATGTGATCAAACCTTCTCCTCCAGTCAATCTTTCCCCTTACCTTTTTAGAAGAGAGTTCTCCTTCCAACACATGTATGATTTCTTGACCTTTTTCAAATACTTCCAGCACTTCAACACCATCTATTTCTCCTTTATCTGCTGGCTGACCTCCTGATTCCGGATAAAAACAGCTCTGGTCGAGAACCACCCAATACTGGCCATTCCTTGAAATCACGCTTTTAACTTCAGCCTCAAACTCTTTCCTGTAGGGATCTTCAAAATAAAGCCTTTTGGTCCTGCTGCCCATTTTATCACTCATTAGGTTTCATCCACATTGACCGCATCCAAAATTCTCTGGGTCAGTTTAAAATGACTTTTAGCCACTTTTTTTAAAACATCAGCGCCGTAAAGTCTAACCAGTTCCACTCCCGCCTGCTCAGACCTGGGAGAAGAACCTTTGGGAAGCTCGACCTTAAATTCACTTGACAACAAATACAGCCTTCTCAAAAACTCGCTTCTTGCCAGTATAGAGGCTGCAGCCACAGCCATATCTTCCTCTGCCTTTGTCTTCTGCTCCAGTTCAATGTTTCTCCCTTTTTTCATCAATGCATTGAGGACAAATCTTTGATCTCCAAACTGATCAGTGACGGCAAGAGTGCAGGGAACTTTTTCCAGGATATTCTCAATAACTCGGGAATGAGCCCAGGCAAGAATACGGTTGAGATTTCTTAGCTTTAAATAAAGTTCATTGTACCGTTCCGGTCCAATGGTGACGATGGAGTGAGTGTATCCGTCTCTAATCTGCTTGGATAATTCTCTGGTTCGATTATCAGAGACCCTTTTGCTGTCTTTCACTCCCAGTTCCGTAAGAACTTTTTCCTGTCCTTCTGGCAGAAAAACCCCGGCCGCAACCAGCGGGCCAAAATAATCGCCTTTTCCAGACTCATCAGTCCCGATATGCCCTCTTTCAGACTCAAACAGACTCGATTGCCTCATCAAGCTTATCCTTGGTTCATGAATGACCCAGGTTATTGATTTCTATTTTAACCTGACCTATTCATAAAAAAATGGCGATATTTTCATTATCGCTCTATTTTCAGCAATGTACAAGAATTTTTCAAGAACAATGTCTTAAACATTTTTCCTGTTTGAATTTTTTATTTTAATCGCCATTTTTTTACCATTAAGGCGAGCCGATCTCACGGCATCTGCTTCGTTGCAGGGCATTCGCAGTGAAAGACCACGACTTCATGCCCTGGCGCCTCGCATCTGCCGCAATTTCGACTCGTGAATAATTCAGGTTAATAAATTTCTACTTTTTGCTTCTTTAATCAAATCATCCCTGAATTTGGGATGAGCGATTTCAATCAGAGATTTAGTTCTCTCATGTAAGTTTTTTCCATGAAGGTAGGCGACTCCGTACTCAGTGACCACATACTCCACATCAGCTCTGGTTGTCACCACCCCAGAGCCTTTTTTAAGATAAGGAACAATCCGGGAAAACTCTTCCTTTTTAGCGGTAGAAGGAAGGGCGATGATGGGTTTTCCTTTTTTAGAGTGGGCTGCTCCCCGAATAAAATCAACCTGTCCTCCAAAACCACTGTAAATGTACTTTCCGATTGAATCAGAACACACTTGTCCTGTAATATCGACTTCAATAGCTGAATTGATGGCCACCATTTGGTCATTTCTAGATATGATAAAAGGATCATTGGTGTAATCTGTGGGATGGGCTTCAAAAACAGGATTGTTATTGGCAAATTCATACAGTTTTTTCGATCCAAGAATAAACGTTAAAATGATCTTATTGGGATGATAGGTCTTTTTTGCCCCTGTGATGACTCCGGATTCTATGGCTTCCATGACTCCATCTGAAACCATCTCTGTATGACTTCCCAGGTCTCCCCGGTTCTTTAAAGCTGAAAGAACCGCGTCTGGTATCCCGCCAATTCCCAACTGCAGAGTGGACCCATCCTCAATCAAATCTCCAATATACGCCCCGATCTTCCTTTCCACTTCACTAAACGGTTTTTTCTGAAGCTCTGGGAGAGGTTCGGAAACTTCCACAATCTTATCTATTTTAGACACGTGGATAAAAGAATCCCCTAGAACCCGAGGCATCTGGTCATTTACCTGTGCTATCACCACATCTGCAGTCTCGGCTGCGGACTTGGAACAAAGGACTTCCACTCCATAACTCATAAAACCGTGTTCATCAGGGGGAGACAGATGAAGCAGAGCCACGTCAATGGGCATCTGTCTGGAATAAAACAATTCAGGTATCTGATGAAGAAATATAGGAATATAATCCGCTCTCCCATCATTAATGGCTTTTCTGTCGGCAGGACCCACAAATAAAGAGTTGTGTCTGAAATGCCCTTCCATTTCAGGCTTAGAAAAAGGGTCATCTCCCAATAAAAGGACATGCACCAATTCAACAGTTTTCAATTCATCCTTTCTTTCCGCCAGAGCATTCGCCAGTACATAGGGAGTGGCTGCGTTTCCACTAATATAGACTCTTTGCTTGCTCTTAATTTCTGAAACAGCTTCTTCCGCACTTACCAGCTTTTTTTTGTACTCATCAACCCAGCTCATTAACATCCTCCATGATTAACAGAATCATATATGAACAAAATTATTTTGACAAGATAAGAAACCAAGTTCAAGAAGAAAGATACTTGTGGATTTCTCCAGCTGCTACTCGAGCATCCCCCATTGCTAAAATCACAGTAGCTCCACCCCGGACAATATCTCCTCCAGCATACACTCCTTCTAAACTGGTAGCCATGGTTTCCCAGTCCACCTCTACATTTCCCCATTTCCCGATTTTAAGTCCTGGAGTGACTTTCCCTATCAATGGATTAGGGCTGTTCCCTATGGACACGACCACCAAATCCACTTCCATTATAAATTCAGACCCTTTAATAGGAATAGGTCTCCGCCTGCCCGAAGAATCCGGTTCACCCAGCTCCATCTTTATGCATTCCATAGCTTTAACCCTGTTGTTTTCATCACTGATATAACGGACGGGATTGGTAAGGAAATGAAACTTTATTCCTTCTTCTTCTGCATGATGGACCTCTTCCACTCGTGCTGGCATCTCTTTTCTGGAACGGCGGTAAACAATGGTAGCTTCTTCTGCACCCAAGCGTTTGGCTGTTCTTACAGAATCCATGGCGACATTTCCCCCACCCAGAACAACCGCTCTTTTACCTAAAAAGACAGGAGTATCATACTCAGGAAACTGATTGGCCCTCATTAAATTAACCCGGGTCAAGTATTCATTTGCTGAATAAATGCCTATTAAATTTTCCCCGGGTAAACCCATAAAGTTGGGAAGCCCGGCACCTGTTCCTATATAAAAAGCATGGTATCCTTGCTTTTTTAACTCCTTTATGGTCATGGTCATACCAACCACAAAATTCATCTTGAACTCAACTCCTAATTTTTGGAGATAATCGACTTCTGCATCCAGGATGAAATTGGGCAGTCTGAACTCAGGAATCCCATAAGCCAGCACTCCACCCGGAACATGAAGGGCTTCAAAAACAGTAACCTTATGCCCTTTCTTTGCCAGTTCCCCTGCAACGGTCAATCCTCCCGGACCTGAACCGATCACTGCTACCTTACGCCCGGTAGAAGGAGATATCCTTGGAATATGGACTTTTCCTTCTTCTCTTTCATAATCCGATGCAAACCTTTCCAGATTCCCTATGGCTACAGGACTTCCGGTTGCTTTTTTCAGATTGCACAATTCTTCACACTGGATTTCCTGGGGGCATACTCTTCCGCACACAGCGGGAAGACTGTTTGTTTCTTTTAACTTCTGCGCACTTTCCAGAAATTTTTTCTTTTCAATCAATTTGACAAAAGAGGGAATATCAATTCCTACCGGACATCCCTTGATACACTGGGGATTGGCACAATCCAAACATCTCATGGCTTCTCTGACTGCTGCCTCTTCATTCAGCCCCTGATTGACTTCTTTGAAATCTTGATTGCGTTCTTCTGATCCTCTTTCCGGCATAACCTGCCTGGAGATCTTCATACGCTCTTTAGCAGAAATAGATTTTCGCAGTTCCTTGCGCCATTCCTCATTAAAAGTCTTTTTAAGTTCTTCTTTGAGTTCTGGAGAAAGTTTTTTCTTGTCTTCTCCCATCTTATCAGTTTTCCTTAATCATTTTCTCGGTTTCTTTTTCCTTTCCCAATAACACAGGGAACGAATCTCATCATCAAAATAGGACTTCCTTCGATAAAAAAGTTCATTCCAATCCACCTGATGCCCATCAAACTCAGGACCATCCACACAGGCAAATTTGGTGTCTTCTCCCACTTTTAAACGACAGGCACCGCACATTCCGGTCCCGTCTACCATAATGGGATTCAAATTCACGTATGTATTTATCTCAAACGGCTTAGTTGCTTCAGAACATGTATACATGAGATAAGTGCAACCAATGGATACAACTCTGTCAATCTTGTTTTCCTTTAAAACATCTTTGAGAACTTTGGGAATATAATCCCTGCAGTCGTAAAATCCATCCCGGGCTGATACAAAATACTGATCACTGATTTCTTTAAATCGCTCTTCCCAGTAGATAAGGTATTTTGCCTTGGCATCGATAAGGGTTATCACTTTGTTTCCGGCTTGTTTCAGGGCTCTGGCTATGGGATAAATGGCTCCAATCCCATAGCAGCCCGCTGCACAAAGAACAGTCCCGAATCGGCCGATTTCTGCAGGCTTTCCCAGGGGCCCCACACAAACAGAAATCTCATCACCGGTTTTAAGCCGGGTAAGTTTCTGGGTGGAGGTCCCCACTGCCATGAACACACAGGTTATAGAACCTTGTTCCTTATCCCAATCAGCCAAGGACAAAGGTATCCTTTCCCCTTTTTCATCTGGCATGAGGATAACAAACTGACCAGGTTTGCATTTTTTAACTATATCCGGAGCTGATATTTCTATCATATGAATATTGGGCACCAGTCTTTTTCTATTTAAAATTTTAACCATTACTTTCCTCTTAGTATCCTTACCGGAGCCAAATCCCAATCAGCCGTATCTTTCTCCCCATAAGCCATGTAATAGGCTGTGGTCATTCCTTCCGGGACAGACTCTGAAATGTGAATGATCCCTTTAAACTTTCCTTTTTTTGACTCTAAAACCACAGAATCCCCTTCTTTCAAATCATATTTTTTGGCATCCTTTTTGTTCACTTTAATCCCGTTGCTATTCCGGAACATTACAAATTCAGGAATTTCCTCACTCAACAGACAGCTTCGGTAGTAATCAAGAGTGTTCTCCATAATTAACCGTAAGGGATATTTTTGAGTCAACTTTTCCGCTCCGCTTTCAGGCCTCAGGGGTATTAATTTTTTCTTGATTTCAGAGCTTTCTTTTAGAAAAACTCCTTTTTTCCTCCGCCTTATTTTTTCTACATCTTTAAAAGCAGGCAATCTCTGGCTCATTTCTTTTCGAATCTCTTTTTCTCCAGCGTAATTAAAATCCTTTGAGCCCATTTTCTGGGCTATTTCTGATATGATTTCCCAATCCGGTTTTGCTTCTTTCTTCTTATCCAGAGGATTTTCACTGCTCTGAATCCTTCCCTCTGTATTGACAATGGTTCCATCTGTCTCGAATAAAACAGCAGAGGGAAGTACCAGGTCAGCCCTATCCATGCTGACTCCCTTAAAGCTGTCCTGAACGATTAAAAGCTCAGGGTGTATATCTTTGGGAAGTTCTAAAGAAACTGTGGTGTATACTGCTTTATAAGCCCCTTTTTGGACTTCTTTTATAATGTCTCTAAGGCTCTCTGTTTTCTTTAAGAAATGTTCATTTAGGGAATGCCACCCTTTCTGGTTTCCTTCAGAACTGAGAGGGAATACTCGAGCCCTGGTAAGAAGTGCCAGGTTTAAAAGAGCTTCCGTGCAAGCTTTTCCTCTTTGAGGTGAAGCAAATCGGGGACCAAAGATAAAACCTGGTTTGTTCTTGGCTGCAATGAGATTGATGACTTTCTCAGCTTCATCAATGCTGATTCCTGTTTTTCGTTCCAACTTATCCAATGAAATCAATCCCAACGATTTTTTAAACTCCTTAAAACCGGGTAGGGAAGAAAATTCTTTATCCCCTTTCATATCAAGGAGTATTTTTGAAAGACAGGCCAGAAAATAGGACTCCTCACCCGGCTTTATTCTCAGTTTTTTTGAAGCATATCTATCTACAGATTTTTCCAGGTTTCCGGCTTTGATGAAATCCGCTCCTTTGGTCAAAGCTTTTAAAATCCTTACCCAAACAAGGGGATTGGTCTCAATGATATTCTCTCCCATCAAAAACAAAACATCCAGGTCAGATAGGTCATCCAGTTTGAATTCAACAGGAACTGAGATTTTATGCTCCCTGCTTATAGCAGAGATGAGAGAAAGAGAATCTCCTGGAGAATGACGATTGATGTTTCTTGTTTTAAGCACTTTTTCGGCAAATTGATTCAATACAAATATATCCTCGCACGATAATTGCGGAGATGTAAGCACTGCGATTTGATCTGGTTTGTATTTATTCAGTCTTTTTGAGGCATAATCAATCGCTTCATCCCAGGCAACTTCTTCTAAATGATTGTTTTTCCTTACTAAGGGCTTTTCAATCCTGTTTTCACTCTGCAGTACATCTCTCAGCGCAAAGCGTCCCCTTACACAGGCCTGTCCCGCATTGACAGGGCTTTCCTTGAACACATCCACGTTTAATAATTTGTTTTCATGGAAATTAAAAATAACAGAACATCCTGTGCTGCACAGCGGACAAACCGTTTTTTTATTCTTGTCAGGAGGACTCTCATATTTAACAGCTTTCTCTGTGAGGGCTCCTGTGGGACAAACATCAACGCAAGCTCCGCAGAATTGACATCCTGAATCAAGCAGAGGCTTTTCCAAGTTTGTTCCCACTACTGTTCTGGCTCCCCGTCTTATAAAAGAGATGACTGAAAGTCCCCTTACTTCTCGGCAGACTCTCACACACCGTCCGCAGAGTATACAAAGATTATAATTCCGGTCAAAAAACGGATCGTCTTTTTCAATCTCTAGTTCCCGATAGACTGAGGGAAAGGTTACGGTCTCAAGACCCACTTCCTCAACCACTTTCTGAAGTTCACAGCGTCCGTTATTAGGGCAGAGAACACATCCAGTGACTTCATCTACTTTTCTTATGGTTGCTTTATGCTCATCACAGCTTTCTTTTTCTTCACAGATCAGACAGGCACTGGGATGCTCAGTTAAGATCAATTCCAGGATGTTCTTTCTCAGCTTCTTAATCCCAGGAGTATTTGTTCTGACTTTCATTCCTTCCTTAACATAAGTACTGCAGGAAGGGACATATCCTTTCATGCCTTCAACTTTGACCAGACACAATCTGCACCCAGAGAAAGGATCGAGCTCCTTAAAATCACAGAGTGAAGGAATGTAGATTTTATTTTCTTTAGCCAGCTCCAGTATGGTTTTTGTTTCTTTGGTCTCTATTTCTTTTCCATCAATGCTTATTTTCATTTTTCCGTCTTTTTCTTTTGATGCTCTTTCAAGACCTTTTGTTTTTCTTTCCCTGTATATTTAGACACTGCACTGACTTTAGGAGGACAGACATCCAAACAGGCTCCACATTTGATGCATACATCCTGGTCAATGAAATGCACTTCTTTCCTCTCTCCACTAATAGCATCTACAGGACAGTTCTTTTTACACAATAAACAGCCCACACATTTTTCAGGCTCAATATAATAAACGATTAAATCTTTACAGGCCAATGCGGAACAGCTTTTCTTTTCAATGTGTTCTTTGTACTCATCCAAAAAATACCGAAGAGTAGTTAACACAGGATTGGGAGCGGTTTGACCTAATCCACACAGAGAAGCGTTCTTAACGGTTTCTGCTAAGTTTTGGAGCTTCTTGATATCTCCCTTTTCTCCTTTTCCTTGGGTTATACGAGTCAAAATATCAACCATCTCTTTGGTTCCGATTCGGCAGGGAACACATTTTCCGCAGGACTCCTCCTGAGTGAATTTCAAAAAGTACCTGGCTACATCCACCATGCAGGTCCCCTCATCCATGACTATCATCCCACCGGAGCCCATGATAGAGCCTGCTTTGGTCAAGGTATCAAAATCTATGGGTTGATCCAGCATATCCGCCGGAATGCACCCTCCGGAGGGCCCTCCGGTTTGAACAGCCTTGAACTTTTTTCCGTCTTTTATTCCTCCTCCGATATCATAAATGATTTCTCTTAAAGTCATTCCCATAGGCACTTCTACCAGACCGGTGTTGTTTATCTTTCCCACCAAGGAAAAAATCTTTGTTCCTTTGCTTAATTCCGTGCCTATCCGGGAGTACCAGTCCGAACCTCTATCAATGATCAACGGCACATTGGCCCAGGTTTCCACATTATTGATATTGGTAGGCTTTCCCCATAATCCCTCATCAGCTGGATAAGGGGGACGCTGCCTTGGGAAAGCACGGCGGCCCTCAATAGAAGCCATCAAAGATGTTTCTTCCCCAGAAACAAAGGCTCCTGCGCCTTTAAAGACATTTATGTCAAATTCAAAACCAGAACCAAATATGGATTTTCCCAAAAACCCGTATTCCCGAGCCTTCTTGAGAGCCAAGGTGATATTCTGAACAGCAAGGGGGTACTCCAGCCGGACATAAATATATCCCTCATTGGCACCTATGGCGTACGCTCCAATGATCATACCTTCAATAATGCTGTGAGGGTTGCCTTCCAGTAAACTGCGGTCCATGTAAGCTCCTGGGTCTCCCTCATCAGCATTGCATATGATGTACTTTTCAGAAGACTCGGATTCCCGGCATATCTCCCATTTCTTTCCAGTGAGGAAGCCTCCGCCGCCTCTTCCCCTCAGCCCTGATTTTTTGACTTCAGAAATGATTTCCTCAGGTTCCATCTCAAATAAGGCTCGGCTCACCGCTTTGTATCCATCCAGAGCTATGTAATCCTCTATATCAGTGGGATCTATAAATCCGTTTCTTCCAAATATAATCCGTTTTTGCTTTTTATAAAATGGGACCTCTTTCTCTTTTTCGATCTCTTCCCCTGTTTGAGGCTCTTTATAGAGAAGTCTGGAAATAACTTTTTTTTCAATCGCGGTCTTTGAGATGATTTCTTTGATATCCTTGTTTTTGACTCTTTGATAAAAAATCCCCTCCGGTTGAATGACCACAATTGGACCGCGTTCACAAAATCCGTGGCACCCGGTGACTCTTATGTCAATTTTTTTTTCAAGCTTTTGCTTCCTGATCTCATCTTTAAATTCCTGTGCAATCTCCACACAGCCATAAGCATGACATCCAGTTCCACCACAGATTGTGATACAGGTTTTTTCTTTGTCTCTTGATTCAATGACCTTTGCCCTGAGCTTTTCTAATTTTTTTGGATCAGCTTTTTTCATTATTCCTTTTCTTCTTTTCTTCTTCCTCCATACGGTCAATTATTTTTTTCACATCCCTGGTGGTAGCATGTCCGTGATAATGACCGTCTCCGATCACTATAGGCCCCAGTGCACAAGCTCCAACGCAGTTGACGGTCTCTAAGGTAACATATTTATCCTCAGTGGTTTGACCAGGAGAGATATTCAGTCTGCGTGAAAATTCATCCAATACTGCGGGAGCCCCCCGAACATGGCAAGCTGTTCCCATACAAATGGTGATGGTATGCTTCCCTTTTGGTTCCAAGGTAAAGGCATTGTAAAAAGTCAAAACTCCATACACATCCCCCTCAGATATTCCCAGATATTTGGATATAACAGAAATAGCTTGAGGAGAGATAAATCCCTGGTCAGATTGGACACGGTGAAGAATATGGATGAGCTCTTTCTTATCAGGCCTAAATTCTTTTAAAATATTCTCCATCTCAAGTTGGGTTTCTTTCCTCTTCATTAAATTCTAATTTCTGGTATGGCAGTTTAAATCTTTCAGCAATGTTCTTTTTAACCAGACTTTTCCGATACATATAAACACCACAACATAAGGCTTGATTCCTCTTTAAGGCTTCATGGAGCCCTAACTCTCCTATCTGAAGTATGTAGGGGATCACCAGATTAGAAAGCACCTTAGTTGAAGTTCTGCTGACAGAGGAAGTGATGTTGGGCACACAATAATGGATAACTCCTTCTTCTGTAAATGTGGGATGCTCCAAAGTAGTGGGACGGCTGGTCTCAATACAACCACCCTGGTCAATGGATAGGTCTATGATAACAGAGCCTTTTTTCATTCTTTTGACCATTTCCTTGGTGATCATAATGGGAGCTCTCCGTCCGGGGCGCAGTACAGCTCCTATAAGCACATCCGCGATCTCTGACATCCTCTGCAGGTTGTAATTGCTTGCCATGAGGGTCACCAGTCTCCCTTGGGTCATATCTTCCAGTTCCTTTAATTTATCCATATAACGACCTAAAGCAATGGTATGGGCCCCTGCTCCAATCATGGCTTTGATAGCACTCCTTGCCAAGATGGTGCTTCCTACGATTACAGCTGTAGCTGGGGGAACACTGACCACCCCTCCCAGGATCACTCCCCTTCCTCCGTAACAGGACTGAAGAAAATGCCCTGAAATGACATGGCACATTTGGCCGGCTATTTCACTCAGACTACCAATAAAAGGAAGATCTCCTTCATTGTCCTCTACAATCTCATACCCTATCATAGTGACATTTTTCTTCATCAGCTCTTCGATGATGCCCTTCTTTGCCACCGCCAGATGATGGAATCCGAAAAGGATTTGATTTTCTCTAACCAAGCCACATTCTTCTTCATTTAAAGGAGAAATATTCAGCACTATGTCTGAACGGCCGAAAACTTCTTCTTTGGTAAAAACGATCTCAGCTCCCAATGAGACAAAGTCCTCATTTGAGTATCCTGCTTTGAGGCCAGCCCCTGCCTGCATAAACACTTTGTGCCCTTTTTCAACCAGAAAAGACACTCCGCTCGGAGAGAGTCCAGTTCTGTTTTCTATTTTCGAACTCTCATTTATAACTCCGATGTTCATGAAGTCTTCCTCCATCAATAAAAAAACATCTTATCAAATAGATATTTTAAGTCAACGATTTTTATCAAACAATGCTTCCACCGTCTGAATAAATCCATATCCTCGTTTAAATCAAACCAAAAACAGAAGTGTCCAAATAAAATAAACCGCATAGAAAAAAAGAAGAACAGCTCCTTTGAATCTTCCGAACCGGCATCCGATCCGCATGGAAGCCAGCATGATAGTCACAATCAATATCATGTAAGGGAAGGTAAACCCGATTACCTGGGGTTCTACATTTATAGGTCTTACTACCGCAGACATTCCAATGATCCACAGGATATTCAGCACATCCGCACCTAAGATGTTCCCCACTGCAATCTCTCCTTCACCTTTGAAAGCTGCTGTGACTGCAGTTGAAATTTCAGGAAGGGAAGTCCCTAGTGCGATGACTGTAAGCCCGATTATGGTTTCTGAAATAGAGAAGTAAAGCGAGATATTAACAGCAGACCATATAACAATTCTGCTGGTTAAAACCACTCCGATGATCCCGCCTAAAAAATAAAAGATATGTCTTCTGATCAGTTTGGCTCTGTTTTCTTCAGAAAAGAGCTTTTCTTCTTCAATGTGTTCCTCAGGGATGGGGAGAAATTCTTTCTTTCTTTTCTGCATAATGATTATGATTAAAAAATATGGAATTAAAAGCAGCAACAATATCATTCCTTCGATACGGCTTATTTCTCCATTTCTGACTAATAGATAAGCAAAAAAATCAATTGCCAGAAGAAAGGACCCCACAACTCTGAGAACGCGGCAGTTGACAATGATAGCTGTAGAGGCCACAATTCCAGCCAGTGCCATGGCGATCCCATCATCACATATCACCGAACCCACTGCATTTCCTAAAGAGATTTCAGAGTGTCCTAGAAAAGCAGCCTGCACAGAAACCGCCAATTCCGGAGCTGTGGTAGCCAGGCCTACGAGAACAATCCCTACTATCAATTTGGGTATTCTGAAAATACGGGACAACCCTGCAGAAGCATCAATAAAAATATCTGCACACTTGAACAGCAGTAAAAAAGATACTCCCAGTGCCCCAAAATACAGAAAAATCATCTTTGATAAACAATCCTTCCATTAAACAAAGTCATTAAAACCTGAGCGTCCTTAATATCTGAATAGTCTCTTTCAAACAAATTTTTATCCAGCACTACCAGGTCGGCCACCTTGCCTTTTTCAATCGATCCCTTAACGCCTTCTGAAAATTCTGCATAAGCTGCATTATATGTGTAACTTAAAAGAGCCTCCTGGACAGAGATTTTTTCTTCTGGTATCCATCCTTCAGGGTGTTTCTCATCCAGAGTGCTTCGGGTCACTGCAGAAAAAATCCCTAAAAGAGGGTCCAAAGGCGCCACGGTCCAATCAGAGCCAAACGCTAATCTTACTTTATTCTTTAACAAAGACCTGAAAGGATATGATCGGCGGATTCTTGAGGGGCCGATCCTTTTTTCTGCCCATTGTCCATCATCTATCAGATGATAGGGCTGGACTGAAGCTATCAATCCCAGCTTCCCCATTCTTATGATGTCCTGGGGAATCAGGTGTTGAGCATGTTCTACCCGCCACCTTCTTTCTCTTTTTTCTCCTGACCTTATCACTTTTTCAAACAGGCTTATAATGATGTTGTTTGCTCTGTCGCCGATAGCATGGACAGCCACTTGAAGCCCCATAGCATCAGCTTTTTGGATCCTCTCTTCCATTTTTCCTTCAGGAAACATATCTGAAGCCAAAATGCCCTTATTCCCTGCATCATCTGTGTAACTCTCAAAAAATAAAGCAGTGGAAGAACCAAGAGAACCATCCACAAATCCTTTAAGTCCTCCTATCTTTAAAAATTCTTCTCCCGTGCTCTTCTTCTCTACCCCTGATTCTAACCAATGGTCTATGAGGGAAATAGGAGGGTACAATGAGATACGCACGTCTAATTTGTTCTGTGAGGATAACTTTTTATACAGTTCAAGATTCTCCAAGGGACCCATCTCATGTACGGAAGTGACTCCCTTTTTTTTGGCAAATTGGACCGCTTTTTCTGCTGCTCTAAGTTTTTCTGCTGGACCCGGCTCAGGAATGTGTTTCAATATCAAATCCGCAGCCCCATCCATCAATATTCCGGTAGGTTCTCCAGATTCCGGGTTCCTTATTATTTCTCCCCCCTCAAGATCAGGTGTGTTTTTGTTAATCCCTGCTATTTTCAATGCCAGGCTGTTTGCCAAAACCATGTGCATATCTTTTCTTGGTATGCAGACCGGATTTTCAGAAGTGACACCATCAATCCATTCTTTTTCCGGAAGCTGCTGGGAATCAAATCCAAGGTGGTCCCATTCGCCGTGGGTAATCCATTTGCCTTTTCCCAGCTTCTCAGCTTCAAGTTTTATCTTTTTTACAAACTCCTCTTTACTCCTTACATCACGCAAATTAAGCGAAGAAAGACTCATCCCTCCCTCTAAAAAATGTGTATGACAGTCTATAAACCCAGGCACAACAAAAGCTCCCTCTAAGTCAATTATTTGAGTTGAGGAACCCTTAAGATATCCCACCCGGCCCCAGGAACCGACTTCCACAATCCTTCCTTTTTTCACTGCCACTGCTTGAGCCTCTAAAAACCTTGGGTCAGCAGTCCAGAACCGTCCGTTTTTCAGGATAAGTTCTGCTTTTAACTCTGAACTTTGTTCCTTCATTTCATCATGAAAAGTTTAACCATTCCCATTCAAATCTTCTTTTTTTCTACCCCACAAAGAAGAGGATAAGGTCAATCTATCCAGATCCTTAGGAATGATCAGTCGATTTTTATAATTTTCTTTAATTTCTTTTTGGATTTCATCCATAGAATAATCCAGTTCTCCAAAAAAATGGACAGGAATCAAGCACTTCACTCCAATTTGTTTGGCAATCTTTCCTAAATCAAGAGAATGAGTGTGCATTTTGGAAAGAGAAGGATATTCCTTAAAAAAACGCGAAGGAGCACTGCAATCATGAATGAGAATATCCGGGCTTCCAATCTCTTTAAACAAAGGCAGATGCACAGGCGTATCTCCAGAATAAAAAAGGTCCATATCATTTTCCTCAAAATGAAAATAAATGCCGGATGATGATGAGGAATGAGGTATGCTGAGGCAAAGAGCCCGGACATGCGGAAGGATCTGGAAAGATACACCCGTATCTAATCCCTTGAATTGAACCCTGCATTTGATTTTCTTATCCAAAAGACCAAAAAGGCCCAAAAGTCGTTCACAAAAAAGGACGGCCTCTTTTGATCCGTAGATGGAAACAGACATTTCTTCTAACATCAAGCTGTGGATCAAAGCAGGAAGGCCATACACATGGTCCGGATGGATATGGGTAATAAATATTGACTCGATCTTCCGGGGGTCAAGACCGGCAAGTTTCATTTTATTGAATGCATCACCAGGACAGTCGATCAACAGGAGGGGGCCTCCTGTATCCAGAGCCAAACTAGTGTTATTCCTTTTTTTCTGAGGAATAGAGCCTCCTGTTCCTAAAAAACAAAGTGTATTCATGGAAAACTCCCTACATTCAAGATATATATAATAGACTCAAATCTTGTCCTCTGCAAGAAAAGGATTTGAAAGCCTTCTGAGGCTTGAATATTATCCTGGCATATTCACAAGTCTAGGTGGCGAGCTTAATGAAATTCAGCCACACCTGAATTTCATCTTGGTTAGGTGCTTTTTTGGAAAAATCTTGCACATCACAGGAAAAATACCAATAATAAAAACATCTCTTTTTTTGTGAATAGGTCAGAGAAATCATGAATGCTGATAAAATAAAGGTTTCAGCTCCGGGCAGATTATGTCTGCTGGGAGAACATCAAGATTATTTCGGCCTTCCCATAATAGCAGCGGCCATAAACCTGAGAATCTCTGTCACTGCGAGTAAAACCACTAACCAGAGGATCGAACTGGACCTTCCTGATATCAGAGAAAAAGAAGAATTCCCTTTAAGAAAAAAACTGAATTACCGCAAAGAGCGGGATTACCTGAAAAGTGCTGTGAATATCCTGTTGAGAAAAAACATTTATCCTCACTCAGGTTGGAAAGCCCGGGTCAGGGGCACTATTCCCATCAATTCAGGCACAGCCAGTTCCTCTGCTCTGGTGGTAGCCTGGATCGGTTTTCTGTTGAAAGCTGCCGGAGACCAAAGAGCCTCTCGTCCTGATGAAATCGCGGAATTGGCCTTTCAGTCTGAGGTTGCGGAATTTAATGAACCTGGGGGGAAAATGGACCATTATTCCTCAGCCTTGGGTCAGGTCATCTCCATCCACTTTGGAGAAAAACTCAAAACAAATCAATTTAAAAACCCTTTAAAAAAATTTGTACTGGCTGACTCTCTTATAAGAAAAAATACCACTGGAACCCTGGGGTTTATTAAGTCCCATGTTATGAAAGCCCTGTCAAAAATAAGAAAGAAAAACAGCAATTTTGTGCTTAAGTCTCCCTTGTCTTCTTTTCTAGAAAAAGAGATCGAAAACCTCCCGCAACCTGAAAGAAGACTTTTAAAAGGGACTCTTATGACTAGAGACATCACTGCACAGGGAGAAGCTCTGTTTAAAGCAAGAGAATTTGATCACAAGAAATTCGGAAGGCTTCTTTCCCAGCAGCAGGAAGTGATTAAAAATTACTTGAAGCTCTCATCTCCAAAGCTCAACCACATGATTGAGGAAGCTATCCGTGCAGGAGCCCTAGGCGCCAAAATCAACGGCTCAGGAGAAGGAGGCTGCATCTTTGCTTATACTCCAAAGAATGCAGAACAGGTAGCCAAAAAACTGGAAAAATTAGGTTGTAAAACTTATATTGTCCATGTAGACAAAGGAATAATAATCCAGTAAAACATGGTTTCAAAATAGGAGAAAGGCATGATCAACGCAACTCAAATCAGGAAAGGCATGGTCATAGAAATTGAGGGTGAACTCTACTTGGTTCTGGAAACCTCTCATATCACGCCAGGAAAAGGACAAGCTCTGATGCAAACAAAACTGAGAAAGCTTAAAGACCAGACTCTTCATGATCATCGATTCCGCTCCAAGGACAAGGTAGAACAAGCCTATTTAGAAGAGATAGAAATGGAATACCTTTATCGAGAAGGCAGCCATTACGTTTTTATGAACACAGAGACCTATGAGCAAATCAGGCTCTCTGAATATATCCTGGGAAATTCTGTCAATTATTTGATCCCCAATGTGGTCTTCTCTGTAGAGATGCATGAAGGGAAACCTGTGAGAGTGAACCCGCCTATGACCATTGACCTCAAAGTTACAAAAACAGAGCCTTATCTTAAGGGAGCCACTCAGACAGCCAGCAGCAAACCAGCTACCTTGGAAACAGGAATAACAATAAACGTCCCTCAATTCATTAAAAAAGGAGATATCATCCGCATAGATACCAGGGAAGATAAGTATTTGGAGCGGGTTAAAAAATAAGATGAAAGGAATAAAACCAGGAGGGGTTCATCAAAAACTCCTTGAAATAGACCTGACTCATCCAAGAATGCGCAGCCGGAAGCTCAATAAAAAGTTATTCAAAGATTATATTGGAGGAAGAGCTCTGGCCACCCGGCTATTTTTCGATGCAGTAAATCCTTCCTGTGACCCTCTAGGACCTGAAAACATCATTGTGATTGCAGCCTCTCCCTTGATCGGTACTTCAGCTCCCACTGCGGCCAGAGGACACATGGTGTTCAAGTCTCCCTTAACCGGTTTGATAGGGAGCTCCAACTGCGGGGGCACCTGGACCCGTTATCTGAAATCCACAGGATACGACGCCGTGCTCATAAAGGGAGCATCAAAAAAACCTGTCATAATCTATATTGAACCTGAGTCGGTTAAGATTGAATCTGCTGAAACTCTCTGGGGATGTGATGTGCATAAAACCACAGACATATTAAAAAAGAACCATCCCAAAACTCACCCTCTCTGTATCGGCCCTGCTGGAGAAAATAAGGTAAGGTTCTCGTCTGTAATGAATGACAAAAACAGAGCTTTTGGCCGGGGAGGACCTGGAGCTGTGTTTGGGAGTAAAAATCTCAAGGCGATCTGTGTTTCCGGAGATAAAAAAACATGGATAGAAAAAAAAGAGGTATTCAGCACCGGAAAAGACCAGGCCGAGTACATGATGAAAGCCGCCCCCATTACCAAAAGACTGTTGAAGGATTTAGGCACATCCGGGCTTTTTAAGCTCATCAATGTTATGGAAATGCTTCCCTGTAAAAATTTCCAGAGCAATGTTCATCCGGGTGACAAGATCAATGCCATATCAGGAGAAAGAATAAAAAAAGATCTTCTCAAAAGGTCAGGGGCCTGTTTCGGATGTTCCATTGCGTGTCAGCGTCACACTTCTTTAAACGGAAAATCCGGAGAAGGGCCAGAATATGAAACTCTGGTTATGCTGGGTCCTCTTTGCGGAATTTATAACTTAGAATCAATAACCAGAGCCAACTATTTGTGCAATGAACTTGGTTTGGACACCATAAGTATGGGAGGGACTTTAGCCTGCGGTATGGAGCTTTTCCAAAAAGGCGTTATTAACACACATGAGACCGGAGGGATTTCATTATCCTTTGGGAATTTTGAAGTTCTTGAAGAAACAGTCAGAATGACCGCATTCAAAAAAGGTATCGGGGGCCAAATATCAGAAGGCTCTTACAGACTGGCTGCATTTTTCAATCAGCCCTTCTCAATGAGTGTCAAAAAATTAGAAATCCCTGCCTATGATCCCAGAGCCTCTTTTACTCAAGCCCTGGGTTATATGACTTCTCCCACTGGAGCCTGCCATCTCAGAGGAGGTTATGCCGTGTCTTTGGCGTTTTTTGGAGGGACCAAGGAGATCCCAAGATTCAGCCTGCTTCAATCCCCCATTGCCATAAGAAACATGCAGAACCTGGGGCTCATACATGACTCCTTAGGGATATGCCGCTTTACTGGGTTTGCCTTCTCTAGAGAACCTTGGTCCAGGATGCTGAGCGGGGTCACTGGACATGAATATTCATCCGCAGAGTTAGAAAAAACAGCCAATAGAGTGGCTGCCTTGGAAAGAGTGTTTAATCTCAGGGCTGGCTTAAAATATACAGACGACACCCTTCCCTCTCGTTTCAGTTCAGAGTCCCTCAGGATTCAAGGCAGAAAAATATCTCTTTCTGTAGAATCACAAACCAGAATGAGAGAAGACTATTACAAAGCCCGGGGATGGAGTGTCCCAGACGGAATCCCTTCCCAAAAAATCTTAGAGGCTATAGAATGTGAAGGAATTTAAAAATGGCTTCTGATAAATGGAAAGCTGATAAAAATTTGTTCCATCTCTTCCAATCTATAGGCCGCATCCTTTTGGATAAAGACTTAGAAGACAGCCACAGTGGGAATATCTCCACGCTTTGGAAAGATGCTCAAGGTAATGAAAAAATTGTGATAACTGCTGCCGGGTCTCAAAAAGGAGACCTGGAGCCGGGTCAAATCTGTTTCCTTTCTCCTTCCGATACAGATTACGGTTATTATAAAGCCTCATCAGAAACAGACATCCATGCCAAAATTCTTTCCATCCCCGGAGTGCGTTCCGTGATACACGCTCACTCCAAAGACCTTACCATCATGACTTTTGATGAGGAAAAAAAGCCTAACCAACCAATCCCCTTCATTCCTATAGACCCACTGGGATTTTATCATCTCAGCGCCAGTATTCCTGTAGATTGGGTGGAAGTCCCCTCTGGTTCTCCTGAAATGGCAAAAATCATTCCGGAAAGATTAGCCCATCATAACATCACTGTGCTGCAGGGACACGGAACTTTTGCCAGAGGAAAAACGCTCCAAGAAGCCCTATTTTATGTCTGCATTGCAAATAATTCAGGGTATATTGCAAGAACAGCCCATAAACTCGACATTGATATCCAAAAATTGAGAAAAGAGATGGTCAGCTCTCCTCAAAAATATTTTCCATACCCACTGAAAAAATATAGAGAAGACCAAAAAGAGCCAGAAGGAATAAAAGGAGAAGAGGAGATTGTTAGAGAATTCAATAAAGCCGCAGCCAGGATATTCAAATCCGACCTTTCTCCTTTTTGCACCGGTTCTATTTCTCTTAGAGGAGTCGACAGAATGCTCTATGCCCCCGGAGCTTCCAGGCCCCAGGACATCAAAGGTCCTCTCAGAGAACTTCCGCTCAGCTTAAAGGGAAGTGAAACAGACAGAGAACAGATGATTCATAAAGAAATATACCATCATACTGACTTTCAAACAATCATCCACTGCTACCTGCCGGAAGCAGAAGCGCTGTGTTATTTTGTCCCTCCTGGAGGGAAAAAACCTATTGACCGAGTGATTCCCATTGATGCGGAGGGGAGCTTTTTCTATCTTGTTATTCCTGTTCTTCCTCCTGACTTTCAATCCAAAACCCTGATCCGTCTTCTGCATGACTACAAAATAGTGATCATCAGAGGAGGCGGAGTGTGGAGTGTAGGAGAACAGTCTTTATCCGAAGCTCTTCATCATCCTTCTTCACTCCGGGATATCTGCCTCTATATTATCGGGGCTTATGAAAGAGGAATGGATATTTCTAAGCTGCAGCCTGAAAAAGCCAAACAGTGGTGATTAAAAACAAATCACAGATTTTCCAGATACTCAACAACTTCTTGAGGATGGGCTGAGGTCATATCCGCACCTATTTTTACAGCAAAATTATCTGTTACCGGAGCCCCCCCCACTAAAACCTTTACTTCAGGATATTTTGATTTAATGGTTTTGACTGTTTCTTCCATATTGACCATGGTGGTGGTGAGCAGAGCACTCAGCCCTACGGCAGCCGGATAGTGTTTCTTGACTGCATTCATAAAATCCTGGGGGGAAACATTTACACCACAGTCAACCACTTCCCAACCACTTCCCTCCAAAAACATGTTAACAATCTTTTTCCCAATGTCATGCAAATCCCCGGCAACCGTACCCATTACAATTTTTCCTTTATGCTCAACCTCACCGGATTTAAAATAGGGCTTCAAATGAGCCATGGCAGCTGTCATGGCTTTGGCAGCCACTAAAACATCCGGAAGATAGATCTCATTTTTTTTGAATTTTTGCCCGACTCTCTGCATCCCCGTTATGAGACCGGAAGTCAATACCTTCCTGGGCTTTATCCCTTCCTCAAGTGCTCTTTTGGTCAGCTCATCAGCCCCGTCCTGACCTTTGAGCTCCGGAGGGTAGCGGGATTCAGCGCTGACTTTTCCTCTTTCCACACACCAGGCAATCTTTTCCAACAAGTCAGACATTTTTTACTTTTTATCTTTTATTTAAAAAGAAGCTCTTGCTACGCCTACATTGCCCTGCTCATCCTCTGCTTTGACGGTGATCAGGTCATCAAACTTCTCTGGCAGAGTTACAGAAAATTTGAATACTTCCTGGGTTGAATCACACATCCCATCCTCAGGAAAAACAACATTCCACCCTAAGGGCCTGATAAAATACTGAACCTTTTTTATTCTGGAATAGGAGTCTTGGACCTTGAATTGAACTTTTAATTTACTACCGGAACGGACTGCCTGCATATCAATGACCTCAGGTCTAGAGTTGTCTATGACCAGAGCCTGGCTTATCTTTTCATGTTCCAGGCATTTGTCAGGAGGATTAGAGGGAAGGTCAGAAGCTCTGACTTTTACAAGATATTCTCCGTCCGGCAGTGAAAGAGTATTAAAAGCTAATATTCTTTCTGTCCAATTCTCTTCCAGAATACGCCATTTATTTTCATTTATGCTTCTTATATAAATGGAATAAACCAGCGAATCATCATTTTCATCTTCAACCTGCCAGATAAAAGTCTGATATCCCTTTCTCTGGACCCTTTTTGCGGCTGTGAATGAATTGTTTTTATTGTTATCACTTTCTGGAGATTTAGACTCCAGGCCCCATATCTTTTCTTCTCCAGAAGGAGATTCCAAAAATACTGTATTGGGAGGAAGTATATTTATTTTCTCTATGTTTGGCGCTTTATTATGCTGAAGAAAAAAAACAACAACTTTCTCAACAATAGGAGAGACGCTCCCTGAATTGGTCTTAAACAATATCTTAAACTGAAGATAACGGGCATCAGGATTCAGAACCTGCTCTCCGTTCTCTTTTTTATAGGGAGGAGACCAGTCACTCCAGGTGGAAGAAGGCTGCTTTGAATTCCCGCTTCGGGTTTGGAGCTGAATAACCGTATTTGAAGGCGTCTCGCCCTTCCATTCTATATTCCCCCATGAAGATATCAACTCTGCATCATATACGCTGCTTAAGTATTCTCCATTGTATCTTTGATCAGGATATATCACACTTGCTTGGGATGGATTGTTGGACAAAGCATAGATATCATCTTTATCTTTAAAAGGAACTAAAAGATAAATCTGCTCAGAATCTTTTTGAAACAGAAGAGATATGTTCTCCTTTTTATCCAATGTATAAAGTCTTCCTCTTCTTCCGGTTCCAAAAATAATTCTCTTTTTTGAATCATCCCAGCACATAGAATAAATCATATCTTTATCTGATTTCCAAACCTGTTTTACTTTTCCATCATTCTCTATTTTATAGAGAGCAGAGGGTTGGTCTCCATCTGAGACAGAAATTTTCTTTTCTCTCCTTCCTGATGCACTGACTGTAACAGAAACATCTGTATCTTCAGCTGAAAATGTGGAGGGCAGGCCGCTGTTTCCGGGCTTTTCTGTTCTTCCTCCGGCTCCAGCAAATATTTGGCCTTCATCATCAACTACAATCGATCTTATTTCTTCATAAGGTGATTCAAACAGCACTGATGCTTTTTTTTCCTTAGAAATCTTATAGATCAATCCAGCTCCTCCGCTTCCTGCTAAAAAACTTTCATCTGAAATCTGCTTCATACAGAGGATATGATTTTCCGCCGAGTCAAACACCTTGACTCCTCCTCCTTCAGAAGTTATCTCGTAAATACCGCCATCTTCTCCTACTGCAGCCAGCAGTGATCCTTCTTTTGTGAACATCAAATCCCAGATATACTTTTCATGGGGGTTAAAAAATTCAGTTCCGTTTCCCTTCTCTTTAATTTTATAGATTTTTCCATTAGGGGAAGTCCCCGCGTACAATCTTCCATCAGGACCAAGAGCGAGACAGGTCACATCCATTTCTGGGGCTTTGAAATACAATTCAGGCTCTCCACTGGCATCAATTTGGTAGATAGCTCCTTTATGGCCGGTTCCTATATATAGGATATTCTCTGAAGTCAGAACCATGGATAAATAGAATTCCTCAGGAGGAGTTTTTAATTCCTCTTCTCTCGGGGAAAGAGTCAGCTTTCCCTCTGAGGAGATGGTTATTCCATTAAACTTTCCTTTGATAAAATCATCAAACGATTCTAAAATCCATTTCTTTGGAGTCACAGAATATCCGGCCTGAACCATAAACATCAAAACCAAAATAATCACAAAAAATGCTTTTTTCATGCTCTCTCTCTCTCTCAATTTTATAAAAAATCATTTTATTCTTATCGGAATTAAGGCAGCTCCCTTGAATACAAAGGGCACCGGTATCTGAAAATTACTTACAGTGGATTTACTGAGTTCTGTTGGCACTGAGGTAGCAATCCGCGAGGAAGAAAACATAGTCTTCATGCTGGGCGGAAGATTGGGAAGTTCTTCCCCTTTTAAAAAAAGCCCTGGTTTGTCTACCAGGATTTTTAAATAAATACGGTTATTTTTTCTCTGGTTGCTTAAAACTCGGATCAGCTGATAGAGGTCACGGGGCATAAAAGCTTGAGTCTGATAAAGACTTCTTTCCAGCTGTCCCATTGAATCTGTATCCCCTACAAAAAGATAAAATTGGGAGCCAGAAGGAAGATTCGGTGCAACAATTCCTCCCTCTCTCAAAACACTATCACCCCTAAAATTCCTGGAGTATATTTTGACCTGGATGCTCTCTCCGGGCGCAACATCATATTTGTCCAGCCATACCTTCTCAAGATAAGAAATCTTTATGTCTTCTGAAGAATTCAGTTTCAAATCAATGCGGTGGATCCCCAGCTCTTTAAACTCATTATTGGTTAAAAAATAGGTGACAGCAGCGATCAGGGTCGAAGCATTGTTAACAGAAGAGTCAAAATTCCCAGAGAAAAGGTCTTCTAGTTGAATACTCATCCCATTCTCAAGAAAAATATTTCCCTGCAACTCAAGAGTGAGGTCCCCTATAGACCTTTCTTCAGCAAACATGATGCTGAGGACCGCGACATTCATTAAAGTAGGGGTTAATATCTTATTCTCAACCACTTTCAACTGAATATCTTTTGCTTTCTTGCCTAACTTGTACAGCTCAATATTGACAGGTATAAGGTCAGGCATCTTTCCAATCTCTCCAAACACCCCAGAAGACCGGTCCTGACTGAAGGTTCCTATTACAGAGCCTGTGCCCGTCAACTTCAAGGAAGTGGAAAGACTTGGAACTACAGTGATGACATTTGCGGCAGTCATAGCATAATTGACTTGCCCCAAATTGTACATAGGATGTCCGAATGCCAGCACATCCGTACCGTCCACATAAGTGGCAGTTCCTGTTGCCGCTATGCTCAAGTCCCCGGATATCAGCTGAACACCGACTGAGTCCCCTTCCCTTAATTCAATATCTGAAAAACTGGATCTGCTTTGAGTTTGTTCCAAATACCCTACCATCATGGGACTGAATCCAAGGTCAGTGAAAAAACCTTTCGATTTCTCAAAAGCTCTGTTTGAAAAACCGCTGAATATGAGTGGAACCTTCATGGGTTCAAGGTTTTTCCCTTGATATAATGCATAGGTAGTTGTGACATGGTACTCTTCATTTATTTCAGAAAGCTCTTCCAGAGTTAGGTGTTTTTTTATGGGTATAGGAGGAGAAAAAGTGGATTTTACATCCTCGGTTTTTTTTATGTCCACCATCTCTCCAATGGGAGTTATTCCGGCAATGGCTTCAGTAGAAAAAGGGAAGCTGTATGCCACAGCTCCTGCCAGTTTCCCCTGTAAATATATTGGACTCCCGCTCATTCCCTGGATCACCCCTGTTTTTTCCAAATCGATTCCGGTCAGTTTAGCTAAAATTATATTTCTTTTTGCCCCGATACTGGGGTCATTTTCTAGAACGCCCAGTATCTCTACCTCAAATTCTCTAATATCCCTGCCTTTTAACACAGTTTTTCCAGTGCCCTTCATTCCTTCTTTTATCTGATCCACAGGAAAAAAGGAATTTTGGCCACTTAAAGGGGAAGACAAAGCCAGACCTAACATTATAATGATAATAATCGCTTTTATAGGAAATCTTTTCATTTCATCTCCTGTGTGTTTTAACCTTTTTTTATAAGTCTTAAACAAAAAAAATATCTCATTGGTTTCAAATATTGTAAATAAGCATAGATCATTCATGGTACTATTATACATGTCTGTCTTTTTCAGGGAAAGCCCAGACTAGATGACTTGGAGTACTTTTCCGCATTCTTTAAATTGCTGGATAACTGTATCCAGCTCTTCGTCAGTATGAGTGGCTGAATAACTGGTCCGGATGAGTGCGTTTCCCCTTGGAACTGCAGGATAAATAACAGGATTTGTAAAAATTCCCCTTTCTCTTAACATCTTCCAAAGCATGAATGCTTTTTCGTCATTTCCGATTATAACCGGAATCACCGCACTTTGAGTGGGACCAGTCTCATATCCCATAGACTGGAAACTGGTTCTCATTTTCTTTGTAATTTCCCATAGCCTTTCTCTTCTCTCCGGCTCATTTTCAATGATATCCAGAGTAGCCAGCACAGTGGCGACAGAAGCGGGAGTAATGCTGGCACTGAATATAAGCGATCGGGCAAAATGTTTTATATAAGAAATAACCTTTTTCTCTCCAACCACAAATCCTCCTAAAGAAGCAAAAGATTTGCTGAAGGTCCCCATGATGAGGTCAACATCCTCTTCCACACCGAAATGTTCGCAAGTGCCTCTTCCATGCTCTCCCATAACTCCGATTCCATGAGCATCATCAACCATGACCTTGGCATTATATTTTTTAGCCAGTCTGACAATTCCAGGCAGGTCAGCCAAGTCTCCTTCCATGCTGAAAACTCCATCCACCACAATGAGTTTATTCCTTTCTTCCTCTACAGAAGAAAGGACTCTTTCCAAATCATCCATATCATTGTGCTTAAATTTACAGACATCTCCATAGGAAAGGCGGCTGGCATCAATGATGCTGGCATGGACCATTTCATCCGACAAAATGACTTCTCCTTTCTGAACTAGAGTTGATATGATTCCTTGGTTGGTCTGAAAGCCAGTGCTGAAAGCCAGTGCTGCTTCCTTTTTCATGAATCGGGCCAGCCTTTCTTCCGATTCCACATGAATATCAAGGGTCCCGTTTAAAAACCTTGAACCGCAGGTAGCCACTCCATATTTATCAACAGCCTCTTTGGCTGCCTGCATGACTTTTGGATGGTCAATAAGGCCCAGATAATTGTTGGAACCGACCATGATCACATCTTTTTCATTGATCTTGACCTTGTTCCCTTCTACTTTCTGTATGGGAGTAAAATAGGGATAAATCCCCGTTTCCTGAGCCTCCTCAGCTCTCCTAAAGCAGTAGCATTTATCAAATAAACCCACGATTTCCTCCTGCTAAATGGTTTAAGATTTTAGAAAAAAACATCTTCTGATGATTTGACCTGACAAATGTATTTCCTTACAATTTCTATCATGAAAATTTTCATAACGGGTGGGACCGGCTTTGTCGGCAGTCACCTTGTTGATTTCCTGTTAAAATTTAAAAACATTGAAATACATGCCCTCACCCGCAATCTCAAACAACTAAAATGGCTGAGAAGCCGCAACGTCAATCTTGTGGAAGGCGATTTGTTTTCCTTTCCTTCTCTCCCTTCCGATCTGGACTGCGTTTTTCACATTGCCGGTGTCAGTAAAGCACTTAAATCTGAAGATTATTATACAGTAAACCAGAAAGGCACAGCAAGCCTTTTTCAGAAACTATCCTTAGGATATCCCAATCTTAAAAAAGTCATACACTTAAGCAGTCTGGCTGCAGCAGGGCCATGCTGTGACGGAAAACCTGTGACAGAAAACACAGAGCCCTTTTGTGTGACTCCTTACGGAGAAAGCAAACGACTGGGAGAAAAAGAAGCTCTTAAGTATAAACAAAACTTTTCTGTGATTATCGTTAGGGTAGGGCCTGTTTTTGGTCCCAGAGATAAAGATTTTCTTCCCTACTTCAAATTTATAAACAAAGGAATCCTCCCCTCTCTGGATTCAAAATCAGGTCTGATGAGCCTATGCTATATCAAAGATTTAGTCCGGGCTCTGTACTTATGCATGAATAAAGACCTTGAAAGCGGAGAAATATTCCATATTGCTGACCCTCGTCCCTACAGCTGGGATGAGCTGGGAATGACTATTGCCAAATCTCTGGGGAAAAAACCTGTAAAAATAAACCCTCCCCGCTTCCTTCTCCGCATTGTTACTGCGCTTTCTGAGTTAGGTTCAAAAATCAATAAAAACCCCAGTATACTGAACCAGGATAAATTGATGGAAATGAATCAGGAAGGGTGGACAACCGACACTTCAAAAGCCAGAAAAGAGCTCGGGTTTGAAACCAGTTATTCTCTGGAACAGGCTGTTAAAGAGACAGTCAACTGGTACAAAGATATGAACTGGTTGTGACTTAATGATCCGGATGCCTTATGGAAGTATAAAAGGTAGCGGAAAATCCTTTTTTATCCTTAAGACACCATTCTTCTTCCAGAGAACAAGCAAAATACCTGACTTTTCCCTTAACCATATGGTTCCCTCTTTCCGCTTCCGTCTTTACAGTAAAGGGCACTTTTACCGGTTCTGAAAGGTCCAGATATTCCACTCCATCTTTTTCTTTAACTTTTATATCCAGGTCAGAAGCAGTGAAAAAGTCTTTGGAGAAAGCCAAGATGTCTGAGGGTTCGATTTCGATGATAAAGGAGGGTTGAGAGCTAATGATAATCCCTTCCTTAACCGAAAAATTCAAAACAATGTTTCCTTCCTGTCCTCTGGAAAGCCGTTTGGGACTTACATTGGCATTGATTCCAAGCAAATCATATTTATCTGATTTGTCTGAAGCAAAAGACAGCAAGGTCAAACAGATAAGAACTGCAATGCAGGCACTTTCTCTCATTGATGGCTTCTTTATAGATATAATCTATAATAATGAGTTGTGGGATAGAATTCAAATTTTAGCCCAAAAAAAATTCATTTATCAGAGAAAAATTTAACTTTATTTTTTTATATATATTTATTATAATCCAAAAAATAAAATGAGTTTGAGATCACAAATCACGGGAACAGGACACTTTGTGCCCCCCCGCATTGCTACAAATTTCGACCTGAAAAAGGAAATAGATACTTCTGACGAATGGATACGCAAAAGAACAGGAATCAGAGAAAGACATTATGTTGAACCTGGAACCGGTTCTTCAGACCTAGCTTATGAAGCCTCCTTAAAAGCCATTCGAGACGCAGGAATCCAAAAGGATGATATTGATTTCATCATTGCAGCGACTCTGTCTCCAGACCATTACTTTCCTGGAATTGCCGTGCTGGTCCAATCAAAACTGGGGATTAAAAATATCGGAGCTCTGGACATCCGGAATCAATGCAGCGGCTTCATCTACGCTTTATCTATAGCAGACCAATATATTAAATCTGGAATGTACCGGAAAATACTGTTAGTGGCTGCAGAGGTTCAGTCCACAAATCTTGACTATTCCATGGAAGGAAGACACATTGCCGTTCTTTTTGGAGACGGGGGAGCGGCTGTCATAATAGAAGGAATTGAAAATGATGAAAACCGGGGTCTTCTTTCCACTCACCTGTTCTCTGACGGAAGATTCGCATCAAAGTTATGGATGGAAACTCCCAGCCCCAAAGACAAACCTACCTTTTCCTATGAAATGATTGACAAAAAAAGGTGCTTTCCGAAAATGGATGGAAAGCATGTATTTGTTAATGCTGTTGAAAAAATGCCTCAAGCCGTTTGGGCAGCTCTGGAATACAATCACATGACCATCGATGACGTGGATCATCTCATCCCTCATCAAGCTAATGACAGAATAAGTCTTATGGTGGCACAAAAATTAGGAATCCCGGTTCCTAAAGTGATCAGAAATATTGACCGTTTGGGAAACACCACAGCAGCCTCAATTCCTATAGCCCTGGATGAATCCGTTAGAAACGGACGAATAAAAAAAGGCGATATTGTGGCGCTGACATCCTTTGGATCAGGTTATACCTGGGCTTCTGCTCTCATGCGATGGTAATGATAAATGTGACAGTTAAGGTGATTGAATAACCTACCTTTATTTAGTTATGGTTTTGTGCTAGGATTGTTATTTAATCTGGATTATTCACGAGTTGAGATTGGAGATTGCTGCAGATGCGAGGCACAGGGCATGAAGTCGTGGTCCTTCACTGCGAATGCCCTGTAACGAAGCAGATGCAGTGAGATCGGCTCGCCTGGAAGGTAAAAAAATGGCGATTAAGATTAAAAATATAAACAAGAAAAATATTCAAGACATTGTTCCTGAAAGAATCTTGCATATAGCTGAAAATAAATTATTAAAAAACATCGCTATTTTTTTATGAATAGGTCAGGCTAATATTAATCATTTAACAAAGAATATTTGTGGTTAAATACAGGAGGAACAATATGAAAAAGATTTTAACCATTCTTTTCATTTTTGCATTTTCACTGACCAGCACTGGGATTCTTTTCTCTCAAAATAAAGAAGATGAAAAATTCCAGAAAACTTTAGAGGACTACCTGGATACTTTATGGAAGTTCTTTCCTACTCAGGCCACCCTTGCTGGATTTCATGGATATGACGATAAACTGGAAGATTTTTCCAGCCGTAATGTCTCCAAACAGTATGAAAACCTGGAAAAACTGAATAAATCATTCATAGTTGATATCGACACAGAAGCATTGAGCCCTGAAGTCAAAATAGACCATTCTATGGTCATTGATGGTCTTTCCCTTGAATTACTCCAGCACGAAAGTCTTCTTCCCTGGGAATATGACCCATTATTTTACAACAAAATATTATTCAACTGTGTAAGACCTCTGATGACAGGAGATTTTGGCAGTCCTGAAGATCGAGCCAAAAATGCAGTTAAGCGGCTCAATGAAATACCCAAATTCCTGAAAACAGCCATGAAAAACTTAAAAACTCCCCCTCAAATCTCTACAGAAAAAGCCATTGAGCAATTCCCGGCCATACTGAATTTTTATCAAAATGAAATGCCCCAGCTCATCCAGGAAGCTCCTGATTCCCAAAAGTCTGACCTTCAGAATAAACTTGCTTCTGTCATTCCCGCTTTACAGGAATATCAAACCTATTTAAAGAATGACCTTCTTCCCAAATCAACAGGCAATTTCCGCTTACTCACCGCCCATGTGAGAATGGCCAGAATGAGCTTACAGAATCTTACTCCTCTTCAGCAAATTGCAGAAATGGCAAAAATCGATATCAACAACATACACAGAGAGATGGCTCTGATTTGCATTTCCTTCTATAAAATCATGGACCCAAAATTCAATGTTGAAAAACCCCCTTCAAATCTTACAGAAGAACAGGTTAGAAATGTCATCATCTCCCACGTCCTTGATAAACTAAAAACCTTTCACCCGACCAAAGAAAACTTTATGGAAGCTTTAAAGTCATCTAAAGAGGACGTTAAAGAATTCATACAGGAAAAAGAACTGCTCCTCAATCTTCCTGAAGCGGAATTGAATATCGAGGAAATGCCTGAAGTCTTCAACCTGGGGAACCGCTTCAGACTGGTGAGGCCTGCCCCGTATGAGGATTCAGATCAATATAACCTTCAAATTGCTCCTATTGATGAAAATTTAAGCGACGAGGCTATCCAGGGAATCCTGGAAGAATACAATGATTTCATGCTGCCCTTCTACAGCACAAGAAACATCTATCCAGGACCTTTTGTTCCTGCCTATACGACACTTAAAGATGCTTCTTTAGCCCGGAAACTTCACCCTAACAGAGCGATCTTCCATGGTTGGCCTTTGTTTGTCGAAGAAATGTTAGCTATGAACGGAATTGGAAATTATGACTTAAGATATCGCTTGCATCAATTAAAAATGAAGCTCAAGAGTGCCATTGATTTTATATTGGACCTTCAGATCCATCAAGGGAGCATGACCAAAGAACAAGCTGTCAACTATATGACAAGGATGGGTTTCCAATCCAAAGCCGAAGCTGAAAAGAACTGGGAGAGAATCGTCTTGATGCCTGTTGAAGCTGCCATGCCCTATGTAGGTTACCAAGAAATGCTGGATATACAAGAAAATTACAAAAAAATCAAAGGGGATTCTTACAGCAAAAAAGAATTTCTCCAGGAATTACTCAATTATGGTCCTATCCCACTCAGACTATTAAGAGAAGAGATCAAATAAAACAGAAGACAAATACCATATATAAAAAAGACCCGTTCAAAAGCGGGTCTTTTTTTATGCAATCTTAGCCCGGCTGAAGATAAGAAAAATGTTTAGGATTGTCGATTCTCACGCTCACTTAAACACAAAGGATTTTGATAAAGACAGAGACCAAGTTATCGAGCGTGCTTTTCACTCTGGTGTAAAAGCCATTCTTTGTCCTGCAGAAGTATCAGATAGAGAAAATTTAAGAACAACTTACAGCCTTCTGAAAAAATACCATCAAATTTCAGCAGCCGCAGGAGTTCATCCCCATAATGCAAGGTTTTTTAATCCCAAAAATGAAAATATCATTAGAGAAATGGCTAAAAAGAATCAAATCACTGCAGTAGGAGAGATAGGTCTTGACTATCACTACAACTACTCTCAACCTTCTGAGCAACAGTATGCATTTCAAAAACAACTCTTTGTGGCTGAGGATTTAAAACTTCCGGTTATCCTCCACAGTCGAATGGCCTCCTCAGACATCCTCTCCTCTATTAAAGAACAGCATTTTACTTTCGGTGGCATCCTGCACTGCTTTACAGAAGGTCTTGAATTTGCAGAAAAAATGCTTGACCTGGGCTTCTATATCTCATTCTCAGGAATTATTACTTATCCCAAAGCACACCAGTTAAGAGAAGCGGCAAAAAATATTCCCCTTCAAAGACTTCTGATAGAAACTGACGCCCCTTATCTGACTCCGGTTCCTTACCGGAATAAATATAAAAGAAATGAACCGGCTTTTGTTATAGAAACCGCAAAAATTCTAGCAGAACTTAAAAAAGTTTCCTTTGAATCTTTTGCTGAACAAATGTATCTTAACTTCAGCACACTTTTTCAGTTTGAAATATAAAATTTTTGATGGTAATATACAATCTGCATATAAAAAATAATCGGCCCTCTAGGGAAACATTATGGTAAAGGCAACCCAAAAGGCTCTCAAAAAGAAAATCAAAAAAAACGCTTCTTTAACAGACCTCTATTCGATCATAAAAAATGATTTAAACGAGACAGAAAATAAAATACAAAATTTCATCTCTTCTCCCAATCCTCTCATAAAAGAAATCAGTGCGTATCTGTTTAAAAAGCCAGGGAAAAAAATAAGGCCGGCCGTACTGACTCTTTGCTCCAAGCTGTTTAACTATCAAGGAACCGAACACATCCTCATGGGAGCTCTTGTAGAAATGATTCATACCGCAAGCCTTATTCATGATGACATCATCGATGACTCAGATAAAAGAAGAGGAAAGGATACCATCCACACCCGTTGGGGTCCGAACATCACCGTTCTTCTGGGAGATTACTTATACATAAACACCATAGACACTTCTCTTGAAACAGATTATCTAGATATAACCCGTACCCTCTTAAACGCCTCCACAAAAATGATTGAGGGAGAGCTGAATGAATATTACCTAAGCGGAGATCTGAGCATCAGCGAACATGACTATTTAGAAATACTCAACAAAAAAACAGCCGCTCTTTTTTCTGCTTCCTGCCAAATTGGAGGAAAACTCGCCAATGCCTCCCCAAAACACATAAAAATGCTGGGAGAGTTCGGCACTAATTTTGGGATGAGTTTCCAACTGATCGACGACCTTTTGGACTATTCGGGAGACCCCGAATCACTAGGAAAACCGGTTTTATCAGATTTGAGAGAAGGACGTATCACTCTCCCTCTGATATACACCTTCAACAATGACGGCCGTGAGAACCGACACAGCATTACGAAACTCTTCAACCAAAAAGATTTCAGTGAATACTCCCTTAACAAAATTATAGACATAGTCAAATCCAATGGGGCGCTCGATTATACTTTTCAAAAAGCAAATGAATTTTCGATTTCAGCTCAAAATATACTGAACGATTTTCCAGAATCTGTTTACCGGAAAAGCCTGATGCAGCTCTCAGGCTACGTGCTCCACCGGAACAGATAGCTTATTTTGCATATATCATATTAAATTTGCGTGGGAATGAATGAACATCTTAAGAATCGCATAGGCCAGAAATGCTGGAGATCGAAGTCAAGGTCAAAATCGACCATTTAAAAAAAATTCATGAAAAGCTTTTGTCCCTAGAGGCCCGGCTGCACAGACCCCGATATTTTGAAGAAAATATTCTCTATGACTTTCCGGATAAAAAGCTCACCCGCAGCTGTCGGGCATTGAGACTTCGTTCAACAGGCAGAAAATGTATGCTGACTTACAAAGGGGAATTAAAAAAATCCAGAAAGTTTAAAATCAGAAAAGAATATGAAACTCAGGTAAACAACAAAAAACAAATTCAAAATATCCTAAGCTCCTTGGGTTTCAAACAAATCTTTTCCTATCAGAAATACAGAACAGAATACAGAGCCAAAAACCTAAAAATTTGCCTGGATGAGACCAAGGCGGGAAATTTTCTGGAGTTCGAAGGGGAAAGGGAAGATATAATCCGATTTGCAAAAAAAATGGGGTTTAAAAAAAGTGATTTTATAAAGGCTGATTATATATCTTTAATGAAAGAGAGAGAGGGAAAAACATAAAGGTACCCCATCTCCCTCAGCCTTCCCTTTCCTTCTTTTCCATTTTCTCCTTTTCATCTTCATTGATGACCTTGAAGTCCACGAGGCCTCTCTTTACTTCTTCCTCTGCAATTTGAATGAGGTTCTTGTGTTTGGATTTTATTTTGGGTTTAGCTCCCTTTAGCAGCTGCCTCGCTCTTTTTGATACCAGTAAAATGAATTTGTATTTGCTGTCCAGTCCTTTATAAGATTCCAATTATAAAAATCTCCTCTTTAATAAATCATTCTGTAAGATATCAAAAAATGGACTTAAATTCAACATATAATTTAATCTAGCCTGTATGTTTTCTTATTTTAACAACTCTTTCCTCACTCTTATCACTTATATTTGACAATGAAAAAGGAGTTAATTAAACTATAAAATCTAAGTGACCCGTTAGCTCAATTAGGCAGAGCAGCTGACTCTTAATCAGCAGGTTGAAGGTTCAATTCCTTCACGGGTCACTTTTTTTTGAGATGCTGGCCGAATTGAATGTTCCTTTTACATTTTTTATAATTTTGACAAGTCCCCTATCACCGTCCTCAATAGACAGCTTTTCAAAAGAATTCCTGAAATAAGAATTATGATAAACTTCGGATTTTTGTTTGAAGTTATTCCGGTCATATTCTCTTCTTTTTTCCGGATCACTCAGTATTTTATAAGCTGCTTTTATTTTCTTTAAAGTCTCTTCTCTTTGATCTTCGTCTATCAGATTGTAATGCGCCAGTGAATTTTTTTTATAAGAAAGCAGACCTATCTCATAGGCCCTTTCAATATCCTGCTGTGAAGCACTTGGGCTTAGGTTCATGATTTCATAAAGGTCCATGTCTTCAATGCTTTTTATCTTCGTCTTCATCACGGCCCTTCCCGGTCAGTTTAGATGCAATGGATATCAAGGCTTTTCCTACATCCGAGTCCGGATACTTACTAATAAAAGGAGTTAATTCAGTAACACTCTTATGAACCATTTCATTAAACGGAATGGCTCCCAAATAATCTAAATCTATAACCAAAATCTTTTGAACCACATGAGAAACTGACTTTCCCAGCATGAAATCCCTTTCGTCTCTTGCTTTATTGATGATAAGGCCGGGTCTAAATTTTTTAAGAGCACGGTAGAGAAGGTCTGCATAATATTTATCCCTGGAAATAATTTCACTTAAAAAACTGTAGACAGACTTTTTATTGTCGTGTATCTGTTCAGTCACTTTTTTTATCAAGTCCTGAATCTGGTAGTGTTCAATGTATAATTTAAGAAGTCTAATGATACATGACTTTAAGAAGTAATAGGCATTTTCAATAGATGTGGGTTCAGGATTGATGACCAGTATCCCTGGATTGGAAAGAAGGAAAAAATCAATAGAGTTGTAAGTAGAACCTGTTCCGATATCTATGATTATGATATCCGAGTCAAAAGTCTTGATATGTCTTATTAATTTAAGTTTTTTAAAATAATTCAGATTTGCTGTAAACAAAAGATTGTCTGATCCTTTAATCAGCCGCAGTTTGTTAAAAGGGGTGGGAACAGCCACGTCTTTCAGAGTAGGAACTTTTTTGGTTAAAAAATCTCCAATATTTAAATCACTTTTTTTTAAACCAAGAAAAGTGTGGAGATTAGCCCCACCCAGATCAGCATCGATCAAGGTGACTTGTTTGTTCTTTTTGGAAAGATAAACAGCTAAATTAGCACTTACAAAACTTTTCCCGGTTCCCCCCTTGCCTCCTCCCACAGCCCATATGGTCCTTTTTGGGTCCTGCCGGACGGATATGACCGGGTTGCGGGATCTCTGTTTTGGGTCCATATTCTGAATAATCCTGATAATCCTGGTGAATCAAAGTATAACCATTGGTGAGTATTTTAACACAGTCAAAATATTTGTAAAACAAAACCTGCAGTGAGATCGGCTCGCCTGGAAGGGAAAATATGTATGCAATATAAAGTCATAACAGGAACAATCCTCGTTATATTCTTTGATAAACAGTACATATTAAAGAGTGTGGATCATGATAAATTTGTATGAGGCTGCATACATATTTTATGCATATTTTATGAATGGCCAGGATAATTATGCTTTACAGTTTTTTGACTGCTTCCTATAATAAAACCAGGAACTAACAATGGACTTGAGCTTATCGATCATCCTGGGGATCCTCCTTATAATTGTGATATTGGTCTCTGTTTATCTATTAAAAAGCTCCCTTAAAGAAACGTCCTACCAGATCAAAGAGATAAAGAAATCCCAGGAAGAAAACAAATCCATGTCCCTGATGCAGCAGCAAATAAGTGACCTTACCAGAAACATCAATCAGCAGCTCAACAACATAAGCGGCCAATTTCAAAAAACCACCGGTCATATTGGAAACACTTTGGGTGATGTCAAAGAGAACATCGGAAGAATGGAAACGGTCACCAAACAGGTACTGGAAAAAGCCAAGAATATTTCAAACCTTGAAAATCTTCTGAGAGCACCTAAATTTAGAGGGGGACTGGGGGAGCTGTTTCTTGGAGACCTGCTGGCTCAGATTCTTCCTCCGGCAAACTACAAGCTTCAATACAAATTCAAAACCGGAGACATGGTTGATGCTGTGATCAAAATAGGAAACAATATGGTTCCCATAGATTCAAAGTTTCCTCTTGAAAACTTTAAAAAATACTTAAATGAAGAAGACGAAAAAGAAAAGATCAACCTTAGAAAAAAGTTTGTAATTGATGTCAAAAAACATATTGATGTCATTTCAGAAAAATACATTCTGCCTGATGAAGGAACATTTGATTTTGCTCTCATGTACATCCCAGCAGAAAACATTTATTATGAGACTATTCTTCGTGAGGAAAACACAGCCGAAAAAAGGAGCATATTCTCCTATGCCACTCAAAAGCGGGTCATCCCTGTATCTCCCAATTCATTTTTTGCTTATCTCCAGGTGATTGTATTGGGTCTCAAAGGGCTTCAAATAGAAAAGTCAGCCCATTTCATCTTTCGGTCGCTGGCAAGACTTCAGAACGACCTTTCTGGATTTAAAGACTCTTTTAATCTTGTGGGAACTCATCTGAATAATGCCAGGACAAAATATGATGAGGCAGAAAAAAGGCTTTCAAAATTTACTGATAAGATAAAGTCGCTGGATTCTTATGAAGAAGGTAAATTAGAAGAAAAAAAGGTTGACTGAGGAGTCTATTCATTTGAGGAATATTTTAATTCCTCAAATGTGATTATAAAGCTTGTTTTTTCATTGCTCTCAACTTTTATATCTCCATGAAGCTGTTCGGTCAGCATCTTGACCAACTGCAGGCCAAAAGAACCTATTTTATTCAAATCAAGCTCGTCTTCTATCCCTACTCCATTATCACTGACCATTAGCCTTATCTTTCCGTCATCTCTTCTTTCCATTGAAACTTCCACTTCTCCTTTTCCTCCCTCTGGAAAAGCATGCTTTAAAGAATTGGATATCAATTCATTTGTCAAAAGCCCTACAGGAATGGCTGTGTTTATATCCAGGAAGATCTTTTTGACATCTTGTTTTATACTGATTTTTTCAGAATCAATGCCAAAAGAATGAAAAAGGTATTGGACTAAACTGCTGATGTATTTGGAGAAATCGACTTTTGAAAGGTCTTCAGACCCGTACAGTTTCTCATGAACCATGGCCATAGTCCTGATCCGCCTTTGGCTTTCTTTAAATATCTTAAGAATATTTTCCTCTTCTATGTCTTTAGATTGAAGAGAAAGAAGGCTTGAAATCACCTGCATATTGTTTTTGACCCTGTGATGGATCTCGCGCAAAAGGACCTCTTTTTCGCGCAGAGAGTCCTCAATCCTCTGTTTATCCTTTTTGCTCTCTGTTATATCCCGGATGTAGGAACGAGTCCCGATTATATCTCCTTTTTTCCTCAACACCACAGCATCCACTTCACAGAAAATGACCGCCCCGTCTTTCTTTACCCCCTTAAATTCATAACTGCTTTTTGCTTTTTTACCGGCAACTCTTTTTTTATGCAGATTTATCACTTTTTCCTGGTCTTCTGGATGCACCAATGTCAGTATGGTTTTTGTTTTAAGTTCATCTTGCTGGTAACCGAATATTTCACAAAGCGTGTCGTTAAAATATATGAAATTCCCCTCTCTGTCATCGATAAGAATTCCTATTCGTGCTTTTTCAACCAGATTTTTATATCTATTTTCTGATTCTTTTATCTGCTTTTCCATCTCTCTGTGTTCTGTTATATCTCTAATATGAGCAATGGTCTGGACCTTCCCTCCCGGAGCTTTAAGCACTCCTGAAACAATTTCCACCAGCCTTTTTTCTCCGTCCTTTCTTGCCACATTGAATTCATACCTGGGAGGAACATCCTCTCCGCTCTGCCTTTTGTGGTATCTTTCAACGACTAAAGCAACAGATTCTTGATCTAAAAACTGTCTGAAATCTTCTCCTATAATCTCTTCTTTTTTTCCACCGATTATCTCTGCAGCTTTGTCATTCAAATAAGTCAGTCTAAAACAGTCATCTACAGTGAATATCCCTGAAGGAGAGTTGTTCACCACCAACCGAAAAAGTTCATTTTTCTCTGAAATTTCCTGCTCATATTTTTTTCTACTGATGGCTGTAGCAATCTGCTCAGAAACAAAATTAAGGATATCTTTATCTTCTTCTGTATATCTCAATCCCTTTTCATAAATCTGAACCGCTAAAACTCCAATGGTTCTGTTCGTTATCTTTAAAGGAACTCCCAGCCAGTCAACAGATGGCGGCCCGATGGAAACCACTTCTCCTTTTTTTTCCAATTCTTTAAATACCTGAGGAGGCGCCAGAAGGGGCTCTCCTTTCCTCAACACATATTCGGTCAGTCCTCTTCCCAATTTTTGAGGGGGAGGGGGAGCTTCCTCCTGGTCAACAAAATAGGAAAACCTTAACAGACCTTTTTCTCTATCATAAAGAGCAATGTAGAAGTTATCCTTGGCCGGCATTAATTTTGCTATGGTCTCATGAATTTTCTTATAAAGCTCGTCCAGGTCTTTTGCTGAATGCACAGCCTCCGAGATTTTATATATAGACTCCTGAACTTTTTTTATTCTTTCTAATTCAGCAACTTTGGCTTTTAATTCTCCCACATCATCAGGAAGCTTATTGGTCATCTCTTTGCTCTTTTTTTTGGCCATGATCTCACTCCTCTATAAACTTTTACTTATGATAACAAAATGATTTGAACAATCCCAGCTGCTCTTTTTTTTTCTAATCAGATTCCTCAAAAGATGATAACTGCTGTTCCAGTTTGGTGACCATTTCTCTTAATAGATCTATAATCTCCTCCAGGTCTTCCGGAGAAAATATATCCCAATCTTCCAGCGAGCACTCATCCCTGCCCCTCTCCAGACTTTCAATAGCATCTTCAAGGCTCTCAATAAGTTGTTCGCAGGTTTCCTCTTTGGTGGTCATATCATTCTCCTCAATAAAGTTTTGTTTCTGTCTATATATCACATGAAGAAATTTATTGTCAAAGGGTAGTCAAAATTTTTTTATTTTAGGTTTCCATTGATTCCTATTCTGATATGTGATATATTACATAACAGGACAAAAAATACAAACTTATCAGTCCTACGCCAAAAACAGTGACAAAGATGACCAAAGGTCTTATTTTTGACATTAAAAAATATGCCATCCATGACGGGCCGGGTATCCGCACCACTGTATTTTTAAAAGGCTGCCCTTTACGCTGCAGATGGTGTCACAACCCAGAAGGACAGTCTTCACAAAAAGAACTCTTTTTTAATCAAGAAAAATGTCTTGCAGGCTGTACCGACTGTATAACTGCCTGCCCGCACCAGGCTGTCACTAGAATCAACACAAGGATATCTATAGATCACAACAGGTGTCAAATGGAGGAAAAATGTGCTGAAGCCTGCCCTACAGAAGCTCTTAAAGTCATAGGTCGAGAAATAGATGAAGATAAATTATTGGAAGAAATCCTGAAAGACGAAATATTCTATGAAAACTCACGGGGAGGAGTCACCTTTTCTGGAGGGGAACCCTTGATGCAGACAGAATTTTTAGCTGCCGTCCTGGAGAAATGCAGAACACACCCCATTCATACAGTGGTCGATACCTGCGGGTATGCCTCTTTTAATGATTTTAAAAAAATAATGGGAAAGGTTGATCTTTTCTTCTATGACCTAAAAATGATGGACCCAGAAAAGCACAATAAATTCACAGGAGTGAGCAATCAATTGATTCTTGGCAACTTAATGAAACTCGCAAAATCAGGCAATAAAATCCATATAAGGATTCCTTTAATTCCTGGAATAAACGATTCTGAAGAAAACGCAAAAGAAACCGCAGATTTTATCAAAAGAGTACCAGGAGTAAGCATCATCAATCTCCTTCCCTATCATAGAGCCGGAACCCAGAAATATCTCAATTTGAAAAGGAAAACACAAAACATTCCTTCTTTTTCAGAAGAAAAAATAAAAACATTAAAGAATATCTATGAAAAATGCGGTTTTTCAGTGAAAATTGGGGGATAAAATGAACAGCAGAATAAAAAAACTCAGAGAACAGAGTATCAACACTAAGCCTTCTCTCTCTGGAGAAAGGGCTCTCCTACTGACAAAATTCTTTCAAAGCAGAAAAGCTCAAAGAGTCTCTACTCCCGTTAAAAGAGCCCTTGCTTTTAAGTTCATCATGGAAAATAAAAAGATATGCATCCATGAAGGAGAACTCATTGTGGGAGAAAGAGGCCCTTCCCCCAGAGCAACTCCGACTTATCCTGAAATCAACACTCACAGCCTGGAAGACTTGGATATCCTGGACTCAAGAGAAAAAACTTCTTATTCAGTAAGTCCACAAGTCAAAAAATTATACCAAAAAGAAATCATTCCCTTTTGGAGAGGCAGGTCCATAAGGGACAGGATATTCCACGAGGTCTCAACTTCCTGGAAAGATGCTTATGAAGCAGGAATATTCACTGAGTTCATGGAACAGCGAGCTCCCGGACACACGGTGTTGGATGATAAAATCTACCAAAAAGGCTTTATAGACTTTAAAAAAGATATCCAGAACAGCCTGAAGCGGCTTGATTTTTTAAATGATCGTGAGGCTTTTCATAAAAAGCAGGAACTAAAAGCCATGTCCATTGCTGCTGATGGAATCATGGTTTTGGCCAAGCGTTATTCTGAGAAAGCAGCTGAACTGGCCGAAAGAGAAACCAACAAGCAAAGAAAAAAAGAGCTCCAACAGATCTCTGAAATCTGCTCCCATATCCCGGCTCATGCTCCCCGAACCTTCTGGGAAGCTCTCCAGCACTACTGGTTTGTTCATTTAGGAGTGATCACAGAGCTGAACGGATGGGATTCATTCAATCCCGGAAGGCTTGACCAACATCTTTTCCCTTTTTACAGAAACCAGATAAAAAATGGAACTCTCACTCAAGAAAGTGCCAAAGAGCTTCTCCAAGCTTTCTGGATCAAATTCAATAATCAACCCGCACCTCCAAAAGTAGGAGTGACCGCTGAAGAAAGCGGAACCTACACAGACTTTGCTCTCATCAATTTAGGAGGAGTCAAATCCGACGGAACAAACGGAGTGAATGAACTCTCATTCCTTATCCTGGATGTAATCCAGGAAATGCGGATTCTCCAGCCAAGCTCTATGGTCCAGATCAGCAAAAAAAGCCCAGACAGTTTTCTAAAAAGAGCCCTAAAAATCATAAAGACCGGATTTGGCCAGCCTTCCCTGTTCAACACGGATGTCATAATCCAGGAGCTTTTAAGGCAGGGAAAATCCCTCCAGGACGCCCGGGATGGTGGAGCCAGTGGATGTGTGGAAACAGGAGCTTTTGGAAAAGAAAATTACACTCTTACCGGCTATTTCAACCTGCCTAAAGTGCTGGAGGTCACATTGAACAATGGAGTCGATCCTCGAAACGGCAAAAAAATCGGGCCAGAGACAGGAGACCCTTCTAAATTTAATGACATTTCTGACCTGGTTGCTGCTTTCCAAAAACAACTGAACCATTTCATAGATATAAAGATAGAAGGCAACAATATCATTGAAAGGCTCTACGCTGAATACATCCCAGCGCCCTTTCTTTCTATCCTGATAAGCGACTGCATCAAAAACGGCAAGGACTATCATGAAGGGGGAGCCCGGTACAATACCACCTACATCCAGGGGGTAGGATTGGGGACTATAACGGACTGCATGACTTCTATTCAATACAATGTTTTTGATAAAAAAATCATCTCTATGAAAAAACTTCTCCAGGCTCTGCAGAAAAACTTTGAAGGGGATGAAAACCTCAGGCAGAGACTCCTGAACAAAACTCCCAAATACGGAAACGATGATGATTGCGCAGATAAAAATTTAAAAACAATCTTTGACCTGTATTATCATGCTGTCAATGGAAGGCCTAATACCAAAGGAGGAACCTACCGAATCAACCTGCTGCCCACCACCGTCCATGTCTATTTTGGAAGAGTCACGGGAGCCACTCCTGACGGAAGAAAAGCCTCAGCTCCTCTTTCAGAAGGCATATCCCCCACTCAAGGAGCTGATACTCTAGGTCCTACAGCGGTTTTAAAGTCAGCATCAAAAATAGACCACGCTAAAACAGGAGGGACCCTGCTCAATCAGAAATTCAATCCTCAGATGTTTGATGATGAAGGAATCAATAAACTGGTATACCTGATCCGATCTTACTTTAATCTGGACGGACATCACATTCAAATAAATGTAGTCTCCGCAGATACTCTGCGCGAAGCCCAAAAAAAACCTGAAGAATATAGAAACCTGATTGTCCGGGTGGCTGGTTACAGTGACTATTTCTGCGACCTCAATACAGAACTCCAGGATGAAATCATTTCCAGAACCGAACACACGGAAATCTAATTCCGGTTTACCACTTGACTTTAAAACTCACTCTGGCTTGGCGGGGCTCCTGCCTTCCCCAAACCTGGCCAAAAAGGGGAATATCTTCTTTCACATAAGACACTGGTTTTTGACTGTTTAAAACATTGAGAACATCAATCCTCATGACAGTTTTCACAGGGGAAGAAAGACCTAAATTCTTCAGGACCATCTCTTTTTCTACTCCCAGGTCCAGGTAGTGATGGGGGGGTGTTTTTCTTGACCCTCTTGTTTCAGGAAAAGAATAATATCCACCGAAAAAAGGAACATAACCCAGTTTCTCCCAGTAATATCCGGAAATCCATTCAAAAGCCGCAGATACATGAATTCTGTAAGGGGCCATGAAGATAGCCAGGAGCTTAAAGTTGTGGTCCACTGAATAGGGAAGCTTTCCATACCAGCCTTCATCCCCTATTCCTCTTCCTCCCAATCCTCCCAGCGCCCAGTCATAGTATTCCTTGATTTCGCTCAATTCAGGAATGTCAGGAATAAATATGTGATTTCCGAACAAGCCCAAATAATTGGTGCTTCCTTCCTCCTGAGACCAGGAGCCGGTTTCTGACTGGCCGGGATTGGTTCCTCTTGCTAAAGAATGGCTGTAAGAAGCATTGAGAAAAAAGTTTGAACCGATTCTCCCGTTCAGCTCGAATTCCAAACCTGAATAATCTCTCCTTTTATGCTCAAAATTATCAAATAAAAATTTGTACTGATTTTCCGGGTCAAAAACAGCCAGAACTTCTAAAAGGTCATCCGCTTTTGACTTTATGTAGCGAGCTGAAAAAGCCCAGTTGTGCCCGATTCTTCTGTCATATTCCACCAGGTAGCGGGTGAGAAAATTCGGCTTTATCCCGGAGGCAATTTCAAAAGGCTGGGACTTCTGCTCATTTTCAAAGGTCCAATTGGCAGGGTCATGCAGCTCGCTTTGGTCCGGATTCACTCCTCCTTGCCACCGGTATGTCCTGAACATCAGTCCCGCTCCGGAGTTCAGAAGACCCAGCGGCATAGTGGTTATAACATCTGAAAATCTTCCCCACCCCAGTTTGAAGATATTTCGACTGTTCCCGGTAATATCCACGCTCAGGGACAAACGGGGAGACAGAAAATCACTGATTCCCCAGGAGAACAGTTTGCTCCCGGTATTGTCCAGACAGATTTGAGTTTGGCTCCTCAAACCAACCATAAACGAAAATCTATCCCACGCCACCTTATCAACAAAATAAACTCCTATTCCCCTGGAAGAATTGATAAAATCAAACACTCCGTATTCATAAAAAAAAGTGGGGGTTTTCTGGCTTTCCTCCCAAGAGCTGAAATAATACTTTGTCCCGCTGTCAAAATCATTTCCGGGGAAAATATCCTCATCTTTTCCGGTAAAATCAACCATAAACTTTGAGGAAAAGTCATAATATTCCAAACCCACATTCATTTCATGCTTCCCGAAATTCTCAATGCGAAAATACTTGGTGAATTTCAGACTGAAATCAAGCCTGTTCTGATTGTCAGTGACTCTCCCATAAGAGTTATTGATATTCCTTCCCAGGTCTTCTATGTAGTACATGGAAGGCCCCAGGTTATTATCAACAGGATAAGTCAGCTGGTCTCTGTCAATATATCCTAATCCAGCTTCCACCAAAGTTGAGGAATTCAATATCCCTCGATAATTGACTCGGATTATGTAATCAGTAAAGTCTTTTTTATCGAACAGTTCCGGGATCCCTATCCCTCCTTTTTGTCTTAAGCTCTTTTGATACACGCCTGTAGCAGAAAGATTATGGTTGACATTAAAAGCATAGGTCACTTTGGCAAACAGGTTATTAGACAGAGTGCTTTTCTGTCCTCCAGGAACAAACAAATAATCAATATGAGCATCACTGGTTTGGGCCGTATCCGTGAATACATTATCTGATATAAAGAACCAGAGTTTATCTTTTACCAAAGGCCCCCCCAGATTCAAATACCAATTGTAGTCTGAGAAATAATCGGGTTGACTGATAACGGAAAGCTGCTCCTTTCGGGGAGACTGCAAATTTTTATCCATAAACACCAGTGAAAATTCTCCTGAGAGGTCATTGCTTCCTGTTTTTGTGACCATATTGATAATCCCGCCGTAGGCTGAGCCGTATTCTGGGCTAAACGAGTCAGATATCACCTGAATCTCTTCTATGGAATCAAAGTTAATCCGTATTCCTGAGCTTCTTAACCTCACTCCGCTTATACAAAGTCCGTCTACAATCCAGTTGTTTCCCTCCTGACCTTCACCGCGAAAACTGGGTTGCCCTTCCCCTGAAGTCCCTTTTCGGGTGTTCATCCTCACTCCTGTGACCCCTGGTGTAAATTTAACAGCATCCACTACAGTCCTGCTCTGTCCCGGAAGTTTTTCAAGGTCACTGCTGTTCAGATAATAACTGGTGTCTGCTGAGGTTTTATCAATTAAAGGAGCAGAGGCGGTTACTGTGACAGCCTCTTCTAATTTTGAGGCTTTCAGAGTCACAGACATGTCTGTGACTCTTCCCAGCCGGACAATAACATTTTCCTGAATATGGGGTGTGTAACCCTGGAGATAAAAACTCATGGTGTATTCACCTATGGGAAGAAGGGGAAATCGAAAATCTCCTTCCAAAGAAGAAATGACAGTCCGGATGCCCTGAAGATTTTTCCCTTCAATGGAAATCTCAACTCCGGGAAGGCCGTTCCCTACTGTATCCTGGACTTGTCCTTTGATTTCTCCTGTTTCACTGGAGAAAGCCGGATAGGCAAAACATAAAAATAAAATCAAGAGAAAAAAGAATAATTTTATTTTTTCCATGTGGCCCTCTAAAAATATCTTACTCATACACCCCTTTTAGGTTAATCCTTGTCTTTTCAAACACTGAAATTCCCTTCATCTTATAGCATAGGGAACCCCTGATGTCAAAACAGAAGAGACACATCTCTCCCTGAGGGTTGACATTCAAACACAAATAAGTTATAAATTTTGTACCTTGAGACAAGGAGGTGAAATTATTGGCTTTTGTAGTAGTCGAAGAAGGCGAAAAAATCGAAGCTGCTTTGAGAAAATTTAAACGGAGAGTACAGCAAGAATCAATAATAAAAGAAATCAAAAAACACTCTGTATACATAAAACCCGGCGAAAAAAGACGGATGAAAGAGGCTCAGGCAAGAAAAAGGATGAGAAGGCGCCTGCGAAGAGATCGTCAAAACAATTATTATTAATTCCTCTGTTATTATCCAAGGTTTTTCCTCTCAATTCAAACGAACAAAAGAAATAAGTGGAAACCCCAGAGACAGAAGCAAAAGTGAAAAAACCTTCGTGGCTGAAGGTAAAACTTCCCACACACAACAACTTCTTTAAAGTTTCTGACTTATTGAAAAAAAAAGGGCTCTGCACTATCTGTCAGAGTGCAAAATGTCCCAATATTTCAGAGTGCTGGTCTAAAAAGACTGCAACATTCCTGATTATGGGAGAGGTATGCACCAGAAACTGCAGATTCTGTGCAGTCCAATCAGGAAAACCAAGGAACCTATCTCCCAAAGAACCTTTTCGAGTAGCTGAAGCCGTCAAATCTATGGGACTAAAATACGCTGTAGTCACCTCTGTTACCCGAGACGACCTCAAAGACGGAGGAGCCTCTTTTTTTGCTCAGACAGTCAACGCCATTAAAGAAATTTCTCCTGATACAAAAGTAGAGGCTCTTATTCCAGATTTTAAAGGCAGCACAGAAGCCCTGAAAACAGTGATTGAAAGCGGGCCTTCGGTCCTAAACCACAATCTTGAAGTGCCTTACATTCTATATTCACACATAAACCGGGAATCCAAAAATTATTTTCGTTCTTTGAAAGTACTCCGGGAGGCCAAAAAAATGGGAGTTTACACAAAGTCAGGAATCATGATCGGTCTCGGAGAAAATCACCAACACATCCTTCAGACATTCAAAGACCTGAGGAGGATATCCTGTGACCTTTTGACTGTCGGACAGTATTTAAAAGCAGCAAAATCAAACGTTCCGGTTGAGAAATATTACAGTCTGAATGAATTCCAATATTTGAAAAATGAAGCCTTAAAAATGGGCTTTAAAAAGGTTGAATCTGGTCCCTTGGTGAGAAGCTCCTATAAAGCCCACCATCTTTATAACAGTTTGAGTCAAGAAAACTGAAATGCGCTATTTAATATTCACGGATATCCATGGAAACCTGGAAGCCCTCATCTCTGTGCTGGAATTTGCCAAAAAAAAGAGTATCGAGCACTACCTGTTTTTGGGAGACCTGGTGGGTTATGGAGCAGATCCCGGAGAGGTCATTCATAAAATACAAAATATCAAATCAATTTCTATGATCAGAGGAAATCATGATAAAGCCGTGGCCAATATTAATACTCTGGAAGGTTTTAATTCCATAGCTGCTGCAGCTATCGTGTGGACCCGGGGAAACCTGTCTGATGAGAATATGAATTTCCTCGCTCAGCTGCAAAAAGGGCCTCTCATCGTTCATAAAGACATTACCATTTGTCACGGAGCTCCCTTTGATGAAGACTATTACATATTCGGAGAAATGGACGCAGCAGAAGCCTTCAACTATCTGGAAACTCCAGTCACCTTTTTCGGACACACTCACCTTCCGTTTGTCTATTCCCTAAAGAACGGTCTGGTCAAAGGGACTTATATATCTGGAAAAACCAACGAGATTGAATTAAAAACAGACAGTAAATACCTTATAAATCCGGGCTCTGTGGGACAGCCCAGAGATAGAAATACCCTGGCAGCTTGTGCCGTGTACCAGTCTGACCATAATAAGATTAATTTTTACAGATTGGAATATGACGTAAAAAAAGCCCAGGAAAAAATCAGGGATGCGGGACTCCCACGGTCTCTGGCTGATAGACTTTCAATTGGTGTTTAAAAAGTGACTTGGAACTATAATTTGATTTTTTTTGAAAAAGGGTGTCTTCTCCTGGTCAAAAATGAAAAAGGCCTTAATAAAATTAAATTCCTTAAAAACAGAGACCAGGCTGATTTTGTACTGAACGAATATAAAAGATCAAATATTAATATTAGCTTTAAAAAACAGGCTTTTGAACATGAAGAAAGCCTCTTCAGAGATTACTTCCAGGGCAAAACTGTGGATTTCTCTTCATTAAAACTGGATTTTTCAGCGGGAACTCCTTTTCAAAAAAAAATCTGGCGAACAGCACATAAAATTCCTTACGGCCGCACAGAAACGTATAAGTCCCTCGCTCACAAGATAAATCATAAAGGATACCGAAGCGTGGGAGGAGCACTGGGAAAAAATCCTTTCCTCATTGCTGTACCCTGCCATAGAGTCATAAGCACTGACGGCACTCTAGGGGGATTCGGAGCTGGGTTGGAACTGAAAAGATATCTCCTCCGCCTTGAACGGAACACAAGCCATATCTGAATTTCACTATATTTTATGAATCCTCTAAAGAGGGATTGGCATAGCAGTATAAGCACGCGTGCGGACAGCTCTGCTTATAACTCCCAATATCTATAGATTCAGTACATTGGCATTCCTTTCTCTGGCTTTTATCTTTTTTTAAAGAAACAGGCTCATTTCTAGGATGAAGCCTTTGCAAAAGCGATCCGTCTATGCACGAAGAAGGCTTAATCCCGTCAACTGCAGTTAAAAAGTCCTGGCTGCAGGAATAGAGATTCAATCCCCATTTCTGTGCAGTTTGAACCAGATATTCGGCAGCCTTTAACTTTTTCTCCTGGGAAGGGTCTCTGTAATGGAAATCATGCTTGACAGCCCTTTTCTTTGATTTCCCGTACCACTGCACAAAACTGAACCGGATATCTTTTATTCCTCTGGAACTCACTTCAGGCGCCAGTATTTCAAAAAATTGTATGTTGCTCTTAAGGGTCTCTTCCTCTTCCCAGTAAATCAAAGGGTCAAACCTGACAGAAATTCGATGAGGACTCCCTGTGATTTCAATCAATTCATCCAACTGGGGAAAGGCCTTCCCGGGTGGGGGAGATTTCTTTTCTATGTAAGTCCCTCCCAGGCCTGTTATGGTGAAGTGAACATAGAGCTGGTTATATTTTGACAAGTTTTGTAAGAGGTGGTTCCTGTCATGGATCAGATTCGAAAAATCCTTAGACCATAAGACCAGGGTATGGACTGTTTCCGGGCTTAAATTGACTGAATATTTATGACCAGAGGGACTGTAAACCAAGACTCTTTCTTTTTGCAGGCTGTGACTCAGCCATTCTGAAAAAAAAGCAACCAGGTCACTCCTTCTCGAAGCACTGATAATCCGCTTCATTATAGCTTGACACCTGTTAGATGTGGATTTAGTATTGATCCTGGATGACATCCCATTATACACCATATTCTTTTTATGAACAGCCCGGAAACATAGAGAAAAAGAAAAATAAAAATGGCAACCTTAAGAGCTGAAAATTTAAAAAAAAGCTACAACCAGCGACCCGTGGTGGAAGATGTATGTATGAAAGTTGAATCCCGTTCCATTACAGGGCTTTTGGGAAGAAACGGTGCTGGGAAAACCACTACCTTTCGCATGATAACCGGCCTGACCGCTCCGGATAAAGGATCTATTTATCTGGATAACGAGAAAATATCTCATCTTTCCACTTCCCAAAGGTCAGAAAAAGGAATCGTTTATCTTCCTCAGGAAAATTCCGTATTCATGAAGACTAACGTTGAAAACAATCTCAAAATGATTCTTGAACTGAAAGGATACTCTAAGGGAGAACAGCAGAAAATAACAAAAGCCCTCCTTTCTGAACTGGGGCTCCTATCCCTGGCCAAACAATCCGCTCACAGCCTCTCCGGAGGCGAAAGAAGAAGACTTGAAATCTGCCGCTCCCTAGCGATCAATCCAAAATTCCTGCTTCTGGATGAACCCTTTACAGGGATAGATCCCCTGACCATAGTAGAGCTTCAGAAAATATTAATGAATCTGAAAGAGAAGGGCATAGGAATCCTGCTGTCTGACCACAATGTAAGGGATACCTTAAAAATTACAGACTATGCCTATGTTATAGACAATGGAAACATTCTGGTCGAAGGAACTCCGGAGAGAATCGCTTCAGACGAAAAGGCAAAACAAAAATTTCTGGGTGAAAATTTCAAGCTTTGACCTGGATTTTCATTCCTCATCAGAGAACACAAAGTCTCCGATGGTTTCCCCCAGAAAAAACAAGAAGAAAAACAAATAAACAGAAAGCAGTATAGCGAAAAAGGCCATGACTGCCAAAGTGGAGTTTGATATGAGCTGAAAAACAGTCCCAGAAGTCAGGTAGGAAGCAATCCAGAGAGTGATAAACCACAATCCTCCGATAAACAACACATCAAATATCCGTGACTTAATCCAGGAAGATATTTTAATAGAAGGTTTTTCAAACAGTTTTACTTTATCTCTTTTTTCTCCTGGTCTTTCTTCACCATAAAAAGGGAGTTCTTCCTGTTCATCTCCTTCTGTGAGCACTTGTTCTTCCTCCCGCTCACCAGCTTCAGTTTCTTCTTTCTCTATGCTTTCGGCTTCTTTCTCACTGGTTTCGAATCCTCCCAAAAAATCCTGTTCAATTTTTGATTCCTGTTTTTCTTCAAGCTCCTGTTCCTGCTTTTCTTCTAAAGTTTCAGCCCAGGGAGGAAGCTCCCCTTCTTCTTCCTCTATTTTTTCTTTGATCTTCTGACGCTCTTTCTTTAAAGAATCAAGAAAAGATTCTATTTCCTCCTTTTCTTTTTCCGATGAATCGAGTGCCCTTCTCAGGTCCTCAGTCTCTAAGGGAGGCTTTCCTTTTTTTTCTGCTTCTTCTTCCAGCTCTGTATCGGCAAACTCTTCTTCGGGAAGACCCTTGGTCTCCTTTACTGACTCCTCCTTTTTTATGTATGAATCCGTTTCTGTTTCCTCTTTTTCTGACTCTTCTGTTTTATCTTTCTTTTCTAGTTCTTCTTCCTCATCCCTTGAATCATCTCTTTTTTGCCGGGTTTTTATCTCTGCTTCCTCTTTGTCTTCTTGGTCTTCTTCCTCCAATTCTATGTCTTTATCCTCCTCTTCTTCTTCAATATCTGCTTCTTCCTGTTCCTCCTCATCTTCAATTATTTTTTCCCCGGGAATTTCTTCTTCTATCTCTTCATCTTCCGGAAATAAAAGCCTTGTGCCGCAGTTGGAGCAGTACTCTCCATTATCTTCTACAATCGCTTTGCAGTAGGGACACCTTTTGATAGCCATTGTTCTTTCTATTTATAAATCGAAAAAAAAATATTGTCAATCAAAGTATCATACCTATTTTCCCTTTCTGAAAGATTTGAAGGGTCCGTGGAAGGTGTTTACTTTAGACATTCTTCCAAAAGGAAATCCTCCTCTGCTCACCAACCGGACGTCTTCCAGAGTAAAAAAGGCTTTCGGATTGAATTCTCTCAATATTTTTATGACTTCTTCATAATCGCATCTGCGGATAACCATAAAAATAATGCTGACTTCTCCCTGCTTTCCTTCAGCAACCACTTTGGTTACCGGATAACCTTTGTCTCTTAAAATCTCAATCAATTGAGTGGCATCCATCCGGGTGATGACCCGTAAAACAGCATTTCCCACTGCCAGTTTCTCTTCAATGCAGATGCCGATGTAGGTCCCTGCTGAAAATCCCAATCCATAGGCTATGTATCCAGCTACATTGTTTAAGTTGGCTATGATGGTGTTTATAGCCAGCAGCCATATAATGACTTCAAAAAAGCCGACAGCCGGAGCAAGATACTTGAGCCTTTTGGATACAAACAATATCCGTATGGTTGCCAGGCTTACGTCAAATATTCGGGACAGAAATATCAAAAGCGGTAATATCGCCCATTTGAACAATTCAGAGCTTATGAATGATTCCATTGTGATTGATTTCTCTCCTTCCAGGGATATGATATAAAATATGTTCAATATATTATATGAAATACAGAGCAATAAAAAAACAACTCCCCACAAAAATTATCTTTGGGTGTTTCAGAGTTTTTGTTATATTGGAAATAACGGTTTCTTTAAAGAATAACCGGAGGTGAGGAAAGGAGGAAAAAGTGAGAAAAATATTCATACCTGCCAGGAGGCTGAAACAAAAAATTGGCCTTCCTCCTGGCACTCCTGTTTACATGGGGGAAAGAGAAAAAGAAAAAATAAAGATCACGGTCATTGATTATAATGAAAAAGAGTTTATCCAAAAAGAAATCACCCATATAGAAGAATGCTTTGCTTTTAAAAACAAGCCCACAGTCACCTGGATCAATGTTGACGGAATCCATGATGCAGAAGTGATAAAAAAACTGGGAAAAGATTTCAATCTTCACGCCTTAACAATGGAAGACATAATGAATCCGAGACAGCGCCCTAAAGTGGAAAATTTTGACCATTACCTTTTTATTGTTTTAAAGATGCTCTCCTATAAAGATGAAGAAGAAAAGGTTATAGAGGAGCAGGTCAGTCTGATACTGGGTGAAAATTATGTTCTCTCTTTTCAGGAAAGAGAGGGAGATATATTCAATCCGGTAAGGGAAAGAATAAGCAGCGGGAAGGGCAGCATCCGGAAAAGCGGCCCGGATTATCTTGCTTATTCCATCACGGACATTATTGTTGACCATTATTTTCTCATCCTGGAAAAACTGGGAAACACAGTAGAACATCTCGAAGATTCTCTGGCAGCTGACCCAGGTGAAAACATACTGCATAAAATTCACGACCTTAAAAGAGAAATGATACTCATCCGCAAATCTGTCTGGCCTTTAAGAGAAATGATCAGCAGCCTGGAAAGGTCAGAATCTCCTCTTATACAAAAAGAAACCACCCGTTTTTTCCGGGATGTCTATGACCACACCATCCATGTGATCGACACCATAGAAACATACCGGGACATGATATTCAGCATGCACGACACCTATCTCTCCACCATCAGCAACCGGATGAACGAGGTCATGAAAGTACTGACCATCATTGCCACCATATTCATTCCTCTGACATTCATTGCCGGAGTTTACGGGATGAACTTTGAATTCATGCCCGAGCTCAAATGGCCGTTCGCCTACTTTGCAGTACTTGGAATAATGGTTCTGGTCGCTTTCGTGATGGTCTTTTATTTTAAAAGAAAGAAGTGGCTTTAAAATTGGGACTGCCTCAAAATAGCTCAATGACAAAGTTTTAGGAGAATCTCCAGCAAAAGACCTATCTATTTGACCAGAATAAGCATCAAGAATGCAGCGGCAGAAAAGCCGGCCCCTGCAAAAAAAGCCCCTTTGATGCCCCATACAACAAAAATCAATCCCATAAAAACAGGTCCCAGAGTCTGTCCTACGCGCAGCACCATCCCATTGACAGACATAAAAGCTGCCCGGTATTCCATAGGAGCTAATTCTGCCAGGCATGTTTGAATGCTGGGAATATTCATCCCGTGTGCGATTCCAAAAACCACGGCCGGAATGACCAGAAGCCAGAGCTTCGGAACAAAAGGGAAAATAACCAGAGCTGCACCATAAATGATATAGGCTGCTTTGATAAGATTTTTTTTCGGAAAAGTTCTGGCTAACTTTCCCAATTGTGAAGAAGTAATTGCTGTGGCAAAGGACATAACAGACATGATAATGCCGATAACCAGAGGAGAAGCCTTGAATTTATGACTGAGCAGGAAAGGAAAATAAGTCAAATACGACCCGTAAAGAATAATAAAAGTGATTGAAATGGCAATCAAAAGCACCACGACCTGGGTTCTTTTCAAGCTCTTCCAGGCGCGGTTTAAATACTGTTTCAGGCCCTGCTCATTTTTGGGTTCAGGACTTTTCAACGAAAACAAAACCAGAATGCCGAGAGGAACAGCAGCTAAAGGCAGAAGGAAGGGGTAGTGCCATCCCAGGGTTGCCAGGACTCCACCGATTGCCGGATAAGAAGCTGTGCCCACACTGAGAACACTGGCATTATAGCCCATGGCTGCGGTCCGCTCATTTCCTGAATAAAGGTCGCCGATAATGGTCACATTGAGCGAACCCAGGGAAGCCGCACCCACTCCCTGGAAAAAACGCAGAATTAAAAGAACTTGGAAATCACGGGCCAGGGCGCAGGCTCCTCCGGCAATCCCAAAAACCATCATGGAAGGAATGAGTATTCTCTTCCTGCCAAACCGGTCAGCTAAAGCTCCCAAAACAGGAGTTAAAAAAATGCCAGGCAGAGTGAACACAGTGATTAACATCCCGATGGACTGGGGTGATATTTTCAGGTCCTTAACAATCACAGGAAAAGCCGGTGTGATGCTGGAAACTCCCAGAACCGCCATCAAAGTGACACCAAAGATGACCTGAAGGTTTGTGTCCAAATAGAGGGGCCTCTTCCAGTTTTTCTTTTTCTGCCCTGGATTTTTTTTAAAATTCATGGGATCCGAATCTCTCACCCGCTCAATTCCTGATAGTATAAGCAAAACCCGCCTTCAGTCAATGAACAAATCCCCCAAATCCTTTTTAAATCAAATCTCATTTTTCTGTTGACATCCTCCCTTTCAGTCTCTATAATGCTTCCCATGTTTAAAAGAGAGACTGACAAGCTTCGAAAATCAAACAGTTTCTCTGTTCTTTTCTGGTGGGCGGGTCCTTCCGCCTAATAGCAAAATCACAAAACCACCCTATTTTTCTTAAATCATTTAACCCTATTGAATCATTGATTCAAATCTAATTAAAGGAGATCGATTATGAAAAGATATGCATCCAGAAAAGAACAATTTCTTCCCGAAAAATTCTATAACCTTAAGGCGGACCTTAAAGACCTGCCCAAACCGCCGCTAAATCCTAAAACCAGAGAACCTCTCAAACCCGAGGATCTGGCTCCTATTTTCCCGATGGAATTCATCCGCCAGGAGGGTTCTCTGGAACGATACATCCCCATCCCGGAAAAAGTCCAGGAGGCTTTTTCAGTCTACCGGCCTACGCCTCTAGTCTATGCTTCTGAGCTAAGAAAATATCTCAATACGCCGGCTCACATCTTTTACAAGTATGAAGGTGTCGGACCCACCGGAAGCCATAAAAGCAATACCGCTATTGCCCAGGCTTATCTGGCTGCTCAAGAAGGGGTCGAGACGCTGACCACTGAGACGGGAGCTGGTCAGTGGGGGTCAGCACTTTCCCATGCGGGAAACCTGTTCGGCCTTGAAATCAAGGTATTTATGGTCCGGATAAGCTTCAGGCAAAAGCCAGGCCGGCGAATCATGATGGAGATGTTTGGAGGGAATGTGCAGGAAAGCCCCAGTCCTGAAACAGAAGCAGGGAACAGATTCTACTCCCAGGATAAAGATCATCCGGGCAGTTTGGGGATAGCCATTTCTGAAGCTGTAGAAACAGCGGTTAAAAACGAGTCCGCAAAATACTCCCTGGGCTCTGTCCTGGACAGTGTGCTCGTACATCAGAGTGTGATAGGACAAGAAGCAGACAGTCAGATGAAGGAGCTAGGAGCTGAACCCGATGTAGTGATAGGATGTGTGGGAGGAGGCTCCAACTTTGCGGGACTTGCTTTTCCGTTTGTGAGAAAACGACTGGTTGATAAACAGGACATCAGGTTTGTTGCTGTGGAGCCCCGGGTCTGCCCCACTTTGACTGAAGGAAACCTGAAATATGACCATGGGGACAGTGTGGGAATGACGCCTCTTCTCTACATGTACACTCTGGGTATGGACTTTGTTCCGCCTCCCATTCATGCCGGGGGCCTCAGGTACCACGGCATGTCCCCTCTGATAAGTCACCTGGCAAAAAAAGGAGTGGTGGAACCCAGAGCCTACAAGCAGACCAAAATATTTGATTCTGCGATAGTGTTTCTCAACACTGAAGGAATTCTCCCTGCTCCTGAGTCCTCCCATGCTGTGGCCGCAGCCATAGATGAGGCAGTGGAAGCCAGAGAACAGAACCAGGAGAAAGTCATCTTGTTCAACCTCTCAGGACATGGATTTCTGGACATCAACGCCTACGACCGTTAAGAATATTAAAAAACAGGGGGCCGCTCTTAAAGAAGAGAGCTGTCCTCTGTTTCAATGACTGTTAGGACGAAAGGGATTGACAAGCAAGCAGATTTATTTAAAAATTAATATGGCCCGGGCGATTAACTCAGCGGAAGAGTGCTACCTTCACACGGTAGAAGTCGCAGGTTCAAGTCCTGCATCGCCCACCACTTTATTTTCAACAACTTGCACGATTCCCTTTCCCGGCAAAGCCTCGGGTATGCCCAAAACTGGGCCCAAATCAGGACCGGGAGGCATGCGGACCACGGTGTGAAGGTGCCTGTCGCTGAGGTGGGAGTATATCTCCGTGGTCTTGATGGAACTGTGGCCGAGGAGCTTCTGGACCACCCTGATGTTCCCGGATCTCATCACTACATAGCTGGCGAAAGTATGCCTCCAAGTGTGTAATGTAGCGTAGGGAATTCCCACTGAATAAGTCCATTTTCCTTTCTGGTATTCATCCACAACAGCCCGGTAGATGCGGTCTGAATGTTCATGGAACCGGTCGTAGCTGAGCTCATGCCTCACATACATGAATATCAACACAGAGCAGGCCAGTCCCACAGCCAGCCCCATGATATTGATGAAAGAATACAGTTTGTGTCTTCTCAAATTTCTTAAGGCAACACAGAGATAATTTTTTTACATAGCCCCACTCCAATAAATAAGATTCCTGATAAAGGAGGGAATTGATTTGAGAACCTGAATCCAGTACCAGGTCTTTGCCTGGATCTTTCCTTTATCCGCAGCCACAGAAAGAGATATCGCCCTGGGCATCATTGCGGTGATCCAGGCTTTCAGAAGTGTGAAACTCTAATGTCCTGAATCAGGGACAAGGGAGATCTCTATTCTTACTTAACCTCACTAACACTGATTTTATGATATTCTTTCTTTTCTGTGGGTTTTTTGTTGACCGGATGTGTTTCTTGTGTGTACCATGGTTGATAGAATCGTCAAGAGGGCGGATATTTGATGGAATTGAGCGAAAATCAGCAACAACAGAAAACCCAATTTCTTATCTTTTCCACCAAAACATGAGTGAAATCGCTGTCTAGAGCTTCAAAATCTGAAATACGACCGATCATATTAGCCGGTCCTATATTTCGCCACTTTAAATCTTTGATTAAGCCTTGTTCAGGGCTCTGGGAAAAAATAAAGAGTGTCATGCTTGACAGAATACAGAGCCAGAGAAAAACCAAACTTGACTTTTTTAAATACAGAGCCATTCTTTTCCTTCTTGGTTGAGTGAATCATTGAGAATACACATAGTGAAAAGAAACATACAAAAATTTAACAGGCTATTATATAGAAAAAATTTTATTTTTGAAACAAAAAGAGGATAAGGCTTTAGTTTTGATTTTTCCAAAGCCTGCGGTTTAAAAGAATAACTGAGGCAGCTATAAGAATCAGGCCGAGAACAAGACACGTGACAACCACACTCCAGCCCCACCAGAAGGGAGCATTGAGCAGACAAGTGAGTCCTCCCACTATGGGAACAGCAAAAAGGTTCATGAATCCGATTTCTCTGGCAACCGGAGTTTTGAGCTCAGGATCGACGATGCGCAAAAGCATGAGGCCGGTTGAAACCGTGCCCGTCACAACTCCATAGATAGAAACCTTACGCTCCAGCTTATAATCTGATAATTTTGAGCCAAGCAACAAAACAACCAAAGTTGTTATAAGGCCTCCTGTTACAGCGATTAAGATAAGGGGAGCAACATGTTTTCCTACAACCAAAAGCTCAATCCCACATCCAGTTGCCACAATCAGATAGTCGATTGAGAAACCGGTGATCCTCCTTTGGATGGGATGATTCAACAGGTGGCCGAAAGGCGAGAGTTGAAAAAGAATCCGGATGAGAATGGCTATGACCAGTCCAAAAAGGAAGAAAAAACCCCAGATCATGGAGCTCATATCATTAGGGAGCAAACCCGCCAGAAATGAAAGGAAAAAATAAGTTGTAAGATAGACGAGACCTATTTGGGCAATATGAAAAGCCAGGCTGTCAAGGCTGGCGCTGTGGGTGGTGAGAGAGCCTGCAGATTTCGATGGCTCGCCTTTGGGGAGAATGCCTTTCAGCAGGAAGGGAGGCATAGGCTTTTTTTTAAACTTTTCTTTTTTCAGTCCTCTATTAGCTAGGGGCACACCGATAAAAAAGGCAAAAAAGAATCCCAGAGTAGCAAAGGTGAGTCCAATGGTCGAAGCATCCGCAAACCCTGCGGTTTCCCAGACTTTGCCAAAAGAAAGAGCCTGTCCAGGGCCTTCGTTAAATGCAAGGGGCAGAAGAAATCCAAAGGTTTTAAATAAAGTTTTTCCCCCTAAAATAAAGAAAAGAACTACCACAGACCCCATAATGGCCTGCATGGGAAAAGTGACAGCCTGCACAAGAGCCATCCATAAAGAGCCTTTGAAAATCTTTTTTTCCTTGCTTTGTTTTTTTTCATTTATGACAGCTGGGGTAAGGCCTACAGAGATAAACGAGATGTTAAAAAAGTGGTAGGCGAAAGCTTTAATCGTCTCTATGTCTAATGAGATAACACCAAGATTGATCAAAGCAAGACCCAACAGACCTCCTATCAGACTTGCAGGAAATAACAGCTTTTGAAAAAAGGGTATCCATGCACGGAGAAAGACTCCCAACAGAAGCATGATGGATAGAAATCCAAACACCAGAAGCAGGTCAAAAGAGAAAGGCGTTGTCATTTATTCGATTTATTGAACATAATATATTGGATGAAAATATCAAGTCAATAAAAAATTCGAATGAAATTTTTTTCATTTTGATGTATTTTGTTAAGAAGGTTGATTTCAGTGATTTATTCAAAAAAAGAGCTAGGTTTATGACAGCAAAAGGAGGACAAATGCAGAGAAGACCTCTTCTTGTTTTGGTTTGTATGTTTTTAATTCTCATTTCTATGTTTCAGACAAGCTTAGGAATTGAGAAAAAACAAAAAAAAGAGAAGAAAGACAAAAGGACCAGCGCGGTGGTTCTTCCCATTGCTTTCTATCAGCCAGAAACAAAGTGGGGAGGTGGAGTGGGAGGGCTTATCACTTACAGGCCTCAAAATAGTTCTGAAGAAACAAGACCTTCTTCTCTGTATTTTCAAGCTTATTACACCCAGAAAAAACAGTATGGAATAGAGCTGAAACCAGAGCTGTATTTAAAAAAGGAAAATTATTTCGTCAAGCTGTACTTAAAAACCAGTAAATTTCCCAGTAAATACTGGGGCATAGGGAATCAAACTCCAAATGAATCCGAAGAAGATTACACCCCGCGTATGTTTAATTTTGATTTATCCATACAGAGACGAATCCTTCATAAAGAGAGATTTTACGTGGGAGCTCAATACAAATATGAGAATTATGAAATCATAAAATATGATCCTGATGGAGAACTCTCCAAAGGTCTGGTCACAGGGAGTGACGGAGGGAAGCTGTCTTCACTGGGATTTATTCTCAATTGGGATAAAAGAGACAAGATATTCTTTCCGCATAAAGGCAATTATTTCCAGATGACTATGGATTTTTACTCTCCGACTTTGGGAAGTGATTTTAAATTCACATCTTGCAAACTAGACCTCAGAAAATATTTTCCAGTGACTGAGTCTCATGTATTTGCGGCTCAAGCCATTATTCAATCAGTTTCTGGTTCTCCACCCTTTAGGCATATGTCTGAAATTGGGGGAGAAATGGTCATGCGGGGCTATTACTCAGGGAGATATAGAGACATGTCCATGATAGTCATCCAGACAGAGTTGAGGCTAAAGGTCTGGAAAAGGTTAGGAATGGTGGTGTTTGCCGGAGCCGCCGATTTGGGAGATCGCCTTGGGAAATTGAGCCTGGATAGTGTTAAATATTCAGTGGGCTTTGGACTCCGTTTTTTGGTCGTCCCTAAAGAGGGGACTAATATTAGAATAGATCAAGGATGGGGCAGAGGAACCTCCGGATTTTACATCATGGCTGACGAAGCCTTCTAATTAAATTGGGTCCGGTTTATCCATTTCCCTATTTTTTTAACCCACGAATCTCTCTTAAAAAGATCTTTCCATTAACAAATGATTTTGATTGACTGGATAAAAAGGTTCTATATTATATACTATGATGGGTATAGAACGATTAGAACTTTTGCTTTTGGAAATGCCTTATGTGCATTTCTTTGAGACCAGTTTTGGACGGGAAGAGAAAAAGACATTTATCCTGATCAAAGTATTTTCTCAGGGTTTCTTCGACTATGGTGAAGTCACCGCTGATCAGCTCCCTCTTTATAATTATGAAACCACATCCACTTCCTGGGTCATGATCAAGGAAATCTTCGCTCTGGAACCGGTCGTAGCTGAGCTCATGCCTCACATACATGAATATCAACACAGAGCAGGCCAGTCCCACAGCCAGCCCCATGATATTGATGAAAGAATACAGTTTGTGTCTTCTCAAATTTCTTAAGGCAACACAGAGATAATTTTTTTACATAGCCCCACTCCAATAAATAAGATTCCTGATAAAGGAGGGAATTGATTTGAGAACCTGAATCCAGTACCAGGTCTTTGCCTGGATCTTTCCTTTATCCGCAGCCACAGAAAGAGATATCGCCCTGGGCATCATTGCGGTGATCCAGGCTTTCAGAAGTGTGAAACTCTAATGTCCTGAATCAGGGACAAGGGAGATCTCTATTCTTACTTAACCTCACTAACACTGATTTTATGATATTCTTTCTTTTCTGTGGGTTTTTTGTTGACCGGATGTGTTTCTTGTGTGTACCATGGTTGATAGAATCGTCAAGAGGGCGGATATTTGATGGAATTGAGCGAAAATCAGCAACAACAGAAAACCCAATTTCTTATCTTTCATCGCCCACCATCTTTTTCCTTCAATCTTTGAAGAGCTTCCGTCCCCGCCAGACATAATAGACCGCTGGAATGACAATGAGGGTCAGAAGTGTTGATGTAACCAGCCCCCCGATCATGGGAGCCGCAATCCGCTTCATCACCTGAGATCCGGTCCCATGACCCCACATAATGGGAAGCAGTGCCATAATAGTGGTGGTCACAGTCATAAGCTTGGGACGAACCCTTTCCACTGCCCCGTGAACAACGGCTCCATGAAGATCTTTCCGTGAATTCATCTTTCCGCGTCTGATACGGTCTTTATAGGCGTTGTCAATATATAGAAGCATGACCACTCCGGTTTCAGCCGCCACTCCGGCCAAGGCAATAAATCCAACTCCCACAGCTACACTCATGTTGTAACCACTCATCCACATAAGCCAGACACCCCCCACCAGAGCAAACGGGAGGGACAGCATGATGATCAGACTCTCGGTGATATTTTTAAAATTGAAATACAATAAAAGAAATATGATGAGAAGGGTCACCGGCACAACCAACTGCAGTCGTTTCTGTGCGCGCTGCATGTACTCGTACTGCCCGCTCCAGACAATGCTGTAGCCCGGAGGAAACTCAACTGTTGTGTCAACCACCCTCTTGGCTCTTTTTACATAAGAGCCCACATCTATATCTTTGAGGTCCACATACAGCCAGGCTGTCCTTCTGGCATTTTCGCTCTTGATGGCAGCAGGTCCTTTTTTGATCTGTACGTCTGCTACCTGACCTAAGGGAACCTGAGCTCCGGACGGAGTGGGGATCAGGACACGCCTTAAAGAAGGCAGGTCATCGCGCAGTTCCCGGCTGTAGCGCACGTTCACAGGATATCTTTCCAGTCCCTCCACAGTGGTGGTGACATTCATTCCGCCCACAGCAGACATGATGATGTCTTGCACATCCCCCACGGTCAATCCATACCGGGCTGCAGCTTCTCTGTGGATCACAAAGTCAATGTAATTTCCTCCGGTCACCCGTTCGGCAATCACACTTCCTGTGCCCGGAACCTGACGCAGGACCGCTTCTATCTGCTCTCCCAGGTCACTGAGAGTCTGGAGGTCAGGCCCCATCAGCTTCACTCCCACAGGAGTTTTGATTCCTGTGCTGAGCATATCAATCCGGGTTTTGATGGGCATGGTCCAGGCATTGGTCAAGCCCGGAAACTGGACGGCCTGGTCCAGTTCTTCAGTGAGTTTCTCGATGGTCATCCCGGGTCGCCATTGATCTTTATCTTTAAGCATAATGGTGGTCTCAATCATGGTCAGAGGAGCCGGATCCGTGGCGGTCTCTGCCCGTCCGACTTTTCCAAACACAGACTCCACTTCAGGAAAACGGGCAATGATTTTATCCGTCTGTTGAAGAAGCTCCTTGGCTTTAGTGACCGATATTCCCGGCAAGGTGGTGGGCATGTACAGAAGGTCTCCTTCATTAAGTGGAGGCATAAACTCTGAGCCGATCCGGGAAAGAGGAAACACGGTGATCACAACGATCAAGAATGCGGCAAGGATAGTGGCTGTTTTGTGTTTGAGGATGAATTGGATGACCGGACGGTAGGCCCGGATGAGAATCCGGCTGATGGGATGTTTTTTCTCCGGTGTGATTTTCCCGCGGATAAAGTATCCCATCAAAACAGGAACCACTGTGATAGCCAGAAACGCAGAGGCAGCCATGGCATAGGTTTTGGTGAAAGCCAGCGGCCTGAAGAGCCGTCCTTCCTGCTGCTGCAGTGTGAACACAGGAATAAAGGAAAGAGTGATGATGAGAAGAGAGTAAAACAAAGCCGGGCCCACTTCTTTGGAGGCTTTGATGATAAGCTCCCATCTGTCTTTCTCCTTTTGATAGGGCTTTCGCTCCATATGCTTATGGGCGTTCTCGATCATCACCACCACAGCATCTACCATGGCTCCAATGGCAATGGCGATTCCTCCTAAAGACATGATATTGGCGTTGAGCCCCTGGGCCCTCATCACTGTAAACGCCACCAGGACCCCCAAGGGGAGAGTAAACACAGCCACCAATGAGCTCCGCAAATGAAGGAGAAAAATGATGATAATGAGAGCCACCACAATGGTCTCTTCGAGCAGTTTCTCTCGCAATGTGGAAATGGCGCGCTTGATCAACGAGGAGCGGTCATAAGCTGTTTTTACGGTCACGCCCTCCGGGAGTCCTTTGTTCAGCTCCTTCAATTTTTCCTTTACCCCTTCAATGACTTTGAGAGCGTTTTCACCGAAACGGATGACCACAATTCCTCCCACGGTCTCCCCTTGTCCGTTCCACTCTGCAATCCCGCGCCGAAGTTCTGGGCCGAGATGGATGCGGGCCACATCCTCCAGAAGGATGGGAGCATTGTTCGGCCCCATCCCCACAGGAACCTGCTTCAAGTCATCCATGTTCTGGATGTACCCCAACCCCCGGACCATGTACTCGGTCTCTCCCATCTCGATCAGCCGGCCTCCCACATCGCTGTTGCTCCGCTTTATAGCTGTTTTCACTTTCTGAAGGGGGATGTTGTAAGCCTGGAGCTTTACAGGATCCACCTCCACCTGATACTGCTTGACAAAACCTCCCACACTGGCCACCTCGCTCACCCCGGGGACACTGGCCAGCTCATAACGCAAATACCAGTCCTGAATGGATCTCAACTGCTGAAGGTCATATTTGTCCCCTCCATCCAGGACATATTCATAAACCCACCCCACACCAGTGGCATCCGGTCCTAACTGCGGTGTCACTCCTTGAGGAAGACGGCTTCCTGCAAAATTCAAATACTCCAGAACCCGGCTTCGTGCCCAGTAAAGGTCGGTCCCGTCCTCAAAAAGAATGTACACCAGTGAAAAGCCGAAAAAGGAATATCCCCGGACCACAGTAGCGTAAGGGACAGACAGCATGGCAGTGGTCAAAGGATAGGTCACCTGGTCTTCAACCACACTCGGCCCCTGGCCCGGATACTCAGTGAGAACAATCACCTGGACATCACTGAGGTCAGGTATGGCATCTACCGGGGTTGTCTGAATGGACACCACACCAGCAATGATCAGAGCAAAAATTCCTATGGTGACCAGAAACCGGTTGTTCACAGACCACTCAATGATTTTTTCCAACATATCACTTCACCTTTTCAAGCTTCATGCCGCACTCAGGACAGCGGGCGTCTTTGTCCGTGGTCAAAAAATCAGGATGCATGGGACAGGTATAAAATTCAGCTTTCTCCAGATCAACTTTATCCCCCAATTCTTGAACCGGCACAAGGATCATCCCGCACTCCGGGCACCTTGCGTCCGGGTCTGAGGTGATAAACTGGGGGTGCATGGGACAGGTATAGAGCTGATCCGCATCTATCTCAGATGTTTCATGCTCTTGGGATTCATCTCTGCGCTCCATCTCATGAGACTCGGCTGTATCTTCCTCCTCATGCTTGGCAGTGGTTTGAGTCTCTTGTGATTGGGCTGCCCTCATCTTGGCAATGGCTTCCCGGGTTCTGCTTTCGGAGTCCAGTAGAAATTGCCCGGACACAACCACCTGCTCATGATCGAACAGGCCAGAGATGACCTGGACATACCCGTCTTCGGATTCAACCCCGACTTTGATCTCGCGGGGTTCAAACTGACCATCACCACGGCTTACAAACACGATCTGACGTTCTCCGGAATGGATAACCGCTTCTGAAGGAACAGCCAAAGCGTCACTGGCTGCATGACTGAAGATCCGGACCGTGGCATACATCTCTGGTTTGAGAACCTGGTCATGATTGTCAAACACCAGCCTGACTGTATTGGCTTTTGAGTTCCGGTCCAGATAGGGATGGATGAAATCAACCTCACCCTCTCTTTTTTCTCCAGAGATGTAATCCAGCTCAAGCTCAGCTTTCTGTCCCACTTTAACAAGGGGCAGCTCTGATTCGTACACAGAAACCTCGATCCAGATCTTGTCCAGATTGGCAATATGGAAAAGGCCCCTGCCAGGACCGACCTGATCCCCTTCCTTTACAGCCTTGTGGGTGACCACACCGGACACTTGAGACTTCAAAAGTATGGTCCGGCGAATCTGTCCGGTTTCCTTTATTTTTGCGATCTCTGCTTCCGGGATATCCCAGTATTCGAGCCGTTCCCGAGCCAAGTGGGGCATTTTCTCTGCATTTTTTCGCACGCTCTCAAAGGAACTCTCCGATAACTTCTGGTGATTTTTTAATGCCAGAAGATACTCTTCCTGAGTGGAGACCAATTCCGGGGAATAAATCTCTAACAAAGGATCTCCTGGTTGGACTTTCTGCCCTGTGGTGTTCACATATAATTTCTCAATCCACCCGCTTATTTTTGTGGTGACTGTAAACTCCTGGTCTTCAGCATAACTCACCCTGCCGTAAGCTCGGATGACCCGGTCCATATCCCGGCGCTGCACCGGGGCCAACCGGAGATTCATATTCTGCTGCAAAACACCATCAATGGTTATGCTGCCGGCTCCTCCTGCTTCTTCGCCCTCATAAACAGGGACCAGCTCCATCCCCATCTTGGACTTTCCCGGCTCATCGTAGATCTCAGTGGGATCCATGGGAGCTCTCCAGTAAAGGACCTTGCCTTTTTCAGCTGATTCTGTGGTGCCCCCTTTTTGTGTGTCCTGATCACTGCTTTTTATGGGAGTGAGCTTCATCCCACATAGAGGGCAGTTGCCCGGCTCATCAGAAATGACTTCCGGATGCATTCCACAAGAATAGAGCTGTTCTGCCTCCTCTTGAGGCCCTGGTCCCGAAGTGCTCACCTCCGGGATAATAAAATAGGTGGCTGACGCCCCTATGAGAATCCCGATAACAAGGATTATGATTGATTTTACTTTCATTTTTGACTCCTGAAACTCATTGTCTTTCTTCATTTCCTTCCTCTAATTCCGGAGACAGCATGGCATCCCCGCCCACAGCACGTTCGTAATCGGCCAAACTTTTATGAAAATGAGACAGCGCAAAGAAATATTCAAGCTCATAGTTCTGTAGCATCATCCAATTGTTGATCAGGGTTAAAAAATCAACTTTTCCCACTTTATAACCAGCCTGAGCTGACTCCAGCGACTGCCGGGCCTGGATGAGCAAACCTCCTTTGTAAAGCTCAACTCTCTTCCGGTTCCGCTCCAGCTCTGCAATTATGCTTTGTATTTCCGATAAGATATTGATTTTTACGTTTTCGTATTCGGACCTGACAGCTTTAAAAGCCAGCTCTTGTTCCGCTATTTTTGCCTTTTGCTTGCGGTTCAAATAAAGAGGGATGTTCACAGTCAGGGTCGCTGATATGAAATCTGTCATCTGTTTCATATCAACCAGGTCACTCCGCTGCCGGTAGCTGGCTCCGACCGTGAAATCAGGCCAAACCCCCCGCTCAGCGAGTTTGACCTCTGTCCCTGCCTTTTGAATCTTCTGATTCCATGCTTTTAACAGCGGCCTGTTCTGTTCGATTCCTTCAGCAGAAAATCTTTTTAAAAGGCCGTTAGGAAGGTTTAATTCCGGTGATGTTTTCTCAATCCGTGTCTGAACAGGCCTGTTCAGCAGCGCGTTCAACCGGAAGGCTGCCGAAAGTCTTTTTTGTCTCCACATGATAAACGCATCTTCCAGTTTGGAGATTTCAACCTGGGCACGGAGTACGTCCTGCTGAAGACCGGAGCCGGTCTTGTATTTGGTTTCTGCTACTAAGGCAAACTGTTCCATCAGCTCCTTGTTTTTTTCAATGGTTCCCACGGCCCGATCCATGGCATACAGGTCAAAATAGGCCTGTTTGACCGATTGAATGATCTGATTCCGGATTTCTTCCCGCTGGTATTCCACTGCAGCGGCCTCATATTCGGCAATATCTGTGGAAATGGATAATTTCCCAGGGAAAGGAAACATCTGCATGATTCCGATCACCTTTCCTGTCATGGGATCCTGATCAAAAGACAAACTGTCAAGAGGCAGGTTGGAAAGACTGAAAATGAACTGGGGATCGGGAAACGCTCCTGCTTGAGGGATGGCTTTTTCAGCAGAAAGCACCCGCTGATAAGCGGCTTCCAGCCGGGGATTGTTCTCCAAAGCCTCCTGGATCCATTCTTCGAGCACATGGCTCTGATTCGCCCCTTGACCGGAAAATGACGGTAAGGGCCCGCTCATCACCAAACTAACCACAATAAAAAACATCAAACACTTTTTCATTTTTTTTCCTTTTTTAACGGATTTTTGGGTTGAATCTGGCTTTATGTTTCGTGCCACCATTTCTCAAGCTGTCTATTGTACTATATTATACATATTGAACTTATTTATTCTATCGTTATTGTAGTCTTTATGACAAAAAATTTTTACTAATGTTTCCGAAATCTTTTCAACACACCCACGACTTCTTCGATTTTTCTGGCTTTATCTTGCTTGCTTCCCTTGGCGAAAGATTGATGGACGCACCCCTTCAGATGTCTCTCCAGTATATTTTCCTCAACGCTCTTTATGGCTCCTACTATGGAATTGAGCTGGGTCAGGATATCCACACAGTACCTCCTCTCCTCGATCATTCTTTGAACTCCCTTGATCTGCCCTTCAATTCTTCTCAGCCGGACCAGTTCCTGCTCATGTGTTGTTATCTGTTCATTCATTATTGTCTCCTCAAACATTATAGCATACGCCCCTACGGTATTCAAGCGGTTTTTTTAACCTGAATAGGTCAGGTTAAGAAATCAAGACAACAAATCTTTCTTTTTTTGTTCAAACTCCTCTTTGTCTATTTCTCCCTTTGCATACCGCTTTTTTAATATTTCCAAAGCATCTTCTTTGTCTCTTGGTTTCGTACCACTGCTCTGCTGGACAATCCACTTGATAAGAAAAACCAGTCCCACCAGAACAGCGATCCAAAAAACCCATATCCATCCCCCAAACATCCAGTGATCACCCCACATCATTTTATGAACCCTCCTTTCTTATGGATTGTATTCCATCATGAATTGTTTGTTAATAAGGATATCGAAATGAAGCCTTCCCTGTCAATGAACCATGTATTTATTTGTGCTATCTCACAGAGCACACAAACCAGATAACGAGGATCACCACCAAAACGGTTGTAAAGACTATAAACACCATCAACACAAAACGGGCTCGTCATGCTAAAGACCTGGACTTCCCTAAAAAAGCCAAGGACATACTGAAAGGAAAATCATTACTCCGAAAAACAGTGATTTGAGGCGCTTGATTGATCCGCGATATTTAGAAATTTATCTGGTCTGCACAGGTGACGGCCACAAGGATTCTTTATCCCTTATCAAACACATTGGATGGGGGAAGTAAGAATAAAATTCGAACTATTTGATTTTTTCAGTTTTATTGACAACACTCAGGCTCAAGCCCATAATGAAGACAATGCACACGGAACATCTCATCATAGTCCCGGGCGGGCTCAACACCGACATCATAGGGCTAGGTGTGGAAAAAATTATCAAACAGGGAGAGCTTACTCTGGGGGGCAGACTTAAAATCGGCCCCGGGGGAAAAGCTCGGAACATGGCTCAGATGGCAGCTTCTTACCTGGGAAAAGGAAAAGTGGCCATGATTGGAAGAACCAGTAAGGATCCCTATGGGCTGTGGAAAATCCCTTTACAGAGCCTTGAGAAAGAAGGAGTAGACACTACTCATGTCAAAGTGCTGGATTTTGAAGAATCAGGATGGAAATTTCCAGGGACAGCGCTTATCCCAGTGGACAGAGAAGGGAAAAACCAAATCTATGTTCTTCCTGGAGCCAATGCTGATTTCAGCAACAGAGACATTGATGAAGCCCAAAATCTTTTTTTGAACGAAAAAAGAAACAAAGTTATGCTGCTGGCCCTTGAAATACCCATGGAAACAGCTCTCTATTCTATCCAAAAAGCCCACCGCGCAGGCATAAAAGTAGTCTTGGATCCGGGAGGAATTCAAACCTTTTCAGACCAGCTTCTTACGGAAAAAATCTTTCTGATAAAACCCAATGAACATGAAGCCCAGATTCTGACCGGAATCAAAGTAAAAGACTTTGAATCAGCATCTCAGGTAGGGAATATTTTTATCTCAAAGGGAATTCAAAATGTTCTCATTACCCACGGAGAAAAGGGAGCTTATTTTTTCTGTAAAAATAAAGCACTTCACCTTCCCTGCCCTCAAGTCCTGGACAAAGGAGTCCAAGATGAGACCGGTTGCGGGGATCAGGTCTCGGCCGTACTGGCTTCCGGTCTTGCCGAAGGAAATAACTTATCCCAGGTAGTGGAGCTTTCTGTATTAGCAGGCAGCATGCAGTTTTATAGAGAAGGAATCCAGCCTGTGACCAAGAAAGAACTTTTGGAAATGAAGAGGAGAATCCAATGAACAAAGAAAAAGTCCAAAGCACAAGAGACAAAGCCTGTCAAATACTTAAAAAGGCTCATATTGTTCTTACAAAACAAGAGAGAAAAACCATGGAAGTGGCTGACTGCGGATTTGATGACATAGAAAATCTGGGACTTCAAGCCGTGACTTATATCAACACCGACAGATACTGCGCCAAAGAAATCATCCTCCTTCCTGGACAGCTTTTTCCTGAACACCAGCATCCTCTTATTGATAAAAACAATCCAGGCAAACAAGAGACCTTCAGATGCCGGTGGGGCAGGGTCATGCTCTATGTGGAAGGAGAACCAACTCCCAATCCCCAAGCTAAGGTCCCAGATACATACAGACCGTATCTCACTGTCTGGAAAGAAGTAGAACTCAGACCCGGAGACCAGTTTACTCTTCCTCCTAACACAAAACACTGGTTTCAAGCCGGGGAAAAAGGAGCTGTAACCTCTGAATTCTCCTCCACCAGCATTGATGAAAAAGATGAGTTCACAGACCCAAGGGTCAAACGCATCCCCACCCTTAAATGACTAAAATTTTTTTGTTATTCACAAGCCGAGATTGCTGCAGATGCAAGGCGCAGAGTGTGAAGCTGTGGTCCTTCACTGCGAATGCTCTGCAACGAAGCAGATGCGGTGAAATCGGCTTGCCTGTATGGTAAAATATGTATGCATAATAATAAAACTCATAACTTGAATTAAAGTCAGATTCATGTTCTTGAAAAACATAACATGATGAAACTACTGATCGTGATAAATTTGTATGAAAATGCATACATATTTTATGAATGATCAAAAAAAATGAATGCAAAGGAAAGATTTATTAAGACTTTAGAGAGAAAAACTCCGGACCGGCTCCCTGTCACCACACACCATGTGATGCCCTCTTTTTTGGATAAATACATGGGCGGCATTTCCTATCAGGAATTCTTTGATTATTTTAAGCTGGACCCTATTTTGTGGGTTACTGCCCACAAGCCCTCCCAAGAAAATGAATACATTCACCCATCAGGGAAAAAAGACACAGACTACCTGGCGCCTCCTCTTCTCTGCTCAGAAAACTGGAATTACTCTGTAAAAAATATTCCGCACCCTGATTATCACACTCTCCGCTATGAAATCAAAACCCCTCGAAAGACTCTGGCTTTGACTCTTCAAAGCTCTCCTCAAACCTCTTGGGTCTCCGAAAGACTGATCAAAGTGAAAAAAGACATAGAGATATTTGAAAAATATGCCCCAGTCCCTGTTTGCGATGTTGAGACCATCAATAAAAAAGCCCAGGGATTTGGCTCCAGAGGCTTGGTGAGAGGAACCATTCCCGGCTTCGATGTCTACGGACAGCCTGGATGCTGGCAGGATGCGGCAGTTCTCTTTGGCATTGAAGAACTCATCATGGAAACCTTCCAAGATCCAAAATGGGTGCATGCGTTTCTTGAAATATTAACGCAGAGAAAAAAGCGCTTTGTCCGCTCGCTCAAAGGAGCTGAGTTTGACCTGATCGAACACGGCGGGGGTGATGCTTCTTCAACCGTAATATCCCCGAAGATCTTTGATGAATTCGTGGCTCCCTATGACGCAGAGCTTATAAAGGAGGCTCACAAACAAGGACAGAGAGTCGTGTATCACACCTGCGGGGGAATGATGCCTCTTCTTGAGAGAATCGCGGACATGGCGCCTGATGCAGCAGAGACCTTCACTCCCAAAGCTATGGGCGGAGATGCAGATCTTAAAGAAGCCAAGAAACGGATCGGGCACCGGGTGTGCATGATCGGAGGCTTTGACCAGTTTCACTACTTCAAAGACTTCAGCCCCGAAGAAACCCGGAAAGAAGTCCGGCGGTGCTTTGAAGAAGCTGGCGAAGGAGGAGGATTCATTTTGGCCCCTTCAGATCATTTCTTTGATGCTGAATTAGATCTTATCAAAGCCTATGCAGATGAGGCCAGAAAATGCACTTACTGAACCCCCCAGATACCAATCCGATAGCCCTCTTGCCTTGGGAGCGATAATAATCCTAGGAGGAAGCTTTTCTTCCTAAAAAACAGAACTTGAGGATGAAGACAACGTTATTCCCCTGTTCTACGTCATAACTACCTAAAAAAGACTCTTAACGAGTTTAGATTGCTTTAAATGCACGAAAAAAGCCTATTTACTTAACTATTTCTGGCTAAAAATACAAACTGGAGGTACTTATGAGACAAAAAAAACCAAATCATTCAAAACTCTTAGCCGTCTTAATCCTTTCTTCTTTACTCATGGCGCCTTTCTTAATCCAGGCTGGGCCGCTTACCAGTAAGATCATTATTAGAAATGATGAAACTCTGTTCACAACCTTTGCCTTTATAACCATTGGTTCATTCCATGAAGTGGACCGAGAAAAAATGAATCCTCTTAAAGAGTTTGTTTGGCGGAAGCTTGAAAAAAACCTTTCCCCAGAATACCTTGAACGCATCCGTCAGGAATGTGAAACTTTCCAAAAAGACAGAATGTTTGAATACAATGCCACCATGCTGGCTATTAATTCCTCCTCTCCTCCGGAGATAAGATTTCTCAAGAGAGAGCTGGTAGATCATCTTCAAGATAAAGGAGAAGACAGGATTCAAAGAGCTCTTAAGACTTTCCAGGGCCTGGAAAGACTTCCTGAACTTCTCACCGAGTTTTACCAAAAAGCCAATATCCAAGAATTATATGAAGAATGCCAGCCCTGGTATAACGATGCTATAAATAAATATCAAGAAAAAGTGACTTCACTGCTCTCCCGGGCTCTTGAATACCTTAAGATGTCTGAAGAAGAAGTACATCTTGTTGTGGAAAAGATTGTCATCATTCCTAATTTAATCGGTCCCCGCGGCTCTGCCATGGGCCCTATCTGGAAAAACATCAAGTATGATATCCACAGCCCATGGGAAAGCGTTTCCTGGTCTCCTCATGAATTCATCCATGAAATGGTGGCTCCCCTAACCCGCAGTGGAAAATATGAGGAGTCTATTCTTACTATTGTGAACAAAGTCTGGGAAGATCTGGAAGACACCCCCGCACGAAATTACTATTCTGATAAAATCAGTTTCTTTGATGAATGTCTGGTCAGAACTCTGGATCATATCGCTTCTAGAGGGTGGGAAAAACCCTGGGAAAAAGAACGTGTCCGTTCCGGGCTGGTCTATCAGGCAGAACGAGGATTTGTTCTCTGCCCATTAATGTTGGAGGCCCTTGAAGAATACCAGACTTCAGGACAGTCATTTAAAAACTACTTCCCGAAATTTCTCCAAACTCTTTTGAGGACAAGAAGCTCAAATGATAAAAAGGATTAGGGGTATTCAAGGAGGTCGACCTCGAACACCCTTCCTTTTTTATCAACACAGATTGTTTTCATCTCAAGGGATTTGAGAGAAATGCTGTGTTTTATATCCAATTTTTTTAAATGCACTACAGCTTGTGTGGGAATCCCTGCTGCTTCCTGAATTCGGATCACAAGCGCATCTCCCTCCTCAGAACGCTTCAAGCTCAGAAGGCACACATTCTTAGGGCTTAAAGAGAGAAGGTCAAGATTATCAAAATTTCCAACCGGAAGGTGAGCTAGAGCAAATGGAGGTGAGGACATCCATTCAGCAAGACCTGGAAGTCTCCGAAGAATAGATTCAGGCTCGCCGGGAACCACCAGAAGTCGAACAAAATGTTCTCCCATGTCCATGCATTTGTGACCAGGATGGTTTTTTAAATCCAATCCTTGTTCATGACAGTAGGCCGCGCTTCTTAAAACAGAGAGCCTAACCTCTCCGTTTTTAAAATCAAATCCGTGCTGCCCACTGCTGACAACACCAACGGCAGCTGGTTTATTGTTGAGGTGTCCCCTGACTAAAAGCCGACCAGAGTGTACATGCTCTTCTCCATCAGCAGGCCTTTGAGTCATGCCTCCGAGAATCCCACACAGTAAATGTGCTTTCTTTATTAAAGTGGGAACAGAGAGCTTCAGACGCCTGTGTTTTTGATTCCACAAAACTCTCAATCTGTATTCCAGGACAGGCCACTGAGAATAGCCAATGGTCTGCATGGTGATGGAACTTTTTTCATATATAAATTCGGATTCGTGAACCAGCCGCACAGGGCCTTTTTCTTTCACTCTAAAACTTCCTCGCTTTAATTCAAACACTCCCTCTTTGTCTCGGAACAGTTTGATTCCAGTTCCCCAGGAATCTCCGGAGTCTTTGATCACCAGGGGCTGTATCAAAGGCCCGGAAAGAAGCGGATCCATTCGGGGTCCCCAGAGTTTTTCAATAAGGCCTGAATCAGGATTTATCTCATAATCCAGGAAAGGTGAAAATTTTTTAGTCTTTTCTTTTCCCTTTTTGACCTCCAAACGGAAATTACTTATCCCTATTCCAGGCAGAGGAGTGAAAAAAGAAATCTTTCGCCGCCATCCATTAAAAGGAAGTAATGCTTCTGGCTGCTCTTGCTGGCATTCAATTCTTTGTCCTTTGAGAGTGGACAGCTCCACATGCCACTCCCCTTTCCATTTAGGACGGGGGGAGAGCATAAATTCCACTTCAACGGGAGCCTCATTCAAGGAGGGATTAATATTCAGCACAGTGACAGGAAGGGAGGTGCTTTTCTCATTCGGCTGGTTTAAACCAGTCACGGCTTTCAACCTGAGGCATCTTGCAGAATCCATGACTTTTCCATACAAATCCAGAGCGTCTTTTTCCGCCGGCTGGATGCAGGAGCCGGGAAGGATATCATGAAAGTCGTTGAAGAGATGACCTCTCCATACCTCTCTGATTTCTTTTGCCGGATAAGGAATATCCTTCAGCCACCAGGCTGCTGCCCCTGCTGCTTCAGCCTGCTTTATCAAGCCCGCGCTTTGGATGGCTTTTCTTTTGACGCGAGAAAGAGATGTGTAGCATCCTGTAAACACCCGCTGCAGCCCTCCTTTAAAAACCGGGACTTCTTTAATGGAATCTTTTACTGCCTGATAATACCGGTCTGGAGTGCTGTGAAGGAAATTCACCCGGTTTTCTTTGTCCATAAATTCATCAATTTGCTTTAGGTCTTCTCTGGTAGGGCCTCCTCCGTGGTTGCCGATTCCCCAGAAAACAGGGGTATCCTGTCCGGTTTTTAAAGCCAGCCTCACCCCCTGTCTAAGTCTTTCTTCGATGTTATGGTACTCGGTATGGTAAAGGCCCACCGGAATTCTTAAAGCGGCAATTTCTGTTCCATCGCATCCCTTCCACCGGTAAAGATAAGAGGGAAGCTTCAACTGATCTTCTTGAGGCCGCATATGAATATACATCTTGTAGCCGCTTTTTCTTAGAATCTGGGGAAGCCCAGCGCTGTGTCCAAAAGAATCAAAATTGTAAGCCACTTCAGGGAAAGAATTAAAATATTTTCTGAAAAATGTCCTTCCTTCCAGAATCTGCCGGATGATAGATTCCGTGGAGGCGAGATTCACGTCCGGCTGCAGATACCATCCTCCGCTCACAGCCCAACGGCCCTCTGTGACCAGCTCCTGGATTTGTTTGAATAAAGAGGAGTCATGCTCCTTGACCCACTGGTAGAGAACCGCCTCATTATGGTTGAAAATCAGATCCTGGTGTTCATTCAGAATTTCAACCGCAGTGTAAAACGTGGAGAGAGCTTCCGCACACCCCTCTTCCCACTGCCACTGCCACACGGGATCCAGATGGGCATTACAGATCAAATGCACGCACGGCTTTTTCATCCTTCCTCCCTGGGAGGCAGCTTTTTATACCAAGTAAAATAAAGCACAAAAGCAAACGCCACTGCCGCTGCTCCCCATACTAAAGCATGGTTCCATTTTCTGAGCAGTGCATAAAAAGGAATCAAGGCCAAAGAAAACTGAAACACTGCTGTCAAAAAACCGTTTAAAGCATCGTAAAACGGAATCCGGTCCCTTGGAGGAACCAGCCCTTTTTTCTCAGCTTCTTTTCTTACCGGCTTCCAGAAACCAAACGGCCTGACTCTGGAATAAAAATCAACCAGCACCGGCATTTTTGTTGGTTTCTCAAGCCATCCGAAAAATACAGTCACTGCAAAACAGGCAGCAATATCTATACCCAGGGCTTTAGGATCGGACCAGTGGCTGAAAAATAATTTCTGTAAAGCGATAAGCCCCGCTGCTGCTGCCATGCTTTTATAAAAAGCTCTGGCACTGAACCGCCACCAGTGCCATCTCATGGTGGCAGGTACCAGGATCATGGTCAATACCACAAAAATCATGGTTTCCCAGGCTGAGATAATATCCTCGAACGACATGCTGGCCGCAAACCCGATCATCAGCATGACTACAGAGGCCAGCTGCCCCAGTCTCACCAGCTGCTTCTGAGTCAGGTTTTTTATGAAATATCTCTTCAAAAAGTCATTCACAATCACAGAACTGGTCACATTGATCATGGCATCCAGAGTGGACATGAGAGCTGCCAGCAGAACCGCAATAAAAAGACCCCTCACTCCCACAGGGAGTTTAAGTATCACCAGGGGCATGATTTTCTCCGCATCAAATCCAGCCTGAGCTCCCAGAAAATAGACACCCAGCACCAGAAACGCACAGCCCATAATCCAACGGGCTGTGTAGCCCACAGTCCACATGCCCCCTGCCAGAGCTGCATCCCTGGAGCTTCGGGCGCTCAGAAAAAACTGAAAATCCCACACATTGGGACCAGCCAGAAGCCGGAACACCATCCATGAAAAACCAGCCACCATCACCGGCCCGAATAAATAGAAATGGTGGTAGCTTTCAGGGGACGACTGCACATACCCAGACCACAGCTTCCAGGGGATTTTTAAAGAATGCCACCCTGTGCTTTTGCCGGAAAAAAGTTGTCCCAGTTGATTGTTTGTAAACACCATCACAGATAAAATAACTGCTCCCACCCCAATAAGAAGCGTCTGCAGCATATCCGTCAGTATCACTCCAAAAAATCCAGCCAGGGTCACATAGATACCAACGGCCGCAAATACAATAAACGTGGCCAGTTCTCGAGACAGAGGAAGAAACTCTTCCGCAAATTTCCCTATGCCCACGGCAATGTAGGTTAGATTGAAAATCATAAGAAGAAGCAGGAACAGAGCCGAAGCGATCCGGGCATTTTCCGCATCTCTGTTGTCTCCATACCGGGTCTGGTTCCATTCAGCAAAAGTCATAACACCTGAACGGCGGATCCATTTCGCCTGAAAAGCCATGTAAAAACAGATCATAAACCATCCCCAGTAGATATGAGTCACCCAGACAGCTTTAAGACCTAGATAATACAGAGCTCCCACCATGGCCATGGTTCCGCCAATGTCAATATAGCTGGAACATCCTGCCAGCCCCAGCATCCACCAGGGAACATTACGGCCGGCCAGATAATAGGCTGCCAATCCCTTGGTAGCCCTCTTCTTTATCCAGAATCCCATTACAGCAATGAATATGAGATATCCCAGAATAAGGGACAGGTCAGTGGGAGAGAGTTTCATAGCCGAACAGCTATTTTTATATCAGGAGGAAAGAGATGTCAAATCAGCTTAATGGCCGAATGCACTGCCGATATTAACAGCCGTAGCTTATGACATCCAGAATAGAAAGCTTGAAAAAGCAAAACAATCAAAAAGTGACTGAAATCCAGCCTCCTTGAAGCATTTCAGTATAAGGGACTCCCATATATTTGACCTCAATGCCCAGTTCAGAAAGTTTCTCTGATACTCCGTAACTGTCGGAACAGGCTTTGCAGGCAAACAATTTCACTCCTTCTTCCATCATTTTTTTCGCCTCTTCCTGAAGCTCCTGGTCTTCTGCTAATAATTTTGAGGACGGCCCCCAAACAATTAAGGCTATTTCATCCCACCAGCCCCTTTTTTTTCCATTGGTAACATACATGAACACCATTTTCATAGCCACGGCCTTGTCTCCGCTTGACCATAAGACGACCAAACGATTAGATTTATTTTGCTGTTCCTGTGCTGGGGCAAGATGAGAAAAGCCAAAAAAGCCCGCACACAAACTCATAAAAACCAGATAAACAGCCAAGTTTTTCTTCATGATTCACCTCTCCTTATTATTAATCTCTTTTTCTAGAATATTCAAAACTCACTGAAAGATAAAGAAAGAATAGAATGGCATGAAATCTATTTTTTTTGATTATAAATAAGAACAGAATCCAGTGTCCAAAAAAACTCACGCTTTTTCTATCCACGATGAATGATATTTTTGAAAGGCCTGAAGAAAGAATTATTGCATAGCCGATTTTCAAATGATTTAATAGTAAAAGATAGAAAAAGAATCATTATATTATGGGAGGTAAGAGCTTTGAAACAATCTATGGAAATAAAATTTTGGATATTATTGGTCTTCTCAATTGTATTTCTGGCATCGGTTTGCCGTGGTCCTGACAAAAAAGAAAATCTTATTCAGCCTGAAAAGTGGTGGATTGTCCACCCAAGACCGGTCTATGAAACATTGGAGAAGGTAGGAACATACCAAAACTGGTTTGATGTCTACCGACTGACTGATGATACTTATGCTATCTATGAACCCAATCAATTTGAGGAAGCCATAAGTTATCTTGTACTGGGTCAGAAAAAAGCAGGCCTGATTGATACCGGCACAGGCATCGGAGATATCAAAGCTGTGGTAGAGACTCTGACCGACCTCCCAGTGACCGTAATCTTGACCCATGAGCATTATGATCATGTTGCCGGGGCTTGGAGATTTGAAGAGGTCTTTCATTATAACAATGCTGATGCACTCAAGGTCCTCAGGAGCGGGAGGAGTAACGAATCTCTCAGAAAATATGCAGATGGGGATTATCTCTGGAAACCTCTTCCGAAAGGATTTGATAAAGATACATGGACTATTCCCCCCATTGTTCCGACCACTCTTGTCGAAGATGGGGATATCATCGACCTGGGAGGACGAGAGTTAGAAGTCATTTATACACCTGGACATTCCCCCGGCCATATGTGTCTTCTGGATAAAACACAAAGACTGTTGTTTACAGGGGATCATTTCTTTCCCGGCCCTCTCTATGCCCATGCCCCGGATGTCGACCTGGAAGATTATGTAACCTCCAATAAAAAACTGGAAGCTCGACTCCATGAATTCGATTATCTCTGTGCCGGTCATAACGATCCCTGGGTGAAAAGTGATGTAATACCTCGGATAAGCAAAGCCTTTTCTGTGATATTTTCAGGAGGAGGAGATTTTGATGAAAGCGAAGGCCTGAGGCGGTATTACTTCGATGGATTTGATGTGCTCATTCGGAGTGAAGATGTAGAAAAATAAGAAGCGCAGCTTGCCAAAGCTCCGTGATCTCTGCCCTCAAGATATAAAAAGTCGATTCGAAAAAAGGAAGTTAATCCATGCTTTATGCCCAAAACCAAACACTTATAAATAACCCTGAATTTATTGTTGAACGGTAGAAGGCTTAAGATTTTTTGGCTCTAAAACAACTTTAACCATACAGTAAAAATAAATTTCTAAACTATTTTTTGCTTATTTTGATTTCAACTCGACGGTTTTTCTGGCGCCCTTCTGGGTTATCTGAACCATCCGGCTTGGTATTGGGAGCAACCGGTTCGCTTTCCCCTCTGCCAATAGTTTCTATCAGGCTGGGATCGATTTCAGCTTGATCAACCATCCATTTTTTTACAGCCTCTGCCCGTTTTCGGGATAGTTCTAAGTTATAATCTTCTGATCCCTTGGAATCAGTGTGACCGGTTATGGTTACAGGATGATTATAGGCGGCAATAATCTCTCCGACTTTGGAAAGAGTTTCTTCAGCATCTTCGCGAATGGACCATTTATCAAAGTCAAAAAGAATATCTCCTGGAAGCTCAATTTTATAATCAGTATCTGTTTCCTTAGCTCCAAGTTCTTTGAGGGCTGCCTGGATTTTTTCGCTGCGGGCTGTTATCCCCCGAGCAATACCTTCAATTTTTAAAACTTTAAAATGCAGGCTAAGAGCCCCCCTTCCAGGCCCTAGTGCCTTTAAAGCCTCGACAGCTCTTTTGTGGGCCTCTGGAGGAATAACTATTTCTTCTTCATCCAAAGCAAATGTCTCAGGAGCATAAAGAAGCCAAGACGCCCAAAGAATTATTCCAAACATAAGAAACAATCTTCGAATTCTCATTTTATATTTCCTGTGAGAAGGAATTTTTTGAATAATTCATATTAATTGTTATAATTGTTATATGAAAATATTCTCCATTTAATTATTTTATTTATTGATAATTCTGGTTAATTAAGAGAAATTGCTTCAAAGGGAAAGAAACCGGGTATGAAAACATCAATTTCATCTGGATTTTCTGTGGGGACTGGAAGTTTAATCCAAAAACCGGCTGATGAATCCGGACTAAGATTAATTCGGAATCGACCCCCCTCCCATTCTTTCTCTTTTGGACCAGCAATATACTGGCCTTCGGAGTCCTTGAGAGGAAAATATTTTTTTTGATTGGTTGTATCAACGAGATAACAGTCTTTGTAGTAAAATTCAACAGTTTTGCTTGAATTCCCGGTGTTTCGTATTTTGAAGCGAAGAGTCAGGATATTGTCACGAATGCTGATTTTAGTGAGGTCAGCTTCTACGCCTTCCCAAATATCGCTTTCCTGAGTTTGGACGACATCAGCGGCACTAATCAGTCCACATCCAACTATAAACAAAACAACTGTATTGACTAAAATAAAATTAAATAATGATCTCACGAAAACCTCCTTTTTTCTCAGAAATAAGGTATCAACAATAATCAATATTGAAGATATCAAGCAGAGTCTATATTTTAAGTGAGGCTGCGTCAATCCTCTTTGGAGATGAATTTGAAGGTGATAAAGGGGTGAGTTAAAGTTAGCTTGGAACTGTACGTCATCGCGAGAAATACGAAGGGCTAAAAGGCTTAAAAGGAAAAGAAAGGTGAGGAAAAGAGGAAGGGGAGGAAAGTGGAAGAGGAAAAAGAGGAAAAAAAGGAAAGGGGTAAAAAAAGGAAAGGTAAAAAAGGAAAGGGGTCGGGCCCGGACAATTCTTTTTTTTTCAATAGGTTGAATTCCTCGGAAAGGAAAGGGGTCGGGCCCGGACAATTCTTTTTTTTTCAATAGGTT
>CAYULB010000003.1:0-105397 GCA_964445575.1 uncultured Eubacteriales bacterium
ATCTCTAATTCCGTGATATACGCCTTTTTATTTTTAACGATTTTGGAGATGATTCACCATTCCTGTATCTCCGGCACAATACAGAAAACTTCATTCACTTTATAAGTTCAATTTTATCTAAATAAACTTCATCCGAACACTTTATGTCAAAGTAATTCCCCCTCGCTTTCAATTTTTTCTTTGGGGGAATTTTTATTCTCATTTCTTTATCTGGTCCTTTTATCTGATCCTGAAAAATGACTTCTCCATTGAATTCAACCAGTACTTTAACGGGTTTTTCAGAAATTCTTTTCATATGGATGAGAGCATGCCTTTTAGACTTCACATAATAATAAGTGTATTGATATTTAAACGACTGTGCCTTGTTTTGGTCATTTAGAACAGCTGTGATTCCATTGTCAAGGATATCCAGTTCCGCTAGTAATCCATTTTTTTTCGCCTTTACGAACCCTTCCACAATATCTCCCCAAGATTGGTTGGCTTGTTTTTTGATTTCTGGGATTCTCTTTCTCTCGGGCTTACCAAATATCATTAAAGATCTGTGAAATACAATAATACGAATCCCGTTTTCCCTTAAATAAGTCAATATAGAGGGGTCATTGATATCTTCTGGGATATTTTGTATGGGATGAAAATAGGAAGACTTGAATATTTTTAAAGGATCAAAAATTCCAACTCCATAAAAACCATTGTAAACATGTTTATCATGATATATGGTGTACAAAGAATAAATTTTATTGTCCCCAAAGCCTCTGAAATGAGGAAGCTCTAAGACCCCATAGTGAAGGGGATATTTCTCAATCCGTTTGTACAAAGCCTTTTCATTCACATTATGTTCTCTCAGTCTACCGGTTCCCAGGGGAGGAGGAAAATTTTCAAAAAACATCAAGAATCCCAATAAAAAAACAGCAACCGTTTTGATCTGGTTATTTTTTCTTTTTTTAATAAAAGCTTGAAAACCCAAAAAGATCAGTAATATCCAAAACACAATAAAATAATATTTAAATTTAAATCCCCTTAATCGAGCAAGTTGGGGGATTACTAAAGAATTCAAATAAAATAAATTAGTTTTAAGGGGAATAATCTCAAAAAGACTTCTGAAGCTGCTTAAAAAAACAAAGGACAAGCTACAGAGCACAAATCTTTCATATAATCCGGCTTTTTTCCATGCTAATAAAATATTCATAAAAAAAACAACCATTAAGAGGATAAATAAGACATCAACCAGCTCTCTGGCATCTCTTAGGGGGATTTTTTTATAAAAAGTTATTAAAACCGGCATTATCAGCAGAGGAAGAAGCAAAAAACTAAAAACTTTTTCTGGGATAGCCTTTGCTTTAGAATAAAAAAAATAAAAAATAAAAAAACAGGCCACAAATCCTAAAAACAAAGGAGTTGAACGCCCTCTAAGAAATTTAAAAGTCAGAGGAAACCAAGTCGAATAAAAATCCCAAGAACGGAGAAGTGTTTTAGAACTGAATTCAGTTTTTTCGTAAGAAATTTCCAATGGATTTGTGATATAGGGAGTGAACACAAAGTATATAAACACACCTAATAAGACCAACCCAATAGTCAATTCTAAAAAATTTTTGAGGGTTATTTTTCCTTTTATGGCAATGAAGATTAAAAATAAAAAAAAAGAAAAAATAGATGTCAAAAAAAACAGAGTGATTGAGAACAAAGACTGTAAAAATAAAAAGAAAAAGAATAAAAAAGCATCTTTTCTTTTAAAATTCTTAACATATTTGATGAGAAATAAGAAGACAAAAATAGAAAAAAAGAAATATAAAAGATGAGGATGAGGATAATTGATCTGTCTAAGAGGCAGCAGGATATAAACTCCACCACCAATTACAGAGAAAATTTCACTTCCAATGACTTCTTTAATGAGAAAATAGACAGCAATTCCCCCTAAAACAAGAGAAAGGAATAAAAGCAAATTGTACAGAAAATAGATATTTTTTATTCCCGTTAAATAAAAAGGAAGCAGCAATACACTCTGTCCTATAAAATTTACCCCAGCAGTCAGAGTGAAAGAATAAGGGAAGTAAATAGGAAAATGATAAATATCAGCAAAGGAGAAGCTAGCCATAGATTTCATGTTGTGCATTATAATGCCCACAGCAATGTTGTTATCACCATTGTCCGGAAGAATGATTTCATTTAAAAAATTAGGAAACAGGAAATAAACAGAAAGAATGGAAATAAAACTAAAGAAAACCAGCACCTTTAACAGAGGATGACATTGAAAAAAGCTTACGATTCGATGTTTGAAGGTGAAAATCTTATTCAAAAAACCACTCTTTTCTATTGAATTGAAATGAATTTTATTTAAAAACAAAAATCATGTCAAATTCTAATGGAACACATGCCTTCTAAAATTAAATCTGGCCCATATGGAAAGATTTATTTGTTTTTTACTTTTTGGAAATTCTTAAAATTTAAAGGTTTAATCCACCAAGCCACCGCTCCTATCAATCCACCGAACACAAAGAAATTTAAAAATACCAAAAAAGAATAACTGACCGCAAGCTCGGGATTAAATCCAAGCAGGGAGAAAAAATAGATGAGTACCGCATCTCTGGTTCCAAGCCCTGAAATGGACAAAGGCATCAAGCTGATAAGGTTGGAGATGCCCATGATCAGACTGATATCCAGAAAGGTGATGGATATCCCCAAAGAATTTAAGAGAATGGTGCACTGGAAGAAAAACAACAAATAGCTCAAACAGGTGAGCAAAAAAGCCCACCACAGACGCGGTGAAATCAATTCATTCACCCCATTGTAAAAGTCATTAAATCTATTTTTTATCCTGTCTTCATATTTTTTTATGAGGGCTATTTTGTACAACAAACTCATAGGTTTTTTCATAAATCTTTTATTCAAAAGAACCACCGGTGAAAAAACAATCAGCATCAGCAAAATCAAATAGGTTAAAGTTAATTTTCCCAAAACACTGAATTTCCATAGCCCTAAGATCCCTACAAACAGGAGAAGATACATATCAAATAATCGATCTATAAGAACGCTTGACATTCCTTTGCTTAAAGAGACTTCCTTATCCTGCTTGACATAGAAAGCCTTAATAAACTCTCCTAAACGACCAGGAGTGATGAAACCAAAATACAGGCTGCTCATGTACGTAAGATAGGTATCATAGAGAGGAAAAGAAATCTTTTGGTCTTTTAAAAGCAGATTCCATCGAAATGACTTGATCAATAAAAGTGGAAAAACCAATATCAAGGCAAACAAAAATAATATGACTTTTATCTGGGAAAGAACAAGCAGTGATTCTCTAAGGTCGATCTTCCATAGGACAACAATAAAAATAATGAGTCCTAAGAATTTTATATATTTTTTCATTATTCTGTAATCATCTGAACATCCCAATATAATCCATTATAATTCTTTGTTCAAAAAAAAAGGTAGAGGGGAAAGTTTTTTTGGTTTGTCTTATCTATGCTAAGGGGAATCTTATCTCAAATTCTGTTCCTTTTTTGACTTCACTTCGGACATTGATTACGGCTCCATGAATATCAGCAACTCGTTTTATGATGGAAAGTCCTAATCCCACCCCACCACTTTCTTTGGACCGAGATTTATCAACCACATAAAACCGATCAAAAATAAAGGGAAGGGACTCTTTAGGAATGCCTATTCCTGTATCACATATGAACAAGACCGCTTCATTCTGCTTTTTATCAAGAGAAAGTTCTATCTTACCCCCTCTACTGGTGTATCGCACAGCATTATCAACCAAGTTTGATATCATACGCTCTAAAAGCGCTTTCTTTCCCTTAACAGTCAATGGGGTTATGTTTTTAATTTCTAAATTTATATCTTTTTTGCCTGCCAGGTTTTCATACTTTTCATAGAAATTCATTAAAATCTCATCCAAAGGGACCTCTCCCTTTAAATTTTCTCTTTTTAAGTTTTCCGTTCTGGAAAGCAGAAGCAGGTCTTCTATTATTTTTTCCATATGGTATGTTTCTTCTAAAACGCTTTTCAAGGTTTCCTTATATTCATCCAAAGCCCTTTCTTTCCTTAAACTCACTTCAATTTCGCCTCTTATATTAGTCAATGGGGTTCTGAGCTCATGAGAAACATCACCTGAAAACTGCTTTATTTTTTTCACTGATTTATCAAGCCTTGAAATCATATCATTGAATGTTTCAACCAATACTCCGATTTCATCTTTTCTTTTCTTTGCATCAATCCGGTGAGAAAGGTCATCTGTAGTGATTTGATTGGCAGTCTGAGCTACATTGACCACAGGCAAAAGTGCTTTCCTGATAATAAAATTTCCCCCAGCCGAAGCAAGTAGCAGCATCAGAAATCCCGAAAAGATAAGGATTATAAATATTTTTCGAGTTTTTGAATAAAAAGAGCTTAAGGACAATCCTGCCTGAAGAATGTAATTTCCTTTGATCTGGAAAAGGATTACCCTTAAAGGAGAATGAGAAGCCCCTTCCTTCTCCCAACTTATATACAGCGGACTGAGGCCAGATTTATCGGCTTTGCAGTAAAGATTTTTTTCTAAAATAAAACTATCATCATAGGAATCGCTGGTGTGGATCACCTTTTCTAAAAAGTCCTCTTTTTTATGAGAAATTTTTACTATTAAAATATAAGGGTGGTAGTGTCTGTACTCCTTTTCCACTTTTTCTATGGATTCTTCAAAAGTAACTCTTCTTTGTCTCCAGTATGTGTCATTCAGTTCCTCAGCAATCTCTTCCAAAGTATGATCGAGTTCATTTAAAAGACTGTTGCGATAGCTCCCGTAAATAACCACCCCAATTATCCCTATTATAATAGCGAGGAACACAACGTACCAGATGGTGAGTTTGAAAACAAGAGATTTAGTCTTTTTTGTCCTCATCTATTTTATACCCGTATCCCCTTATGGTATGGATCAGTTTTTTATTGAAATCCTTGTCAATCTTTTTTCGCAAATGATTGATATAGACATTGACCACATTACTCAATCCATCATAATTCATATCCCAGACATGTTCAATGATCATTGATTTGGATACCATTCTCCCTCTGTTGCGCATCAGGTATTCCAGTAAGGCATATTCTTTGCCAGTGAGGGATATTTTTTTTCCTCTTCTCAATACCGTCCTTTTCCACGGGTTTAATTCGAGATTATTAATCTTAAGAATTTTTCCTTTATAATCCTGACTTCTTCTCAAAAGCGCTTTAATTCTTGCCAGGAGTTCTTCAAAAGAAAACGGTTTGGTGAGATAATCATCAGCGCCTTCAGACAATCCATTTATCTTATCTTCCAGGGTATCCTTAGCTGTCAGCATGATAATGGGAGTAGTGATTGACTTTTCTCTGATTTCCTTGCACACGGCTATCCCGTCTTTTCCTGGAAGCATGATATCGAGAATAATTAAATCATAATCGTTCACCTCAATATAATACACAGCCTCAGTTCCATTCCGGCATATATCCACTGCAAATTGCTCCTCTCTAAACCCCTTTTGCAGAAAAGCAGACAGTTTCTTATCATCTTCAACGATTAATATTCTCATTTTGCTGTTACTCATTATGCCAACTTTTTTGATTCATTACTAGAAAACAGGTATTTTCTCAGACTACTATGAATTTCAACCATACTCTCTATATTGTCCTTGGCTGGTTCTGCCAGCCCATAAAAAAAATTCTGGCAATCTTATACACACTTACTGCGTTCTCCTCAATAATTCAAATAAAGCATGAGTTAATTCTTAATTATCCTGACCTATTCATAAAAAAATGGCAATGTTTTCATTATTAATTTATTTTCAGCGATAGACAAGATATTATCAAAAAGCAGTAAATTGTGAGTTGTAAATTGTGAATTATATTTCATTTAAAAAATTAAATTTATATTCAATTAACCATTCACCACTTACCATTCGCAATTCACAGTATCTTCAATGTCGCTTCAGCCACACCTGAATTTCCTAAAGCCGGCGGCTGCTTTTTAAACATTTAGCCTGTCTCGCTTTTCTCGCTCCTCACGCATTGGCCAAACCAAATAACCTAAAGAATCCATAGAAACTGGAAAAACGAAACAAACTCTATCAACTCTATTCATGCCCTGATGCCTCGCATCTGCAGCAACCTCGACTCATGAATAATCCAGGTTATTATAGATATTTATATTTAAATGAGAGTTAAATTAAGATTAATAAATTTTAATAATTTAAAAATACTTTCGGACAGCTTGAGATACAGCCATAAAGCTGTGAGCCCATTGAGGAAGAGGGGGCCTTTGATTATCTTTCCCCATCTTTTGCCATTTTTCATCTGTCAGTCGGTCGTCTAAAGGATGTTTGAATTCATAATAAGAGTACACTGCCCCATGGGTTATGCGACGGCCTTTGCTATCACTGATAATCACGTATATATGAAAGGGAAAGCCTACTCCTTCTTCTAAAACCTGAGAGGTGTTTAGCTCTGTGTGAACATCAACAATGATATCCATTTGCTCATCTGCATCTGAAGTTATTTTTTTCTGAATAGATTCAGGGAATCTTTTCAATTCTTTAAGAGTGCTTCCAATATCCCAAATAAATGAGTATTCCTCCTTGGTTAAGGATTTTTTCTCGAGTTCCTTTTCAGAAATGACTTTTAATTTATGCAGTACTGCTTCAAATTTTCTTATTTTGTCCTGAACTTCAGGTATTTCTATTTTTAACTCGCTGTGCATTTCTCTCAATCTTGACATCATATGCTGGATTCTTTCGTAAACCTGAGGGTAGGGCTCTACATAGCCATAGGTAAACGCAGGCTGAGGAAGAGGCGCTCTTCCCATCAGTGTATAACTCTGCTTAGCATACAAAATGGTGTCATGCCTTAATTCGGTCCAGGATCCAAGTGCGGTCATCAATTCTTTCTCTATCCAGGAAGATCCTTTCATAAAACCAGGGGCATTTTCTTTTATATCCTCATTTAAAAGGGGAATCAAACTATAGAGCCAGTGCCAATAAAGATTCTGGGTCCATTTTTTTTGATCTATAGAAGCAAACTCTTTTTTCAGTTGATTCATTTGTTCATTATATCCTTCATACTCTGTGTCTCCCTCTTTCTGTAAAATTTCCAAAGCCCTCTGAGACCCTAAAACAGCAAAAACATCCAGTCCTCTTGGGAATGCCCTGGCTTGTCCTACATTGGGAATATTTTCCATGGTAAAAGGTTTGTCTTTCCCAGTATATTTCAGTTTTTTAACCCCAAAAACCAGCTGCTGAAAAATATAAGAATCCGGAATGAACCTCTGTCCCATAAATCGAAATCCCAATGTTGTCTTCTTAAAATCCTTATCTTCATAAGCTAGAGCGGAAAGGACTTTTGGGGGTTCCATCTCTTGGGCTTTCTGAATAAAATCAGATAAAAATTTCTCATTATGGTATTTGTCAATATTCTGATTGGAGGGAAATATGTCTTTTATCAGAGATATATAATCTTCAGCATTCAAATCATCTGTTTTTCCTACAAAATACACAGTAGGCTTATAAATCATGTTCCACAGTTCAAAGGCTCTTGGATTACGCATGAGAGCATCAACCATCAAGAGGGCTTGGAGAGTCATTTTTCTTCCATGAATAAGCGCTTCATCACTTTTTCCCGGCTTCAGTTTAAAATCAATCCTGCCGTACCACATCATGACTTTAAAATATTTTTTGAAGGTTTCATTTCTGGTGTAATGCCCTCTAGGATAATACTGGCTGTAGTCTTCATAGGCATAAGGATGAGTTAACATGGAAGGATGATCCACATAATCTAAAAGGGCCCTAAATTTGATTCCTTTGTGGTCAGAAATGTTTTTTAGTTCTTCACTTACCAATTCATCCAGCTTATTACCTGGTTTGAAATCTGGTTCAAACAGCTTTTTAGCTACAGAAAAGAATCCAATATTTAACCGTGCTGCTTGTTTGACCTCTTCACTATCCGCTTCTTCATAATGATTCTTTGAAATCTGAAGCATTAGGTCTGTCAGCTCTTTACTGAAATCAAAAAGTCTTTGTATTTCAAGAATCCTTAAAACGGAATCAAAAAACAGATGGGAAGTGTGTAAAGCAGCATCTGTAGTGATAAAAATAGGATGGTTGTTTTTTTTGCAATCTTGGTAGACTTCGAAAATTTCTTTTTCATTCCCGGGTACCACCACAAAACTGTTCGTTTTTAACTTATTTAGAGCCTCTTCACTCAATTTTAACTTGTCTAAAAGGCCAAGGTCCTGTAAAAAGATCCGCTCCCTGACCTGCTGTGCGGAAACCAACCCGTTTATGACAAAAAATACAATCAATAATAGCCCCGTGTATTTATTTTTCTTTGTTTTCATTTCAGATCCCCTTTAACATTAACTCTTAAAACTTTTCAGTAACAACTTTATACTAATTTATTTCAAAAAATTCAAATATGAGAGTAAAACCTACCCATGCAATAACTGCCTGAAGCAAGATAATAACCAGGCTGCCCCCCACAGCAACTACTAATCCTCTGACCAAAATTGCAGTAATCTCTTTTTGGTCATTTCTTCCGTAGGCTTGAGCAGTCAGCCCTGTTGTTCCCATGCGAAGAAAACCAAACCCCCAACATATAAAATTAAAGATCAAACTTCCCAGAGCAACCGCCCCAATGTAATATTCTGACTCCAATCTCCCCATAAGGGCTGTATCTACCAATCCCAAGAGGGGAATCGATATATTGCTTATAATAATAGGGATGGAAAGCCTAAGAATCTCTTTGTTCATTTATTTTTTTTGAGAACAAAGCTTCTTCTTAAACCAATGAATTTCAATACATTCTCTGAAATCATTTTTTCTAATTTCTCATTCAGTTTTATAGATATCGGACGATTAAAAGGCAAGACAATAGTTGTATTCTCTTCCAGTATCTTTAAATGATTTTTTTGGAAAAGATCTATCAGCTTTTTTCTCCTAGGAAAATTATGAGGTCCTTCACTGTGATGGATCTGAAATACAGCAGCAAACCAGTGCATAGGTTCCCATAATAGATTCGGACATGTCAGCACCATGATCCCTCCTGGTTTCAGCACTCTGGCTAGTTCTTTCATAAAAAGTTCCACATCACTGATATGTTCTATAGTCTCATAACAGGCGATCAAGTCAAAATAATTTCCATCAAAAGGGAGAGCATAATCCAGAACTTTAACCCATTCACAATATTCTTTTTTATCCTTTAATCGTTCTTCAGCTAACGATAAAAGGTAATCCGAAAAATCAGCTAAAAAAGATTTCTGTATCACTCCTTTTTCAATCCAGAATTCAGTTCCTTTTCCGGTTCTAGCCTGTATATCCAGCATTATCATTTGATATTTCACGTGTTTTTTTGCCAGCTTCCAAGAATTTGTAAATCTCCGATAATAGCTGTAAGTGCTTTCATTAATGTCATCATAGTCAGTGACACTATCCCAAAAATCTCCCACTTGTTTCAGAGTCCAGTCTTTACACATGAAATATTTATATTCCAGAAAAGTTCGAGTCAACGCCCCTTTAAGTTTCATCTTAACACCATTTATTCATTCCGTTCACATGATTACCTTAAATTATAATCTTTGCAGTTCTATATCGATTCCAATGACAAATTTCCTCCTTATCTTTGATAAAAACATCAAAAATCTAAAAGGAGCCATTCGTTTCGCTATTTTTGTTTTGAGCACTTGATGCCCAAGATTCAAAAAAAATCCCATTCCATATTTTTTATATTTCAAATTGTGCCAGTGCATTTGAATCAATTCTTGTTCTTTGATTTTAAATAATTTTATTTGGTTTTCTCGTTTCATTTTTTTTATTAGATCCAAACCAACTTTGTTTCTTGCTATCATAACAGAAGCATTTTTTAATGTTCTGATCCATGCATCTCCCAATACTATATCAGCTCCTTCTCCCATATACAGAGAACATTTCTTACAGCCATTACGTAAAAACATCAGATCCACTATTTCATAACACTCCTTGCCAAAATTGATGATTTTCCCTTGCTTAGTCTTTACCATAAACCCTCCCGGATATTCGCCCCATCTATATGAAATCTCAGCAATATCCAGGTGATTTGCTTTTGCCTTTCCTATGAGATACGCTGTAGCCTCTTCAGTTACATTATATCCACAAAAAAAACTTATGATGTATTTAATGTTTTTATACTTAATTTTCTGCATCTTACGTACAGCGTTCACAAAGCAAGGCTGAACAAAAACAGCTGTTTTTTTTTCTTTGTTTGATTCAATAAGTCTTATCAGCGGAGATAGTTTCATGTAAATATATTTGGAACCAGAAATCTTATTGACTTCACGGGCTTCATTCACGGCTTGATATTCAGGTCGATAGGGAAAGCGCTGAGAAAACCCCACTCCTATGACTGTTTCAATTTCTTTTTTCTCTAAAAGATAACTTGAAATTTCTGTTCCCACTCCCCCAGAAGAGCCTTTTTGACGGTGGAATTTATCAGAGCTGAAGCCAACATACAAGTCCTTATATTCAGAAATTAAATAAAGAGAATCACTCTTGTTTGCGCCTCTTCTTGTCTTTTTCAATATTCAATCTTTCATTCTTTTGTCTATTAAATCTGCTAAAAGACCGATAATAAACAACTGAAAGGCAGCCATAAACATGATATTTATAGTGGTCACAAAAGACTCTTCTATAAATATTCTGTATGCCAGCAGCACAACCCCTACAGAGAAAAATATAAAACTTAAAGGCATAAATACTTTTAAAGGCTGAAAATAAAGTACAGTTCGGACTATTAATTTTAAAAAACCATATGTATCTCTGAAGGGACGGAGCTTTGATTTTCCTTCTCTCTTATGATAATCAATCGAAATGTATTCGATTTCGTATCCATTAGTCAAGAGGGCTAAAGTTATGGTCATGGTAAAAGAGAATCCATCCGGCAGTATTTTTTTGAATTTGTTTATCATGTCCTTTCTGATCAGCCTGAGGCCTGAATTGATATCAACGATATTTTCTCCTGACAAATAATCAGCAAGTTTTTTTAAAAACCATTTTGCTGGTTTCCGGATAAAAGGAATTTTAACCTCCTCCCCAGTTCTCGCACCTACCACCATTTCCACATTCCCCTCTTGGTATTTTTTCAATAAATCTGGAATTCTGTTGCTGGGATAAGTTGTATCCGCATCAATGATAATGATGATATCTGTAGTGGCATAACGGACACCGGTTTTAATGGCAGCTCCGTAGCCTTTGTTTTCATGATGAACAATGACCTTTGCTTCAGGATATTTTTTCGCAATGTCCGAGGTTTTATCTTTTGAGCCGTCATCTACAACTATGATTTCATATCCATTTGAGAATTTCTTCATGCCTTCCAACACATTTCCTATTCCTTTTTCCTCATTATAAGCAGGAATAATGATGGTTGCGTCTTTTTTGGTCCTCTTTTGAACACTCATTTGAATCGTCTCCTTTTCAAACTCTTTTAAATCCGCTCCTCTTTATTCGAATCTACTGTTATATTCCCATTTTGAATGTATTCTTCTTCATAAAAACAGACTATCTCTGTTCAACAATAAGCTCTATGTTGTTAGTAGAGGAGCTGTAACTTGACTCCAGGCGGTCTTTGTAAGGCCGAAGGGAAGAAACGGAAGTCCGTCCTGCCAAACAAGTCTGTATCGGTTTGATTCCATAGCTTTTATTTCATTTTCCAAAGCATCTCTCCAATCTTGAGAAATATCTGGGCTTTTTTGGCTTTCCATAAGCTTCTCATATTGGTTTTTTAACATAGACAAAAATATGTTATGAAGCCGTCTCACTGCTAAATCATGTCTTATTTCCTTGGACTCTTCATCTTCCCAATGCGGATAATCGAACTCGTTATCTTCATTTATGTTTATAGGAACCCCATCGGTTATGGGTTTATTAAGCCAGCAGTAATAGGCAATAGTGTAGATATAGTAGTATTCACCGATGCTCATTTCCTCTCTTAAGAGAGCCAGGTTTCGCTCCTTCAAAAAATCCGCTATTTTAGGAATCAGCCCGATTCCGGTTAGTACTTTTTTAAATGGCCCTGTTGATTCTCTTTCCTGATCTTCTCTTTTCCTGGATTCTTCAGAAAGGAAATCAATTGACTCTTCCAATTCGTCAATGATAGGCTTCAGGGACTTCCTTGCTTCAAGAAAAGTTTCTATGCGCTCGGGTTTTATAGTCCCGCTGGGCGATGGACAGTAATCATCTATTTGCCCGTATTTTTCTAATAAACTCTTCAAAATATCATCTGATTCTTCGAAACTATTCACCATATTCTTTACAAAGAATACCCCTGTTACAATGATAACAATACCTATCATAATCACCACACCACCTCCGATTCCACATCCTATTAGCCAATTTTTCTTCGACTTCTTTTTTTTGGGTTCCATTTATTCTCTCTAAGAAGATTTCCTTCCAATCAAAACTATCACAGTCACATAATCCAGTCAATAAACCGCCTGACTTGATTGATATCTTTATCAGGTTCTTATGAGAAATAAACCCCTTTCTTCCTCACATAAAAAAATTTAAAAACAAAAAATCCCAGAACAATTCCAGCAACATCTGCAGCCAAATCCCATGCTTCCATTGATCGGAGCGGAACAAAGAATTGATGAATTTCATCCAAAATTGCCAGAATGATACCGCTTATTGCCACCAAAAAGAATTTAGACCTAAAAGAAAGGTTAAACATGAAAAAACCCAAAGAGAGTAGAAAACCCAATCCTGCGAATTCTATCAAGTGAATTATTTTATCAAAAAAAAGTATATCCACCTTGACTTGGTAATTTTTTGAAGACAGAAAAAAAATCAGAGCATAATAAAAAGCTGAAGGCAAGAAAAAAAGAAATTTTTTGATAGGACGACTCATTTTTTTAAAAAAAGAAATTTTTATGTTGATGTTAATTTTTAATCCCCTTAATTGTCAATCATATTTTGTTCTGTCTGGTCAACACTCATAGTTTTTTTGACTTTATGTCACTGAATGTGATAAAAATTGTTTCTATTTTCTTAAAGTCAATTTGACCCAAGACTGCAAAAAGACTTATAGCGGAAAAAAGAGATATGGATTTTCCTTTAACTTTATTTGAATCCTTAACAGCCTTTGTTATAGCCACTTGTGGTGCAGTCCTTCAGGGTTCTCTTGGATTTGGTCTTGGGCTTATAGGGGTTCCTCTGCTGGTGATATTAAATCCAATTTTTGTACCAGGCCCTGTTCTGTTATCTGCGCTCTGCCTTACCATTCTTATGACCGTAAGAGAACGATACGCGATTCGTCTTAAAGAAATCACCTGGGCTGTGGCAGGCAGAGTTTGTGGTGCAGCCTTAGGTTCCTTTCTTTTAACCCAGGTGCCCCAAAAAAACATATCCTTGCTTTTTGGCTTTATGATCCTGCTGGCTGTTATTATCGGTATTTCAGGGATAAAACTGAAACTAAAGCCGACAAATCTTCTTGGAGCAGGCACTGCTTCAGGATTAATGGGAACAACCTCAGCCATAGGCGGGGCTCCTATGGCTCTTATTTACCAATATCAAAAAGGACCAAAAATAAGAGGTTCGCTTTCTGCTATCTTCATTTTTGGAACAATAATATCATTATTGTCATTGGTCATAATCGGTCGCTTTGGGATGAAAGAAATCTATTCCAGCTTTGCACTCATTCCTGGTATTCTAGTGGGATTTTTTATCTCAAAAAAATCTTCTAAATTCCTGGACAAGGGACTCATTAGACCAGCTGTGCTGGCTGCCTCAGCATTATCTGGAGCTATTGTGATCATAAAAAATATATTTTAGATATTTTCTCTACTACAAAGTCAATTTGTTTAAAATAGAACTTGACTTTTCCACACTAAAACCTTATCTTGTGTTTGTATTAGTTATTAATTGATAATAATTCTTTTTAATAGAAAAGAAGGCGAGCCAAACAACCTTTTATCTTGATTTAACTATAAATTTACCTGCAACAAAATCAAGACTTAAATCGTTATTATAAAAGCAGGTAAAGGAAAAAAATGGCTAATCAAAATAAAATGAAAAAAACAAAATATATTTCTTCTGGACAGCTTGAAACCACAGATTCAATAAAGCTGTACATGAAAGAAATGGGTAATATTTTGCTTCTTTCTCGGGATGAGGAAATTGCTATAGCAAGAAGAATTGAAAAAGGCGAGAAAATCATTATCAATGCTCTTTCAAAAACGAATCTCACTCTTACAGAAATTCATGAAATAGAAAATAATATAAAAGAAGAGCCAGAGAATATATTCAGATATCTTGATATTAATGCAGGGAATAAATCTGAAAAAGACACAAAAGGATTACAGCCTAAAGCTGAAAAAATATTCGATCAAATCAGAAATCTGGAAGAAAAGCTTCAACAAAAGAACCAAGCTAAAGAATCGATTTTTTCTTTGGGTAGAACGGTATTAGAAATAAGAAACCAAATAAAAAAACTAGGTTTAAAAGAAAATATAAAGGAAAATATTCTGAATTCAGTCTACAGAAGGCTTGTATCTATTTCTTCTAATGAACCGGATCTCAAACAAAAAAAAGCAGAATATTCAATTAAGGATATAGACAGAGGAAAGAAAATCAAAGAAGAGGCTAAAAATAAATTGGTTGCTGCTAATTTAAGACTTGTGATATCCATAGCAAAAAAATATCAAAACCGCGGGCTTTCTTTATTGGATCTCATTCAGGAAGGAAATCTCGGCCTTATACGTGCCGTAGAAAAATTTGACTACAGAAAAGGATATAAGTTTTCTACTTATGCAACATGGTGGATCAGGCAAGCCGTTACAAGGGCTATAGCTGACCAGTCCCGCACTATCAGATTACCAGTCCATGTTACTGAACAGCTCCAGAAAATAAAAAAAATCACCAAGTCGTTTGTCAATGAAACAGGAAGGGAGCCCACTGTTGAAGAACTTTCAAAAAAAATAAGAATTCCAGCTGAACGAATCAGAAACTTAATCAAAAACACCCAGGATTCTGTCTCTATCCAAACTCCAGTGGGAGAAAACGAAAATGAAGTCGGTGATTTCATTGAAGACAAAGAAATCCCATCTCCCCCTGATACAGTCATTCACATTAACCTTAAGGAACTCCTTCAAGATGCCTTCAAACTTTTATCAGAAAGAGAGACAAAAGTTTTAAACTTAAGGTTTGGACTTAACAATGAAAGACCCCACACTCTTGAAGAAGTAGGTCAGAAATTCAATGTTACAAGAGAACGAATAAGACAAATCGAAGCAAAGGCTCTAAAAAAAATCAAAAGCAATCCCATGAGCAGCAACCTTCGAATCTTTGCTAATTAACCTGTATTATTCATAACTCACCTTTCTCCCTTTTCCTTTTCCCCTTTGTATTTTACAAATAACTCAGCCTAAGAATATCACCTTTTCCCTATAAATAATTTAGGTTGCTTGACTCCAGGGAAATCATAAATGTAGAATTTACCAAAGGAGCTTTAAATGCAGACACAAATCGTTTTTGCTTTCTTGGTTATGATTGGAGCATACACCGTTGCAAAATGGAGAAAACTTTCTGTTGAGATCAGCATGTTTCTGGCTGCTGTTGCCGGAGGAATATTCGGAGCCTTCTCAAACACCCCCCCCATAAGTCAGCTGGCAAGACATCTGGTGGAAGGTTCATTTACTTATTTAGACGTTATACTGATATTTGTCACTGCAACCATATTCATGGCGATCATCTCTGAATCAGGGGGAGTCAATTATGTGGTTAAAAACACTCTTAGATACTTTTCCAACAAACGCCTCATTGTTCTTATGCTGTTGATGGTCATAACACTTATTCCTGGTGCCCTCACTGGAGCAGGGAGTGTATCTCTCCTGGTAGTGGGAGCCCCTGTTGCCATGGCTCTCAGGTATCTAGGAATTAAGCAAACAAAAGTAGCTGCTATTCTGTTTATCATTGCTGGCCTGAGCGCAGCAGCCCCTCCTGTTAACATATGGGCCATGATATTATCTGCGGGAACAGCTATCCCCTACGTGGGCTTTGAACTGCCTCTCGGGATCCCGGTCCTCATATTGGGGACTTTTACTATTTTAGTCTTGGGCTGGAAAAAAGAAGAAGAGTCAGACCTTGAATCTGCTTTGAATCAGATGCCCCAGGTTCCCAAAGGAATGAAATGGTGGAAAGTCCTTGTCCCCTTTCTGATTTTCTTTGGTTTGGTGATCGCCTTGAGGATTTGGCCCTTTACTCTTCCTGTAATGGGGCTTCCTTTACTGTTTGTCATCTCTGCACTTTTCGCTCTTATCCTCAGCCCTAAAAAGATCAATATCCTTAGATTATCCAGAGACACAGTTAAAAAACTGACTCCGCTGCTCGCTACAATGATCGCTGTGGGGATGCTCCAGCAGATCATGACAGCCACGGGAGTTAGAGGTCTTATTTCGTTCACAGTCATAAACACTCCTTTGATCATACTATTCCTATCCTTGACTGTGATCATACCTGTTTCTGAGGGAGTTTTCACCTATGGAGGCGCTGCCATTATCGGAATCCCCTTGGTATGGTTTCTTGATTCCATTGGACTGCATGCTACGGTAGTTATTGCCGGCCTAAGCTTACTCTGGCCGCTCGGAGACGGGCTGCCCCCCACCGCTCTTATCGGAAGGCTGAGTGTCATGGTCTCTGATTATAAAGGAAAATATTATAATTTTCTTAAATTCACATGGCTTCCTTGGATAGTGATCACCGCTGCTGGCATTCTCTCTATCATATTCAGCACTAAACTCTATGCATTCTATGAATCTCTTTCATCAGCCATAAGCAACCATATCTTTTATATATTGGGAATCTCAATATTAGGAAGCGTTTTTAGAGTCATTTGGGGTCTTTTGGCATCAAGAAAAAAAAGAAATCATGTGGGTTAATGGGTACTAAACAAAAAAAATGAATCAACTCAAAGAGGGAGAATAAATAAATGTATTTGATAATGTTTTTTTATTACTTAATCTGCGCTTATTTATTGGTCATGCTTATCTGGAACTTCATTCGAGAAAAACAAAGTGTGGATCAAATGCTTCAGTACGTTTTGATAATGATTCCTTTGATATTGAGACTCTTTCGAGCCAAATAATTTTGGGAGAAATAAAATGTCACGTCAGATAATTTATAAAACAGCCATAATTTTCATAATCGGAATCATAACTCTAACCGGAGGTCTCCAGCTGTACCAACACCGTCATTTTCAAACCCCCATTGTAGCGGGACCCGGTGTTACCCAGGTAAAAAAGCTGAGTGAATATAGTCCTGATCTCAAAGGGACTATGACTGATACAAATATTTTTTTTCTTGAAGGCAAAAATCCAGGAGGAAAAATGCTGGTCATAGCAAACACCCATTCTAATGAACCGGCAGCTCTCCTGAGTTCTCTTATCTTTGTGGAAAATTCAATCGTAGAAAAAGGAACTGTCATCATCATCCCCCAATTTAACAACAGCGGAGGCCGGAATACCCGCTCCGGTGATGGATATCCTCTTTATTTTCATATCAAAACTCAGTGGGGAAATAAAAAATTCCGCATGGGCAACCGGGTGGCTTCACCCTTAGACCAATGGCCGGATCCGGATGTTTATGTCCATTATCCAGATAGACAGCTCCTCTCTTACTTAGATATTAGAAACACCAACCGCACCTGGCCGGGTAGACCAAACGGTGCCCTTATGGAAAAAGTAACCTTTGCCTGTATGGAACTTATTAGAAAAGAAAACATTGACCTGGTCATAGATATCCATGGTGCAGAAACCATGTTTCCTGTTACAAATTGTATTGTGGCCCCTGAAAAATCTATGAGGATTGCTACCATGACATCATTAACACTCAAAGCAAGAGAAGGATTTGATAATCATGTGGAGCCCTCCCCTAGGGGATTTCGAGGATTATCTCATAGAGAGATCGGGGATTTCTCTGATGCCCTCCCTTTTCTCCTCGAAGCCCCTATCCCCTTTTTAGATCAGCCCACAGGCCCTAAAACCGTTGATCTTCTCCTAGAGGGAAAAGACCCTTTTCTTTTAAGGTTATCAAAAAAAGGTATGCTTTTTGTTCCCTATGACGAAAACGGGTGGTCCATGGCGAAACGAGTCGGTCAGCACTGTTCTGCTGTCCTTGAAATCGCTGAACAATATTCACAAAAAAATTCGGATAGGGCTATAAAAATTTCTCATGCTCCCCGTTACGCAGAAGTGGTTAAAAATGGAGTTGGATTTTATTATAAAGACCCTTCCAAAACAAATAAAAAAAATGTATTTTGTAATTAAGAAATTATTTATCTTTAATCTGAGGCATTCATCAGGAATGTCCAAGATTATAAAGGAGAAGACAGAATGAACAAAATAAGGCCACTCACTTTATTTTTGTTTGTGGTTGGTTTTCTTTTTACTCTCCACATCGGACTGGTTAATTCTCAAGAGCTGCCCAAAGCTCAGCTCCCAGTACTCACTACCTCAGCGGGTCAGAGCCCTGATGTAACGACTTTGAATATTGTCTGCGAAGAAGCAGGAATTATGTATGATTACGGCGATGTACCTGATGTGAGTATGATAAACGCTGGAGTAGGTCTTGGAGGAAAAGAATCTAAACCTGGTTTTCATGTAGAAATAAACACGGACCTGGAAAAATTTCCTGAAGGAACGAGTTATAAAACCATCATATTTGCCATCGGAGCCAGTTTGAAAGGAATGGGTGCTTCAGGGCTTACTGTAGAAGATGAAGTCAAAAGACTGAAAAATATCATTGACTACTGTAAAGAAAATAATATCCTTATCATTGGAATCCATGTAGGAGGAGTCTCCAAAAGAGGGGCTCCTGGGAGTGACAATGAAAGGATGATCAATGCAGTAGCTCCCTATTCAGACCTTCTTATCGTGACAAAAGAAAGTAATAAAGACGGACGCTTTACTGAGATTTCAGAAAACCATCAAATACCTTTAAAAGAAATTGACTATGCTCTAAACCTGGTACCTCTGTTGAAAGAAATTTTCAATAATGAGAGTTTTACTTAAAATAGTTCATGTCAAACTGAAAAACCTGTTTTCTATGAATGATTTAAGTTAACCGGAAAGACCAAAGGTCTGAAAAGAAAAATTTTTTCTTGTGATTATTTTTAAACAGGCATCCACCACTTCTGGGTCATACAAATTTGCTTTATTTTTTTTCAATTCATTGATAGGAATCTCTTTTTCTTGAGCAGACCTGTGAGGCCGGCGGGAAGTCAAGGCTTCGACTATATCAGCTACTGCGATTATCCTTGCCTCAATCAATATCTTATTTCCGGAAAGACCTGAAGGATATCCGGAACCGTTCATCCTCTCATGATGTTGAAGGACAATGTCAACCACAGGCCAAGGAAAATTTATATTTTTTAGTATATCATATCCTGCCTTGGGGTGACCTTCAACAATCATGCGCTCTGCCTCCGACAGTTTATCAGGTTTGCTCAGGATCTCTGCTGGAATACTTATTTTCCCTATATCATGAATACTTGCAGCCACTTTTAATCCTGATATTTTTTCCTCGTCAAGGCCCACCTCTTCAGCAATAGCACAGGCAAGTCTGGTCACTCTCTGCATGTGGCCGGCTGTATAGGGGTCTTTGAGCTCCACACTGAAAGCTAAAGCTTTAACAATCTCATCTATAATTTCTTTTAATGATTCGTATTCTTCTCTCACATCTTTCCCCACTCTTTCTCTTTCTGTAATATCTCTTATACCCAACACTTCAAGCCGCTCATTCTCATCAAAAATAGTCTTTGTTAAAATCTCAACAGGAACCACCTCTCCGCTTTTTTTAATTCCCTTAGATTCAATAGGCCTGGACTTAGAATCATCTATGTTTTCTTCAATGACTTTTTTTTCACCAGAATCAAAAAAAACTGACCAGTCTTTTCCTATGTATTCTGAAGGCCTGTATTCAAACAAAGAACTGGCTGCATGATTGGCATCTATTATTTTTCTATCCTTTAAAATGACAATGGCTTCAAATCCTGCCTTGGCTAAAAAGCAAAATCTATCACTGGCCTTTCTTTCACTATCACTCAACTTTTTCTTTTCGATGATAGAGCCTATTTTTTGTGCTATTTCCATTAATAACCGCCCATCATTTTCTGCCCAATTTCCTTGTTTGGATATCCACTCCACACCCAAAAATCCAGTCAGCTTATCTTTTGAATAAATAGGGACAGCCAGAAAAGATAAAGTCTCTTCATCTATGCAAAATCCATAAATAGATTTTTGTTTTTTTTCCATTTCTGTGGTTTTTTTAATCTGAACAGGCTGTTTATTGATAAATTTTTCTATCATCCACGAAAATTTATCTAGAGGCATGTTTTTCCTGTTATCAATCCGGGATTCAATTCCTTTTCTTTGCCGCTCATAGAAACAGTTAACCAAATCGTTTTTTTCATCAAACAAAAAAATCCCATTTCTTTCCGCATCTAGTTCATTCCCTATTTCTATTAATATCTGGTTTAAAGAGGCCTCCAAGTCGTTAAATTCAGTTAAATGAAATAAAATTTTTGATAAAAACTTCTCATATTTAAGTTTCTGATTCAAATCAATATTAGATTTCTTTTTCTCAGTTTCATCTTGGATAGTAACCATAACTCCGTCGATGGAGCCATCTTTATGAAAAAGAGGAGAGAAGGTGTTTTTTAAAAAAAATCTCTTTCCTTCCTCATCTTCATATATAGCGTCAAAGAAGCTTCTTTTTTGGGAATCAAGACAGTTTCTTATCCCCTTTGATATTCCTGATTTAACAAAATCAGGGTGATTCCAAACCTCCATTTTTTCAGGTTCCTGGGATGGATCTATCCTGAGGATCTTATGTGCTGATTTATTCATAAAATTGATTTTCCCCTGAATATCTACAGACAATACCCCTATAGAAAGGTCTCCTAATAATTTTAAGAGGTGAAACTTTTGTTCTTTTAATATCTGTTCTTTTTGAGTTCTCTCCATTTCCTCTTCTTCTATTTCTGATAATTGTTTTCGAACTCTGTCTAAATCCCTTAAAAACCTTGTTTTTTTCTCCTCTTCGTTCATTTTTAAATCCTTTTTTTATATTAAAAGTAGATTACATTCTGATATCAGCTGCTGTTAAGTTGACTCAGTTCCCAGTTTATTCCTGTTTGCTTCATATCTTTTATAATATCTCATTTTTATTCTGTCAAATGCAATCGCCTTTTAAGATGATTCGGGGGGTGAAATAAATTTTGACAACAAGCGGATTTATACCGGAGTCAAAAACAATTTAAGAATGGATATCTCCGGAGACTGGAGAAGGCCCCGATACACTTATGAAGCAGGAAAAATTCAATTCGGTCCCATAGAAACCAATGGAGACTTTGTATTCGCTGCTGAACACAATTCAAATTTGGATTATACCATAGTCAATCTGACAAAAGCTCTTTATTTAAGCCAGGTACTTATAGATGTCAAGCCAAACAGATTCGGACTTCCCTTTGATGGAAGCGAAGATAAAGCTGGAAAGGGCAAACTGAGATACTGGAAAGACTCTGCTCAGATCAATAAGCAATGATAACCGCAGCTCAAAATTAAGGTGCATTTTTTCAATTCACCACTTATTCAATATATGATATAAAGAGAGTTAAAAAACTTCATGAATTCTAAAAGGGAGTAAAAAATGAAAAAATCCTATACTTGCATTCTGTTAATATCCTGTGTATTCCTGCTCTCATTTTCATTAAGGGGAGTGGACACAAATGACACCCGGATGTTAACTCATCCAGCGGTAAGTCAGGAAAAAATTGTTTTTTCTTATGCTAATGACTTATGGATATCAGAACTAAACAGCAACCATGTCCGCCGGCTTACTTCTCATACAGGAGTTGAATCATACCCAGTCTTTTCTCCTGACGGAAAGTGGATTGCATTCAGTGGGGAATATGACGGAAACACAGATGTGTATATCATCTCCAGTCAAGGGGGGATCCCGAAAAGACTGACCTGGCATCCTTATCCAGACACCGTAAGAACATTCACTCCAGATGGAAAATATATAGTCTTTTTGTCTTCCCGCTCCTCTTTCACGGGAGCACGCAGCCACCTTTATAAAGTTTCTGTAGAAGGAGGACTCCCGATTCCTGAAAAAATTCCGTATGCTCATAAGGCATTCTATTCCCCCGACGGCAAAAAAATTGCCTATACTCCCTTTAGGGAAGCCTTTCATCAGTGGAAGCACTACAGAGGAGGGACTTTCTCAAGAATATGGATTATGACCTTAAGCGATAATTCCATAGAGAGAATCCCTCAGCCTGAAGGAAGATGCAATGATACCGATCCTATGTGGATAGGAAGCACTGTTTACTTCAGGTCAGACAGGAACGGAGAATTCAACCTGTTTTCATTTGACACGGAAACAAAACAAATAAAACAACTCACAGATTTTAAGGATTTTCCTGTGATTATGGCTTCTTCCGGTCAGGAAAAGATCGTCTTTGAACAAAAAGGGAAACTTCACTTATTTGATATCAAAAGCGGAGATGTGAACGATCTTTCCATTGGGGTGGCTACAGACCTCTTAGAGTTAAGACCCAGATATGTCAAAGGAAGCCAATACATAAGAAACGCTGATATATCACCCACAGGAGCACGTGCTGTTTTTGAATTCAGAGGAGAGATAATCACCTTTCCAGCAGAAAAAGGTGATTTCCGTAATCTCACTGAAACACCTGGAACCAATGAGAGGAGCCCCGTTTGGTCTCCTGATGGAGAAAAAATTGCCTATTTTTCAGATGAAAATGGAGAATACTCCCTTCACATTAAAGAGCCGGGAGTCCGGGGAGTCACCAAAAAATACTCGGTAAAAGGAGCTGGCTTTTATGACAGGCCTTGCTGGTCTCCCGACAATAAAAAAATCACCTACACAGATAATTCCTGGAGCTTGTACTGGTTTGATTTAGAAACAGAAAAATCGTATAAAATCGCATCAGAATATCTTTACGGACCTTCAGGCTTGAAAACAATTCGAGGGGTCTGGTCTCCTGATTCAAAATGGGTCGCCTACACACTTAACACCAAAGCTTACCTCCAAAAAGTTTATGTGTACTCCATTGAAGAGAACAAATCCTATCCTATCACAGATGGCTTGAGTGAGGTGAGCGATCCTGTATTTGATCCCAGCGGAAAATATCTTTATTTCTTTGCCTCTACAGACGCAGGTCCTGTCAAACACTGGTTTGCCATGTCCAATGCAGATATGCGAATGACCAATGCCATCTATTTGGCAGTTCTCCAAAAAAATGTCCCTTCTCCCTTGGCAAAGGAAAGCGATGAAGAAAAAGGCACAGAAAAAGAACAGCCTGAGAAGGAAAAAGATAAACAAGAAAATGACACAGAATTTAAGATAGATTTCGAAAGACTTAATGAACGGATTTTAAGCATTCCTGTTCCTGAAGGAAATTATTATTCTCTTCAAACAGGAAGCAGCGGCCAGATCTTTTATCTAGAAGCTCCTCCTGAAAGCAGGGGCCCTTATTCCAGAAAGACAAAGCTCCATAAATTTGATTTGAATAAACGCAAGGATTCTGTGATCCTATCTGGTGTCAATGGATATCAAATATCATCTGATCATAAAAAACTTCTCTATATTTCAGGACGTGATTTCGGAATCACCCCTATTTCAGACAGCATAAAGCCGGGAGCCGGGAAGTTAAACACAGAATCCATTGAAGTCCGAATAGACCCATCCAAAGAATGGGAACAGATTTTCCACGAGGCATGGAGGATCAACCGGGATTATTTTTACGATCCCCATATGCACGGAGTCGATTGGGAAAAGATGAGAGAAAAATATTCAGTTTTTTTGCCTCATTTATCCTGCCGCCAGGACCTGAATAGAGTGATTCAGTGGATGTGCAGTGAATTAGGAGTGGGCCATCACAGAGTAGGTGGTGGAGATACTCTTGCTTCCAGAGACCGAATTCCCGTAGGACTGCTGGGGGCTGATTATTCAATCAAAAACGACCGCTATCAACTTAAAAAAGTCTACGGAGGCTTGAATTGGAATCCAGAGCTCCGTTCTCCTCTTACTGAACCGGGTGTGGATGCAAAAGAAGGAGAATATCTTTTAGCGGTCAATGGAGAACAAGTAAGGCCTCCTGAAAATTTATTTAAATTTTTCGAAAACTCTGCAGAACGATTGATAGAGATAACAGTCAGTTCTGATCCCGATGGAAAAAACTCCCGTAATGTGAATGTAGTTCCTTTGTCCAGTGAATATTCTCTTAGGAATAGAGATTGGGTGGAAAGCAATATTGAGAAAGTGAATAAAGCCACAAATGGAAGAGTAGCTTATGTGTATGTTCCCAACACCAGCACCCTAGGTCATACTTATTTCAAAAGATATTTCTTCCCCCAATCTCATAAGGACGCCATTATCGTGGATGAAAGATTCAACGGAGGGGGATCGGTAGCTGACTACTACATAGACATTTTGAATCGCTCTTATGTGTGCTACTGGAACATGCGGTATGGTGCTGACCTTAAAACCCCCAGTGCCTCCATTCAAGGTCCCAAAGTCATGCTCATCAATGAATCAGCTGGGTCAGGAGGAGACCTTCTTCCCTGGATGTTCAGAAAGTTCAAACTGGGAAAGATTATAGGCACAAGAACGTGGGGAGGGCTGGTCGGAACATTGGGTTTTCCCTCGCTTATGGATGGAGGATATGTCACAGCTCCCAACCTGGCTATCTGGACTGAAGACGGCTGGATTGTGGAAAACGAAGGAGTTCCCCCGGATATTAACGTCCAGCAAACACCTTCAGAGGTTCTAAAGGGAAACGATCCCCAGCTTGAAAAAGCCATTCAAGTCATAATGGAAGAACTTGAGAAAAATCCTCTTAAAAAACCTGAAAGGCCTCCCTATAAAAAGATAAAATAAAGAAGACCGGCGTTAAAAATCTGAAGGGAGCACAAGCCACACTCCTTAACTCCCCATAAAATTCAGCCACACCTGAATTTCATATCGGCTCACTTGAGCCTTTTGTTTTTAAACAGGCCGGAAGAATTATTTAAGGCTCTCTTTGCTTTTAAAAGAGCGGTTGATGGAAAATTCACTGAAATCAACATCCCATTTGTCATGAACCATATAATGAGCCAGATGCTTGCACAAACCTGGACCAAACATAAATCCATGTCCGGACATACCTGATGCCACATATAAATTTTCCCTTGAAGTCTGGTCTACTATAGGATTTGCATCCGGAGTCATGGTGTAGCATCCTGCCCAATGTCTCAGGATAGCTGCATTTTTCAACTTAGGCACCAAACGGACCATTCGATTTGCCATCTCTAATAAAAATTCTAAAGAACTATCATGCCGGATACCCGGCACATTGGGATCTGGAGTATAACAACCTATGATCTGTCCTGTTAAAAGCTGCTGAAAATAGCAGCCGTCTTTCCTGTAATCCACCAGCATGGGGCCGATAAGCTTTGGGATTCTCTCTGTGATTATAGCTTCATGTCTTTCAGGATAAAGAGGTAAACTTAATCCAAGTTCTTCCCCAAGTTTCCCGGTCCATGGACCAGCACTCAGGAGGACTTTGTTTGCTTCAATACATGTTCCGTCCTTTAGAGTCAGAATAAAATTTTTCTCTTCTCGGATTTCAACTAAGGGATTATAAAGATAAAAATCCCCTTTTTTCTCATCGATCTTTTTTTTATATCCCTTAAGAACAAAAAAGGGATAGGCCTGCGCATCATCCGGGCAATAGGCCGCCCCCAAAAGACCATCCGTGTTCAGCTCTGGCACAATGGTAAGAGCCTCCTCTGCACTGAGCAGTGAAACATTGACTCCTTCTCTTTTCTGAATTTCAATATTGGATTCAAATGTCTTTAAAAGGTCTTGACTGTGGGCCATAAGAAGATAACCGCTCTTTGAAAATTCCACTGAAAATCCGAATTCATCCTCCATCTGAGAAAAAAGAGAGAGACTCTCTTTCATAACTCCAATAGAAGTGGGAGTGGAAAACTGCTGACGTATTCCTGAAAGGCATCGTCCTGTAGAACCGGAACCTATGTATTTCTTATCAATAACCGCTGTTTTAGCTCCTGTACTGCAGAGATAATAAGCGGTGGCCATTCCGATAATCCCAGCGCCAATGATTGCAAAGTCGTAATTCTTTCTCATTTTTTTTGAAAATCAGAGTGATATTTTTTATCACAGGAACTTGATTAAGTCAAACACATCCACCTGTAACTTGACAATCGCTATACCAAAATATAGTCTAATGATTCAAAAATTCATACACAGAAACTGAAAAAATGGAAAACCTAAGGATAGACTCGATTGCAAGAAAACAAAAAATCAAGATATTGGTAAACGGTAAAGAAACCCCGGCCTATGAAGGCGAGACTGTGCTCGCAGCTCTCCTTGCAGCAGGATATAAAAAATTGAAGAAAAATCCAGTAAGCCAAAAGCCCAGAGGCGCCCTCTGCGGTATGGGGGTCTGTTTTGAATGCACAGTTACCATAAATGGAGTTTCTAATATAAGGGCATGCATGACCGAAGTTCAAGAAGGAATGAAAATAAAGATACAGGATGATTAAAGAAAACAAAAAATACAACATCATTATTGTTGGAAGCGGCTTTTCTGGTATTACTGCAGCAGAGATTTTAGCTGATCACGGTTTAAGCATCCTTTTGATTGATGAAAACATACACTTGGGAGGACAACTTCTCAGAAAAATCCCTGAAAGTCTGGGAGAACCCCTTTCAAGCGGAACAGAAAAAATAAAGAAAATAGGGTTTAGCTTTATAGAAAAAGTTAAGAACAAAAAAATAACCCTGATGAACAAGACGGTTCTCTTAGGGGTCTATAATGACAACAGAATTCTCATAGAATACAACAGAGAAAAAACATACATCCTTGAGTATGATTTCCTTGTTTTAGCCACAGGAGCAAGAGAAAGATTTCTCCCCTTTAAAGGATGGACCCTTCCCGGGGTTTATTCCACTGGCATGCTCCAGGTCCTGATAAAAAGCTCGGGTATACTGCCGGCAAAAAAAGCATTGATGGCCGGCTCTGGATTATTTCTTTTTGCCGCTGCTTATGAATTCCTTAAAAATGGGGGAAAACTGCTGGGAATCATGGAACTTTCATCTTTCTGGAATAAAATTAAGTTTTTACCCCAAGTGTTCCACCAATATCCAAAATTCATCGAAGGGGGAAAATACCTGTCAAAAATATATGGTTCCAGAATACCGATCAAATACCAAAGGCAGGTCATTGAAGCAAGAGGTGAAAACAGCCTGGAAGAAGTTGTCGTGGGAAAAGTAAATAAGCAAGGGGAATTTATAAAGGGATTTGAGAAAACATACCAGACAGAGTCTTTAGTGGTGGGATTCGGGTTTGTTCCCAACATAGAAGCGGCTCAACTGGCTGGATGTCAGCTGGAGTATGCCCAGGAGAAGGGCGGATGGACTGCTGTGGTCAACGACCACATGGAAACGAGTATTCAGAATATTCTGGCAGCAGGGGAAATCACGGGAATTGGCGGAGCTCACAAATCTATGAATGAAGGCAAGATCGCTGCCAGCACCATACTCAAAAAGCTCAGCATCCAAGATAAGAAAACTCTCGATCCCTACTTCAAAAAGTTAACAAGAGAGAGAAAACATCATCTAAAATTTATGAAGTGTTTTAACTCGCTCTATAAAATCAAACCAAAAACAATCCTCGGGATCCCAGATGATACCATCATATGCCGCTGTGAAAACATTGATATGAAAAGCTTAAAAAGTTCTATCCAATTAGGATGCCGCAACCCGAACGGCCTTAAATTATCCACCCGGTGCACTATGGGACAGTGTCAGGGACGGACCTGCGCTCCTGTCATCTATGATATCCTTCAAACGCTGTGTGGTAAAAACCCGGAGAAAACAGGACTTTTTTCGGTGCGCCCCCCCTTTAAACCAGTCTCGATCCAGGCGTTAAAAGACTCTCAAGTCTAAGCTTCTTCAAAGTTTTATTGTTTCTATCTTACTTTAAGAATTTTTTCATGTCAGAATCTTCACCAGTTCAATAAATTCAGCAAAGTCTTCCTTTTTATACTCAATGGCTTTTTCTAAAGGATACACCATAGGCCCATCATTGACCCATCCCACTGCATGATGAGTTTTCCCATTGAGAAGAGCATCCACTGCTGTTTTTCCCATCCTGGCTCCTAATATCCGGTCAAAGGCACTGGGCCTTCCTCCTCTTTGGATATGACCGATAACCGTAACCCTTACATCATCAATATACCTCCTTAACTCATTAGCCAGGGTGAGTGTTTTGCCGGATCCTTCTCCAACCACAATGATCCAGCTCTTTTTTCCAGATTTTCTTCCCTTCTTAACCTTATCCAGAATGTCTTCTATATCCTGTTCTATTTCTGGAATAATGAGGTCTTCAGCTCCCCCTGCTAAAGCAGAGTGAACCGCAATGGCACCTGATTTTCGCCCCATCACTTCAATCAGAAAAATCCGATCCATGCTGTACGCGGTGTCTCTGATCTTATCAATGGCATCCAAGGCCGTATTAAGGGCTGTATCAAAGCCAAGGGTTTCTTGAGTGCCTGCAATGTCGTTATCAATAGTAGCCGGAATTCCAGCTACAGGAAAATCAAACTCATTGTGAAAAACCAACGCTCCCCGGTAAGACCCATTTCCGCCTATCACAATATACCCGTCTATTCTGTTTTGGACCATATTTTCATATGCTTTTTCCCGTCCCTCTTTTTTAAAAAATTCCTCGGACCTGGCTGTTTTGAGAAATGTTCCTCCGAGATTAATGATACCGCTGACATCTCTTCTGTTTAAATTACAAAATTTTTTGTCTATTAGTCCCTGATATCCATGAATCACTCCCATCACAGAAACACCACAGGACAAAGCATATCTCACCACACTTCTAATAGCACTGTTCATCCCTGGGGAGTCCCCACCCGAAGTTAGAATAGCAATTTTATTCATTTTCATAAGTCCTGATATCAAATTATGGGACCAGAGTCAATCAAATATTTTATTTGGATTGAAATAAAAGCTCATACACAACAGGGAAGCTGTTTTTCAGTTTAACCACAATATCCCCGGATAAATATTCTTTTTTTAAGGGAACTCTTTTTACATAAAGGCGAGATTCATTAATGAAGCGGCCGTATTTATAATCATCCAGGAACTCTCCCCTCGAATTGATTGAACTGTTTTCCAACAAAGGATTGGGGATTGATATGAAAAATTGCGTTTCCTGGTTCTTATTCTGGCCGAAAAGGTCATTTCTCTTCAAATAGAGATAAAGGCTGATCGCTTGTTCCTCTGCTGGGTCAATAATGACGATATTTTCCGGAATAAACTTTCGGTATTTTTCATTGATTGTCCTGAGATAAAGAAAATGATCCCTGAACTCTTCTTTAAACAAAGCGTAGTGGGTGCATCCGAGTATTATTGAATGGATCTTTTCACCTTCCGCAGTCTCCACTGCTTTTGATACAAAAGTGGTTACATAATATCTGATGTAATTCTTTATGGAATTGATCTCAATTTCCTTTATATTCCCATGGACATCGGTTTCTGTTAAAAGCGCTCCTTTGTCTTCAAAATTGTATTCCTCCCAAAGAGCCAGATCTATGGGATATTTATCATGATCCAAGCTAGGGCCTAGATAGCTTCCTGACCCTCTGAATTGAACAGCATCTTTTGAAATGTAGGCTGGGTCTCCGTCAACAGCCCCTGCCAATCCAAAACAAGGCTGTTGAATAACTTCAGCTTCTGCTCTTTTGTTTTCTGTGAAATATTTCTCCAATGCTCTGATATATCCTTTAGAATCACAGGTTCCTTCTGTTGCGAAAACACCAATGAATCCCTTTTCATGGGGACCATACAATTTAAAAGCCTTGTGCGCCCCTGCATCTATAATCCCAAAAGTTTTTATTTCAACTCCCCAGTCTTTTATGACCTTTTCTATCATCTCATATCCATAGGCTGATGCGGTATTGCAGGCTATAGCAATAACCTTGACCGGATCTTTTTTGCCTTTAGGGAATGAGTCTGTTGGTGAAAGATAATACGTATTTCTCATTAAAAACTGAACGTCTTTGATTATCAGTTCTTTTAAAAAATCAGTCTTCCCTTCAGAAGGATATCTGCCGTAAGGCATATTTGCCTTATCTCCAAGATAGACAAATTTCTCAGAAACAAAGTCTGGAATCCCATCGCTTCCCATCTCCCGCGTTGAGTTGTCGAACAGATCCATTTCGAGAATGGCATTCAGAACAGTCAAGCCGCCCGTTCCTGAATCAAAAACTCCTATGGGTAAAGATTCCAATGAAGAGGGATAATTATTGAAATCAATATAAAAAGGAGTTTTCTTGTCTGATTTTATTTCATGGATTAAACTAAATTTCTCTAAATCCAGCCCTACTTCCTTGTAATCCCTATCAATTTGAGAAGAACAGAAAGAAAACAAAATGACAGACAAAAAGAATAGGAAAACCCCGTGTCCTGTTTTAGCCTTTACCACTGTTTATTTTTCACTTTCAATCAGTTTTTTGATAACTTCAACTGCTCTTTCAAAATGTCTTCCAGCTTGAATTTAACTTCAACAGGTTTCTGGTCTTTTTTCTTGCTGGCTTCCGCCTCATTGCTTTCTCCTCTCTTGAATTTTATGAATAATCCGGGTTGAACATAAAAACCTCACAGATATTGACGAACTTCACAGCCTCATTCAGAACCGTAAAATTCTGATTTATTCTTTAGGTAAGACTTTGGTTACATTTTTTGCAACAAGTCCTCGTTCATTCTCTTCAATATCAAAACTGACTTCATCTCCTTCTGCCAGTGTTTTAAAACCGGGCATCTCAATAGAAGTATAATGAACAAAGATGTCCTTTTCCTGTCCTTCCTGTTCTATAAATCCATATCCCCTCTCATCACTAAACCATTTGACAATTCCTTTAGCCAACGTATTAACCTCCTTAACAATTTAAATATTGAGTCCTAAATCCGGCCCCTCCCAAACCAGAATGATTTCGAGAGACTCTGAGAAATTTGCTGCTTGTGTTTGTAGTGAATAAAAAAATAAACATCCGAACAAATCAATCCTGGGTTTTTAATTCCATGGCGAAACTTACTTTTTTGGCGGGACTTCTTTCATTTAAAACTCAAAAAACTTAACTTTGATAAGTCTTATAGCACAGGTTAATTCAATTGTCAAAATCTTTTTCCCCTGATGTCAACTCAATTTCCTCTCAAGAACTCTTTAATTTTTAAAACAAAGAAATATATTATACAATGATTTCTTGGATGAGAAAAATCAAAACACTTTATCTGGTTTGCAATGCCCACCTTGACCCGGTTTGGCTCTGGGAATGGGAAGAGGGGGTCGCCCAGACTCTTTCTACTTTCCGCACGGCCGCTGAACTGTGCAAAGAATTTGACGGCTTTATTTTTAATCACAATGAAGCCCTTCTTTCCGGCAAAGATTCGTGATGCTCTGCTCTCCCCTGAGCTGTTCAAAGCAAACCAAATATAGTTCTGGGACTTGCCACAGGAAACACCATGTTGGGTATCTATGAAAAAATTGTCCGGGCTTACCAAAATGGTATGGTGGACTTTCAAAAAGTCAGAACATTCAACTTAGATGAATACCTGGGATTTGACACCCAAGACCCCATAACATTTCATTCATATATGAATAAAACTCTATTTTCAAAAATAAATATAAATCCCAAGAATACTCATATACCTCCCTCCATGCCCAAAAACATTGAAAGCGCTTCCCATTCTGTAGCTTCTCTTTCTATTCAGCCCCTCATGAAATTCAGGTGTAGCTGAAGCGGCATTGAATAGGCCAGGCTAAATATTAAAACAGTATAAGATCCCCACGCCAAATTCAAACCCCCCTATGTTTACTTTGAAGGTGTTTTCCTTAGCCACAGCTCTTGAAAATCTCAACATGGCTCTTATTTTAATAAATTCAAACAAAGGGAGACGGTAATAGGCCCCGCCTTCTAGATGAATCCCTGGGGTCATCCCCGAAGCATTCTCTATGCTGCTCTTTTCTTTATAAAAAAACAAATCAATCCCCGCTCCTATGTAAGGACCAAAATCACCTTTATTAACTATATATTTTCCAGTCAAAGATACAGGAGTCATTGAAAAAAAAGTGTTCTTATGGGTTATCGTTGAATGTCCTGATTTTGAAAAGCTTCTTACCTCAAGAGTCACGCCCAGTGAATTATTCTTATTTGAATCTAAAATATGTGATGCTTCGATTCCGGCAACTGTGCCTTTATTTCCAAAAATCTCCTTAAATCGGTCTGAAGCAACTCTAAAATTTCCTAAGGTAAACCCCGCCATGGTGTTTCCTGAATTCACGGGACTTATCTCTTTTGACAAGTCATCTTCTTGAAAAGCCGTTACATAGGAAACCAAGAGAAATATCATTGCTGCGGTTAAAAACAAACATAAAATTCTTTTCATTTGACAGAACCCACCACCACAATATTTGAACAAGGTCCTTCCACATCATCCCTTCTTACCAAACTCACTGCATAACAGTAGTCCTCTTCCGGATTTATGTCAGTATCAAAATATTGTTTATAATTAACCATCACAGAAACAGCAAGAAACTGGATCTCCTTAAACTCGGTCATAGGAGCTGAATGTTTTTTCCTATAGACTTTATATCCTTTATAAATATTCGCATTGGTCAGTTTTGTGCTTTCCTTCCATTTGATCAGATTTCCTGACTCAGAATTAAAGAGAACTTCATCATTAGCTCTTCTTGCTTCTGTTATGACAGGAGGAAACGGGAAGTCTTTAATTTCTTCAAACCACTTTTGCGCCATAAATTCATATCCCTCCTCATTTGGATGGAGCCTGTCTTGGCTTAAAAGAGACCTCCAGTCCTGTTCTCCTTCCTCAAAATAGAAAAACTCATAAAACATATCTAAAAAGGGAATTCTCAATCTTCCTGGAATCTCTCTTATCTTGCTGTTCAAAGAATACAATCTCTGCTTGTAATAAGGAAGATACCACCATAAGTCATCTCTGGGAAGGATAGTGGATATAAGAGGAAGGACACCGGATTCTAAGCTGATTTTTGCCATTTCTTCCAGATTGAAAGCAGCTGTATCCATAGAGATGCTGTTGGTGACAACGTCATTGGTGCCTTCCATCAACAAAAGATACCTACCTGAGCATTCTGATAAAACATCACTGATTCGACTCAGCCCCCCCACAGTTTTTTCCCCAGGATTTCCCTGATTTATCACCTCTGATTCTCCATAAGTGGAATCCAGAATTTTTTCCAATCGGGGCACATAGCCCTTATCTGGAGCCGGTTCTGAATCTATATAACCGTAAGTGATGCTGTCTCCAAATCCAATATATCTATCATCAGAAAGTGTGGGGTTGATCAGGATTTCCTTTCTTATCTTTTCCCACTCATCTTTTCTGTCTCCTATTAAATCGCTGAAGTAGAATCTTTCAGAATATAAGCCCTTTTCAGACTCCCAGACCAATCCTATTTGTCCTCCCTCAGTAACTACCCTTGGGGAAATGAGAAATTGCTGAAAATTTCCTGTTAAACGGATTTCTTGAGACCATTCGCTTTGGTGGTGATATTTACAGAAAATTGCGTTTTGTTTACCATCAGAGCGGCTCCAGACAATAATGGGGATGTCGTTCCATACTAGACCAATATCCGGAAATGTATCCGTGTATAAATTGTCGGTTATTTTTTCTTCTTCACTCCATCCTGATAAAGTCCAGAAGCACGAATAGATCTCATAATCTTTCCCATCATAAGCAGACCACACCAGCCACGGAAATCCATTTGGTCCGGTTTCAGCGCTCAAAAGTGTATGAGGAAAATCATTATTCTTGTTTACTCTTTCTGGTTTTGACCAGCTCATTCCATCAAATGAGCTGTAAAAAACTTCTTCTCTCCCCTCTTTCACTCCTGTCCAGAATAACCATACCTTATCTTGAATATCGGCCAATATCTTCGGTGCCTGGATTTCAGAAAAAAAATAAGGATCAAAAATCCAGGACTTCTCTGAATGTTCATTCTTAACCATCAAAAAATTTTCAGAATTTATATGAATAACCCAGACTGCCCATAAATTATTTAGCCCATCAAAACAAATATCAGGCGAATGGATGTGCCCTTCTCCTCTATGAAAAACACGGCTTTCCGATAATCCTGAACTTTTAACAGTCCCCAAAAAAACCTCTGATTCTTCTTCACGGTTGGCTGCCCATAGAATATGAACCTCTCCCTTTTTGTCTCTATCTAAAACCGGAGCACAAAATCCCTCGCATTGAAATACATTCTGGATTTCTATTTCTTCCCCCCCTATCTTATACTTTGCCAAATTAATTCTATTTTCACCTTCTTTATAAAAGAACTGGAGCTCTCCCTGGGCATTCATAAATGGAAAAGCAGTTTTCCCCCCTAAAAGGACGGGTTTATCCCCTCCCATAAGGGGAAAAACAAAAAAGCAGATTAGACAACTCAATTGAGTGACAATTGATTTCATTTTCATGTTCTTCTTTTTTTTTAATTTTCAATCATTTCCAATCCGGATACACATCATTTCCAGGCGAATCAAAAAGAAAATAAATTTCTCCTGTTTTAACTTTGACTATCATGAGTTTGCCAATATGGTCATGCTTAAGCGAAGAATTGAAAACAATGAATTTCCCATCTGGGGACCAGGAAGGAAAGTAGTCATAGGTATCATCCCTTTTTGTTAATCGCGTCTTTTGACTTCCGTCCGGATTCATAAGCCAAATATCTCCTTTTCCATCTGCTTTGGAAGAAACATAAGCGATTTTCTTGCCATCGGGGGAAAATCGTCCCCTGCAGCTCTTTCCTCCTTCCTCCAGAAACTCAGCCTCCTTTCTCTCAAAATCATAGAGAGCAACATCCCAGCCCAAAGTCCTTTTTCCTGTGAATGTCACTAAAGAAGAATCAGGAGAGATCCAAGGGATGATATGGGTTCTGTTGTAATCTGTAATTATTTTTTTATTCCTTTTGGTGTGAATATCTATCATAAAAATGTAATCTCTACTCCGAAAAGCGCCCCCCATGTTTTTGGTATAAGCTATGGTTTTATTATCAGGGAACCAAGCCGGAGTCTCTTCTTTGTTAGAAGAAGAAGTTATTTGTTCAATATTTGATCCATCAGCATCCATGATAAAAATATCATAATTCCCCTTTGCATTTGATGAAAAGGCGATTTTCTTTCTATCTGGAGACCATACCGGATACTCATCCTGCCAAGTGTTATCTGTCAGTTTCTTCACTCCATCCATAGAAACCATGTATATTTCATTGTCTCCGTCAAGGTCAGACTGAAATATAATTTTTCCCTTTATGTCTATCTCAGGATGGAAAAATCTTCCTGCAGCTTTTTCTATAGGTCTTTGCTCCTTAATCTCATCTTCTCCAGAACACATGAAAAAAAACAAAAAGCAAAAGAATAAGAAGAGTAAGATAAGTATGAGTTTCAAATTTTTGATCATGATCTATTTTCTCCCATAATCATTATTTTCTTTTTAAAACAGGATTAAAATCCTATCACGGCCTCTAGACCAAGTCAATCTTCAACCCCGTGGTTCTGTTCCTAAGAACTGTGATTTAAGTTCTATTTTCCGCTATGATAGAATGAGAAACGAAATGAAAAAGAAGCTGTTCTATTTTCTTCCTTACATAGGTTTATCCAGTCTGGTTTTATCCAGCTTTCTCCTTTACGTTAAAGTTCCTTTTATGAAGACCTGGTTTTACAGCTGTGGATGGTGGTCTATCATCCTCTTAATGGACGGAATCAATTTCAGGCTCCAAGGATCTTCTTTTCTTTCCCGCTCTCACAAATTATTCTCAGCTTCTGCCCTTTTATCTGTACCGGTTTGGCTGGTGTTTGAACTTTTCAATATATCATTACAAAACTGGAGGTACCTCAACCTGCCTGACTGTATCATTGAAAGGTGGGCAGGATATTTTATAGCCTTTGCCACGGTTATTCCTGCCCTGGTCGAACTCTCCGAGTTCTTTAAGGGAATTCTCCCTAAAAAAAATCTCTCTCTCTTCCAGGTAAAAACAGGCTCTGCTTTGCTCACTGTATTTTTTTTAATGGGGATTGCCTTTCTTGTACTCCCCCTTGTTTTTCCTGCATACTTTTTCCCTCTGGTATGGCTGTGCTTTATTTTTATACTGGAACCCGTTAACTATAAACTGAACCTCCCCTCTATTCTTAAAAAATTTGAAACCGGCAGATGGAATGATTTTTGGTGCTGGTGTTTATCAGGATTGACCGCCGGCTTTATCTGGGAATTTTTAAACTTCTATGCGGGAAGCAAATGGGAATATTCCATCCCTTATTTTGATTTTGCTTATATTTTTGAAATGCCTCTTCTGGGTTACTTTGGATTCATTCCCTTTGCCCTTGAAATTTTCGCGATTTTCCAGCTGTTTCTCTGGATTAGGAAAAAGCTCTCCCGTAAAGTCACCCTCAGATATTTCATCACTGCAGCTGGATTTATTTTTAACTTCATTATGTTTTACCTCATAGATGTTCACACATCCCACTTCTAACTTGGACTATTCAAAATTCAAGGTAATGAAAAACCATCTACCATTTACTTTTTTTTACGGACCGGATGAATTACCCTAAATGGTCTCTTTCAGTAATTCATCAAGACTAGACTTTTTTTTCTCCCAAATACTGTAGAGTTCTTTCAATTCTTTCTCGATCTGCCCCAGCTCTTTTTGAAGAGAAACCACGTACCTGCCATTTCTATGGGTTTCTGTGAGACAAAAAATATCTTCTATTTCTTTCTTGCGCTCTTCCAGATTTTCAATTCTCTCTTCTAAGTTAGATATTTCTGTTTCAAGCTGATTTCTTTCTCTGCTTATTTCCTGTCTCTTTTCAGCTTCTATCCTTTTTTGCTCTTTTGTTTTTCTTTTTGATCTGCTGGCTTTATTCTTTTCCTCCTGATCCTCTGGAGCTGCTGAGTAAAATGACTCAGATAAGGAAGTCCTTTTTTCTAGATAATAAGAGTAATCTCCCACATACTCATTTATTTTTTTATCTTTTATTTCAACCACCCTTGTTACCAGCTTATCAAGAAAATATCTATCGTGAGAAATCACCATTAAAGTCCCTGGGTAGCTTTTTAAAGCTTCTTCCAGAGCCTCCAATGATGAAGGGTCCAAATGGTTAGTGGGCTCATCCATGATTAAAAAATTTACCTCAGATAAAAGCAATTTCACAAGCGAAACCCTTGCTTTTTCTCCTCCTGAAAGAACACTTATCTTTTTCTCTATATCATCTCCCCGAAATTGGAAAATGCCCAAAGCTTCTCTTATCCTGGGTATATTTTCTGCCGATACTGAGCGGACCACTTCTTCGAAAACACTGGCTTTAAGGTCCAATTCAAAAGCCTGCTGCTGAGCATAATAACCGATTTTTGTTCTTTTACCCCATTCTATAGTTCCTTTTTGGGGGTTTAACTTCCCTGCGATCAAACGGGCCAGGGTAGTTTTTCCAGCCCCATTCTCTCCTACTAAGGCTATTTTATCCCCCCGGCACACATGTAAATTTACATCCTCGAGCACCCAGTCTTGGTCATATTTAAAGAAGAGGTTCTTGATAATCAATACATCTTTATAGCTTTTCTCTCCTATTCTTAAATCAAAACTCAGCTTATTTTCCTCTGATGGGATTTCAATTTTTTCCATTTTTTTTAAGTGTTTGATACGGCTTTGGACTTGAGCTGCTCTGTCTTTCTTGTATCTGTACTTTCGGATAAATTCTTCCTGTCTCCTTATTTCTGATTGTTGATTCTCCCACTTCTTTCTCAATTGTTCTTCTCTTTTTTTCTTTTCTTTCTCATAATAACTGTAATTTCCAGCGTAATAATCAAGCTGTCCTCGATTCAATTCATAAATATTCTCAGCCAACCGGTCTATAAAGAACCGGTCATGAGAAACAATGACCAGGGTGCCCGAAAAATCAAGCAAATACTGTTCAAGCCACTCCAAAGAAGGCAGGTCCAGATGATTGGTGGGCTCATCCAAAAGGAGGAGGTCGGGATTCTGAATAAGGATACGGGCCAGATGAACTCTCATTTGCCATCCCCCGCTGAATTCAGAAAGATGCCTTTCAAAATGCCTTTCTTTAAAACCAAGACCTGAAAGCACAGCTTTGGCCTGGCTCTCTAATTTATATCCTCCCAGAGCTTCGAAACTCTGCTCACACTCACCTAATTGTTTTAATGAATGTTCATTTGGTTGGGATTGTGAATCCAGTTTGTTGTGCAGCTCTTTGATTTTTTCCCCTAAAAAATACACCTCTTTTCGTGCTTTTATGACTGAATCCAAAAGAATGCCTCCCTCGATATCGATTTCTTCCTGGGGGAGACATCCGATATTATATTTTTTAGGTTTTATAATGCGGCCTTTATCAGGCTTTATTTCGCTGTTTATTATTTTCAATAAAGTTGTTTTTCCACTCCCATTAGGGCCTATCAAAGCATTTCTTTTCCCTCGAGGAATAGACCAATCGACTCCCTTCAGAAGCTTTAAATCTCCGATAGAATAATGAATATCTTTAACCTGAAGCATAATCCATTTTCCTCTTTATATTCTTCATACAATCTAGCAAATATGCAGTTTATTGAAAAGAGTTAATTAAAAAGGAGGAAATTCATATCAGCTGGCCTATTAGGTAAAAAAATGGCGATTAAAATGAAAAATAAAAACAAAAGTAATGTTCAGATAAATGTTCTTGAAAAAGTCTTGCATATCGCAAAGAAGAGAATAATAATGAGGGCATCGCCATTTTTTGATGGTCAGTCCATGTTCACATGGATTATTCATGAGTCAAGGAGATTAAAATATGACCAGAAAATTCAAAAACATTGAAACAAAAATCATCCACTCTGGAGACCCCAAGCCGCCTATAGAGGGAGCGGTGTGCATTCCTATTTTCCAGAGCTCTACCTATGAATACAGGGATAAGGATAAGGATTCTGAAGTCAAATACATTCGATTGAGCAACACGCCCAATCATAAAGCCCTACATGAAAAACTGGCTGCTCTTGAAAACGCTGAGGCATCCTTAGTGACCGCAAGTGGAATGGCAGCCATAGCCACTACATTGTTAACCGTACTTTCTCCCGGCAAACATTTTTTAGCACTGGATTGTTTATACGGAGGCACCAAGGGACTTATCAACAACCTTTTAAAAAAGCTTCATATAAGCCATGACCTTATAGATGGGAATAATCCTGATACCTGGGAGTCTCAATTAAAGCCTGAAACCAAAGCCATATATGTGGAGACCATCACCAATCCCCTTCTCCAGGTCCCAGACCTTAAATCCGTGGTTAAGTTTGCTCGAAACAATAATCTTGTTTCCATCATAGACAATACCTTTGCCTCTCCCATCAACTTCCGTCCTCCTGAACTCGGGTTTGACCTTTCCCTGCACAGCTGCACAAAGTATTTAAACGGACATTCCGATATTGTAGGAGGAGCCGTGATAGGAAAAGCTGGGATTATCAATAAAATAACAGAGAATTTAAAACATCTGGGAAGCCCCATGGATCCCCATGTATGTTTTCTCCTTTTCAGGGGAATCAAAACCCTGGCTTTAAGGGTAAGGTTCCAAAACTCAAGCTCATTAAAAATCGCGAGTTTTCTGGAATCTCATGACAAGGTCAAAAAAGTTAACTACCCAGGTCTTAAAAACCATGCCCAGCACAATTTAGCAAAAGATCTATTGGATGGATTTGGAGGAATGATCAGTTTTGAATTAAAAGGAGGCCTTAAAGCCGCCGAACAATTCATGGATCGCGTAAAGCTGGCTTATATTGCCCCCAGTTTAGGAGGAGTTGAAACCCTTATAACCAGACCTGTGCTGACTTCCCACAGAGGACTTTCTCCAGAAGATAAAATTAAATCAGGCATAACAGATTCGTTGATAAGAGTGTCTGTGGGAATTGAAAACCCAGAAGATATTATCTCTGATTTTAATCAGGCTTTAGGGTAATAAGGCCTTTCTAAATTCCTATCTTAAGAGACCTATAAATATTACATCGACTTTGCTTCCGAGTTCGGACTGGAATACATCATTCTGGATGAAGGCTGGTCAAAAACGACACACATTGTCACGGAACCCAATCCTGATATCAACATCAGGGAACTTATTTCGTACGGAAAAGAAAAGGGGGTGGGTCTTATCTTATGGCTTTTGTGACACACTATCCAATTATTATAAAGAAAGAGAATGCACTGAATTCATCTCAAATATTCCAGTGATATGGGACGAAACCATAGTTCTGAAAGCTGATATTTCAGAATACATTTTGCTGACTAGAAGAAAGGATGAGAATTGGTATGTGGGAGCTCTCACCAACTGGACTCCCCGCAATTTTGAGCTCAATCTCTCTTTCCTGGATGATGGAGCTTACAGCGCAGTCATCATGAAGGATGGAATCAATGCTCATAAACACGCTCAAGATTACCAAAAGACCGAAAAAGAAGTGACCGCCACAAGCTCTCTCAACATAAAAATGGCTCCCGGAGGAGGCTGGGCTGCCCTATTGACCAAAAAGCAAGAGAACTGATTTATAATTATTGAGGATTGAAGCATTCCCATTATTTATTAAGCCTCTTGGATAAGAACCGGTCTTTCCTGGAACGTATAAGGAGAGAGCTGACTCTTCCGAGACCGAGTTTTCCTCTTACCCGAAGTCTTTTAACAGCTGCGCTGGTTAACTTTTCAGGAACTTTGGGCTTTTCAGGGCCTGGTTTTCTTTTAAGGGTCAAGGCATTACTGGGACATGCAGAAACACAGAGGCCGCATCCTATGCATTTATCTTCTTCCAAGACGGCTTTATCATGATTTAACTCAAGCGCGTCCATCTGGCATCTCTCCACACAAACTCCGCATCCCGTGCACAAGTCCTGGTCCAGCTGAGCAAAAAAAGGCGATGCCACCAGATCTGTTGGGGATGGATGTCTCTTCAGGTTTTTAAGTACCTGACAGCAGCATCCACAGCAGCAGCAGATATTAGCGATTTTTTTTGAAAAGCTGGCCTGAAGCACAAGTCCGCCCTCATCAGCTTTTTTTATAAGTTCCTTTGCTTTGTTTTTGTTAATCTTTTTTCCGATTCCTGCATTTCTGTATATATCAACTCCGGCCCCCATGATAAGGCAGTTCCCCTCCGGTTTATCACATCCCTCGCCCATGATGCGGCGTTCTTTCCTGCAGATACAGGGAGCTTCCAGAAATTTAGAGTTTTTATCAATGAGTTTGACCGCATCTTCATAAGCAAGGACCTCTAAATTAGGATCGATGCTCTGTTCAACAGGAATAGTACGGAGTAGAGGAGCTTTTTTCCATTCGTCAAAATTCAAAAGCACTGGGACATATTCGTTGAAATCCTTGATAAGCTGGGGATCCAGATCATTAACATGAAGCTCCCATATACCGATGACAAACTGAACAGCCATAAAACGAGTCGGACGGCCTTTTCGTTTCAAACGGTAAATAAGGCCTTTTTTGGCCATGTTTTCAAGCTGACGGGATACCTGTTCTTTAGGAAGTTCTGCGCGCTGGGCTATCACATCCACTTCTTCTGGGATTAAAGTAAGCTTGAGGGCCAGTCGAGCTTCCTCCGGAGTGAACATCCTCCGCAGAATACGGAGCTCCACTCCACTCTCGGTCTCAGGATACCCCCCCGGGAGATCATCCAGATGGAGGGCAAGCTTTTTATAAATATCTGCACACAAAGGATTTTCCTGATTCAATCGCTATTCTTGAAGCTGTTCGACCACCATCTTGTACTTTTCATGGATCATGTCTTTATCAAAATTCCAAAATTCTTTGAGCATGGCTTCCTGTTCATCCTCAGAAAAATAAGTCTCAGAGTTGGGGAAAAAAATATCATCTTCTTTTTTTATGTGTTTGGGATAAAAATTAGCCAATGTCTTGAGTTTGTCCACAATGTTTTCCAAACCTCTGCCGTTGTCCACATAATCTTTCTTGGCTTCAATAAATTCTTTAACTACCTTCCGCCCGTATTTGTGCTCTTCAATAAGCTCATTCGTCATTTTCGTGTCTTCTTCAGTCATATCTTTCTTCTGGCACTCCCTAAACAGAATATCTTCTTCTTTGCCGTGATGGGTCTTATCCGCATAAATGCGAATGAAATCAACAGCCGTATCAATAAAATCTGGATCTACCTTATCCCTTTTTTCAATTTCTGAGGCTTTCGTTTCGATGATGGATATCATCTTTTCTATAAGGCGGTGTTCTATCATTAAGGGTCCCCGTGGTTTCATGAGTTGTCTCCTTTAAATAAAATTGCTTGTACCAAAATGTCTTTCAAATCGGTTCTCATATTCCATAAGGAATGTCCTGTTCCAAACGGATTTTAAGTAAAAAGATGGTGTCTTTTTTTAGATTGTTCTTTGCCCAAACTTTCTGTTTTTCATCCAAAAGTTCGCCCATACCGGAAAGAATATTTTGTTCGCTAAGGGAACCAACGAATTCAATACATTTTGCAAGATAGTTAGCAAAATTCAACTTTGTTCTTTTCTCCACAATTTCTTTATTGATCGGCCAGTGATTTTTCAAAAAATACCAGACATCGTAGACATCCCGATGAGCTGTCCTGGAACGTTCCAGCATGGCTACCAGCTTATGTGCGAATATATCCTCTTTAATCATTACCACCATGGATATACCAAGATAATTTTGGACCTCATACCGGGAGCCAAAACTCCTTCGGTTCATTTCGATTTTAATATTGGGCGCTTTTTTTTCATAGGAAACAATGAAGAATAAAGTGTTATACTTTTGATACTTTTCCTTAATGGTCCCGTATTCTTGAAGAATTTTTTCCAATCTCTCGAAAACAATAGCGTTTTCTTCTTTTTTTAAAAGATCAAAATCAAGATCTACTGAAAAACGGCCGAGATTGTAAAATAAATGAGCAGCTGTTCCTCCTTTAAGTCCTAAAAAAGGGCCAAGGGAGGTATCTGTGTATATATCTTTTAGAATCTGAAGCAGTATTGATTTATGAATATTTCGATCAAGCATTTTTAAGCCATTTCACAATATGACATCAATCTTTTTTCCATTGCCTTGTTTTTATAGATAGAAATCATTTCAAAACATCTATCCCAATCTATTGAAGACAGGTTGTCAAAATAATAATTCCTACTTAAATAGACAGTGTCTAAAAAGGCTCTTTCTCGGGATGCTGTGAAATAATTGTTTTTTCTCTCCAATCCAAGAGAATTTGTTAAAATCGCATCTTTTATTTTTCGAAAAACATATCTTTGGCCGTCACAAGTAATCTCTCGCGTTAGGTAACTCACCACAAATATTTGGTCATAGTGCTGGAAAACAATACCTTCTCTAGATAAAACAGTTTCAAGGCTGATATAGGAAGGAGTGTATATTTTATTGGCCAGTTCCAGACGGTCATAATTTCTATCCTTAGCATAAATGCCTTTTCGGATAGAATAGAGCTCTTTGTTTTTTACATAGTAGTTGATGCGTCTTTTGAGAAGAGCAACATTGGTTTCTCCGGATGACAAGAGAATATCTTTAAATGTAAAGACTGTATTCCCTTTACGGAGAATGCTTAAAATACTGGCTTTTTCCATCGTTATCAACTAAAGGTAACATGTAGCGTTACTTATAGTTTAAATATATCTAAATATATGTCAAGATAGCCGGCCTGAAAGACATATCCTGAGAGGCTGACTTTTCCTTTGCGGACATTGTACCAATAGTATGCAGGTGGTTCTGTTTCTGAAAATAGAACTTGGGGATAGGTTTTCCCAATAAAGATACTTCTCCCTCGTAGCCATATTCCCGATTTATTGAGGCACTCATTTTTGCGAAGAGTCTTGTGATGAACCTAAAATAATCTTGCGTTTCGCAGAAAATAATTACATAATACAAACGTCGCCATTTTTATGAATTAATCATATGCATACCCCACCAAGAACAATGAAAATGACATGTTTTTGCCATTTTTAAAGTAATGAGGAGGAAATATGAAAAAGATATTCTTGCCTAATAAAAGCATTTTGTCACTTGAGCAGTTTAGTCGTGTTATTGTCCTACTCGCATGCGCTATGCTGCTCTTTTTTCAGGTGGTCTGCAGAAGGCAATCTCCTCCAGATCAAAAGGAGGTCGAAGCTCAGCCAGGAGTTTCTACTCATGCCTTAGTCGGCGGCGGAGAAACCGGCGATCTGTTCCATTCTTTTCTCAAACATCAACAAGACGGGTCGACATACAACATTCAATCCACAGCCTCCCGACTCTTACAGCAAAATGACCTTGTTCCTTTCCTCAAGCGCTTAATCAATGAAGGCGATCGGGAAGCCCGTGCAGATGCTGCTTCGGTTCTAGCATGGGTCTCGGATCCGTCGGTTCTGGCAAGGGTCTCAAAATCCGATGTCCGCTATAAGGTCCTGAAAAAAGAGTTCCCGGATCGTTTGGCCGGCCTATCTGACGATCCTTACTGGCGTGTCCGCGCCAATGCGGCATTCGCCCTAGGCAAACTCGGATCCGGAGACGGCGCCCCGGCTAGAACCCTGGAGAATTTGACCGAAGACAAAGATCCCCGTGTTCGCGCAGCGGCGACTTTTGCCCTTGTTGAAGCAGGGGTAAAAGGTGCTGTCCCCAGGATAGAGGCCCGCCTGGCTGACATGATACCTGACGTCCGGATTGTCGCCGCAAACGCACTGGGCGTTCTGAAAAGCACGGACGCCGTACAATTGCTTCTCCAGGCTATGCATGATCAGCATCCTTTGGTTAGATCTGTAACCTACAGGGCACTCCAAAACATGGGCCCGGCCGCCGCGGAAGCGGTTCCAAACCTTATCGACGCCGCCTCCCGCGATTACCGTAATGAACGAGTCGCCCTCGAGGCACTCGTGAAGATCATCGGAGAAATGAAGCAGCCTCTCTCTGATCCTGAATGGATACACGCCCTGGGTGAACGGGCCGGTGCGCTTGCCGGGCATCTTAGAGATACCCGCCGAGGCCTGCTCAGCCGCGGCCTGTCGGAATCCCTGGTAAGGATCGCGGGTTGGCTGGGACCGGAGGATCGCAAGCGTTTTATCGATGACCTCGAGCTTCTCGATACCCGAAAAGACCAGAATTTCCGAAACCTCCATTTCGTCCTGGCGGGGATGTCTCAGCCAGGTCCCTTGCGCCAACGACTTCTAAGCAAGCAGAATGAGCAGGAGCTTCTGGAGAAGCTGGACCATGAGGATTCAACGGTCCGCCGTGCGGCTGCCATCGCCCTGGCGGAAGGCCGTCCTGACACGGTAATTCCCGCATTGCTCAAGGCTCTTTCCTGTCCCGATCCCCTAGCAGGGCTGGCCGCGGCACAGTCTCTTGCTTCTTTTGGGAAGCGGTCTGTAGACGGATTGTTGATGCAATTGGACAACCCGGACACATTGGTGCGGATCCTGGCATGTTATGGCTTGGCACGGACTTGGGCCGATGAACGGCGCCCCATGGCTGACCAGAAAGGAATAGAGACATTGAGAGTCCTAGCCGGCGATTTTGAGCAACCATTCGAGTTGCGCCAGCTCGCCTGGTGCGCATTGAACAGCATTTTGCGCGAACCCAGTCAGCTCTGTGACCCAGAAATCTTTCTTGCCAGCCTTCTGGACCGAATGGCCCTGCCGGATGAGGAACCAGCTCTCAATGACCATCAGTGAGGAGATCTAGCTATGAAAAATTATCAAAGAAACAGGAAATCGATTTTAAATCCAAAGGCCTGCCGTTATACGGCTTTGTTATTCGCGGGCGTTATGTTACTTGTGTCCATCGGTCACATCAGCGCCGAGAAGCTCCTTTTCCTGACCTCCCTAGGTGGAGCCCGCGTCGCCGTGGACCATCAGATGAGGGTCTTTCCACCGCCGCCCGAGGAGGAACTGCTACTCATCATTGTGTATCCGCATCCAGACCAAGCCTTTTCCTTCGACGCTGGCAGCCCCGGGGAGCTTCGTATCGAGAGAGCCGTAGCCTTGGTCTTACCTGAAGAGTATGCCATAGAGTATGCCGACGAGATCGAGTGGTCAATCGATGACATAGGTGGGACACAGGCCGAAATCACGCCCGATCGCGGACCTGTCGTTGACATGGTCTTTCGAGGTCTTCCAGATCAAAACGATGACTTCGGAGAGAAGCGAATCACCGCGGCCGTCAGGGGCGTTTCTGACAGCGTCACCGTCCGGGCTTTCTTCGATCCACAGGCACAAAACCATCCTGGAGGCGATAGTGAGCCGAACTGGTTTTATTATTGGAAGCAGATTGACAGCATTATTGGTGATCGTGATCGAAGCAGGTTAAGATACGAAGCTGGATTACAAGGTGAGGGAGGAGCACTGGTCACAGGCCAGTATAGATTTCCGCCTGATATCGTCATTCTTTCCGATGCCATTCTCAGTGCGAGCTGTGCTCAACGTATGATACCGACACGCCCTGGGCCGGGGCCGCACACATATGTTCCCACAGGCGTAAATGCGACAGGCATAGATTGTTTTGCAGAATCTGTTTGGCACGAATGGCAGCATCGAGAGGACATGTTTAATTGGTGGGGATCCAGACTCAACTATGCGGTGAAACGAAACCTTTGGGAAGATTATGAAGACAAAGACAACGATGATGTTCCACGCCACTATGAAGAGGCTGTGGGTTGGAGTGACAATTTCCCCCGTTGTAGCCCGAGTAGACCCTATCCCATTGTGAAGGATAATGAATCTTATTCTTACTGGACAGGCTGGTTGTGGCAAATTAGTGCAGCCGATCACCAGGACTGGTCGCGGGACGGGAAACAGTGGCCAAGTGGCCAGTAATCGAAAACAGGTGAACCGGAAGAACAGCGGAGAATTGTGGCCGGCTCTTCTTGCCGGTGTTTGCCTTTTCGTCCCCCTGGTTTTTGATCCCCGGGGCCACCTTCCGTTCTTTCCGCCCAAGGAAGCCGTCCTTCTCTTCGGCGTTTCCCTGGCGGCGGCTGCCGTGGTCATCTGCAGGCTCCGGAGTAATAGCGCTTCAAGGATTTTTTCCGCAACCCGGCTGCGACCTGACGTCACCATTCTTCTCCTGATGGCTTTGTTCTGGATCTGGAGCATCGCGGCCCCCTTGATGAAGATGGAGTCGGCAGCCGTTCACCTTCGGGGCACCATAAGGCTCACCGCGCTGGTCGCACTGGCCTTAGGTGCTGCGGCTGCAGCCGCAGCCGATCCGCGTTGGAGGGAACGTTTTGCAACAGTAGCCGCCCTTCCCGCGATCGTCATGGCGTTACATGCCCTGTTTCAGGCAGCGGGATGCGATCCGCTTAACATCTTTGGGTACGAGCTGTCCGATCTGAAAGGAAGGTGGCGTGTCTTCACCACCACGGGCAATCCCAACTGGACAGCCGGCTATCTGGCAGCTACGTCGCCGCTTCTGGCTTGGGTGGTCCACCGCGCCATATGGTTCAGGAAACCTTGCTTGGCGTGGATTGCGCAGGCATCCGTCTGGTCAATTCTGACTGCAGCGGTGCTGACAACCGGATCACGTCTGGGCCTGGCGGCGCTACTAGCCTCCGCTTTCTTGTGGTGGCAACATTTTAGATTTTCCTCGCTCTTCAGGAGGATAGGGACATTTATTGCCTGTAGTGCCCTTGCCGTCCTGATCGGGGTTGTGTCGGGATTTATTACTGCAGAACGCTTAACAGACAAGGCTTCAGTGGCGGGTCGCCTGATCTACGCACGAGCGGCGTGGGTCCTGATGGCAGACGCTCCGGTTACAGGCAGGGGGCTCGACCAATCAGGGCGGCTCCTTCCGAATGGCTTAGGTGAAGTCGTACCCCGACTTGGGCCGGGATGGACACCATGGATTCCAAAGACCCTTCTCGCTCGTGTGCCGAACGGCCTGCTTGAAACTACCATCGAGTCAGGCATAGTGGGTACGGCGCTTCTACTGGCCCTCTGGGCAATGGGACTGCACCGTGCGCTCTCCCGCAGCCGTGCCTGGAAAGGAGACCTTGTCCCTCTCGAAGCAGCCCTTGCCGGCGTTCTTGCCGCAACGGCAGTGTTGGCAATTGGGGACACACCTCTTCATAACCCCAACTTGGCGGTCTCTTTCTGGATGGTGGTGGGACTTTTAGCCGGTGGAGCTATCCGAGAGCAGATCAAGGCGCCGACCGTCACCGCTGAAGCGAATAGGTCATGGTCAGGGCGGGTTTTATATTTAGTACTAGCCGCAGCGGTACTCATAGGCGCCTGGACCGCCGTGCGGCAGGGCTTAGTTACGCTAATCGTCAACCGTCAAGCCTACCAGGCACATGCGGCCTTCATCTATAACCGTGACGCTGACGCGGAACGGATTTTTCGCAATATCCTGTCCCTCGATCCCACCCATCACGAATCATCTGTGGTTTTGAGCTGGTACTTGTTAGAGCAGGATCATCCACTGGAAGCGCTTGACCTGCTCGATCGCACGGAGCATTATGCTGTCTCGGCGGAAGCTTGGCTTGTCCGAGGGATTGCACTCCGTGACGCCGGCCGTCCGAAGGCCGCAGTTTCTGTGTTGGAGAATGCCGTAGCCGCAATTCCTGACCTTATGCGTGCCCACATCCTGCTCGGTGATATTTACGACGAGTTGGGTGACGCCCAGAGGGCAATGGAAGCTTACCGTCTTGTTCTGGAGAGCCCTCAAAATTCACCTGAGGCCCTCGCCTGGAAGGTACGCGTGCAGAAAAAGCTTTCCTGGCTCGACTCCTGGGAAGAGCTGGATTTCAATTGGTAATTAGGGGGTAATTAGGGGGTCGCACCGTGCTATTTCAATTGCTTTAAAACAATCATGCGGACCGATATGCCTATTTTTCAACAAGGACGATATCTTTTCCTGACCTCTTTGTTATATTCAAATACAAACTTTCGACCCACATCTTTCGACTCATCTTTCCCCAATTTTCCAGCACTATACAGCTGTCTTGACTTCTTTGCGCAGGTCCGTAAGCCTATTATTAGAAAGTTCTGTGCCTCTGCTGACAGTCTGTTCTATCCACAGCAAGGGCAATGCCGCTGATCTTATGGGGATCTCTCCTCAAATTGAGCATGATGAGATGGGATTGGTTTCCCTATTTATTTGAGTGCTTGAGTGACGGCATCGTCGACGGCTCCTGAAAAAGAGATAAAATCGGAAATTCGGCTTAATTTCTTCGATAGGTGGGTTGGTGAATGTTGTTGACTTTGATATCCGGATAAATCATAATATGAACAAGATTTGACTGGGGAAAAATGAGAAAGTTAAATGAAATTAAGAGAATCCTTGCTGAAAATAAACAGGAGATCATTAATAAATTTGCAGTAAAGGAAATGGGAATTTTTGGCTCTACTCTGACTGATGAACAATCAAAAGACAGTGATATTGATATTCTGGTGGAATTTTCCAGACCTGTGGGTTTTATCCATTTTATGAGACTGGAGAATTATCTTTCTGATTTACTGAAGATAAAGGTGGATTTAGTTACCAAGGATGCTTTAAAACCCTATATTGGTAAAATAATTCTTGAGGAAGTGGTTTATGTCTGATCAGAGGAAGAGAGAATTCCGCGACTATATCAATGATATTCTTGAAGCCACACATAATATCCATGAATTCACTCAGACTGAGGTCAGGAAAACCTTTCGTGAACTTTCTGTCAAACACAGGTATAAGAAAACTTCCTCCGTGGTCCTCAATAGAAAGATTTATCTCCTGTGGGAGAGATGACAATAATAAGAGTATTTCTTTAAAATCAATGATCCCTTTTCCTATCTGGCAGGGAAATGACTCTAATCCTTTAGAGTTTAAAAAAATTCCTCCATCTTTAATATGGGTTGACACAACCCAAGGAAGGATTCTTCTCACAGCTTGAATGAGTTCTTCGAGCATGGTAAGTAAATTCATGGTATCAAGACATATCCATAGGAATGTGCTGGGCTCCTCCCCATTCAATGTAAAGTTCTTTATCAGCCGCATAGTCAGCCAGTTCTTTTAAATAAGAATCACCCACTTGTTTATGGTCTTTAGAAGACAATCCAGAAAACTGAACTCCTTGGGCATGGTTCTCCACAGCCCATGTCAATGTTTCCATGGGAGTCAGCCCTAAAGGAAAAAGTCCATAATTGTCTATTCCTAATTTAAACTTCTTCTTTCTCTTTTCTTCACTCACTTTACTCACCAATCATTGAATTATCCTTTTTTTTTATCTATAATAATTTATTATTATAAAAATAAAAACATATTGGGGAAAAGCAAAGCAATCATTTAAAGACAAAACATCACATTTTATTCTGTGAGAAAATGTTTGACAATTTCGTTAACCTTGCTCCGGATGCGGTTATCATGACTGATTTAAGAGGAATCATCATCAATGCCTCCCAGCAAGCACTTGAGCTCTTTGGCTATACACACAGAAATGAACTCATAGGAAAAAGCTTTTTTGATATGGTAGCCCCAGAATCCAAAGCAAAATCCATCATATACATGAATCAAACTTTAAAAAGGGGTGTTACAAAAAAACTGGAGTACGCACTTCTCAAAAAAAACGGAAACCCCTTTACTGGAGAAATAAGCATCTCTGCTGTTGAAAGAAAAGACAATCAAAAAGTATTTGTGGCCATTATCAGGGATGTCACTGAACATAGGTCGGCTCAAAACCAGCTTAAAGAATCCATTAAAGAGAAAGAATATCTTCTTCAGGAAATCCACCACAGAGTGAAGAATAACCTTCAAATCATATCCAGCATACTTGATATGAGCAGTATGAGGATCAACCATCCTCAGTCACAAAATCTTATCAAAGATGCCCAGTCAAAGATACAGACCATGGCATTTATTCACTCTCAGCTTTATCGAAGTGAAAAATTTGATCAAATTAAAATGCATGACCATATTAAAGAATTAGTCAAATATCTCCAGGCTGTTTATGCCAATAAAAAACAAATAACCTATCATTTAAATATTTCAGATGTGGACCTTCCTTTAACCCAAGCCATTCCCTGCGCTTTGGCTCTAAATGAGCTGATTTCCAATTCTTTTAAACACGCTTTTAACCAAAAAAAACAAGGAACCATTGAGGTGAGCATGAAAATTTCTGCAGGAACTGTTTTTTTAACCGTAAGAGATGACGGAGTAGGAGTCAGTGATGAAATCAATATATACAAAACTCAAAGCCTGGGTATGAAATTGGTCCGCAATCTGGTCCAAAAACAGCTTAAAGGCAAATTTGAAATGATCAGGAAAAAATATACTGAATTTTATATTGAATTTCCTTCTTATTCACAGGAGGTCAGTTATGACAAATATCATGGTAGTGGATGATGAAGCAACCATAACCACTCAGTTAGAAGAGCGTTTAACTTCTATGGGTTATAAAGTTGTCTCTACCGCTTCATCAGGAAAAGAAGCCATAAAAAAAGCAAGGGAAACAAACCCTGACCTCATTCTCATGGATATTGTGATGCCTGGAAAGATAGACGGAATCAAAGCAGCAAAATCCATAAAAAAAGAATTCGACATTCCGGTTGTCTTTCTCACCGCTTATGGAGATGACCAATTTATACAAAGAGCTAAAACTGTTGAGCCGCTGGGATACATCATCAAACCCTACAATGTCAACGAATTAAAAGCAGCTATTGAAATCGCTGTATTCAATAAAAAAATATTCAATCAGATGAAAACCTCACAAAAACAATGGCGTACTCTTGCGGAAAACATCCATGAAGGAATTATCCTGGCAGATCAAAAAAAGAGAATATTTTTCTGGAACAAAGGAGCTGAAAATATCTTTGGATACTCTCAAAAAGAGGTTCAAGGAAAACAGTTAGATTTAATATTGTCAGAAGGAACCAAGAAAATATACCAATACATCATAAATCAGCTTATTTCATCCAGGAATCAGGAAATTTATGACCAGTGGGTCGAATTAGTGGGAGTCAAAAAAGACTGGAGCCGGTTTCCCATGGAAATCCTTTTAAAAGTCAAAGAATTAGAAAACAATACCTATTTTATTTGTATGGTCCGGGATTTAACCAAACAGAAAAAAATAGAATCGCAAATGGAAACAAGAATAAAAGAAAAGGAAATCATCATTAAAGATTATCAGGACCGGATAAAGAACAACTTATCCCTTATTTACAGACTCCTCAGTATGCAGCTTGACCTCATTAAATCAAAACATCTTATTTCTAAGGAAAAACACTACTGGCAGGACTTTGATACCTTTTTTTCCCCTGAAACTCAGGACAAGAAAAGTTCTACAGTAAATGTCTCCAAGTACATATCCAGCATCATAACCAGGCTTTTTAAATCTTATGAAGTTGATAGAAGCCAAATCACTCTCCATGTCAACATCGAAAAAATTTATTTGAATGTCAGAACTGCTGTACTGTGTGGACTGCTGGTGAGTGAACTGGTTTCCAATTCCATAAAACACGCTTTTCCAGAAAAAAAAAGAGGAAATATCATTGTTTATCTCAGCAGTGAAGACCAAAGTAAATACACCTTAAAAGTGAAGGATAACGGGATTGGTTTCCCAGACAATATAGATTTCAAAGAGCCAAAATCAAGAGGTCTTGAAATAGTTCATGATATCGCTTCCCAGCTCAAAGGAAAGATGCAGATTGAACAAAAAGGAGGAACAGAAATTTCAGTAACCTTTATTTTAGAAGAGTAGAGTCTTCTTTTAACTTTTCTTTCAGAATGCTTTCCAATCTCTCTTCAATGAGCATCTCTATCATTTCACTCAGAGCAATCTGAGCGGGAGAAACTTCAGCTTTTTCTGAAACAAAAAATTCAGATATATCGCATTCCAGTCCCCGGGCTATCTTATTCAATATTTCCCAGGTCGGATTCTTATACTTTCCTTTTTCAATATTACAGAGACTGGAAGCAGGAATTCCTGCTTTTTCTGCCAGTTCTTTCTGCATCATAGGTTTATTCTCTTTTATGCTGCTTTTCTTGGATATTCTTATGCTGCGAATTTTTTTTCCTAAGTCTTTGAGTGTGAAAGCCACCTTATACCTTCTTTAAAAAAAATGAATTCAAGACAAATTAATACCACAAATAATTTTTTATTTCAAACTCATTTTTTTTAATCCTATTTTGAGATTTTTTTCAAAAGGATTTAAAAGAAAAAGAATAATTTATATAATTACTTGACATTTAAATTAAATACTTATATTTTATATGGGAGATTAATTATTTAAATGGGGAGTAATTTATCTTTCTAAAAATAAAACAAAACTAAAAAGGAGGGAGTATGACTAAACTCACTATCGAAGAATTAAACAAACTGCGTAAAAAAGAGAAAGAAAAATCCCTTGTGAGCAAGGACGGTCCTTTTAATGTCAAAGTGACCGTCCATATGGGAACCTGCGGCATAGCAGCCGGAGCCAGGGACATTATGAAAGCATTCTTGGATGAAATTGAAAAAACAAATGCTGAAAATATCTATATGACCACTTCCGGATGCGCCGGACTGTGCAGTCACGAACCCATGGCCACAATAGAATTTGCTGGAAAAATCCCTGTTAAATACATTGACCTGACTCCTGAAAAAGCAAAAAAGATCTTTAAGGACCATATTCTCGATCAAAAACCTGTTCAGGAGTATGCCCTGGGTGAAGGAAGCGAAAGGTCTATTTAGAGGAGGAGAAAATGAAGAACAAACATTATCGAATGAATTTGATAGTTTGCGGAGGCTCCGCATGTGTTTCTAATAATTCTTTCGGGATCAAAAAGGCTCTGGAAACTGAACTCAAGAAAAAGGGATTGGATAAAGAAATCACAGTGTCCACTTCTGGATGCAATGGTTTCTGTGATACCGGTCCCCTTCTCATAGTGAAGCCTGACAATATTTATTACAATCACTTAAAAATCAAAGACATCCCTTATCTGGTGGAAGAGCATTTCTTAAAAGGACGTCCTGTGAAAAAAATGATGTTCATCCCTCCGGCAGAAGAAAGCATTATGCCCAAAATGAGCGAATTGGATTTTTTTAAAAAGCAGATCCTAATTGTATTGCGGAACAGAGGCCTTATTGATGCAGAAAAAATAAACGATTATATAGCTAAGGACGGGTACATGGCTTTGACAAAAGCACTGACTCAAATGACTCCCGACGAAGTCATAAACGAGATAAAAAAGTCAGGATTAAGGGGAAGAGGAGGAGCTGGTTTTCCGACAGGATTGAAATGGGAGCTGGTCAAAAAAGCAGAGGGAGACAAAAAGTATCTCATTTGTAACGGCGATGAAGGAGACCCCGGGGCTTATATGGACCGAAGCATTATTGAATCAGATCCTCATTCAGTGATTGAAGGAATGCTTATTGGGGCCAGAGCCATTGGCGCTGACCAAGGAATTGTTTATATCCGCAATGAATATCCTATTGCTCTTAAAAGAATGAGCACAGCTATCGAACAAGCTCGGGAATATGGTCTTTTAGGAAAAGATATATTGGGAACTGGTTTTGATTTTGATTTGAAAATCATACGGGGAGCCGGTGCTTTTGTCTGCGGCGAAGAAACCTCTCTGATAGCCTCTATTGAAGGACGCTTAAGCGAACCCAGACCCAGACCGCCATTTCCAGCCCAGAGCGGACTCTATGGAAAGCCTACCAACATCAACAATGTTGAGACCTGGGCTAATGTTCCTGTCATCATAAACCGGGGAGCGGACTGGTACTCATCCATTGGAACAGAATCCAGCAAGGGAACAAAAGTATTTTCAGTTGTGGGTAAAGTTAAAAATACCGGGCTGGTAGAAGTGCCCATGGGGACCACTTTAGGAGAAATCATATTTGATATCTGCGGAGGAATTGCTGATGACAAAAAGTTTAAAGCCGTTCAAATCGGAGGCCCTTCAGGAGGATGTATCCCGGCTGAACTTCTCAATCTGCCGGTTGACTATGAAAGCCTGACCGATGCCGGGGCCATGATAGGATCGGGAGGAATGGTGGTCACTGATGAAAGCACCTGTATGGTCGACCTGGCTCATTTTTTTCTTGCTTTTATAAAAGATGAATCCTGCGGAAAATGTACCCCCTGCCGAGAAGGGATCCCCAAAATGCTGGAATATTTAAAAAGCATTAAGGAAGGCACTGCAGATATGAAAGTCCTTGATGACCTAGAAGCCCTCGCCTGGACCATAAAAGATTCATCTCTATGCGGACTTGGAAAAACAGCTCCCAATCCATTTCTCACCACTTACCGCTACTTTAAAAACGAGTACATTGATCATATTAAATACAAAAGATGTCCGGCAGGAGTATGCTTTCATCTTGTCTCAGCCCCCTGTCACCACACCTGTCCTATAGGAACAGAAGCAAGCTCCTATATTGCTCTCATGGCACAGGAAAAATTTGATGAAGCTCTTGAGGTCAACTATTGGGTCAATCCCTTACCCAGCGTATGTTCCAGGGTGTGTCACCATCCCTGTGAGTCAAAGTGTAAAGCCGGTCTTTTTGACAAACCCATTGCCATAAGATCCTTAAAAAGGTTTATAACCGACTATGCAGCAAACAACGGCAAAAAACATAAAGTCAGCCCTTTAAAAAAGCAGCATGAAAAAGTAGCCATTGTGGGTTCAGGACCAGCAGGCCTGATGGCGGCATGGGAACTGGGGAAGAAAGGATATGATGTTACCATTTTTGAATCTGAATCCATCCCAGGCGGCATGCTTGCATGGGGAATTCCTGAGTACCGCCTTCCTAAGAAAGTTCTTTCTGCAGAAATAGATGCTATCCTTGATTTAGGAATAAATCTTAAAACCAACACTAAAGTCGGCAAGGACATCTCTATAAATGAGCTGTTCAATCAAGGATATAAATCAGTCTTTATCGCTGCCGGAGCTCCTCAAAACATCAAACTGGGTATCCCCGGAGAAGATTCAGAAGGAGTCATAGACCCCATAAAATTTCTAAAGGAATATAATTTAAAGGACCAATCAAAAATCGGAAAGAAAGCAGTGGTAGTGGGCGGAGGAAACACAGCCCTGGATACAGCAAGAACAGCTCTCCGGCTGGGCTCAGAAGTGACTATTCTCTACCGAAGAAACAGAAATGAAATGCCTGCAAACATAGAAGAAATCGAAGAAACACTAGAAGAAGGAATAAAAATTCAATTTTTGACCATTCCCATCAAAGCTCATTCCCAAAACGGCCGCCTCCATAAAATCACTTGTCAGAAGATGGAGCTCGGAAAATTCGACAAATCCGGAAGAAGAAAACCTGAACCTCTAAAAGGAAGCGAATTTGACATCCCTGCTGACACCCTCATTCCCGCCATCGGCCAGAAGCCTGACTTGGCATTTTTAGAAGGAAACTCAGGACTAAAGGTGACCTCCTGGAACACTCTGGAAGTCAACCCTGAAACCATGGAGACCAACAAACCTGGTGTGTTTGCCGGAGGAGATGTGGTCTCAGGTCCTGCCACAGTTCTGGAAGCCATGAAAGCAGGCCAAAAAGCAGCAGAATCTATCCACAGATATTTAAGAGGCCATTCTTTAACCCACGATTATCTTCCTACCACATCGAAACTAGAAGTCCCTGCTGTTGAAGTCAGTGCTGAAGAGAGGGACTACGACCAAACCCGTCCCTTCTCCCCTAAACTGCCTCCTGAAGAACGCATAAGGAATTTTAACGAAGTGGAACACAGCATGAGTAAAGACGCGGCGGTTAAAGAAGCCCAGAGATGTCTGAGATGTGACCTGGAAAGCCTAAGAATAAAAGGAGAGTAAAATGCCTGGGAAAAAACTTTATATCGGTAATTTATACTGTCTTGCAGATAAAGAAAACCTTAGAAAACTTTTTTCCAAATATGGAAAAATTGTGAGCATAGATATGATTCAGGGAACCGGCTACGGTTATGTAGAGATGTCAAATGCTGCAGAAGCTACGGCGGCTATGAAAGGATTAGATGGCAAAGAATTTCTTGAGCGAGTTATTAAAGTTAAATACGCTGACCATCCAATTTACCTTCAGTAGCTGACAAATCAGGATTATTCACATCTCCCTTTTCCATTTACTGCTGTCATTCATAAGGACGGGAAGCAACGCCCTTTATTTTCCATCCACTTGCCTGCTTTATCATACTCCAGTCATACCAGCCTTCAAACAATAACTTTCGGCTCCCTCCCACTCTGGGGAGCCCTGTTATTATTAAGGAAATGCTGACATCAGCGCTTTTTTCGTCTCTAAATAAAACATAAATATCAGAGATGCAGATGTTGACCCGGTCATAAGTTCGAGTCATCCACTCTGCATCCTCCTTAACCTCAGGATAAAATTCAGAAGTACTGTTCATTTTATAAAAGGAGAGGAGGCTGTTGCCTTCCAGCGCTTGTGCATATTCTGCAATTAGAGATCTGATCTTATCTTCCTCTTGTTCCAGATTGGATGCAGCGACTTCTGGCTTCTCAGGTTCTTTTTCCACCTGAGATTCTTCTCTCTTCTCTTCTTTCTCCCTGGTGACAGGTTTTTCTTCCTCCTCTTTTTTTGGCTTTTCTGTCTCCTGCAGTTCTTCAGTAAACATCTGATTCAAATACCCCTCACCCAGTCCATATTGTTCTGAATTGAGTTTTACTTTATACCAGCCACCTGTCCTATCAATCACTTCAAAAACAGCCCCCAGAGGAGGAGAAGAGATAATCTTGCTCTGCACATTAGGTTCCACTCTAATACTTGAATTCTTTACAATAACCCGCACTTTCTTAACCTGGGCATAGGAAACATCCGAGAAAAGAAGTCCAAAAATTATGATCAGTCCCCCTAAAACCTTAATGCCAGGAATAGCTTTCATGGTGCCTCCTTTAATCTTATTCCATTACTTATTGGAGGGTTGAGAACTCACTCCTGCAATTTTCCAGGCACTCTGCTGCTTTATCATATTCCATTTGTAGATCCCTTCAAAAAGTGCTTGTTGGATTCCATCTCGTCTGGAAGTGCCCGTAATGATAAGAGAAATATTCACTTCTGCTGTGTGTTCATCCTCAAATCGGACAGATACATCTGATACAAAACTCTTCAAATCTTTATAAGTCATCATGAGCCATTCCGCATCTTTTCTTATCTCAGGAAATAATTCAGACGTGCAGTTCCTTCTGTAGAACGAAATCAGTTCGTTGTTTTGCAGAGAATTGCTGTATTCCTTCACCATACTTCGAAAGCCTTTTTCATCAATCTTCTGCTGGGATAAGACTGAATATTCCTCTGCCTGTGGATTCTCAGGATCAATCTTTAAAACCTCAGACATAACTGCAAGGGTTTCTTCATAATTTTCTTTTTCAAACTCTCGGATCCCCGAACCGATTTTACCAGCAATGAGGGCTTCCTTCTCCTTATCAACCTTCTCTTCTGACCCCACGTCACTCTTTACTGCTTCTTCCTCACGTTGAGTATCTGTCTTTTGAGTCAGTGATTCAGGCTTTTTTTCTTCAGATTCTGTCTTCTTTGATTCCTCAGGAGTGACTTTAGTTTCTGAAGGTTTTTCTGCAGAAACTTGTTTCTTTCCAGATTCCAGGGATGTTTTATCAACTCCCGTTAAACTTTTCTCCTTGCTTTTTTCTTCAGTCTTCCCTGCACTTAAGCTCGCTTCCATTTCTTTCAATCGTTCTTCGATCTTATTGTGCTGCTCATCCTGAGGTGCTGTTTCTAGATATTTTTTATAAAAGGAGTGTGCCCCCATTAAATCATCCTTTTTATCAAATATCTCAGCAAGTTTCAGGTAAGCCCTGGGGTCAGAAGGATCTATTTCAACCATTCTGTTGTATTCTTCAGCCACCTCATCTGTTTTTCCTTGTTTCTCGAGTATTTCAGCGATTCTCACCCGCGCCTCCAGATTATGGGGCTCTTCATCCAATACATTTCTGAACAGGCTCAAAGCTTCTTCCAGTTTATTTTCATTTATCAGCTTTTCTCCGAAAGCAAAATAATCCGTTTTCTGTAAAGGGATATCCCCTGCGAGTGTTTTATCCCGAAGCTCTCCTTTATAATCTCCTTTAAAGGGAATCAGCTTCCAAACAGTTAAACCTATTAGAGCGGCTAAAGCGACTACTGAAATTCCGGCCAAAACCTTTTTAATATTAAACTTGACTGTGATCTCTTTTGAGGTAAAAGGTCTGCTTTTGGGCATGACTCTTTCCGTTGTGGGTATGTCTTTTTCTATATTCTTAAGTTCTTCCAGAAGCTCATTGGTATCTTGATATCTACTTTGTTTATCTTTTTCCAGACACTTAAGAATCAATTGATTCAGTTCTTCAGGTATCTGGTCATTAAGTTTCTTGGGCTCTTGAGGCATTTCGCTTTTGTGTTTGATGGCAACACTCAGAGCTGTTTCTCCTGAAAATGGAGTGCGTCCCGTGACCATTTCATAAAGAATAATCCCCAATGAGTAAATATCTGACCGCTTATCCACGTCTTTGGCAGAGGCCTGTTCCGGCGACATATATTCTGGGGTCCCTATCACTGTTCCTGCATCTGTAATGCTTTTGCTTTTTACAAAACGGGCCACTCCAAAATCCATGATCCGCACATTCCCTTCTTTATCGATCATGATATTCTGGGGTTTTAAATCCCGATGGACGATGCCAAGGGCATGGGCTTCGGAAAGACCGGAACAGATCTGTTTTGCTATAAAAATCGCTTTCCCTGCACTCAAGGGCCCTACCCTTTTCATGGTGCTCTTCAGATCCTCTCCCAGCACATACTCCATGATGATGTAATAAAGCCCTCTTTCCTCCCCAAAATGATACATGCGGCAGATATTTCTATGTGAGATTCTGCGGGCCAGTTTTATCTCATTGCTGAACCGCTCAATGTATTTTTTGTCAATCGAGATTTCAGGCTTTAAGAGTTTAAGAGCTACTTCTTCTTTTATTTTGATGTCCTCTACCCGGTAAACTCTACCCATTCCCCCTCTTCCCAGTTCTTCTATGATTTCATACCGGCCTGCAAATTTCATTCCCCTTTTTAATTCATAAACAGGTGTTTCAAGAGTCGCAGTCTGGGAATTAGAAAAATTCTCAGAATTTTGGTTGAAACTATTTTGGTTTCTCTTTTTCTCCCCGGCCATAAGGAACACTCCAAATCTTATTTGATACTTATCATATTATAGAATGAAATGAAAGGTCAATAACTATCATTACAGAGAATCTAATCCTGCCCCTCCTGCTGCGGTCTCTTGAGGACCTGCATTAAAACTGATCCCCTGTCAACCTTATTTTAACAAATATTTTATCTCTCTTAATGACATTAAGATCAGCATATCTGCTTTTTTGCACGGTTCTCTCTTTATAATCTACCTCCGCCCCGTCAACTTCAGCAGATTTTACTCTTTTTCCCTCTGGAAGAAAAACATGAAAAAATACTGACCACCTTGGGCTGAAAAATGTCTTTTGTGTTCTCTGCCATGGGAAGACCTATAAAGCAAAATAAAGATGTCAAGTGTTTTTTACTCTCCCCTGTTAGTCTATCTGGTTATAATTTCTGATGTTTTGGTTACCCGGTTTCTTCCGCACTGTTTTGAATGATACAGAGAGCGGTCAGCGTCTTCAATAAGCTGCTTATAGTCATGATACCTTTTTTTTGCCTGGGTGCAGGCTATTCCTAAGCTGACTGTTATTTTAATCTCTTTTCCTTCTGAGCAAACAGGCGACTTTTGTATTTTTTCTCGAACCCTTTCTGCATAAACTCCAGCCCCCTTTTCATCTGTATTTCTGAGGATTATTGAAAATTCTTCTCCCCCATATCGTGCAAAAATATCAGACTCCCTACACACTGATTTTATTGATTCCGCCAATTTAATCAAAATATGGTCCCCTGCTAAATGCCCGTACTTATCGTTTATTTCTTTAAAGTGGTCAATATCAATCATGACCAGTGATAATGGAATTTCATATCTTTCCCCATGGCTCATTTCTTCTTTCAGTCGTTCTATAAAATACCTTTTATTATAAACCCCTGTTAAAGGGTCTCTGACCCCTAATTCATACAGTTCATCAATAGCCACTTTCTCGTCTTCATCAGCAAAAAAGAACTTAAAAATAGTGAGAGGACTCAGATGAATCTTGTCATTCTGCTTCAATGTTTTTTTCTTTATTTTTTCGCCATTGACAAAAGTTCCGTTGGTGCTTCCCTGGTCTTCTATGAAAGCTTTTTCGCCCTTCAATTCTAATTTCAGATGTTTTCTTGAAATCCGTTTATCATTGATCACAATATCCGAATCCTGCTGCCTGCCAATAAAAATGGTTCCTTCCGTGAGAGGAAAAAGTTGCCCCTTTAAAGGACCTGACAGAAAAAAAAGATAGGCTTTCTTTGGTTTTTCTTCAACCAAACCTGTTACAGAAGTATTCGCAGTTTGGTCAATTAATTCTTCCTGGTCTTTTTTCTTTTTACTCTTCATGTTTTCTACTCTTAACTATTTACATTGTTTTGTCAAAATCAAATTTCCAAATTTCCCGACTACAGCTTTCCATGCCGGTCCAAATACAGTGGTTGACTCTCTCTCTTCAATCACTGCAGGCCCTTTTATTAAATGTCCGCACATCAACCTGTCTCTTTCATAAATCCGACATTCCAAGTTTTTATCCCCGATCCACACCTTTCTCAATTCTTTATGTCCGGGACATTTGTTTTTTCCGACTTTCTCAATGTTATTGAATGCAGGCTTCTTTCTGACCTCAAGGGCTTTTATCCTTAAATTGACCACTTGGATTTCTTCTTCAGGAGCTTTGTGTCCGTATATCTTTTCATGCTGTTCATGAAACTTTGATTTTGTATTCGCAATATCTGATTCTGACAAGAAATGCGCAGGCATACTGATATTTAATTCATAGTTCTGTTTGGCTAATCTCATATCTGCACTGATTAGCACTTTTTGGTTCTTTTCTAAAACCTGGTGTTCCTCAAACCATTTTTGGCTCTTCTTCTTAAGAGAAGACAAACCCTCATTTATTTGCTCTCTATTTTTTTCTAAGCTCACCATGAGAGTCTCGGCAAAATCTGTGCTCATGTCAGCAAAGAGCAGCCCCAAGCTTGAAAACAATCCTGCCATTCTAGGAATCACCACTCGGGATATAGACATTCTTTCAGCTAACTCAAAAGCATGAAGAGGCCCTGCCCCCCCGTAAGCTATTAAAGTAAAATCTCTCGGGTCATGCCCTCGAGAAATGGATAAAAGGCGAAGTATCCTCAGCATGCTGGCATTGGCAATGGAAATAATGCCAAATGCAGATTCAACCTCACTCATGTTCATGGGACCACCCAGCTTCTTTGAGATGGCTTCATGTGCCAGCTTTTTTTCCAGCTTCATCTCCCCTCCTAAAAAATTTGTAGGGGAAAGTCTTCCCAGCAGAAGATGGGCATCTGTCACAGTCGGGTTTTCTCCTCCTTTCCCGTAACCTGCCGGACCCGGATAAGCTCCAGCACTTTGGGGGCCCACTTTTATGTGCCCTCCTTTATCAATCCAGGCAATACTTCCCGCCCCAGCTCCGCATTCAACCACATCTATCATGGGAGTCCTCACAGTATATCCGCTTCCTTTCTGCCTCCCCCCCGAGTGAAGCTCTCCTCCAACTTCATACTCTGGAGTATAAGCAAGAACATTGTTTCGTATCATCCCGGCTTTAGCAGTGGTCCCACCCATATCAAAGGCAATCACTTTATCCATTCCAAGCTTCTTGGACAGATTCAAAGCTCCGATCAGACCTGCGGCAGGGCCTGATTCAATAAGAGTATGAGGCTTGTCTTCAGCCCGTTCTGGATCTGATACCCCTCCTCCGGAATGCATAATGGCCAGGGGTATGGATTTCCCTCCTGCACAGCTTAGTTTCTCTCTTATGGCTCTTAGATAATTTATTACTTTAGGAGCAACCGCTGCAGCTATAACCGTTGTGGATGCTCGTTCATACTCACGAAATTCTGGAGAGACTTCATGGGAGAGGTATATTGGCTTTCCGCCTAATATTTTTTGGGCTGCTTTCTTAATCTCAGTTTCATGTTCTAGCACATTAAAGGAGAAAATAAGCACCACGGCCAACGCTTCAATATCTTCATTTTTCAGTTCTTTTAATTTTCTTTCTGCGTCTTTCTTGTTTAGAGACAGAAGAATTTTCTTATCAGCAGTAATTCTCTCTTGAACCTCCTTGACAAGATATCTTGGAACCAAAGGGATTTTCCGGTCTTCCATCAAATCATACAAATCAGGACGCTGCTGCCGGCCGATTTCTAAAATATCTTTAAAACCTTGAGTGACTATCAATCCGATTTTGGAAGTCTTCCCTTCCAATAAAGAATTGGTCACAATGGTAGTCCCGTGTATAATGATTTTAACAGCTGATATTTTCTTCCCTGCCTCACAAAGAACCTTGGTGAGTCCTTTAATAAAGGCTTCCTCAGGATTTTCAGGTGAAGATCTGACTTTTGACTTCCAAAACTCTCCTGTTTTATCATCATAGAGGATGGTATCTGTAAAGGTTCCTCCGATATCAACAGCTGCCCTTATCATTGCTTTCCCTCTTTTGATTTTTTCTTTCTCAGCTTTCTAGTGGCAGTTGTGTCAACCTCTCCTTTCTCGGTAATCTCCACCCCGTATTCAGACCGGGCTTTGGCACGAGTGACTTTTCCATTTAAAAAATCGTCTCTCACTTGCTCAACTGCTCTTTTAAGGGGAGAGCCGTAACCTCCGCCTCCTGCAGTCTTGAATTTAAGCACTTCATTTTTTTGAATCAGTATTTCTGATGATTTTGACCTTAATTTTTGTTCTTTTCCTGAATTTCTATGGACCTTAAAACTTCCTCTGCCACCCGGCTTCCCTCCAAATAGCCCCCAGGGAGATGCTTTGTGCCTGTCAGAGTGGGCTGAAAACAATAAGGGTACCAGGGCTTGAACATGTTTTCGGATTCCCAGGCCCCCTCTAAATCGCCCCGGACCACCAGAGTCAGGAATAAGCTCATATTTGAGAACGCGAAGAGGATATTCCATTTCCATAGCTTCTATGGGCAGATTCGAGGTGTTGGTAATGTTCACCTGAACTCCGTCTTGACCGTCTTTTTCTTTTCTGGCCCCCATTCCTCCTCCCAGAGCTTCTACATACACAAAATCTTCCCCTGATAATGACTTTGTTCCTCCAAAAATAACCGCTGTGGTCGCTCCATTTGAGGCTGCGGTGATTTTTTCTGGCATTATTTTTGAGAAAGACCCCATTATCACATCCACAACTCTTTGAGCTGTATCAGTTCTCCCCCCCACTGGAGCAGGTTCTTCAGCATTGACCAGAGTTCCCCGAGGGGCAGTGATTTTTATGGGTTTCATGAATCCTTGATTGATTGGAATCTCAGGGACAATAACAGCTTTCACAGAATAATAGACCGTGGCCAGCAGAGCCTGCCATACCATATTGATCCCCCCGGAAGCCTGAGGATCAGTTCCGGAAAAATCAAATTCAATAGAGGGAAAGGGCTTATGCGATATTTTGACACCTGCTTTTATTCTGAGCCGCTTATTATTCACTCCGTCATCATCCATCACATCTTCAAATGAATAGTTCCCCTCAGGAATCTCTGACAATGCTTTCTCCAGCCAATGCTGGCTATAATGAAATATCTCTGCAATAACCTCTTCAACTTTTTCTATGCCGTAGGTCTCATACAATTCAAGAAGCCTTCTCGCTCCCAGCTTAAGTGAAGCCACCTGTGCTCTGAGGTCCCCCTCCCTTTCCGGTCGATTCCTCATATTTGAGAGGATGATCTCCATCATGTCTTTCTGAAAATCTCCTTCTTTAACCAATCTTGAAGGGGGTATGCGGACTCCTTCCTGAAAAAGCTCTGTAGAATCTCCTGCAGTTCCCACTCCTGGAGAACGTCCTCCCACATCTGTCCAGTGAGCAATATTCGCGGTGAATCCAATAAGATTTTTCTTAAAAAAAACAGGTTTCACTAAAGTGATATCCGGCAGATGGGACCCTCCTCCTAAATAGGGATCGTTGGCAATCATTATGTCACCTGGTTTGAAATTCCATTCTTCTTTACTTTTTCCGATTCTGCTCATCAACCCCTGCATGGAACCCAAATGGATGGGAATGTTTTCCGCTAAGACTATGAGCTGTCCCTTTTTATTGAAAATAGCGCAAGAACAATCTTTTCTTTCTTTAATGTTGGTGGAATAAGCGGACCTAACCAGAGATGTACTCATTTCTTCAGATATGGATCGGAAAGAATTCAAAATGACTTCAGAAGTGATAGGGTCTGCTTTGTTTTTCATGGTATTAGCTAATTTCTTTAATAACACATACTTTATTTTAGGTCAAAAAAGGACAAAGCCTGACTGTTGCATTCAGATAGAATTCACAAAGAAACTTTATGGACAGAATCACTCCTATTGACAGGAAATGTTTATTCAACATATTATAATTAAGAAAAGATGTTGAACGAATTAACCTGGACTATTCACGAGTCAAGATTGCGGCAGATGCGAGGCATCAGAGCATGAAGTCGTGGTCCTTCACTGCGAATGCCCTGTAACGAAGCAGATGCCGTGAGATCGGCTCGCCTCAATGGTAAAAAAATAGCGATTAAAATAAAAAATTCAAATAAGAAAAATGTTAAGACATTGTTCTTGAAAAAATCTTGTCTATTGCTGAAAATAAATTGATAATGAAAACATCGCCGTTTTTTTTATGAATAGTTCAGGTTAGAAAGGAGGTACTGATTATGAATCAAAGAATTCTGAATCTATCCCTCTTCCATAAAGTGTTCCTACCCATATTGGTGGTCTTTTTTATTATTTCCAGCACTTTATTGGGACAGGAACAAGAAAAATTTTCTTCCTTTGGTAAGTACCAAGGATACTCCACTGAACGATTTGATTCCTGGGTCAGGTTTTCTCAATACCTCACCATGCGCGACGGAACGCAAATCGCTGTTGATATTATAAGGCCGGCTGTGGATGGAAAACCCGTGGAAGAACCTCTCCCTGTGGTATGGACCCATACAAGATACAGACGCGCTTCCAGAGATGATGAGGGAAACATACACAGCACCGCTGAATCCTTTTATCTCCACCCTCTTTTAAAGCATGGATATATTACGGCAGCGGCAGATGTCCGCGGTTCTGGAGCCTCATTCGGTACCTGGCAGGGCATCTTCACCCAGAAAGAAACCCAGGATGCCTATGAGATAACAGAATGGCTGGCTTCCCAATCCTGGTGCGATGGAAACGTGGGCATGTTCGGTGGCTCTTATCTGGGCATAACACAACTTATGGCTGCCTCAACCAAACCTCCCCATTTAAAAGCCATTTTTCCCATGGTAGCCCTTTTTGATTTCTATGAAATCTGTTCGCCCGGAGGAGTGCTGCGGGATGACTTTCTTCAAACCTGGAGCGAATTAACCCAGGTGCTGGATACCCAGCCCGGAGCCGTTCCGGTGGATGAAGACCCAGAAGGAGAATTATTGAAAAAAGCCTTGAAAGAACACCAGAAGAACCGCTCCCTCATCCAAATCGTATCCTCCCTTAAATATAGGGATGACCAAGACCCTGTCACAGGAGCTTATCCCTTTCAAGATTGGCATCCAGCTGGCTTCATTAAAGAAATCAATGCTTCTGATATTCCTATGTACATTTGGGCAGGCTGGTTTGATTCTTTTACCAAAGATTCTTTTTTGATGTTTGAAAATTTCTCAGCTCCTAAAAAACTTTTGGTGGGGGCCTGGTCTCACTCGCCCGGGAACAAAGAAATCAGGAAGAATGAGTTTGATCTTTTAGCGGTTGAACAGCTGCGGTGGTTTGATTACTGGCTTAAAGGAATAGACAACGGCATTATGGATGAACCCCCCATACGGTATCATGTGATGGAAGATCCGGGTCAGAACCGCTGGGAAACCGCAGAGGAGCGGCCTTTACCTCAAACCAGCTCTATAAATTATTATTTTTCCCCAGGTCCTTCAGGAAGTGTCACATCTGTTAATGACGGAATTCTGAATACAGAAGTCCCCCAATCAGAATCCGCTTCAGATCCCTATACCCTTGACTATTCCGCTTCAAGCGGAACCGCTACCCGCTGGGACAATGCTGTGGGAGGAGATTTTGATTATCCAGACATGACCTCCAATGACCGAAAAGGACTCACTTATACCACACCACCTCTTGAAAAAGACATTCAAGTAACCGGCCACCCTGTGGTGCGCTTATGGCTGAGTTCTTCAAGCAAAGACGGAAACATCTTTGTTTATTTGGAAGAGGTAGATGAGAATGGATTTTCTCACTACTTGACAGAAGGAGTGCTGCGTCTTTCTCACCGAGAGCTTAATCAGCCTCCCTATAATAACTTTGAACTTCCCTATCACCGCAGTTTTCAGAAAGATATTCAGCCTGTGACTCTAGGGGAACCGGTTGAACTGGTTTTTGACATGCAGCCTACCTCCAACGTGTTTAATGAAGGACACCGCATCCGTGTGACTCTGACCGGCGCAGACAAAAACAATGCTGAAACCGAAATCCTTGATCCTCCTCCTGTTTATGTGGTTTACCGAAGTTCTGATAAGCCATCTCATATAGAGCTTCCTGTTTTTGAAAAACAAATTGAAATCCCAGAAGAAGGAATTTCTTTAGTCTTGTTACTGGTCATTTCCCTGGTATTGATTATCTTAGTTTTAGTTTTCACTAACTTTATGCGCAGGAAGCCCCGTAAATAAAAAAAGACCTGGCTCGAGGAAAAAACAGAAAATATATCAGCCTGCGTTATCTATTTTTCACTGAGATATTTTAAGAACCACTCAAGTTGAAGCTTGAGCACGGCTTTGGCCAGCTTTGGTTCTCCAGGTCCATGACCACTTCTGGGGAGAACAGCCATTTCCACAGTTTTATCTGCCCGTTTTAAGGCCTGATAAAGTTCATAACGTTGAAGCCAAAGTAATATCTTAAAAACTTGTTTTATTTAATATAGAATAAGACAGTCTACTCATGCTCACAAAAAAGGAACAAGCAGAATTTCAGAAAAATCTCCTGCTTTGGTACCAGAAACATCATCGGAAACTCCCCTGGAGAGAAACCAACGACCCTTATAAAATCTGGGTTTCCGAAGTGATGCTTCAGCAGACCACTGTCCGGACCGTTCTTCCCTACTACAGAAAATGGCTACAGCTGTTTCCGGACATCCCCTCTTTGAGCCGCGCCCCCGCACAAAAAGTCCTTAAAGCCTGGGAAGGACTGGGTTACTACCAAAGGGCTAAAAATCTGCACCGCTCTTCAAAAATCATCATGGAAAAATATCAGGGAAAATTTCCCGACTCATTCCACACCCTTAAAAAACTGCCCGGTCTTGGTCCGTACACTACTGCCGCTGTATTGAGTTTTGCTTTTAACCAGCCTTATCCTGTTTTAGACGGCAATATCCGTCGTATTCTCATGAGACTGAAAGCTCTTCACAAGGAAGCAAGCCCTTCCCTAGATAAAATTCTCAAGCCCTTTTACCAATCTCTTTTTGTGCCTAAAAAATCGAGCTCATTCAACCAGGCTTTTATGGAGCTGGGTGCCCTGATTTGCCGCCCACAAAATCCTTCCTGTCTCATCTGTCCTGTTCAGAAATTCTGCAAATCCTTTCAAGAGGGAACCCAGGAAGCGATCCCCAAAACCAAAAAACAAAATTTCCATAAAATAAAAGCTGTCTTAGGGGTGATAATCCAGGGAGACCGATTTTTAATCCAGAAAAGACCTTCCCAAGGACTTATGGCCGACCTATGGGAATTTCCAGGAGGAAAAATAAAGGACGGTGAATCTCCTGAACAGGCTCTCTCCCGTGAAATAAAAGAAGAATTGGGACAGAAAGTAACAAAAGAAAAATTTCTCACTAAGGTGAATCATTCCTACACCCTATTCCGAATCACACTCTTTGCTTATCAGTGCGAACTTAAACAAATACCTGCTCTGGACCCTCAAACATACAGATGGATCACCCTCCAAGAATTTGAGGATTATCCTTTTCCTTCTGGTTCAGTGAAAGTCATTCAGTTTCTAAGAATAAATTACAAATTCTAATGTCTGAACAAAAAATAAAATTCCCTTTTGATCCTCTCCAGCGGTCTCTGCAAGTCAAATCAGTGGTTATGAGGGGAGAAAAAAGACTGTATTACAGGTTCAGACCGGCTCCCTATTACGGAGGAATCGCCACTGCTGATGCTGTGGGATGTCAATTTCTTTGTGCTTACTGCTGGAACTATTTCCGAAATCTCAATCCCCAGCGCTTTAAAAATTTTTATTCACCTCAGCAGGTAGCTTCACAGCTTATCCAAATCTCCCGCAAAAAAGGATTCCGCCTATTCCGGGTCAGCGGAGCAGAACCCCTTATTGGAGAAAACTCGCTCCAGCACCTGAGGAAAGTGCTTGAAATTATCTTTAAAAACATGCCCCAGGGCATTTTTGTCCTAGAAACCAATGGATTTTTTTTAGGGCACCGTCCAGACCTTATTGAAAAACTCTGTTTTGCCAATCTTAACATCAGAGTTTGCCTGAAAGGAACCGATGAAGACTCTTTTGAAAAGATCACAGGTGTCCAGAAAAAGTTTTTTTCATATCCTTTCCGAGCACTTAAAGCCTTAGAAGAGCAAGGGATAAGAAGCTGGCCTGCCCTGATGAGTGACCTGTTTGATTCACATGAAATTGAAAAATTAAATATGAATCTTAAAAAACACGGCATCAAGGCAGAGCTTGAACTGGAAGCACTGGAAGCCTATCCCTTTGTCACAGAAAACCTAAAAAAAAGGAATTTAATCAAAACAAAAAAATGATCTATCTCCCAGGCAGAAGAGAATTCTTTTCTTATCCTTGTGGAGATGGCTGGCATTGGGGGCAATAATAAGTTTCCCGGTTGTTCAGTTTGATTTTTTTTATTTATGTATTTTCTGAAGACTTCTACATCCGGCAGTTCCGGCATAGTGCCTCATCTTTTATGACTTTGATTGTTGAAGCAGCTCTTTAAATTCCTTTTCATCAATGATTTTAACTTTCTGCTTTTTTGCTTCATCCAGTTTGCTTCCTGGTTCCTTGCCCAGCACCAGATAATCCGTTTCACTGCTGACACGGGAAGTGGCACGGCCTCCCAGGTCTTCTACTGCTCTTTTGGCTTCATCTCGAGTGAACTCTTCCAGGCTTCCGGTAAAAACAAATTTTTTACCCTCTAAAGGAATGGGTTTTTCTTTTGTTTCCATGGGGACAGCCCTGACCCCAGCTTTTTCTAATCTTTTCAAAACTTCCTGGTTTTGCTTCTGTTTGAAAAAATGATGCACACTGCGTGCAATCTGAGGGCCGGCTTCCCGGACTTCCTGAAGTTCATTTTCATCTGCCTTCTGGAGGTTATCCAGAGTATTGAACTCTCCGGCAAGCACTCTGGCTACATGCTGCCCCACATGCCGAATTCCGAGAGCATATAAAAATCGGTCTAAACGCACTTGTTTTTCTTCTTGGATGGCTTGATAAAGTTTTTCAGCAGATTTCTGGGCAAATCCTTCCAGTTTCTTTAGGCCTTCAACCGTGAGGTGGTACAAATCAGCAACATCTTTTACCATTTCCTTTTCGACCAACTTTCTGACAATTTTCTCTCCCAGGCCTTCTATGTTCATGGCATCCCGGGAAGCGTAATGCATAATATGACCGATTAACTGGGCTGTGCAGGTCAATCCTGCTGAACAAAAATAATAGGCTTTTTCTTTGAATACCTCTGAACCGCAAACCGGGCACTTATCCGGCATAGAGAATTTCTTTCCTCTTTTTTTGCCCTTCTCTTTAATTCTCTCCACTACTTCTGGAATGACATCTCCGGCCCGAGCAATCCTGACTTTATCTCCTGGACGGACATCTTTTGAATGGACTTCCTCCTCATTATGAAGAGTAGCCCGGCTGACTGTCACCCCTCCTACCTCCGCTGGCTGCAAAAGTGCAACCGGAGTCAGCATTCCGGTCCTGCCTACCTGCACCACAATATCTTCCAAAACAGTGACTTCTTTTTTCGGAGGAAACTTCCACGCTAAAGCCCATCTGGGGCTTCTCTGGCGGGTTCCCAGCTGCTCTCGCAGAGAATAATCATTGACTTTTATCACGATTCCATCTATTTCATACTCCAGCTCATCACGGCGCTGTCTGAGTTCCTCCCGATATTCTTCAACTTCCTTGAAAGATTTGCACTGTCGGTTATCCTGGTCTGTTTTCAATCCCCATTCAGGCAGCTGCTGAACCACTTCCCAATGGGAGGAAAACTCGTCCCCTTCAATGTTTAAGATCTCATAAAAATAAATATCCAGAGGCTTGTCAGCTACTTTTTTTGAATCCAGCTGCCTCATAGTCCCAGCAGCAGCATTTCTAGGATTAGCAAAGGGATTCTCTCCCAGCTCGATGCGCTTTTTATTTAATTCTTGAAAAGCTTTTTTAGGCATGAATATTTCTCCCCGCACCGCCAGAAAAGAAGGAATTTTGCGGGAGTTTCCTTTTTGTAGGCGGAGAGGAACAGCCCCTATGGTCTTGATGTTTTCTGAGAGGTCTTCTCCGGTTTGGCCGTCTCCCCTGGTTGCCCCGTATTTAAAAAGCCCCTTTTCATAAACAATTTCAACCGAAAGACCATCAAATTTTGGTTCCACCACATAGGTGACCTGCTCTTTTCCAGTACGGCGGCGAACAAAATCATCAAAATCCAAAGCTTCTTCTCTTTTCAGAGCTGCATTCAAACTGAGCATGGGAACAGTGTGTCTGACCTTCTTTAATTTATCCAAAGGAGGAGCCCCGATTTTTTGAGTCGGAGACGTATCAGATTGGAGTTCAGGAAAAGCCTCTTCCAACTCCTGCAGACGTTTAAACAGCTTATCGTACGTGCTGTCAGAAATTTCTGGTTGATTCTTTACATAATACAGATAATTATGATATTCGATTCCTTCGCGCAAAGCCTTGACCTGTTTCTCAGCTTCTTTTTTGGAAAATTTTTCAATGTCATGGAAATCAGTTGTTGGATTGTGTTTAAAATCCATGGGAGACTCCTTTTATCTATCCTGAACTTTCAGGTCATTTGCGCTCAAAATATTTTTTTAGTTTACTCCAGGGAAGAGTATTTATGATGTCTTCCGGCTCCAGCCATCCTCTTCTGGCCTGTCCTACCCCAAACCGCATTAAATCCAGGTCATCCAGAGAGTGCGCATCAGTGGTAATGGCTATTTTTATCCCCATATCTTTTCCCAGTTTGCAGTGAACATCATTCAGGTCCAGCCGGTCTGGGTAAGAATTTATTTCAAAACAGATATTTCTCTCTTCTGCTGCTTTCATAATTTTTTCCATATCCAGTTCCATAGGTTTTCTCTCATGAATCAGCCGGCCCGAGGGATGACCTAAAATATTCATATACGGGTTGTCCATGGCCTTGAGAATACGCTGGGTCTGTTTATCTTGGAAAAGATTCATTCTATAGTGAACGGAACAAATCCGAAAATCAAGTTCCTTTAGAACTTCATCAGGAAGGTCTAAAGAACCGTCTTCCAGTATATCAACCTCAATGGATTTAAGAATCCGGATATTTTTAAATTCATCCTGGATTTTATCTATCTCCTCAATTTGTTTTCTCAGCCTCTTTGAGTTCAATCCATTGGCAACAGTCACTTTTTGAGAATGATCAGATACTGCTATATATTCATATCCTTTTTGTTCTGCTCTTTTTACCATCTCTTTTAAAGAATAGCGGCCATCAGTGGCATTGGTGTGCATATGAAGGTCCCCCCGAATATCATCCAGAGTGACCAATCGAGGCAGGCTTCTGTTTTTGGCAGCCTCAATTTCTCCCCGGTTTTCTCTTAATTCCGGTTCTATATGAGAAAGGTTTACTCTGTCATAAACTTCTTTTTCTGTTTTTCCCGCGATTCGGTCATCTCCTCTAAAAACCCCATATTCATTGAGCTTATAATTTTTTTTGACAGCGATCTTCCGGACTGCGATGTTGTGCTCTTTAGAGCCGGTAAAATAATGTAGAGCTGCCCCAAAAGCAACCTGAGGCACTACTCTGAGATCAACTTGGAGCCCTGATTTCAAGACAACTGAAGAACGCGTTTCTCCTTTGGATATAGCTTTTTCCACATCTTCATATTTAGCAAACCGGTCCATAATCTTACATCCTCTCTTGCAGGTGGCCAGGATATCAATGTCTCCCACTGTTTCTTTTCTCCTCCGAAAACTTCCTGCAATCTCAATGGACTTAACTTTTTTTTCGCTTTTTAAATAATCAAGAAACGGATTCACCATCTGCTCAGCTACGGAAAGTTTAAACCGCTTTTTCTCGCTTTTGTCTCTTTCCAATTCATCTAAAATATTTTTTTCGGTTGTCTCTCCAAACCCCGGAAGGCTTTGAATCTTATGTTCCTCAGCCGCTTTTCTCAAATCTTCAACCGACTTTATACCTAATTTATGGTAAAGGACAGCTACTTTTTTTGCTCCCATTCCCTGTATTTTCATCAATCCACTGAGTTCTTCTGGGATCTCATTTTTCAAGTCTTCAAGAAGTGGATGGGTCCCTTTTTTTAAAATGGTCTTTATTTTTCCGGCCAGGTCTTTGCCAATGCCGGGAAGTTCAGTGAGCTCTTTTCCCTCGTCAACTAAAACGGAAACGTTTTTGGACAAACCGCCAATAGTTCGGGCAGCATCGCGGTAGGCCCGGATGCGAAACTGATTATCTCCTTTTATTTCCAGAAGGTCAGCGATTTTATTAAAAATCTCAGCAATATCGTTGTTATGAACAGGCATGGTTCAATCTCCTCCTATCATTCCCTTAAGCTTGAGAGCGTTTTCTGCAGCGTAACCGAGCTGGTCATTGTCAAAATAACAAAAGATATCTTTCCCCTGTTTTTTCCAAAGGGATATTACTTCAGCCCATTGGGATAAACTTTGGTCATCATACTTTCCTTTATACGCTCCGTCTGGTCCATGCAGCCGGATATAAACAAAGTCAGATGTGACTTTCTGGGGAGACTGCCGGCGGTTAAAGTCATAGACACAGAAAGCAGCATTGTTTTTTTCTAAAAGTTCATAGATATCATCCGCAAACCAGTCCGGATTACGGAATTCAAAAGCAAACCTAAATTCAGTGGGAAGAAACTCTAAAAATGACCTCAATCTTTCCCTATTCTTCTTCCACTTGGGAGGAAGTTGAAAAAGGATAGGACCTAATGATTCTTCCAAAACCTTTATTTTGTTTAAAAAATTTTTCACAGGTTCCTGAGGGTCTTTCAGTTTTTTCATATGGGTGATGTAGCGGCTGGCCTTAACAGAAAAAACAAATCCTGGCCCCGCTTTATGAACCCACTGCTTAAGGGTTTTTTCCTGGGGCACTTGGTAAAATGTATTATTGACTTCAGCCGTATAAAAATGCTGGGCATAATAATTCAGATACTCTCTTTCCGGGATTTCTTCTGGATAAAACAGGCCTTTCCAATGCGGGTAATGCCAGCCTGAAGTCCCGATATGCACTCTTGGATAGGCCTTTGTTTGTACCATCATGAAATTATTGATCTATCGAGAAAAATATCACTCAATCGCAAATATTTTATCATATTTGAGGGATAAAGAGAAAAAACCTTATTCCAAAGAAATCCTCTCTGGTTATCAATTTCATTTCAATGCCAAAATGTGTATTATATAAAATTATGTCAATCTTCATTCAAATCATACTTATGGAAGGAAAAAATGTCTAAAAAAGTTAAGGTTTTCCTTTTAATTCTCATTGTCTCTCTCTGGATAAATCCATATCAATACGCGGATTTAGGCTCTCAAAAAAACCCTCAGGATTTTGGGGAGGCCATACAAAAATTTGAACAATATGTTGAAAAAAAGATGAAGACAGATAGGATTCCTGGGCTTTCCATAGGATTCATGAAGGATGAGTTCACATGGGCCAAAGGATTTGGCTACTCAGACCTGGAAAACATGGTTAAAGCCAAACCTCAAAGTTCTTTTCGCATGGCTTCGGTGTCAAAAACCTTCACAGCAATAGCAGTCCTTAAGCTGGTTGAAGATGGTGAAATTGACTTGGATAAAGAAGTTCAGACTTATGTTCCCTACTTTCCTCAAAAAAAATGGCCGGTCACAGTGCGTCAGCTTCTGGGCCATCTGGGAGGAATCAGCCATTACAAAGATTATGATAAGGAAGGTCATTTCAAGCACCCAATGAATACTGAACAGGCTGTCTCTGTATTTAAAGACTTTGAGTTGGTGGCAGAACCTGGAACAAAATACAATTATTCCAGTTATGGATTCAATCTGCTGGGAGCGGTGATTGAAGAAGCCTCTGGTCAGTCCTATGGAGAGTATATCAAAGAAATTATATTTAAACCCTTAAGAATGAATGACTCTAGAATGGACTCTCCCGTAGATATAATTCCCCATAGAGTCCGGGGATACCGCCTTATTAAGGGAGAGATTAAAAATTCCGAGTTTGTTGACATATCCAGCCGGTTTGCAGCCGGAGGAACCCGTTCCACTGTGATTGACCTTTTGAAATACGCAAAAGGTGTTTGTGAAGATAAAATATTAAAACCAGAAACATGGGAAAAAGCTTTCCAATCTATGGCTACTGAGGAAGGTCAATCAACCTGGTATGGAATGGGATGGAGGGTGTCTCCTTTGAAAGGCCATTTTAAAGTCAGCCACAGCGGATCTCAGCCTGAAACTCGAACTCAGCTGCGTATCATTCCTACTGAAAATTTTGCAATAGTCGTAGCAGCCAATCTAGAAAAAGCAAACCTTTCACCTTATGTTAATGTTCTGTCTGAACTTATCTTAAACCAGGACTTAAACTCCAAAGCTTTTGTTAAAGACCCTTATGAACAAGCAGTTTACAACGCCCTTTCCCAAGTGTTTGACTATGGAATCAGCAGATATGAATTCTTTGGAACCAAGGCTGCAGGAAATCAAAAGGAAATCAGTAGGTCTTTTGACTACTTCAACAAATATGCCAGAAAAAAGACTTTTCAAACAAATTTAGAAGAAGCCATAAATAAATTAAAAAACGGAATTCATTCTTCAGAAGGAAAACCCTTTATAATAATGGGCGCTCACATGGCCCACTATCTTGAAAAAGCTTACGGAAAACCCCAACTCATTAAATACCATCAATCAGGTCCCCTTTCATTTTTCTCCGACTACATCAAGCTGGCTTCTGATTATAGATTCAGAAATGAAATCATTGATTTGGCTCAAAAACTCCAGGAAGAATGGAACCGCTCTTACACAGAAGACCTCCGCACCCTTCAAATCACCACAGAAACTGATTTCGATGCTTTGCTGAAAAAACTGAAACAAATTTCTCAAGAATCTAGTATATACCCGGACTTTTCTGAAGAAATTACAAGAGCCGCCTACTCGCTTATTCGAAACAACCAGCTTGACACTGCTATGGACCTGTTACAAAAAAGCGTTTCTGTATACACGGAGAATCCCTCGGCTCTTCTCCTGCTTGGTGAATGCTTTGTGCTTAAAAATGATGAGGAAAAATCTCTTGAATTCTATAAAAAATCCCATTCTTTAAAATCCATAAACCTTGATCATTTTTTGGCTTTTGCTGAAAAGCTAGATGATGCAGAAAAAACAGAAGAACTCCTTTTGCTCACAGACATCGCTCTAAAATTATTCCCGGAAAACGCAGAAGTCCACACAAAAGCTGGAAGGATTCATCTCAAATACGGAGAAAAGGAACACGCCATAGAATTATTTAAAAAATCACTTAAACTTGACCCTAAACAATCCGAAGTCAAAGATATTCTAAAAAAAATGCAAAAAAATAAAGGGAAGTAGACAGAATGTTTTTTAGGCTTCTGCTTTTATTCACCTTAATCCCATTGGTTGAACTCTATATCCTGATAAAAATCGGGGGATTGATCGGTGCGCTCAATACCATCTTTATTATCGTCATAACGGGAATCATAGGAGCTTATCTTGCCCGCAGTCAGGGATTTAAAGTGATTCAAAAGATAAATTTAGCCATGGAACAAGGCCGGACTCCTGGTCGAGAGTTACTAGAGGGACTTTTTATTCTTATTGGAGGATTCACGCTTCTCACCCCTGGGTTTATCACAGACCTCATGGGGCTGAGCATGCTGGTTCCCCTGACTCGAAGAGGTTATATTAAAATCGCTCTAAAACTGATTCAGAACAAAATCGATACCGGCCAGTGGTTTGTACACAGGTATTAAGAATAAAATTCAATGCTTCCCCAGCCGCCCCTGAATTTCATTGTGCTCTTAAAATCTTGGCGTGTGAATAATCCAGCTTGAGAAACAATCTAGCTTGATTGAGGGGCTTCTAGTTCCCTGGATTTCCGATCCAATTCCGCTATTTTTTGAGATATAAGTTTCTGAATAGAGCGGGACTCTACAAATCCAACTAATTTGTTGTCTTTAGAAACAACCGGAAGGCATTCAATGTGATTCCTTGCCATTTCCTCTTTTGCCTCAGTCATAGAGGTATCCGGATGAACCACAGCAATCACAGGTTCCATTAAGTCATAAGCTAACAGGAACTCGTTCAGTCCTTGGAGCATAAAGGTTTTTTTCAGGTGGTCAATGGAGATAATCCCCATCAAATGCTTCTCATGGTTTACTACGGGGTAGTATAGATTTTCATTGTTGCTGAATATTTCTAAAATGTTACTTAAACACATATTCTCATAAATTAGAGGTTGATTCTTATCCATGATATCTTTTACTTTGCTTTTTCGAATCAAATCCTCTTCAGTTATATTCAACCCTGCTTCTCCGGCTTTAACAATAGCCATTTTAACAAAAGGCGGCCCTGTGAGCTCAAGGACAAATACAGTTGAAATGATGATGATGACAATGGCATTGCTGACTTCACCTGGAAACATATGACCTGCTAAAATCGAAAGTCCAATGGCCACTCCTGCCTGACTGAAAAGACACATTGGAAGATATTTACGGACTGATTTCGAAGCATGGGAAACACGAGCCCCCAGTGAGGAACCTGCCATTTTACCTGCAGTTCTCCCCACAAGATAGACCACTACCATTAGAATCAGAGGGACACTCATGTAACTTAGATTCAATTCTGCTCCCACCAGAACAAAAAACAAAACATAAATAGGAGGAGTGAAACCCCTCAGAAGATTGAACATATCTTGACTTTTTCTGGGAGTCAAATTCACCACTGTAACCCCTAGAGACATGGAAGCCAGCAGAATATCAAACTCAAAAAGAAGCGCTGTCCCCAGTACCAAAAGCACAATCCCAATAGAAAAGGCAAGCACCCGGTCTTTTTCACTGTGTCTCTTTAGTATCTTGCTCAATACAAATCCAGAAAATCCCCCAATAAATACAGATCCGGCTATTTCATAAAAGGGAGAGATAAATGTTCCCAGCAAACCAGTGCTTCCATTTCCCAATATCAAACCAGCTACACTGGAGGCTACCGCAAAAAGTAAAAGAGCCAGCCCATCATCCATGGCCACAATACCAAGAATGGTAGTGGTTAACGGACCTTTAGATTTATATTCCCATATCACACTAGAGGTGGCCGCAGGTGCTGTGGCCGAAGCAATCGCCCCCAGAAGCAGGCCCAGAGCCCATGCCACTTGAGAACTTTCCAACAGCAAACTCCCAACAGTTCCTATTAAAACAGCAACCAAAACAAAAGCTGCTGTTCCTTCAAATAACAGCACTGTGACGATCTGCTTTCCGTACTTTTGAAAGGTTTCTCTTTTTAATTCTCCTCCAATGGTAAAACCGATTAATCCCAGAGCAAAATAATTAAAAATCTGAAAAGACTCCACAACCTGTTCATTAACTATACTTGCTCCAGTCTGACCTAAAACAATCCCCACAGCGATATACCCAACTACCTGAGGGATTCGCAACTTCTGAAATAAACGCCCCCCAAAAGTCCCTCCAAATAAAGCCAATCCCAAAAGCACTAAAATGTTTAAATGGGTATGCGAAAGGCTGGATAACAAATCAATGACCTGGTCAAACAATGTGAACTCCATCAAAGCTCGTTCTGCCCCACCGAACTGAATTCAATAAACACAAAGCCATTCTTTCACCTTTATAATGGGATTTTCCCATAAGCGGGGAATTTATCTCTTTTTATCTTTCTGAATTCTCTATAAAAAGCTTTCTTCAAGATAAGAAGTGAATACTGTTAAACTGTTTTTTACCATTTTTACAGGGAATAATCAATAAATTCTTCCCTATTGCCAGATGAATCCCTATAATGAATACAGAATCATGCGAAGATTAAATCATATACTTCTTATTTTCTTGGTTCTGCTTTTTCTCCACTGTCAAACTCAAAAGACTGTTGAAGTCAAACCTGATGAAAAAGTAATATCCCAAAAACATCTTCTCAGAATCAATGAAGTCATCACTGAATCTATGGAAAACAAGGACATTCCTGGTGCCGTGGTTCTAGTAGGGAAAACAGACCGGGTTTTATTCTCTAAAACCTATGGTTACTCCCAATTGACGCCTGTACCTCAACCCATGAAGTCTGACATGATTTTTGACCTGGCATCCCTGACCAAACCCATAGCCACAGCCACCTCTATTATGATCCTGGTGGAGAGAGGCCAGATTCATCTGAGAGAAAAAGTAAGCACTTATATTCCCGGATTCAAATCTTTTATAGATGAAAAAGGAGAGCCAGGAGAAGATGCCAGAATATGGCATCTTTTAACCCACACTTCAGGCCTTCCTCCCTACCTATCAAGCAGAGACATCACCCATAACTTTGGGAGCTTCTGTACCTTAGAAAACTTGATCGCTTTTATCGCCTCTCAAGATAAAACAAACCCTCCCGGTGAAGAATTTCACTACTCCTGTCTGGGATTTATCTGCCTTTCCTACATCATTAAACAAATCACCGGACAAAATGTGGCTGAGTTTTCGAGGGAAAACATATTCATTCCTCTGGGCATGAACCACACTCTTTTTAATCCTCCTGATGAGCTAAAACACAAATGTGTTCCCACAGAAGTTACAGGACATTTGTCCCTAAAAGGACTGGTACATGACCCTCTGGCACGGCTCCTGGGGGGAATCTCAGGAAACGCTGGATTGTTTTCTACAGCTCAGGACCTGTCCTTATTTGCCCAAATGCTTTTAAATAAAGGCATCTACAGGGGAGTTAGAATCCTGAGTCCTCTGGGAGTGGAACGCATGATTGAAATCTACAGACAGGCTTATTTTTCAGGCCGTGGGCTGGGCTGGGATTTAGATTCAGCGTATTCTTCCAGTGGAGGAGACCTTTTTGGCCCCCACTCTTTCGGCCACACCGGTTACACAGGAACTTCCCTGTGGATCGACCCTGAAACCCAGCTCTATATCATCCTTCTCACTAACCGTGTACATCCGGATGACCAAGGTTCTGTTCTCTCTCTGCGAAGCAAAATCGCCAACATCGCTGCCTCCTCCATCCTTAAGAAAAAATAACACCAGAATTGATTGAATCATCATTCACTGATTAAAGGTTTCCTTTATCCTGTTTTTGCTTCTCTCAGCAGCCGCGGTAGTCTTCTTTTTGTTTCTCAGTCTAAAAATCTCTAACCATTCAATCCCTACTGATTTTATGGTTGAAAAATCTTCCTTTTATGCTCTCAATAAAAAAGGAGAAATATTATGAAAGTTTGATAAAGAACTCGAAAATTTAGCGGAAGAAAAATCATATAGAACACATTTTCAATGCAGGAGGGTATCATTAGTACGTTCGGCTTGCCTGTAAGGTAAAAAAATGGCGATTAAAATAAAAACAAAAACATGAAAAATATTCAAATCATTGTTCTTGGAAAAAATCTTGAATATCGCTAAAATGAAATTAATAATGAAAACATCGCCATTTTTTTATGAATAGGTCAGGCTAATAAATCAGCTGCAGCACTCTTATAAATAAGATTATAAATCACAGAAAAAGTTGACTTTTATCACGGCATTGATAAAAATGCAAAGGGATTGACTTTTTTCACAAGGAGCTTTGATTTTATCTGATCATTGCTGATCAAATGAAAGAGATTTTCACCAAAGAGTTATTAGACCGATTAGAGGATGAAAATCTATCTATAATCGATGTCCGTCCGATTGATGCTTACAACGGCTGGAAGCTTCAAAAGGAATCACGGGGGGGACATATCAAAGGGGCCAGAAGTCTGCCAGCAAAATGGGCAGATTACATTGATTGGTTCGATATAGTTAAGTCAAAAGAAATCAAACCTGAAAATGATCTGATTTTGTACGGTTACTATAAAGGGAAGGCAGAAAAAGTCGGCCGACAGTTTATAAAAGCAGGATACCATAAAATCAGTGTTTATCCCCAATTCGTGAATGAGTGGAGTGCTGATGCCCGCCTGCCCATGAAATCTCTGGCAAGATCTTCTCATCTGGTTTCGGCCCGATGGCTCCATGATCTAATTCAGACCGGAACTGCCCCAGAGTATAATAACAATAAATATATTTTATGCCAGACCCATTATCAAAACAGGAGAGTATATGAAGAAGGACATATTCCGGGAGCAGTTGATCTAGACACAAATTCTCTGGAATCTCCCGAGACCTGGAACCGCCGGTCCCCTGAAGAGATTAAAAAAGCGCTTGAAAATTTGGGCATCACTCATGACACCACGGTTATTCTTTATGGAAAGTTCGCATTTCCTGACAACAGAGATCCTTTTCCCGGAAGCAGTGCGGGACAACTGGGAGCTTTCCGGTGTGCCTTTATTATGATGTATGCAGGAGTTAAAGATGTTCGTGTGCTGAACGGCGGACTGCAGTCTTGGATTGATGAAGGATTTGATACCACAACCCAAGAAACAGAAAAGCAACCTGTCAAAGATTTTGGGGCAGTGATTCCATGTTGTCCTGAGCTGGCTGTGGATATTTCGGAAGCAAAGAAAATTTTAAAGTCTGAAAATAAAAATCTTGTGAGCGTACGCAGCTGGAGAGAATTTATCGGTGAAGTGAGCGGTTATCACTATATTAAGAAAAAGGGCCGTATTCCAGGAGCAGTCTTTGGCAACTGCGGAAGCGATGCCTATCACATGGAGAATTATAGAAATCTGGACCATACTACCCGAGAATACCATGAGATAGAGAAAATGTGGGCAGAGGTAGGAATCACTCCCGAAAAACAAAATTCTTTCTACTGTGGCACCGGCTGGCGGGCAAGCGAAGCCTTTTTTAATGCTTGGTTGATGGGATGGCCTCATATATCTGTTTTTGACGGCGGCTGGTTTGAATGGAGTTTTGATGATAAAAATCCCTTTGAGACATCCGACTCGGTCTCTATCTTGACAAGACAAGGATAGACTTTGATGATGATTTTGGACCAGGAAAACTCCTTTAAGGATTCCCGAGTTCCAGTGCTCAATTTTTTACCAAAGATCGGAAAGGACAGCCTTAGAAGGGAAATTATTGCAGGCCTAACATCTCATAAGAAACACATTTCAAGCAAGTTTTTTTACGACGCAGTTGGCTCAAAACTGTTTGAAGAAATTACCAGATTGCCGGAGTATTACCTTACCCGAACCGAAAAATCAATATTACAGGAAGTTGCTCACAATACAGCCAGCAAAATGAAAGACCTGGACATTATTGAGCTGGGCAGTGGCGATTATTCAAAGATTTCTATTCTGTTTAAAGCTATGCCCTCTGAATGCATAGAGTCAGTTAAGTATATCCCGGTTGATGTAAGTCAGTCAGCTATCAAGAAATCAGCTAACACCCTATTAAACAAATTCCCTGCTTTAAAAATTCAGGGAATAGTGGCTGATTTCACCAGACAGCTTAAACTTATTCCAACCCGCACTAAGCGTCTATTCTGTTTTTTTGGAAGCACCATTGGGAATTTCAGCCAGGAGAAAGCCACACAATTTATGAATAACCTGAGTGAAGTCATGCATTCGGGGAGCGGTCTGCTTCTTGGCGTCGATATGGTTAAGAACAGAGAAATCTTGGAAAGAGCCTACAATGACAGCAGGAATGTTACACAAGCCTTTAACCGGAATATCTTAAATGTTGTGAACAGCTTGATAGGCACAGATTTGAAACCCCAGGACTTTGAGCACGTAGCATTTTATAACCAGGAGCATCCCCGTATTGAAATGCACCTGAAAGCTAAGAAAGATATAGAGATTTCCTGTGCCTATTTACCAAAGAAAATCATTATGAGGAAAGGAGAAACCATCCACACTGAAAACTCCTATAAATATACAAATCACTCTATCAATAAACTTGCCTCAGCTTCTGGGCTGGAAATTAAGAACAGGTTTACAGATAAAAATAATTGGTTTTCTGTAATTCAATTGTATAAAAAAGAAGAGAACTCTCCATGATAGACTTAGAGGCCGTACGTGAAGATTTTCCCATTTTGAGGAAAAAAATTCACGGAAAGCCTCTGGTGTATTTGGATAATGCAGCCACCACCCATAAACCCAGAGTGGTGCTGGATAAGATCATTGAGTTCTGTACAGAAGGCTACAGCAATATTCATCGCGGAGCTTATTCCTTGAGCGAAGAAGCCAGTGCTGAGTACGAAAATGCTAGGGAAACAGTAAAAAACTTTATTAACGCTTTTTCCGCTCATGAGATAATCTTTACCCGCGGGACCACAGAATCCATAAACCTAGTGGCGGATTCATTTGGCAGTACATTTATAAATGAAGGAGACGAAATCATCATTTCAGAGATGGAACATCACTCAAACATTGTTCCCTGGCAGAGACTCTGCCAGCGCAAAGGAGCTGTTCTTAAGGTTATTCCCTTTAATGACAATGGAGTTCTGCTTATCAATAAGTTGAAAACTTTAATAACAAATAAAACAAAATTAGTTTCCGTGACTTATGTTTCAAATGTTCTGGGTGCCGTCAATAACGTCAAAGAGATAATCAAGATAGCAAGTGACGCGGATATTCCGATTCTGATTGATGGCGCGCAAGCAGTACAGCATCTCCCTGTTGACGTCCAAGAGCTTAATTGTGATTTTTTTGCTTTTTCTGGACATAAAATATATGCAGATACTGGTATAGGAGTTCTTTACGGAAAAGAAAAGTGGCTGGATGCTATGCCCCCTTATCAGAGTGGAGGAGGCATGATCGACAAAGTAAGTTTTGATAGAACCACTTACGCTGACCTTCCCCATAAATTTGAAGCAGGCACAGGCAGCATTGTGTCCGCAGTGAGTTTGACAGCAGCGCTTGAATATTTAAAGAAAGTCGGACTTGACAGCATTTTTTTGCATGAACAGGATTTAATCAATTACGCAGAAGAAAAGATAAGTTCCCTAAGCGGATTAACCTTATACGGAAAAAACATCAAAAGATGCGCTGCTTTGTCTTTTAACCTGAACAATATTCATCCCTACGACGTCGGGGTGATATTGGATAAATTGGGCATCGCTGTCCGCACCGGTGTTCACTGCGCAGAACCTCTTATGCAACATTTTGGCATATCTGGAATGATCCGGGCTAGTTTTGCCCTCTACAACACAAAAGAAGAAATAGACCGATTAATGGAAGGCCTGCTGAAAGCCCAGTCAATGCTGACCCCTTAATATACTCATTTAAAAGATACCCAGTAAAGAGGAATGAAAATGAAAATAGATGGGATTCAGAATCAAGTCATTGAAGAGATGTCAAGGTTAAATGATTGGATGGATAAATATGAATATCTCATTAATCTGGGCAGAAGTTTTAATCCGGCGGCTAAAAAAATAAGAACTGAGGAAAATGCCTTGAAGGGATGCCAGTCTAAAGTATGGATCAGGGCAGAACTGAAAGACCATAAAGTATTTTTCTCAGCGGACAGCGATTCCCTGATTGTCAAAGGCTTACTGGCGCTGCTGCTGAGAGTATTGAACAATCAGACTCCCAAAGATATTGTTCATTCAAACCTATATTTTATTGAACGAGTGGGACTGAGCACTAATCTTTCGCCCAGTAGAGCGAACGGGTTAGCTTCTATAGTGAAACAACTAAAATCATGCGCAGCAAAAATTGATACAAATTACATTGGTGCCATCAATCATCACAGAAACAAAAATAAACCTGGTTAGGCACTTATTCACATCCAATACTATCGGATATAATTAAAAGACAATATTTAGTCTTGGTAAGAATGAAATTTTGTGGTAACTTTATCCAGCATGAACCAAATCATTGTTTTTATAACTCTTATCATCACCCTTTTTCTTTTCGCATGGGGAAAATACCGGCACGACATCGTAGCACTCATCTCCTTATTCATATTAGTGATGACGGGTGTGATTCCAAAAGAGAATGCTTTTTTGGGTTTTGCTCATCCTGCTGTAATCACAGTAGCTGCTGTGCTTATTATCAGCCGTGCTCTTCAGAATTCCGGCCTTATTGATGTTATTGCTTCCCTGCTGTTAAAAGTTGGGAAAAAACTGGTGGTCCAAATCATGGTACTCACCTTAGTGGTGGCTGTTTCTTCCGCTTTCATTAACAATATTGGAGCCCTGGCCATTCTTATGCCTGTTGGATTATATTTGGCAAGAAAAAGTGGGAACGCTCCCTCTTATATTCTCATGCCCTTGGCTTTTGGATCTCTTTTGGGTGGCATGACCACGCTTATCGGCACTCCTCCCAATATCATTATTGCCACTTTCAGGGGAGAAGCTGTAGGTAAACCCTTTAATATGTTTGATTTCAGCCCCGTGGGAATTGGAGTGGCTGTGGTGGGAATTGCTTTTGTTTCCTTAGTCGGCTGGCGGTTCCTTCCCAAGAGACGGGGGGAAACCTCACCGGAAGATCTGTTTAAAATCGAAGACTATATTACAGAGGTAAAAATCACAAAAGAGTCCAAATTAAAAGGCCAGACTATGAAAGATGTTCAAAGCTTTAAAGATATTGATATCAAGTTTCTGGGGCTCATACGCAATAACCGCCGCATTCATACGCCAGATCAAGAAGAAGAGTTGAAAAACAATGACATTCTCATTCTGGAGGGCGACCCAAAGGACTTGAAAGCATTTGTCAACAACCAGAGAGTCAAGCTGGTAGGCGGAAAACAATTTCGCAAAGATGCTGTGGGCTCAAAAGACATAACTACCCAGGAAGCTGTGGTGACCATTGACTCACCTCTTGTGGGAAAATCAGCCTCAAGCATTTCTATGCGTTCGAGATATGGGGTCAATCTTTTGGCTATAGCAAGACAGGAGAAAAAAATTCGCCAGAGACTTTATAAAATTCGTTTCGAACCAGGCGATGTTCTTCTTCTCCAGGGACGGATTAAAAATATCAATGAGGCCATTACTTCAATGGGCTGCCTCCCTCTAGCTGAACGTGGATTAAAGATTGGCCAGCCCCACAAGATCATTCTTGCTCTTGGAATATTCGGAGCTTCAATAATTTCTGTGGTCTCAGGATTTCTGCCTGTACAAATTGCATTCCCTCTGGCAGCTCTGCTTCTTGTTCTGACCAATGTCATGTCTTTCCGGAATATATATCAGAGCGTGGACTGGCCTGTGATCATTCTGCTGGGAGCCATGATACCGGTTGGTGAAGCACTTGAAAGAACTGGAGGTGCTCAGCTCATTGCTTCGAAAATCATGGTTATGGGATCCCATTTTCCTGTGTGGGCTACACTCGCCATTGTTCTCGTGGTTACCATGTTTCTTTCTGATCTGATCAACAACGCTGCCACTGTAGTGCTCATGGCTCCTATCGGAATCAGCATTGCCCAGGGATTGAATGTCTCAGTTGATCCGATCCTGATGGCTATTGCTGTGGGAGGTTCCTGCGCCTTCCTTACTCCGATCGGCCACCAGTCCAACACCATTGTAATGGGTCCAGGGGGTTATAAATTCAGCGATTACTGGCGGATGGGCTTGCCTCTTGAAATCATTATCGTTATTGTCAGCGTTCTCCTCATTCCTGTTTTCTGGCCGTTTTAATAACTTAGGACAGGGTTTTTGCCAGCTCAGTGAGATGGCTTAAACAGAAGCAAAACCAGCCTGATTCTGAGGAAATAAAAACCCTCACCAATAGGGCTTTAATTGGCTATATCAACTTTTATCTCTTCTAAAAGACGATCTGCTTCTCTCATAGCCTCTTCGTAAGAATCAGCCTCTATGGAAAAACAACCCATTCGATCATTATCGCTTCTAGGTATCCTCACAGGAACTCCAAGCTCCTTATAAGGGAAATAAGCAAACTTCTTATCTGTTTTAGGAAAGTTTATGGTGTACATACAACCTTTCTCCGTAGGTGGCAGGAATCTCTCCGCACCATATTTTCCATTCCAGCGCATCTTGATCTCAGGGATTTCTCCTAAAGCCATGTCTATCACAGCTCCAATCATATCCACACCCATAATATTCGGTGCAAAATCAAATATAACCGGCCCGCTTGCCAGTCGGGGCCCGACATCTATCACTTTGGGTTGTCCGTTATCAACCACCATATCTATATGGGCTGCCCCTGTATTAAGCCCAAGGGCTTTTGCGACATTTCTGGCTGTTTCTTTTGCTTTTTCCTGAACTTCTTCAGGTAGATTTGATGGTGTGGTCAACCCAATGGTTACACAGTTAGGCGGCTTTGTGTTGTACTTGTCCGTAAGTAAAATCGGCACAAGTTGCCCTTTCACAATGAGGCATTCAGCTCCAACTGTAGGGCCTTCAATCCATTCTTCTAAAATGAGTTTTTTACTTGGAGAAAATTTTAATGAGTAAATGATATTTTCTTCGAGATTTTCTTCATTGGCCACCATGACGAGGCCTCTGCCCTTGGTGCCATCAACTGGTTTGACTATAAATGGTAAATCCAACTCTTTTGCTTTTTCCTTAGCTTCTTCATAATGACGGCAGCTGACACCTTTAGGCACAGGAACATTTCCTTTTTTCAAAGTCTCCTTTATCTCATCCTTATCTGTGGCTGTATTTGCTGATTCTATTGGAATGGCCGGTAAATTCATCTCATTGGCCACATAGGCCACTGTTCGCATCCCTAAATTGCTCACCATGGTAGTGATCCCATCTATTTGTTTCTTCTTGGCGATTTCCAATATTTTATCTGAATCCATGACATCTACACAGTAGTGTTCTTCTACTATAGCAAACCCTGGTGCGTCAATGTCTCCATCAATTGAAATGACCTTTAATCCTTTTTCATTGGCCTTTTCGATCATAGGTATTTGATCGTAACTTGCTCCCAATATCATTATGGTCTTTGACATGAAATTCCTCCGATCTTTACTGTTACCAAAAAATTATATCAGCCTTTGGCGCTCTCAACCACTTTCCTGGTCATAGACTGTGGACAGCCGGGGACTCAAATCCCCGTTCTCAGCGCTGTGCACGCCGCACTCTCCTGCCCGAGTTAATTAACCACGTTAAAAAACTTCCCTTATAATCTACCATAAAAACTATTAAAATTACATAGAATAAATGCAATTAGAATTTTAACCTGGATTATTCATGAGTCGAGATCGCTGCAGATGCGAGGCATCGTGATTGTATAAACAAATCTTGTCATGTTTTTTTAGTTTATTTGGTCTATCTTGTTTATCTAGTTTATCTAGTGCGAAAGGACCAATGAAAGCGATAAAGGTAAGACATTGAAGAAAAAGATTATATATAAAGAGGCAGCTTCATGAAATTGAGGTGTGGCTGAAGCGACATTGAAGATTCAGCCGGTCTTCTTTTTGAAAATTCTGACTTAATATTGATTTTTTTCAAGCATAGATAGATAGAAAAATACTACCTAATATTCTTATTTTATGCTATCTTTATCTAAAGGGATTCAAAATGAAAATAAACCATAGGTTCACTTCCTTAAAAACTATATCGGTTCTGGTAATCTCTGCCATTTTTTCAATTCTTCCAGCTACAGCCAGAACACAGAAGGAAGTTTTATATGAAAATATGACCGGAAAGGAAATTTTTCTTAAAGCCTGCGCAAACTGTCATGGTCCTGACGGAAAGGGGCAGCCTCAAAGCCTGGTTGGCTTTGATGTTCCTCTTCCTGACTTCACAGATTGTGACTTCACTTCACGGGAGCCGGCGCCTGATTTTGTCGCCGTAGCTCATCAAGGAGGACCGGTTAGGGATTTTGCCCAACTGATGCCTGCCTTTGGTTCTGTTCTTTCCATAGAAGAAATCACCAAGGCTGTTAAGTACGTCAAGTCATTCTGCTCTGATGCCAATTGGCCTGATGGTGAGCTGAATCTTCCCCGGCCAATGATCACTGAAAAAGCTTATCCTGAAGATGAGGCTGTGTTGACCTTTGGAACCAACATTGACCTTGATAAAATCACCGGAGAATTTGTGTATGAACAAAGATTTGGCTCTCGGAATCAGATAGAGATCAAGGTTCCTTTTGGCTGGCAGGAAATGACCCTTGCAAACGGAGCCGACCCTACTGCTGACTGGACATCTAATCTTGGGGATTTGGCTGTGGGTGTTAAGCGCACTCTTATTCATAATCTAAAAAGAGGTTCTATTTTCAGTGCCGCTGCTGAAGTCATCATGCCTACAGGAGACGAGGCCCAAGGTTTTGGGAAAGGGACCTTGGTTTTTGAGCCTTTCTTATCTTACGGACAAATCCTACCTGCTGATTTTTTCCTTCATTCTCAACTAGGAGCAGAATTTCCAGCTCAAAGCGAAAAATCTGAAAGCGAAGCTTTTTTCCGTTTGGCTTTGGGCCGCACTTTTACTACAGGAGGCTGGTGGGGCCGCGCCTGGTCACCCATGGTTGAACTGCTCGCATCCAGTGAGTTAGGATCTGGGGCCAACTTTTATTGGGATATCATGCCCCAAATCCAGGTGACTTTAAACACCCGCCAGCATATCATGTTCAATATTGGTGTACGTATTCCTGCCAATCACACTTCAAAGCGAGATATTCAAGTGATGGCTTACCTGCTTTGGGATTGGTTTGACGGCGGGTTTTTCGAAGGATGGTAAAACAGGATGACAAGAAAATGAAATGCAAATATATTTTCTTTTTATTTTCATTTTTGCTGGTATTGACTTTGTTTTTTGCAACACCCCTGCCTCAAATTTTTCTCGCTTCAGACCGCTGCATATCCTGCCACAACGGGCTGGTGACTCCCAAAGGAGAAGACATATCCTTTGGAGCTGATTGGCGTTCATCCATGATGGCCCATTCCTCAAAGGACCCTTACTGGCAGGCTTCGGTCCGCCGCGAAATCATAGTGCATTCCATGGCAGAGGATGCCATCCAGCACGAATGTTCTGCCTGTCATATGCCTATGAGCCGGTATCTGGCTAAAATAAGCGGTAAAAAAGAGAAAGTTTTTGAACATCTCCCTATAACAGAACAAATATCACTTGAAGACACTCTAGCTGCTGAGGGAGTCTCCTGCACCCTATGTCATCAAATAAGAGAAGATAAGCTGGGTCAGAAGGAAAGCTTCACGGCAGGATTTGTGGTGGACATCCAAACTCCACCGGGACAAAGAGAGAGCTTCGGCCCTTACCAGATCGACAATGGCCGCCAAGCTCTTATGCGGTCTTCATCTGAATTTCTCCCTATTCAAGCTGCCCACATGCAGAGCTCTGAACTGTGCGCCTCCTGTCACACTCTCTACACCCATGCTCTTAACGAAAAAGGAGAAGTGATTGGTGAGCTTCCGGAACAGGTTCCCTATCTCGAATGGAAGCACAGCTCCTATTATAAAAACCAAAGCTGTCAATCCTGTCATATGCCAACAGTTGATGACAAAACCCCTATTACCGGAGTTCTGGGAACAGAGCGGGAAGAAGTGTCCCGTCATGTTTTCAGAGGAGGCAATTTTTTTATGCCCAGAATCCTCAATTACTACCGGGACGAACTGGGAGTAAAAGCTCTGCCCCAGGAACTGGAAACAACCTCTTTGAGGACCGCGGCTCATCTCAGCTCCTCTTCAGCAGTGATAAAACTCGAGAATATCACCTTATCTGACGGCCAACTAAAGGCTGAAGTGAACATAAAAAATCAGGCTGGCCATAAACTGCCTTCAGCCTACCCATCCCGCAGAGCCTGGATTCATTTCACAGTGTTTGATCGACACAACACTATCATTTTTGAATCCGGAAGAATCAATGCAGATGGTTCCATCAAAGGAAATGACAATGACTCAGACCCGCATAAATATGAACCTCATTACACAAAGATTGAAAAACCTGAGGAGGTTCAGATATACGAAGGGATTCTGGCCGGACCTGAAGATAAAGTGACCACAGTTCTGCTTACAGCTGTCAAATACATCAAGGACAACCGGCTTCTTCCCAAAGGATTTGATAAATCCACGGCACCTGAAGACATTGCTGTTCAAGGAAGAGCAGCCAAAGACCATGATTTTATTAGCAGCGGAGACAGAATCTGTTATGAAGTTCAAGTCAAAGGGTTTCAACCCCCTTTTTCTATACAGGCTGAACTCTGGTATCAACCCATAGCTTATCGGTGGGCCCATAATCTCAAACAGCAGGAGGCTGCTGAAATCGAACGTTTCATTTCTTACTTTCAGGCTCTTTCTGACAGATCTGGAATCATCCTGGCGCAGGATGAAGTTCAGGTGAAATAATCTTACAAAAAGTCTTCTTGACATAAATGTATCCCTTGTTTTAGTATCTTTCTATCAGGCGTTAAGAAATTGAAACATATTTCAAACATCCAGCCCCACACCTTTAAATTTGAATTCAATCTACCAAGGAGGAAGGTATGATTAAAAACCGTAAATCCCTACGCATTTTATTTGTTTTTCTTTTACTATGCTTTTTACTCCCCTCTTTGAGGGCTCAAGAAAAAATCACTCCTCCCAAGGATTTCTTTGGATTTCAGATGGGAGCAGACCGAAAGATAGCCTGCTGGGATAAAATTGTGGATTATTTCATGCTTCTGGAAAAGGAAAGCCAAAAAATTAAAGTCATTAATATGGGGCCATCCACCATGGGAAATCCATTCCTTCTGGTTATCATCTCTTCACCTGATAATCTGGCAAATTTGGACCGTCTGCAGGATATAAACGCCGCTCTCAGTGACCCCGGAGAAACTTCAGAACAGCAGATTAAAAATCTGGTAAAGGAAGGAAAAGCAGTGATCTCTCAGTCTATGAGCCTGCATGCCACTGAAATAGGCGGGACTCAAATGGCACCTGAGCTGGCTTATGACCTTTTAAGCAGGAATGATGAGGAAACCCAGATGATTCTTGATAATGTCCTTTATTTTATGTTTCCCTCCTTTAATCCAGATGGGCAAATCATGGTCACAGAATGGTACCGGGAATATGTAGGCACTGAGTATGAAGGAGCCAGCCTCCCTTGGCTTTACCACAAATATGCCGGACATGACAACAACAGAGATGGAGACTATCTGAATCTGGTGGAATCAAAATATGCCGCAAAAATTCTTTACAGAGACTGGGTCCCCCAGGCATATATTGACCATCACCATATGGGAAGCTACGGACCTCGTTATTATGTTCCCCCTTACTGTGATCCTATCCGGCCTTATGCAGACCCCCTTATCTGGAGAGAGATAAGCTGGTACGGTGCGCATATCGCTTATAAACTGGAAGAACACAACAAAACAGGTGTTATCAACGATGCTATGTTTCCGGGGTGGGGTCATTTTGGTTGGCACTGGATCACTCCGTTCCATAACATAGCTGGAATGCTGACTGAATCTGCCAGTGCTAAACTCGCCACTCCTCTATTCATCCATCCAGGTCAGCTTCAGGGAGGATCCAGACAGTTCCCTGAATATGAGGCTCAAACCACTTTTCCCCATCCCTGGGAAGGAGGCTGGTGGACTCTGAGGGATATTGTGGAACAGCAAAAAATCTCTGCCTGGGCCCTTCTGGATATTGCAGCCAGACATAAAGAGACTGTATTATGGAATGCTTACCTTAAAGCTAAACATCAAACAGAAAGAGGCGCAAAAGGGACTCCCAAGGCTTATGTGATTCCCAAAACTCAGCATGATTCCCTCACAGCGGTTAAAATGATCAACACGCTGCTTCTCTCTGGGGTTGAGATCAAACTTGCTCAAAATTCTTTTTCAGTAGACGGAGTCACCTATCCTGACGGATCCTTTCTTATCTCTCTGGAACAGCCAAAAATGGGATTGATCCGAAATCTTCTGGGGCGCACTTTTTATGCAGACAACGACTGGACCCGGGCTGATGACGGCTCGCCTCTCAGACCTTACGACCTGGCCACTCATAACATGAATGAATTTATGGGTGTCCGAGTAGATCCCATAAATGAGGTCGCTGAAGGAGACTTTACTATAATCAAAGATAAATTTTCTGTTGCCGGTGAAGTGGAACCCGGAAGTTCTATGTATGTGCTAAACGGCCGCATGAACAACAGTTATTGGGCGGTTAATCTCCTTCTCAATAAAGGGGCAAAGGTCATGCGTTCAGATACTAAGACTTCAGAACTCAATCCCGGAGATTTTATTGTCACTGAAGGGACAGAGACTCTGTTTCGAGATGTGGCAGACCTTACAGGGGTTGACTTCAAGTCATACAGAGGCGAACTCGAACAATGGACTCATGAGCTTAAACGAATGCGAGTCGGTATGTATCAGCGTTACTTTGGAGGCAACATGGATGAAGGATGGACCCGGCTGGTTTTTGAAAATTTTGCCTTCCCCTATACCCGGGTCAAGGATGCAGAAATCAAAAAAGGAAATCTGAATAAAAATTATGATGTTTTTATCTTTCCTGATGATTCGTCCAGTATTATCAAAGGAGAACTCCCTGAAAGATACCGCCGGTATTTAGGTGGATATCCTCCAGAATTCAGAAGCGGTATTGGTAAAGAAGGAGTAGAAGAAATCAAGTCTTTTGTCAAAAACGGCGGAACACTGGTTACCTTTGGAGATGCATGCAGCTTTGCCATCGATGAATTTAGCCTTAATGTTAGGAATGTGGTTTCAAATCTAGATTCCAAAGAATTTTTCTGCCCTGGATCAACCTTAAAAGTGACCTTTGACCTTCAAAACCCCCTCGCTTATGGTATGCCTTCAGAGGGATTGGTGCTTTTCCGTTCCAGCCCTGCTTTTGAGATAATTCCCAGTGATAACAACGAAGACTATAAAGTTATTGTCCGGTATAAAGAAAGAGGCCTTCTCCAAAGCGGCTGGCTTATTGGAGAGAAGTATTTGTCAAAAAAAGCAGGTATGATCACAGCTAAATACGGAAAGGGCCAAATTGTTCTTATAGGATTCAGAACCCAGCACCGCTGCCAAACCGACGGCACATTCAAGCTTCTTTTCAATACCATCCTTCGCTGAGAAAAACAGTGATAAAAAACAGTACAAAAAACAGTACCGAAAAAACAGTACCGTGAACGAAAAAACAGTACCGTGATACCCGTTCACCTATTTTTGATAATATACCGAAAAAACAGTACCGTGATACCCGTTCACCTATTTTTGATAATATAAACTTTGGTTCAATCATGGATGGAGAATGCTTACTCACATCCAAAAAGAAATGTGATGAATCATTCTTATCCAGATGAATCAAAATACATGGAGGACAAATGATGAAAAGAGGGAAAGTTATTGTTTTTCTAATGACACTGTTATTGGTTTCTTTTTCGGGCCTCCCAGCACAAGAAAAGGCTGAATCACCTGATGAAGAACCAGCCTTAACCAAAACCCATCATACCGTTAAAATCGGTGACCGGAACATTTCCTACACCGCTACAGTGGGAAAGCTCATTGTTAACAAACCTGATGAAGAACCAGGAGCCAAAGTGTTTTTCATGGCCTACACTCGAGACGATGTGAAAGACCTGTCCCAGAGACCCATTACATTTGCCTATAATGGAGGTCCGGGATCTTCCTCAGTCTGGCTGCACATGGGGTGTTTAGGTCCCAGACGGATAAAAATGACCGAAGAAGGATTCTCTTTAAGACCCCCTTTTGGCCTTGAGGACAACGAATATTCCCTTCTTGATGTCACAGACCTAGTCATGATTGATCCGGTTTCGACGGGATACAGCCGCCCCCTACAAGGAGAGAAAAAGAGTCAGTTTCATGGAGTTCAGGAAGATCTAGCCTCGGTAGGCGAGTTTATCCGGCTCTACACCACCAAATTCGAACGGTGGTCTTCTCCCAAATTTCTTCTAGGAGAAAGCTACGGCACCTTTCGTTCAGCAGGACTCTCAGGTTTTCTTCAGGGACGGCAGCACGGGATGTATTTAAACGGAATCATCCTGGTGTCTTCTGTTTTGGACTTCACTACCATTGGTTTCAACAAAGGCAACAATCTTCCCTATATCCTCTTTCTCCCTCATTATACCGCCACAGCCTGGTACCATAATCAGCTATCTCCTGAGCTTCAGTCCAGAGAACTGACCGAACTTCTGGATGAAGTTGAAAAATTTTCTCTCAATGATTATTCAGTGGCCCTTCTCAAAGGGAACCGGTTGAATAATACAGAAAAAGAAGTCATTGTAACCAAGCTGGCACTCTACACAGGACTTTCTGAAGAATACATCCGCCAGACAAATTTACGCATACGCCATGACCGTTTTGTGAAAGAACTGCTTAGAGATGAATTTAAAACAGTGGGCCGCCTGGACAGCCGTTTTACAGGGAAAGATGAGGACGCCGCTGGAGAAACTTATGAATTCGATCCTTCCAGTGCTGCCATAAGGGGATCCTTCTCTACCATGCTCAATCATTACCTGCGCTCAGAGCTCAATTATAAAAAAGACCTTCCTTACAACATTTACGGGAATGTTCATCCCTGGAACTTTTCTCAAACCTCAGGAACCAGAAGAACCATTGAAGCCGTACCTTATATGGCAGAAACTCTGCGAAGAGCCATGAGCGAGAACAAACACCTTCAGGTCTTTGTAGCTAATGGTTATTATGACGGAGCCACTCCCTACTTTGGAACAGAATATACTTTTTCTCAAATAGGGTTGAATGACGAGTTCAAAAACCGGGTGCATATGGGCTATTATGAAGCAGGGCACATGATGTATATCCGCAAACTCTCTCTGGCTAAACTGAAAAAAGATTTAACTGAATTTATCCGCTCCGCTTCAGGGAATTAATCTGAAAAGATAAGAAAAAAGAACCCTGTCCAAAGAGGAGTGATTTCATTCAGAATTCTCAATCCCGAAAATATATATATTCAATTTCTTAGCCAAATCTAAGCTTTTTGTGCGCTCAAGCCGGTAACCAGCTACATTCATCTCCTCTTCCACTTCCTCAGGAGGAGTCCCTTCTCTATCATTTCTGTTCCATGGGACCCACTCCACAATGGCCAGTTTTCCCTCCGGCTTCAGGGCAGACTTGGCATTTCTTATAAGAGAGACCGGGTCATCAAAATGATGGTATGAAGAGACCACCATAATTAAGTCCAGCTCTCCCTCTGGAAGCTTTGGGTCTATGACATCTCCCAAAATAGCTTCTACATTTTCCAAATCCCAACGCTCACATCGACTTTCCAGATACCTGAGCGCAGAATCATCTATGTCTTCAGCATACACTTTACCTTTACTTCCTACTCTTACTGCCAGCTGTACAACAAATCTCCCTTTCCCTGCTCCAATCTCCGCAACAGTCATTCCAGGCGAAATGTCTACTATTTTAAATACTTCTTCAGGGGGCATGAGGCGGTTGAGTCTGGCTTCGTTTTCATTTTCCGGGTCTAGTACACTTTTCTGCTGGAGGGAAACATCGGCTCCACCTCCAAAACCGTTTAGTATGAATAAAACAACAAAAACAAAGAATACGGCTCTATAGACTCTATGTTTCATGGCTGAAATCTCTTGAATTACAGATGGGCCTTTTCTCCAATTTTTATAACTCTTATTTGTTAAACAAAGTTTCTTATCTTTAATTTTATTATTTTTAAAAATTTCAAAAATAATACTTCAGGCTAATCATAACAGCAAACACCGAGCTCCAGGCGGAAATATTTTTATTTTTCTTTTTATTTAAAAGAGCTCTCTTTTATTATATAATAAAGTTGAGGCAAGCAAATAAAAGGAGGTCATCTTATGGACAAAGTCTTTTTTATGAAACCATTTATTGAAAATTTTAGCAAAAAGAATGTATTCACCAAAACATTTGCCTTGATTCTGCGGATTCTGGCAGTTATCTCTATTGTGGCTGCATTTGTTATCTGGGTTCTTCTATGGAAGGTAGTTTTTGACATTCCTTCCACAGGAATCGCTGGAGGAGTGATCTTTCAAATCTTCTTCTTAGTGGGAATTTATATGGCGGCTCATGCTGCTTTCCTTCGCGCTTCAAATATAGCTAAATTAAAAACAGGTGATTATACTGTAGTGCCCGTTGTATCCGTATTTCTCAAGCTTCTTGGTGAAATCTATGCATCCTTGACCGCAGCAATCGCCTTAGGAGGAGGAATTCTTATCTGGTTTGCCGGAGGATACGGGCTTCAGCTTCTTGAAGAAGTTCCTCAGTTCATTCCCCAGTATGGTGGAGGGACTACCTTTCTAGGCGGTTTAATATTTCTTATCGGAGGACTGACTTTTGCCTTTTTTACTTTAATCGCTTTTTATTTCGCTGCTGAGTTTTTCACGATTGTTACGGATATAGCAATCAACACTAAAAAAGGGGGCTCGAAATAAATCCAAGTTTTATGGATTCAGAGCAATCAGTTCAAGCTGATCATAAACAGCGCTGAATTAAGGAGTCACGATCGTCTTTTTCCCAATTTTTGGGAACATAAAAATTACCACATAAAGTGCGGCTACACCTACCAGAACATAGATGATTCTGGAAAGGATAGACATGGCTCCAAATATAGCAGCCACCAAATCAAACGAAAAAATCCCTACCAGCAGCCAGTTCAAACCTCCAATGACGATAAGAATCATGCAAACCCAGTCCACAATATTGAGTTTAGCCATTCATTCCTCCTTCAAAATTTTTAATGGATTTCACTTATTCCCTTACTCTTGTTTGATTAACAATTTTAAGACTCAAAGTCAACAAAAATTTTAATATTATTCAGTATTCTAATCGAACCACAATGACCTTATGGTATTCATGTCTTTTTCTTCTCTTATAAAAAAATCTTCATTATGTCTATCCAAATTGAAAATTAATCCTCAAATTTCCCAATAACAAGCCGGCTGCTTCCCGGTTTTAACCAAAGGCTCTGCATAACTTTAATTCTGTACTCTGATAGAAAATTTTTGAGACCTCCTTGTTTTAAAAAGTTCTGTCCATTCTTAAAGTGTTCCTTCCCAGCGCTTCTCTCAATAAAGTAAGTCAATATCCTTCCCAATCTGCTTTGGAAATCCCTTGGATTTTCATAATCAATGATCATAAGTTCCCCATTGTTCTTTAATACTCTTTTTGCTTCGTAGATCATTTTCTCTCGAACCAAAGGGGATTTTTCATGAAGAGCGTAAGAAATTACCACTGATTGAAATTTGTCTTTTTTAAAGGGAAGTCGTTCCCCATCCGCACATATAAAAGGTACGTATGGCAGCCGTGATTTGGCATATTCCAGAATCTTTGCATCTATATCAGTTCCGCAAATCATCCCTTTTTTGATATGACGGCATAGATCCCCGGTACCGCAGCAAAGATCAAGGGCTGGAAATAACCGAAATTTATTCATATGGGAACCCACATATCGTCGAGTCTTATTAAGGACTGTTCCCAGAAAAATGTCATATAACCATCCGTATACATAATTGGTTTTTATTTTGTTTCCGTATAAAAACATTGACTCATTATACAATATTTGACTTTTAAATGATTTTTCTTTAATTCTCCTGCCATTATTGTATATAATAAGAAAAAATTTTAATGAAAGTTGAATCGAATGAAAGGTGTAGTGCTATGTGCGGGCATGGGGATCAGGCTTTTCCCATACACTCAGGAGCTTCCTAAATGTCTTCTTAAAGTGGGACATAAAACTCTTTTGGAGTACACTGTAGAAAATCTTAAAAAATCAGGAACTGATGAAATCTTTCTGGTTACTGGATACAAAGAAGAGAAAATCAAGACTCTGGTAAATGAAAAGGGCTACTCTAATATCCATTTTATTACCAACCAAAATTATAAAAAAACCAATACAGCATATTCTCTCAACCTTGCTCTCAAACACATAAATGACAATTTTATCCTGATTAATGGAGATATGCTCTTTGACCAAACCATCTTGGATGACCTTCTCAATCATTCTCAAAAAAATTGTGTAGTAGTAGACAAAGACATCGACCTAGATGAGGAAGAGGTCAAAGTCATAACACAAAATGGAGTGGTATCCAGAATCGGTAAAAATCTAAACCCAGCCGAATGTATGGGCGAAGCCATAGGCATCAACAAAATCTCCCATGAGACCGTTCCGTTGCTTTCAGATGAATTCAATAACCTTGAGAAGAAAGGAGAACTCAATCATTTTTTTGAAAAAGGATTTGATCTTTTAGCAAACAAGGCCTTTTCTTTCGGAATTTTACTGACTAATAAACCCTGGACAGAAATAGACACCCGGGATGATTTTGATTACGCAAAAAATGAAATATATACAAAACTTTTTAACAAACAGTGAATATTTGAAAGCAGTCCGGAAGGCTGAACATCCTCTAATCTCTCGTTACATTAAGGTCAATGCTTGGATTAATCGGCCTCTAGCCTGGCCTCTTGTAAAAGCACTGAAATCCACAAAGATCACACCCAACCAGATTTCTCTATCCTCTTTTGTGATCGGAACAGCTGGTGCTGTGTGCTTTGCTATGGGAGGTCCTTATTGGTTTTTAGCCGGGGGGATCCTTGCTCAGCTTTCCTCAATCGTGGACTGTGCTGATGGAATGCTGGCCCGCACAAAAGGTATAGAGACTGAATACGGAAAATATCTGGATATTTTCCTGGACCGAATCCTTGAGTTTCTCCTTTTTGGGGCGATTGGCCTGGGCATGTTTAAATACACAGGCCAAAGTTTATTCCTTATTCTTGCCCTTTTAGGCTCTGCTGCCTATTTCTTACATGTCTCCCTTTATTACATCACCATTCACTATTTTCACAATAAAGTCAGAGGAGACACCAGCGAAGCCAGAGCCATGCTGCTCTTCTTTATGTTTTTCTTTGCTGCCATAAACCGTCTGGATATTGCGATATGGACTTTTCTGGCCGTGTCTTTTTTTATCAATCTCTTCATAATCGTTGATTTCTTCCGGTCTCCAAATAAAAAATCCATCTCTTAGTTGATATCCCTCAGGAACCGAAAACTCTGCTGTTCACCTTTTGTGGATCAAACCGTATAAAATAAGATAGAAAAATATTTGGAAAATGGTCAGCATCCCACCAAAAAGTATTTTCAGACTTTTTAAATATTTTGGATATGGATTGTATATTGGAAGGAAATAATATTTTTATTCCCTTTTTTCCCATTTTCATCTATCCCTATCCTGTTTCCAGAATACATTGACTTTTTCCTGTTGATAACAATAATGAGCAAAGAATAAATTGACTGTACGGATGAATTCTATCAGGATAAAGAAAATTAACGTCCAAAAAAACAGAGTCGATTTCTATATCGACATTCCTCAAGGGATCAAAAAGTACTTTCTTACAGACCATCTCTTTTTTGAATATGACAAAGATATCTCACAGGTACCTCTCTCCATCCTGACCATTCCAGCTGTGGCAAACTTAATTTCTCTGTGTTGGGCACTAGGGATAAACTTACATGTCAAAGAGATTGACTTTAACTTCTTGAAAAGCTTAGAAAAGGTAAGACAAATTTTTAATAAATGGTTCCCCCGGTTTGAATTGAAAAATGAAACAGTAACAGCTAACAAAATCCCAAAAAACCATTTCAAAAACACTCGACACACTCTCCTTTTTACATGTGGTTTGGATTCTTTGTTTTCGTATGTCCAGAATAGAGATAAGAACCCTATACTTGTAACCTATTGGGGGGCCGATATTTTCCTATCACAAAAAAGAAAATGGAATATGGTCAAGAAAAATATCGAACGATTTTGTGCACAGGAAAAGAAAGAAAACCACTTCATAAAAACTAATATGAGAGAGATCATCAATGGAACTAAATTATCAAGACAATTCAAACTGCGGACCTGGTGGGGGGAAGTGAATCATGGTTTGATGTTGATCGGCAGTCTTGCTCCCCAGGTAGTTCGAGATTCAAAAATGATAATCATCGGTGCTACTCATACTCATAATTTCCATTTCCCTTGGGGATCAAGTCCAGAAATTGATGAACAATTGGAAATTGCCAACATAAAAATTATTCATCATGGTTTCAGTTTCTCAAGGCTTGATAAAATAAATACACTCTCTCAACACCCAGAAGTTCTTAAATTTTTAAAAGTGTGTTACTCTCCTTCCCAAAAATCAAACTGCGGAATATGTGAAAAATGCAGTAGAACCATTGTTGGTCTGATCTTAGCTGACATCAATCCAAACAAATGCAATTTCTATTTTCGAAAAACTGATTTAATTAACATAAAGAAGTGTTTTGAAAAAAGGGCATTAAAACTACACAATACATACTGGTGGAAAGAAATTCAGGATAGGATTCCTAAAGATATTCATAAATCTCATTTCTATATTCCTCAATTTTTTAACTGGTTAAGAGGCTTTAATTTCTCCTCATATGAACAATCTTCCCCCTACACACAAATAGATCAGTTAAAAAAATTGATACCAATTATTAATTTGAAAAATCTCTTCCAAATTTTCATGTGGAAAGTTAAGAATTACTTGGTTAAAAAATAAAAATGGAAACAATAGACAAGTTAAAAGAAAGGATTCATTTAGAGCTTAAAGGGCTTATTGCTGGCAAATACTGCCTCCTTGACTGCCCCTGGTACAGTAATCCCGGAGACCATCTCATCTGGCTCGGAGAAGAACTCTATTTGCATGAAAATGTATCACATAAGTGTGTGTATCTTTCCTCCATATTTGACTTCTCAGAAAAATGCATTCCCCCTGCAAGTACCATCGTTTTTCGTGGTGGAGGAAACTTGGGCGACCTGTATTCAAGACATGACAGGTTTCGATTGAAAATCATTCACGAATTTAAAGACCATCCCATTAGAATATTCCCACAAACGGTTTTTTACCAAGAAAAATCAAATTTCATCCGTTTGATTGAAACACTTGAATCCCACCCTGACCTTATATTGTGTGTAAGAGATAAAAGAAGCTATTCATTAATAAAGGAAGCCTCTCGTAAAATAAAAGTCTTACTTGTTCCGGACATGTCTTTTCAGCTTACTGACTTTTTTTCTCCCCGGAATTCAAAATCTTGTATATTATACCTTCTAAGACGGGACAAAGAATCAAAGATAACACTTGATTTCAAAAAACTACCACGTGGGAAAGTTTGTGACTGGCCAAGAATGGGATTACCCCCAATCCTCAGAAAAGGGATTTCGCTCTTCACAATCACTCAGCTCTTTTTTATGAAAAAAAATTATCCTGCCACAAAAACTGTTCTCCTTAATCTAAGAGAGAAAGTAATAAAAAATGCCCTTTCTTTATATCATTCAAAAAGCATTATCATTTCAGATCGATTACATGCTCACATTCTGGCTCTTCTTTTAGGCAAAAAATGCATCCTTTTAGATAATTCCTATGGAAAAAACAGGGAATTTTACAATACTTGGCTGCAGGACATAAAAACAAGTTGTTTTGCAGAAAACTGTTACGAACTTTCTGCAATTCTTAAAAAAATACTATGTTCAATTTGATTTAAGAAACTTATTAACGGATGTTCAACTTGTCTCCACACAATAACAATCAATATAAATAAGGAAAAGAAGGCAAGGCAGGTTATTAGAGAAAAATATTGTTTTCTTAGCTATTTATATGTTTAGATAGGAAATGAAAATGAGCATCACGAATTGTCTTAAAATCAAGGAACCAACAATAAAAGAAAATAAAATCTATTATTCCTTTGAAATATCCCCGGACATCAGAAAGTTCTTTCTGAGAGATAATTTTTATTTCGAATACGATAGCGATGTATCTCAAGTCCTTTTATCTATTGTTTATATCCCTCCAGTATCAAGTGTTATACATTTAGCCTGGGCATTAGGATTTCAAATATATGTTCCAGAACTAGATTCCGAATATTTAAAGAGCCTACAAGAATTAAAGAGAGTTGTTCAAAGCTATTTCCCTCAATTCCTCTTTAAAGAAAAGACTTTAATGGTTGAGAAAACAGTACAGAATAGTTTTCAAAATGACAGATACCTTCTTCTTTTCAGCGGCGGTCTTGATTCTTTATGCTCTTATATCTCCCATAAGGATAAAAATCCTATTCTTTGCACATACCAGGGTTTTGATATAAACAATGAAGCCAAGAGACACTGGAAAATAACAAAAAGAAATGTGGAACGATTTTGTGCACAGGAAAAACTGGAAAGACATTTTATAAAAACAAATATGATGCTAGATCTATTAAACACCGAAGAAATTGAGAAAAAGACCCACATTGCCGGATGGCGAAGTCTTGTGAGCAGTGGGTTAATGCTGGTCAGCTCATTGGCACCTTTTACAGTCCAAAATTCAAAAAAAATCATTATTGCCTCAGGTTCTAGTGATAGTCTCAACGGTGTCTGGGGTTCCTCTCCGGAATTAGATAACAAAATAAGAATCGCCAACATATCTGTTCTCCATGACGGAGATACATCAAGCAGACAGAAAAAAATTGTCACTCTGTTCTCCCAACATCCCGAGTTATTTCCTTTTTTGAGAGTTTGTACTGAAAGTGTTGGAAAGCTGAACTGCTGCCGATGTGAGAAATGCTATCGGATGATAGTCGGCCTGCTGGTGGCTGGGATTGACCCGAATGACTGTAACTTTAAATTTAGTGAAAAAGATCTGTCCAAAATTATTAAAAAGTTCAAAAAGGGACAAATCAGCTCACACCCAAGCTATCTCATTCATCTATGGAGGGAATTTCAAGAATATATCCCTGATGATTTCAAGGGCCTTCCTCTTTCTTCCCAGGAACTCTTTCACTGGCTTAAAACGTATGATTTCGAGGAGCACAAAGTCCCTTTCTACCAGTATAAATTCTATCGAATAATGAGAAAAATAAAAAGATTCAGGTTCTGGCGTTTGAAATATAAAGCAAAGAGATTCTTACAGAATATCAAGGGAAAGGCTTATTCATGGGTATACAAATAAGCATTGAGATCGGCTCGCCTAAAAGGATAAAATGGCGGTTATAATGAAAAATAAAAACAAGAGTAATGTTCAATTCACTGTTCTTGAAAATATCTTGAATATCGCAGAGAAGAGAATAATAATGAAGGCATCACCATTTTTTTATGAATAAGTCAGGTCAATTATGACCAAAGACAATGACGCAAAACTTTGTCTGGTTGCTTCCAGTGGGGGACATCTCTTACAACTGCACATTTTAAAAGAATGGTGGAGCAAATACAATCGGATGTGGGTAACCTTTAGAAAAGAAGATGCTCTGTCTCTTTTAGAAAAAGAGAGAGTGTATTGGGCTTATTTTCCTACCAACAGAAACATAAAGAATTTAATTCGAAATATTTTTCTGGCCATAAAAATCCTATGGAAAGAAAGGCCTAAGATAATTATTTCAACCGGAGCTGGGATAGCCGTTCCTTTCTTTTATGTGGGAAAATTATTAGGAATAAAGCTTCTGTTTATTGAAGTGTATGACAGAATTGATTCCCCCACTATCACCGGCAAATTAGTCTCCCCTGTGACCAATGCCTTCCTCCTTCAATGGGAAGAACAAAAGAAGTTTTATCCTAAAGGAAAAGTGATAGGACATTTACTATGATATTTGTCACAGTAGGCACTCATGAACAACCTTTTGATAGATTGGTCAAAGAAATTGATAGATTAAAAAAAATTGGAAGAATTGAAGAGCGAGTATTCATCCAATCTGGATATTCAACTTACCAGCCCCGCTCCTGTGAATATGCCAGGTTTATCAAATTTCAGGAAATGATTGATATGATAAAGCAAGCGAGAATCATAATAACACATGGAGGGCCAGGAAGTATTATGTCTGTACTTTACAGAGGAAAAGTCCCCCTAGTAGTACCAAGGCAAAAAAAATATGGAGAACACGTTGATGACCACCAAGTTCACTTCTGTCAATCATTCCAAAAAAAAGGGAAGATAATCGTGGCCTATGAAAGAGAGGAGATAGAAGAGAAAATAAAAAATTATCAACACCTGATAAAAAAACTCCAAAAGAGAGACGAAGGAGTGACACACAAAATGAAAGTCCATAATTTTGCCCTTGTTGTAGAGAAACTATGTAATGAACTGTTGACTGAAAAGACTG
>CAYULB010000004.1:0-75467 GCA_964445575.1 uncultured Eubacteriales bacterium
ACGCCCGGAGGGATTTGAACCCCCGACCTTTGGATTCGAAGTCCACCGCTCTATCCACTGAGCTACGGGCGCACCATACAGAAACTATTTTATCCTTAATCCCATAAAAAGCAAGTCAACTCACAGACACTGTGGTTCCCCTTTTTCATTACACTTTCTGTGGCATTCCTGTCAGTGAACAAGGCCGTCAAAGCTGCGCTGGCCAATCCCGCTGATTCCCTCTGTTATGAATAAGAACTTCCCCTTCAGCTCGGAAAAAATTTAAAACTTTAAAACCAGAGAGCTGAGAATGTACTGGTCTGTGTTTTTATAGCCGGGCACAGGGCTGTGATTGTACTTAAGCTGATGGCTTATTTTGATGGATAAAGATTTGCTGAGACTGAACGAAACCGAAGAGATGGAGTTAATGCGAAAGTCCTCACTTGTTTTTAAATTGAATAAAAAGACATTTTGATGATTCAATTCAGAGTTTAAAGATAAGGGAATCTTGATGGAATTGGATAGAGATACCGAAGCAAAGGAGAGGGAAACATTCGAATCCAATGCTTTTTCAATGTTGTTTTCACGGCTCCATCCCAAAGCCATCTCAGAAGAGGCTTCCAGCTTTTTTGATTTGATCCAGAAATACCCTACCCCAGCTGACAGTAAGAATCTGTAGTTGTAGCCAGAAAGCACATTCCTTTCCCCTTGTGCTAAACCAATCCCGTAAAATCTGGGGCTAAAAGAATATCTATAATTTAGCTGGCTGAAATAAAATTCAGTATTTCTTTTTTCTTCACTTTTTACATAAATCACGCTTGCCTTAAAGCTCAACTGACTCTTTTTAAAGTTCAGATTTTGTTCGGTTTCAAACCCAAATGAAAATTCATTGGCATTGCCAGAGGTCTGGAGCAGGGATAAACTGGTTGATGAGGAATATATTTTTTTCTCTTCTTTATCCTCTTCAGCAAATAGAGAAAGAGGAATTATCAACAGGATGATCAATGCTGGACTGAATTTTTTCATTCCAACCTCCTATTTTGAACAATTCATCTTTGAACCATTCATCTAATCTGACTTTTTCACGCTAAATGAAAATGACAAGAAAATGACCTCCATTCATGAATAGTCCAGGCTGATATTATAATCCTCTAGTAAATAAAACGTAAACTTAAGTTAAAAAGTTCCTCAAAAAGTTTATAAAATGAATCAAAAAATGAATGAAATCCCGGCGATTTGTTATAAAATAAGAACTACTCAGAGTAAAAAGAGTATTGACTCAGCCTATTTATCCTATGATATTATAATAAAAAGATTTAACCAGTACTCAAAATCGCTTGGGTTGGCCTAAAAAGTAAAAGTATTATGTTGGTTATTTTAACAGGACTGCCAGGAACCGGAAAAACATCCGTTGCTAGAGAACTGTCTCAACATCTCCAAGCAGACCGTCTTACCACAGATGAACTCCGGAGCCAGATCAATAAACAGCCGGATTATTCCCAAAAACACAAACGAAGTGTGTATGCAACTCTCATGAAAGAAGCAGAAAAAAAGCTCGAACAAGGAAAAGATGTCATCCTTGACGGAACTTTTTTCAAAAAGGAAATGCGCCAGCGAGCCCGGGAAATGGCCCAAAATCACAACGCATCTCTGTTCTTGATTAAAGTCACCTGCCCAGAAAACACAGTGAAAGATAGGATAGAGAAACGCTATCAATCCGGCACTGACGCCAGCGAGGCAGACTTTAAAGTCCATAATATCATCAAGAACAAATTTGAAGAAATTGGAGATCCGGATTATGTAATCAGCACCAATAATGAAAAAGAATGGAGAAAAAAGATCCCAGACCTTGCCAACCGCATCCGAATCAAAGCCAAACATGAAAAAATGATCGAACCTCTTATGGAAAAAGGACGCCGTCTGTTTCAAACTCATATGAGCTGGGTTATTCTGGACGGAACCCATGCCCGGAAAATAAAAAAACCCGTAAAATACAGCTTTGCAGACTATTCAACCCCAGTAAAGAGAAAACGTTTTTGTCATCGGGAAAACAATTTGAACTCCTTAATTTCCCCTGAAATATACCTGGGAGTGGAATTCATAGTAAAAAAAAACCAGCACATTGAATTTGGAAATAAAGGGGAGATTCTTGATCACTGTGTAAAAATGAAAGAGCTTCCGCAAAAAGACCGAATGGACCACAGACTCAAGAAAAACCAGGTTTCCAAAAACCACATCCAACTTATTGCCAAGGTGCTTCATGATTTTCACAACCGCTCCCACACAGCCGAAGAACAATACGGAACCGTAGAAGCAGTCTGGGATGACTTCAAACCCGCCTTTGAAATGCGCGGTTTCATCCAGGGCGAATTAGGCAAAGGGAAACAAATGGATTCCATAAAGTATTATGTAGAACACTTTTTAGAAAAAAAACAAGACCTGTTCCAAAAAAGGACCAAGCAGGAGAGGATCCGCCACGGTCACGGCGATGTGCGGTCAAAAAATATATTCATCACCCATGATAAAGTCTATCTTTTCGATGCCATTGAATTCAGCGAAAAAATAGCCTGCTGCGACGTTGCTGCAGACCTGGCTTATCTGGTTATGGACCTAAATTTCTTTGGGCATAAAGATCTAGCAGAAACCTTAATCCAACACTATGTTTCAATCTCAAACGACTCTGATATTCTCAAGTTGATTAATTTTTATCAGTGCTACCGGGCCATGGTTCAAGTCTTGGTCCAAGCTTACACCATCCGGGACCAAGATGTCAGCTCAGAGCAAAAAGAAAACGCAAAAGACCTGTGCCAGCAGTACTTGGAACTGGCAGAGGACTTATCAAAAAAAGAATAAGGAACAGCTCTTCCATGAACAGCTCACAAAACAAGCACCCCGGAGATTAAGGCCCATTATCTTTTGGGCCAAAGAAACCGTAGAAACTGACCTAAAGAAAGACTAAAATTTCTTACCAAAGTCCTAAAGGCGAAAAATAGACAAGGACCATGGCTATGATGGCGAGAACCACTAACGACAAAATAACATCTTTATAGTTCCAGGAGGCCCGGGAACTTGCCCTGTCTTCCGCCACTGTAGTCCCATAAGTCAATCCGTTTATCTTCTCATAAGAAGGTTTGGGAGTCAGCATACTGACCACCACCATAATCGCTATACACACCAGAAACAAATACACACAGAAGTGAAGAAAATTAATGGAGGCAAAAGTATAAAGCACTCCACTGAGGATTCCTTTATTGAGTTCTGCGGCCAGCCGAAGCATTCCGATTATAAACCCTCCCACCAGAGCTGACATCGCTCCTTTGGAGTTTATGCGCTTAAAAAATATTCCAAAAAGAAACACCGCAGCAATGGGGGGGGCGATGTAGGACTGGACGCTCTGCAGATAATGGTACAGTTCTCCGGAAATGAATTTCATGAACGGGATCCATAATATGCCTGTCACCACCACCACTCCAGTGGCGATCCGTCCCACCCTGACGAGAGTCTTTTCAGACGAATCAGGCTTCAGCTTTTTATAAATATCCATAGTGAATAAGGTTGAACAGGAATTGAACACCGCTGCAAGTGAGCTCATCAAGGCTGCCAGCAGTCCTCCGGCCACCAGCCCTCTCAGGCCCACGGGAAGCAGGGCTTTAACCATGGCTGGAAATGCCTGGTCTGCTTCCCCGAGGTGCATCTGTCCGGTCTGAGACAGAGCATAAGCAATGACACCTGGTATGATAAAGATGAAAAAGGGAAGCAGCTTAAGATAAGAAGCAAAAATGGTTCCCCTTCTGGCTTGGGTTTCGTTTTTTGCTGCAAGGGTTCGCTGGACAATGTACTGGTCTGTGCACCAGTACCAGAGGCCCACAATAGGAGGAGCAAAAATCATTCCTGTCCATGGAAAATCCGGATGGTCTGCGGGCAGGAACAAATTCAGATGATCCATGCCTGCAATAGAGACCAGGTTGCTCCAACCCCCAATTTTTATCAGACCGATCACGGTAATAGTCACCGAACCTGCGATCAGCACAAAAGTCTGAAGGGTTTCCGTGTAAATCACAGCTCTCAATCCGCCAATAACTGTGTATATCCCTGTAAGGACCACAATGATCAAAGCACCTGACCAAAAATTAATGCCCATAAGTGTTTGAAAAACCACTGCTCCCGCATAAACAGTTACAGACACCTTAGTCAGAACATACCCCACCAATGAAATAAGAGAAAGAAACCACCTGGCTTTAGAGGAGTATCTTCTTTCCAGAAACTCTGGCATGGTAAAGACTTTACTCCTCATATAAAAAGGGACAAATACCCAACCCAGCATCAGAACAAGCCAGGAGTGCAGCTCATAGTGTCCCATGGCCACTCCGGTTTTAGCTGCCGTACCAGCAAGACCCACAATATGTTCAGAGCCTATATTGGAAGCAAAGATGGAAGCTCCAATGACCAGCCATCCCACATGACGTCCTGCCAGAAAATAATCATCAGGTGATTCCTGTTTCTTTCGAACCACCCACCAGACAATACCCAGCAGAACCGAAAAGTAAAGTCCTACCACTATCCAATCAAGAAATTGAAACGTGCTCATTTTTTGATAGAAATTTAAATTTAGATTTTAATGTAAATTTTGAAAGTCAAAAGAAAACCTTAATTCCTAAATTTGCAGACAATCCTCCCAGGTCCAGTTCCAAAATCTCACCTTCTTCAAATTGACTGGTCAAAGGATGGTCAATCTCCTTTTTTGCCATGACAAACCTTCCTGAGGCATAAAAAGCTAATCTGTTTGTGATATAGATGTCCATTCCTCCACAAAAATTAAACCCGAGTTTGTTCAAATTTGTCTTGACTAATTCGACTTCGGTGATTTCTATTTCATGGGTCAGGTCCACATAATAAGTATCTTTATAGAGAATATCATTGAGCAGTTCCATCTTACCTGAAACATAACTCAATCCAGCCCCCAGAAACGGCCTGACACTGCCTGAATTAAGGGGATGAATATTCACCCCAAAATGAAATGCCATTTCCTTAAAAACCGGCGAGGCTGTGGCTTCGTCAGAAGCAATATCATCCCATAAATAAATATTGGGCAGACTAAATCCATACAGACCACTGAGTGATTTAGAAAAAGTATTAAGGCCCACTCCAATTTCCAGGAATTCAATAACAAAAAATCCCGCGCCAGCAGAAAAACCAAGCGTTTCAGAATTACTGACCTCATCGATCAGGCGCATTTCTTCTCCGTAAATTGTATCTGTATATTCATATTCATACCCGGCCTTGATAAACGACAAAAGGCCTCCCATATAGATGTGGGCTATATTCTTCTTAGGGGTCCATTTAGAGGTGTAGGTTCTCTGGCCCGATGTCTCGGTCTCTGCAAACCCAGAGGAGATAAAAAAAACGGTCAGTAAACAAACAGATAAAAATCTAAAATTATTTTTTATTCTCATATTCACTCCTTTTTCTTCTCCTCATTATTTTTTTCTTCTGTCTCTTCAGGTCCTTTGGGAAGTTCTTCAGGCAGTTCCATACCCCGGGATTCTTTTTCAGGCTTTTCTTCTGGTTTTTTCTGAGCTTCTTCTTTTTCTTCTGAAACCGGCTTTTTTTCTTCCTCAGCTTCCCTCTTCTCCTCTTTTTTATCCGGCTCCTCCGCTGGTTTTGGTTTTTCAGGCTTTGGTTTTCCCCGTGCAATAAATGAAATAATAAAAATGACAAATCCGATAATGCTCACCACCCCAGCCACAGCAATTACAGGCGAGAACAAATGATTCACTACAGCAGCTTGAATCCAAGCTGTTTTCTCAATAACAAATTCAGAAATTTCAACAGACCAGTCCTCAGAAAAGGAATAAGGGGAAAACCTAATCCCAGCAAACGCCAACTGCTTTATAAAAAGAGCTGTAAGCAGTGAACTCAATCCTCCTGCCAGCACTGACAACCCGCTCCATCTGAAAAATCCTTCTGATGAAGTCGCTGCAATCACAGAACCCAGAAGAATAATCAAAGCAGGAAGAAGAAAAAGACCATAAGAGGCGAGTTTTATCAGCCTTGAGAGACTCAATGGCACAAAACGCGTGTTTGAGAAAATCTCCACTTCATCTGCGATATCCTGAGTTAATTTTTCAAGATGAACCTGAACAACCTGTTCTGAGACTAGAACATAAGGCCTGCAGGGCGGAAATTCAAAAAGATCATAATCTCTCTCCAGCATCTCAGACCACTGCTCCATTCCTTGTTCATCACAAGGGGGGAGCTGGTCAATGACTTGGATCATATAATCCTTAAACGCATCACTATGAAAAGCTTCTTTTAAAGGCCGAAGATCAAACTTTATGGGCCCGGTCCTTCTTTTTCCTCTCAGTATGTCTCCCATTTCCTTAAATGTCCCGGCAAGCTCATTTTCCAGCCAGTCTAAAAGCCCCATGCTCTTCATCAATTCGCGGGGAGAAATATCCACCTCTGAAGCAGCTTTAAACCAAGTGGTTATATTTTCATCAGTCGTCAGATCCTCGTTCTTTGCTTCCTCAAATGCCTCCTCTACCACAGAAGGCACCTCCTTTATGATCTCCCTGGGAAGGTCAGAAACAAACTCTGGAGAAACCGCAGCACGAGTAATCCCTACCGCCCATATCACTGCGAAAAGTATAGGAATTCCAATAAACAATACAATCAAAAGACCTAGTATCTTTCTTAATGTTTTCATTTGAAATCCCCTTTTTTTATCATATTTTAATAACCCTAAAATCTAATGCAGCTTACATATCTATTTTATAGCTTATATCATAAGAATATTTGCTGGTCAAAGAAAATATATCAAATATCAGTTAAAGCGCTCCCTCCGTAAAACAGTGAATTGAAAAAGTACTTAAAAGAACCGTGAGCCTGGGACCGGTATTGAGCGGGAAATCCTATTAAAATGACTCTCCCTTCTCCATACGGAACATCCACTAAAGCGCTCTGTCCGGTTAAGTGCTTCTCTCCGCTTGCCCATCCGCTCAAAAGAGAGTCCGGAGCATATTTCACAACACTGGTTCCTTCAAAAGCACTGAAAACAGGACTCCTTCTGAAAAAAACAGCTGCATCTCTTTGATAACCGTAAGTGATGGGATGATTCAGGTCATTTATAACCTTAAGTAAAGAGCCGGGGATAAAAAACTCATTACGCCTGAGGCCGGAAACCATGTTATTGACTCCCACAGAAAGACTTTTAATCGCAAATTCACAAGATGAATTCAAGGTTATTAAAGTCCCTCCGTTTTGAATAAAAGTATTGATATTCTTCACTCCAATTTCGCCTATACCCCCCGCATATTCAGGAGGGATATCTTCATCCGATACTCCTTGAACAACAGCCTGGTCGCTGAGACTGGGGAGAACAAGGACATCTAAATTTTCATTCAGATTTCCTGCTCTGATATCTTTATCAAAAATATTCTGATATTCAAATTCAAACTGCTCTAAAACAAACCGGGTCCAGCCTTCGTCCATGGATGCGGTCCAGCTTTTGTAGAGCCCTATTCTTGGTTTTCGGAAGGAATAGACCTTTATTCCAGTATTCTTCTCTATACCATCAAACCGAACATAGATATCCTTGGCAACTGCTTTCAGGTCATCCGCGGTATTCTCAGAGGACTTCACCAGCATGGTTCCTTTGGGATAAGAAGTTCCTCCTGAAGAAAAATCTTCAGCAGCCCAGAAGATTTCATACCCCTTTTTGAGCAGTCTGTTTGCAGCCACCACATCATCATTTGATTGATATCCCCAGGCATAAAAGTCTGCACCCTGTTTGAGATTGATCACTGAATCAGGCCGTTTTATTTGTTTTATCAGTCTGGCCTCTGCTTTAAAGGGTTCATCAACTTTGATGGCTTCCACTCCCATCAAAAAAGGCAAGGTGTGGCCCACCACATCATAAGGAGTTTTAAGCGGCCCACCCGGATATTCTCTTATTTCTGGATAGACCTGAGGCTCGAGCAGAGTTTTGGCAAATCCTCCGAAAGGCTGAGCCATAGGCACGATAAAAGTCCCTTCCGGGTATTCGAATCCCCCTGCAGTAAAGGCCTTTTCCGACCTGTGTATTTCCACTCCTCCCATTTTTAAAATATCCAGCATTTTCAAGGCAGTAGGAAGGTCTCTCTGCTTTTCGGGAATGACATAACTATAGGGAGGCTCTGTGCGTTCCACTGCATTTTTAAAAATCCGGTAGTAGTTGCGCACCCAATTCTCTCTGAGGCAAGCTGCATTCGTAAGAGCTGCTTTGACTGCACTGTAGTCATACGCCACAATATCACCCAGTGTCCACTCTCCACCTTTCCACGGCAGGGGCATGGCTACAGATTCCTGTTTGACTTGAGGGCTTAATTTTTCCCAGGGAACTTCAATGGGAGTGGCTATTCTCACACTGGCTGCCTCAGTGAGAATGCGTATTCCCCCATGATAGTGATGATAGGCTCTGGCAGGAGTCCATGCGTCAAACCATACGCTGTGCATCACTCCTGCTTTTCCTTCAGAGGTGAGCTCGGAAGCTATAAATGTCCCCATCACAGCCACTTCCTGCCTGAGTATGGGGTCAATGTTAGGCTCAAAAGGGTCCACAAACGGAGGAACAAACAATCGGGGACCTGTGCTTCCCATTTGATGCATGTCCACAATCACATGAGGGTGCCAGGCATTGTGGACTTTAAGGGTTAATCTGGTTTCTTTTTGAGTAAACATAAACCAATCGCGGTTGTTGTCATGGCCTACATATTTATGATAAAGCCAGGGCATACGACTGCCCTCATATTTAGTCCCCAGATGTTTCTTATACCAGTCCACAACCATTTGGATCCCATCCGGATTGTGCATGGGTGTTAAAATCAGGACCACATTGTCCAGTATTTCCTGAGTCTCTTTATCTTTAGCCACAGCCAGGTCATAGGCCAGCTGCAGGGACATCTGACTGGCTCCGATTTCCGTTGCGTGAATGGAGCAGTTCACCATGACCACTGACCGTCCCTGGGATATGAGTTTTTCAGCTTCAACTGGGTCCAATACCCTTGGGTCTGCCAGCTTTTGCTGGATTTCCCGGAACTTATCAAGCTGTTCATGATTTTCTTCTGAAGTGATCACGGCCACAATAAAGGGATTTCCCAGGGTGGTCTGACCTACTTCTCTCACCAGTATGCGGGGACTTTCCTCTCCCAGCAGCATAAAATATTCAATGATTTGATTCATATCCGCCAGCTTTCGGTCAGCCCCTACCTCAAAACCTAAAAAATCCTTTGGAGATTGAAGCTCTGCCACAGCGTTCTGGCATAAAAACACAATTAAAACCAAACCTAACATGACCTTTATCTTTTTCAATGAAGCCTCCTTTAAAAAATTACCTCTCTTACGGGTTCATAAATTTTTTATTTCCCTTCGTAGGGAACTCCTTGTGTTATCCAGTCCGGGCCCTCCATGCCTTTCAAATAGTAATCAAAATATTCCTTCATTTTTTTAAACCAGTCCAGTTTATTGGGATACTGCTGGGGATGATGAGGCTCTCCCCTGTACTGAAGAAACACACAGTCTTTTTCAAGCCGTCTCATTGCGAGATACAGCTCTATCCCCTGATACCATGGAACCGCTCCATCTTCATCTCCAAAGATAATCAAAAGCGGAGTGTTGATTCTGTCAGCAAAAAACAAGGGAGAATTTTCAATATACAAATCCCTTCTCTCCCACAAACTGGCCCCAATTCGGCTTTGGGTTTTTTCATACTGAAAAAGCCGTGCCATACCTGAACCCCACCGGATGCCTCCGTATGCGGATGTCATATTCGAGACCGGCGCTCCAGCCACCGCACATTTAAAAATATCTGTCTGAGTCACCACATGGGCTGTCTGATACCCGCTCCATGAATGACCGTGCAGACCGATGGCATCTGGATCCGCTACTCCCATATCTATGATCTTATGGATCCCTGGCACCAGACACTTGGTAGCTGAAAACCCAGGAGTCCCTACTTCAAACCGGATATCAGGCAGAAAAACAGCATATCCGTTGCTGGCATAAAATGGGAAACAGGGTCTGTGATTGATGACCACTTGATTGAATTCGTGAAGCCTTTGAGAAAAAAACCGGTAAAAATAAACCATCACGGGATATCTTTTTCCTGACTCATAGTTTCCCGGTTTGATGAGAACTCCTTGAAGTGGAATCCCATCCACGCTCTCCCACTCTATCAACTCTGCACTCCCCCATGCAAAATCTTTCACTTGAGGATTGACATTAGAGACCTTTTTGGGAGAATCAAAATCGAGCCCACTAACCCATAGGTCAGGAAACTCATTGTAGCTTTCTCTGGTATAAAGAATGACCTCAGCTTCCTCTGCTTTAGCAAGGAAACTGAATTTCTTTTTTTCTTCCAGAAGTCTTTTGACGCCTGTTTCATTGATCTGTGCTCTGTAAAAACCCCAGTGCTTTTCATGATTGTGATAAGCTGAAAGCAGAAGCTCTTCATCGCCGGCAAAACATTCTTTTTCTGGGTCAAGCTTGATAATGCGGAAGGTATAATCATTTTTGCGGCCAAACCCTTCGGTTAAGTTTTCTGCAGTCTTTTCGCGGGTTGGAAATTTCCATATATCATACTTATCATAAATCAGCACGGCTTTTTCATTCTCCAGCCAGCCAGCTACGCCATAACCCGGGACTTTGCTGGGATAATCATGGTCCTCATTATAAAACGGAACCTCAATATCTTCAGTCAGGTTTCTGGTTTCATGGGAATCTGTGTCAAAAATATGCCAGTTCTTATCTTTATAATAGACCACAAAATCCCCGTATGGAGAAAGAGAAGCCCTGTCTTCAAGCTGGGATACTATAAGCTCGCGGCTGCCGTCCTGGATATTCACAAGATAAAGGTCGTTTACCCATCCGTACCAGGTGATCATTTTTCTGTAGGGGGCATCCAGAAATCCCAGGGCATAATTTTCGTTCTCGTTTATCCAGACCTGGGGCATATCTCTATCCGCAAGCTGAACAAACTCTCCTCTATCCATATGATAAACAGCCTGATAAGTCTGCTCTTTGATCCGGGACCACATGTTTTTTTGATGCGGATTTATGAACGAATCATCCCCGTGCCAAACATCCACCCCTCTTTTCTTAAGAATGGCACTCACATCATACAGATTTTCCTCTTTTACTTTTTGTTTTTTCTCGCTTTCCTGTTCCAATGCTTTTACCGCTTCAGCAATTTCAACCGGTTTAAACCCAAAATAAAGAAGACTTCCGTCTTTGCTCCATGAAATGTCATTTTTTCCGGGTAACACCCAGCCTTCCGGAGCCTCTTCTGAAGAAACCGCTGTGGTCAACTCCTTGTTTATGCCGTCCCATACCCAAACACAGACTTGTTCCGGATCTTCTTTCTGCTCATCTAATGAGGAAAAGGCGAGTTTGCTTCCCTTTTCAGACCAAGAGAGCCCGGAAAATTTCATTCCATCTTTTTTTATAACATCTTCTTGACTTTGCCCCACCAAAGACAGGTTAATGATTGTTAAACTGTTATCTTTTCCTTCTGGCTTTAAAGTGGTGCAGGCCAAAAATCGGGAAGAGGGATCAAAAGAATAGTCTGAAACGTAGGATATTTTGATTTCATCTTTTGAATTTAGATTCAGGAGGATCAAGGGCGTTCCTGTGTCTTGACGGCTGTCTTCTTGGCCCTCTTTATTTTGGCTTCTTTCCTGTTCTTCTTCTCTGTACAGATGATAAGCAATCCAGGATGAATCTTCAGAAAATTCAAAGGATTTGATATTCTCTACTTTTTCTATGCTTCCTGTAGTGAGTTCCAAAAGGGCCATTCCGTTCTTGGGTTTTTCCTTTTTTTCAGAAATCAACTCAACTGCCTCGGGCTTTAAAACCATTGCCACCCAGGATGAATTTTTGGTGAAAACAGGTTTAGATCCTCTCTCTATGGTAAAGAGTTTTCCGCTTTGAATGCCTTTGATGACCGCTTCACCGTCTCCTCTGTCTGGCTCTGCTGAATAAGCTGCCCAAAGACCATTGCCTGAAACAACCGCATCATGGATTTCTCTAAACTTCATGATATCCTCAAAAGTCAATGCCTTCTTTGTCTCAGAATATCCCAGCGGATGTGCCAACATTAAAATGATTGCCAGCAGAATCCACAGATAAACCTGATAAGCTTTTTTTTGAAACATACTGAATCCTCCTTAATTTTTTACATTCATCTAACGATCACCATGACCATTCCCGATCAGACATAAAAACGTCTTTTTAGTCAGAATAGGCAGCATTGAGAATCTGAAGGTAATCTTTGACGCCTGCTTTCCTGGGGTTTGAGGGATTGGAATTATTCTGAAATGACTTTTCCGCTATCAGTGAAAATTGACTTTCTTCTATTCCAATATCCCTAAATCTTGGAATATTCAAATGAGAAGAGAGTTCCCTTACTTCTTTGATCAAACGTTCCGCTACCCTTGCCTTACTTTTTTCCTTTATTCCCAAAAAATCAGCAATCTCTGCATAATCATCTCCAGCTTCAGGCAGGTTAAATTCCATAACATAAGGAAGAAAAATGGAATTAGCAACTCCGTGGGGGATATCGTACATTCCACCCACTGATTCAGCAATGCAGTGCACCGCTCCTACATCACTGTTTCCAAAGGCTACTCCGGCCATCATGCTGGCTTTCATCATATTCTCTCTGGCTTCCTTATCCCCTTTGATATCTTTGTACGCTCTTTCCAGAGATTGAAAAATCAGCTTTATGGCTTTTTCAGCAAACAAATCTGTTATAAAGGTGGAAGGCTTCACAGAGTAAGCCTCGACCGCATGAACCAGAGCATCCATCCCGGTGGAAGCAATAAGGTTTTGAGGGAGAGTTAAAAGCAAATCAGGGTCCACAAGCGCCACAGATGGAAACGTATGCGGCCCCTTTATTGACATCTTGAACTTCCTTTCAGTGTGGGTTATCACTGAACTCCAGGTGACCTCGCTTCCAGTCCCGCAGGTGGTGGGAACCGCCAGCACAGGGATAGGGGGATTCTCATACTTGTACTTCCCTTCATAGTCTTCAATTTGACCCTTGTTGTTGGCAAGAAGAGCGATTGCTTTGGCCGCATCCAGGGAGCTCCCGCCCCCCAGGCCAATGATGAGGTCAGGATTGAGCTTTCTGGAAATCTCTCCGGCCCTGTTAACAGTCCCGTGTTTGGGATTGGGTTCTATGTCATCAAAAACAGTGACCTTCTGAAACTCTGACACAATGTTTTTTTCAATCCCTTCTTTCCTTATTCCTTTATCTGTGATCAGAAAAATCCGAGAAGTACCCCATTCATCTTCCACAATCTGTCTAATCTGAGAAACAGCTCCGGAGCCAAAAATGATTTTAGCGGGCAGATGAAATCGGTCCATCAATTATCCACTTTCCTGAAATCAACCTGATCCTGATTGGCCATGTCTAAAACAGCCATAAAAAGCATCTGGGCTAGGTCCTCCATGATCTCAGGGGTAATGATCTCTATATTATCCTTTGTCACATGATAATAGGAAGGGGTTCCAAAAGCACTGAAAGACAAAGAAGGAACGCCAGCCCATAAAAAACGGGCGGCATCTAATCTTGGCCGGGCAATATTAGAAAAATAACGAGGAAAGACCAGCCTGTGGGTGTATTTTTCATTGGCTCTTTTTACATAATCCCACAGCTCAGGAAAGTTTTCCGCAGACAGAGCGCTCAATTTGTCTCCTGCGCCCACTCCATCCATATTTAGGAGACAGACTGTTTTTTCAAGAGGAAAAACAGGGTTTTCCACATAATATTTTGCCCCCAGAACACCCTGCTCTTCAGCTCCGAAACAGAGAAACAAAATCGTACGCCTGGGCTGGACTGGACTTTTCGCCAGTGCCTCAGCCAGACCCATGATCACAGCCACAGCCGAGGCATTGTCATTGGCTCCCGGCATGATTTCATAGCAGCGTCCCAGATGGTCCAGATGACCTCCGATTATAATGACTTCATCTTTGAGCAGGGGGTCACTGCCCGGGATCATCCCTATGACATTGTATCCGATTCCCTCTGGATGATGCTCTGTAGTGTTTTTTATTGTGAAGACCTTTCCTGTGGGAAAAGACTGGGGTTTCAATTCTTTTTTGATTCGCTCAACCACTTCTCCGTGTTTTTTGCCAGTACCTGCAAAAACATCATTCACCACCACAGTTCCCACATGGGAGTAAATAAAATTCTCATCATAGGCGTTGTTGGGATTTGTGATATGATAATTGTAGAGCATTCCTCTGGCTCCGTGAGCCACAGCATTCTTCAGCTTGTACTGATGAAAAGAATAGGGCCGCCATTTTTTGAACACCTCTGGGTCATCATTGGGAGACACAGGAGCTTCTCTTTCCATAAGAACGATTTTTCCTTTAACATCCATTCCTTGGTATTCGTCAAAATCCAGTTCAGGGGCTGTTATTCCATATCCCACATAAACCACTTCTGCCGTGACTTCTCCTGACCCTGAAGTAGAGCCCGGAATAAATTCCTCTTCATACCGATAATATTTTCTGACTGTATCCCCATTGACTGGTATGTTCATACAAACATAACAGTTCTCAAAGACCAGGGTGTAGGGATTGGGAAAAGCCTGAAGAAAAGTGTTGTTATCTCCGGCCGGAAGAAGACCCCATTTTTTAAAATGGGATATCACCCACTCTGCGCTCTGATTATACCCCTTGGTTCCTGTGAGTCTTCCCCAGTACTTATCAGAGGCCAGCTCTTTGACATAATTGAAAAGCGTCCCACTGTGAATGGAGTGCATAACCTGAAGCAGTTCCTGCTCCTCGGTTAATTCCATTCCAGACCGCTGAGCCGGAAGAAAAGACGTTGAAAACACAAACACAAATAAAATAAATATCACTATTCTCTTATTCATAACTCCTCCTTAAATTAAAAATTACCATTTTCCATTTACTATTTACTTTTTTTAGGACGGGGGGAGTTACGCAGGAGCTGAGAAAAACGAAGAAGAATGGCGTTAAAAATCTGAACGGAGCACAAGCTGTACTCGAACATCATAATCCTTTTTTTACAACCTGACTGCTATTCCGCCTCTCAGCAAAAATCCGTTCCAAATCCCTGCATCTAAAAGAAGATATAAGTTTCTTGTTATCTCTCCTTTAAGCCCCAGGTTCAATTGAAAAAAAGGAATAAATCCTGGAAGAAAAAACTCTTCCCCCTCATCTTCCAGTTCCTGCCGCAGTTCCTCTAAGGTTTTGGTTTCGCTCTCAGAATAGGATTCCTGCAGCTGGCCCTGGATTTCAAGTTCTCCGGAGTAAGAATAGCTGAGTTCAGCGTTTTCAAGAGCAGTTCCTGTGGCAGCGCCAAAACCAAAAGTAAAATAAGGATGAATCCTGGAGGAAGGAAACAAATCCCAGCGGAAGCTCAAATGAAAAGAAAGGGGCTTGATTAAAAACTCAGCATTGGCATTGGCCTCAAAATAAGCATCAGGCTTAAGGTCCATTCGAGCATAAACATCTGTCAACGCCACCCGCATAGTGGTTTTTTCCACAGACAGACCTAAGCTGAATGACCCGTTGTGTCCTCCGGGATACCACCTCAATTCAAACCCAAAATTGTTTCCGCTCGAGTCAAAGGAAACATCCTGTTCATAACTTTCCTTCTCTAAATAAGGATAATCATCCTGTATGTCCGAAAGGAAATCTCCCTCAAAAGTCGTTTCCATGCTGTCTCCCACCATACCCTCAATAAGCCCCCTCAGGACATTCATACTCCAGCTTGAATAATGAAACCCCAATTCGATTTTTCCCTTAGCCGATGCTGATGAAGTCAGCAAAACAAAAGCAAAAAGGAAAATACAGCTGGCTTTTCTTAAATTCTTTATTCTCTTCATTATTTCTTCCCTACAAACGTCATTAAAGGTTAGTATACATCATTAACCTGAACTATTCATAAAAAAATAGCGATGTTTTTATTATTAATTTATTTCCAGCGATTTACAAGCTTTTTTCAAGAACAATGTCTTGAACATTTTTCTTGTCATGATTTCAATTTTAATCGCTATTTTTTTATGAATAATCCAGGTTAAAAATAACAAAAACCTAAAATTGCTTTTTAATTTACATTCTGGTATGTTGTTTATTCCAAATTGAAAAAGGAGGTACCAATGATCAAGAAAATACTTTTGCTTTCATTTGCCTTTTTTTCCATCCTTTATATCAGCTCAGCATTGTTTGCACAGGAAAATAAAGTTATTATTGAAATCAAAACCACCAAAGGAGACATGACAGTTGAGCTTTATAAGGATAAGGCACCTGTTACCGTAGAAAATTTTCTGTCTTATGTGGACAGCCAATTTTATGACGGCACTATTTTCCATAGAGTTATAAAAGGATTCATGATCCAGGGAGGAGGCCTCACCCCTGATTTTGTAGAAAAGCAAGCCAATGAGCCCATAGAAAACGAGGCAGATAACGGATTGAAAAACAACAAATACACCATTGCCATGGCCAGGACCTCAGACCCTCACAGCGCTACCTGTCAGTTTTTCATCAACCATGCTGATAATGACTTCTTGAACCATACTGCTAAAACTGTTGACGGATGGGGCTACTGTGTGTTTGGCAAAGTCATAGAAGGAACAGACACGGTAGAAGCTATTGCCAACACTCCCACGACGACTGCTCATGGAATGAGAGATGTCCCCAGAGAATCCATTGAAATCATTTCCATAAGGAGAAAATGAAATCTGATTTTGTTGATTGGATCTTCTCTTTCTTTCATTTATTTCTTCTCATAGGAGTCTTTATCTATGCCCTGGTTTCCCTTCTCATGGGGAATATTCTCAGATTCGGCCTCATTACAGCCTGCCTTATCGTCTATTATTTTTTGGTACTTCACAAAAATGTAATCAAGGAAATCCAGAGAAAGAGAACAAAAGGAGGATAAGATGAAGTTTAGGAATAAAATAAGTTTTCTGCTTGCTTCAGCGATTTTATTTTCTTTAGTATGTGCCCAGGAGACTGACGAAAATATATTAAAGGGCCTTGAATTCATAAACCCAGAAGATACTTATGAATATGTCAAGACTTTGTCCTCTCCTGAATTTGAAGGCCGTCACACTGGCCATCCCGGATACACAGCTGCTGCCAAGTGGGCTGCCAACAAATTTAAGAGCTGGGGCCTCAAGCCCATCCTGGATAACAGTTACCTGCAGCCGTTTGACTCTCCCTACACCATCGTGGACAGCGCTGAGATGATCCTGTATAAAAGCGGCGAAAGCAAGGCAATCAGGCTGGAGAAGGAAAAAGACTTTCTTCCTCTGCTCGCCACCGACAGCGGGGATAATGAGACAGAGGTGGTTTTCGCAGGATGGGGGATTTCAGCCCCTGAGCTGGGATATGACGACTATGCCGGATTGGATGTGAAGGGAAAATTTGTTCTCTGCTTCAGAGGCACACCTGACAGAGAAGACAAGCGCTTTCAAAAACATGATGAACACCGTCACCGGATGGCCACAGCCAAAGACAAAGGCGCCCTGGGAATCTTTTATATTTATCCTGAACCCATAGCCAACCCCAACATGGACTGGATCCCAGACTTCACTCCTGCTGTGATCAGCGAGAAAACAGCAGATCTTATACTGGAAGAAAAGGGCATTCAGTCCAACAAGCTGAAAAATGACCTTTTGACTTATAAAAAACCTCTTTCGTTTTCTCTTTCCGCAAAAATCGCCTATAAAGTCCAATCCCGCCATTTTCCAGATGCGGTGGGTTACAATATTGCCGGTTACGTGGAAGGCTCAGACCCGGAGCTCAGCAAACACTGCCTGGTCATTGGAGGACATTTTGACCACTGCGGAAAACACATGGAGCTTTTGTTTGCCGGAGCTGACGACAATGCCAGCGGCAGCGCCGTGGTGATGGAGATTGCTGAGGCCTTCTCAAAACTCGACCAAAAACCAAAAAGGTCTGTGCTGTTTGTGCTTTTTGGGGCTGAAGAAAAAGGACTGCAGGGGTCTCACTTCTTTGCCGATCATATCCCTTCTGTTTTTGAAAAAGTGGACGGTATGTTTAATTTTGACATGGTGGGAGAGGGAGACGGCACTGGCTGCTCCCTATCCCCGGAGCCCAAAGAGCTTCATCAAATCATACAGCAGGCTGATGAATCCTTGAATATCCTCAGACGCACCCGTTTTTTAAGAGGGGTAGGAGTCAGAGGCTCGGATTATGTTCCCTTTTATCAAAAAGGAATTCCCTGCGCTTCTTTCGCCTCGAATGGGCCTCATCTCTATTACCACCAGACGGGAGACACCATTTACCGGATCAATCCAGACATTATGGCAGATATTGCCAAACTGGCCTTTATTGCCGGCTACAAGTGGGCCAACCGCTGACGAAGAACCCAAGCCACACCCCTTTAGCCTCATAAAATTCAGGTGTGGCTGAAGCATCACATGTATTTCATAAATACAATGCTTTTCCTGTGAAATAAACAATGTGAATCATCTCTTAAACTTTCAGGCTGGTTGGTTCGTAAGTCATCCGGAGGCGAGCGGGCACGGTTCCTCGCAGAGGGGAGCGAGCCGAGGAATAAGCTGATTTTACTCGCTGGGGAAAATCAGCGGGCTGAAGAACCAGCTTGCCTGAAAGTTGAGAGCACAAGCCACACCTGAATTTTATTCTTCCCCGCGCTTGAATAAGCGGTAGGTGGGATAAGCAAATTCCACATCCGGTTCTTTATTGAACTTCTCCAGAATGATCTGACAAATCTTATCCTGGCTGGACCTTCTTTTACGAGCATCCGTCAGATAACGGAGTGTGAGCTCCGCTCCGAAATCCACAATATTGGCCCACACCACAGGCGTGAGCTTTTCATAATGGATCAAGTATTTTCGAGACATATGCGCGATTTTTTCTTTCACGGATTTCCCGTGGTCCAGTTCATCTTTAATGGCAGCATCCAGTATGATTTTCTTTGCTTTTTCCCAATCGCTTTCAAAAGTGACAACTATTTTGATTTCATTCCATATGTATTCAAATCCCCGGGTGTAATTAAAGATTGACTCTGTAAAAATCTTGCTGTTGGGACAGTGAACCACCCGTCCTGTGCTCTGGTCCGAGCCCACCCAGTTTCCGATCTCAAGAAGAGAGGTGTAAAAAAGCCGGATATCAATCACATCCCCCTTTACGTTTCCTATCTGAACCCGGTCTCCGGTATCATACGGTCTTCTGATAAGCAGCAGCAGCCAACCTGCAATAGAAGTGACCGGCTGATGCAGGGCCAAAGTCAAACCTGCTCCGGTAATACCTACCAGCGTTGCAACAGAGGCCTGCTCTTTCAGCCAAATCAGTACAATATTGATGATAGCCAGAGCTGATAAAATATAGACCACTGCCTTTCGGGCTGTATAGCGTTTTTTCATATCCGCAACGGCTTTGTTGATTATCCGGTTGATTAAAAGGGAAATGACATAAGCCACTAAAATTGTGAGAAGAGAAAACAGCAGTTTCTGGATGTTTGGAGACTGGAGATATTCAAGCATTTTTTTCCTTATACCATAACAAAAAGAAATGCGCCACTTTTTTGTCTTTTGAGAACAGGAAAATGGAATTCCTTTATAAATGCTTTCCCTATTCATATAATATATAATGACTGAGTTTTCTCTGAGAAAACAACAAACAAGGAGGTTCCAAAATGGATACCAATGCTTTATTAACCGCGGTCAAGGATTGGCTTCTTTCATCAGGCATCAAAATAGTGCTGATCCTGATCGCTCTTTTTGTGGTGCTCAAAATCGTAAAAAGCTTTTCCAAGAGATCTTCTAAACTGTTTCTTAAAAAAAGAGACGATGATGAAGCCAAAAAAAGAGCTGAAACATTAAGCTCTGTTATCCGAAACACTCTGAGCATCACACTAGTAATCTTGGCGGTAATGATCATTCTAGGTCAAGTGGGGATTGAAATCGGTCCTCTTCTGGCTGCTGCTGGAATTGCAGGCTTGGCCATAGGTTTTGCCGGACAGAGTCTGGTCAAGGACATAATCAATGGATTTTTCATCCTTCTTGAAGACCAGGTTCGAGTGGGAGATATTGTGGAAGTTGGGGGAAAATCAGGGATAGTGGAAAATATAAACCTGAAGCTGACCCGGGTGCGGGACTTGGAGGGAAACGTTCACTTTATTCCTAACAGTGTTATTGATATTGTGTCCAACAAAACCAAAGAATATTCCTGTTACCTTCTGGATATCGGCGTGGCTTACAGAGAAGACGCAGATGAAGTGATAGAGGTTATAAAACAGATTGATGAAGAAATGCGAAGTGACTCGGACTGGAAGGATAAGATCCTCCAGCCTATTGAAATATTCGGCCTGGACCGATTTGACGACTCAGCTGTAGTGGTGAGAGCCCGGACCCGGACCCTGCCTGGGAAACAGTGGGGTGTGGGAAGAGAATTCAAGCGGAGGATTAAGAAAAGATTCGACGAGCTGGATATTGAAATTCCTTTTCCACACACTACACTTTATATGGGACAAGATAAAGACAAGTCCTCACCTCCCCTTCATGTGCAGATGGAGAAAAATAGATTATCTTCATAAAAAAATATTTTAAAAACAGGAATCGGGATGTAAAATAAATCAGAAAATATTTACAAAGGAGCAAACTGTGGCAAAAAAATCAGTATCAACCCTCATTTTTTTTCTGGCCGCAACCCTTGCGTTTCAAGGTGTGCTTTGGGCTGAAAACAAAGATTACCGACTGCTGGATAAAGAAACCTTTATGGACATGGAATCCATCTCAAGTCCCATGATCTCTCCGGACGGAAAACAGATCATTTTTGTGCGCCAGTGGGTGGATGAAAAAAAGGACCGGTACACCGGCAACTTGTGGATCGTGGATTCCCAGGGACAGAAAGTAAGAGAGCTCACTCATGGAAACTGGAGCGACTCTTCCCCGGTCTGGTCTCCCTGTGGCAAAAAAATCGCTTTTCTCTCTGATAGAAGCGGCTCCACCCAGATCCATGTGATGTGGCTGGACACCAGAGAGACCGCTCAGCTGACCCATCTGAACAACTCCCCTTCAAGTTTGCGCTGGTCACCGGACGGCCAAAAGCTCGCCTTCACCATGTTTATCAGAGACACGGATCCTATCTTGAAAGTTCAGCTTCCCAAAAAACCCCAAGGAGCTGAATGGGCCAAACCTGCTATCATTATCGACCGCCTGTCTTGGAGACGAGACGGAAGAGGACCGGTGCCTAAAGGTTATTCCCACATCTACACCATTGACGCCCGCATAGGCGGTACTCCCAAAAAAATCACTTCGGGCGATTACTCTCACAGTGACCCTCAGTGGGGAAAAAAAGGAGAAAAGATCTATTTCAGCGCCATCCGGAAACCAGACGCTGAATACCTGCACGGAGATACAGAGATCTACAGCGTGGACCTGAAGACTCTGGACATCAACCCGCTGACCACCCGAAAAGGCCCTGACAGAGGACCCCAAATATCTCCCAGCGGAAAATGGATCGCTTACACCGGCTATGATGACAAGGAATACACCAGCCACCTTTCCAATCTTTATATCATGGACATAGAGGGACACAACAAACGCCTGCTGGGAAAAGATTTTCCCAGCTCCCCCTATTCTGTGACCTGGGCCCAGGATAATTCAGGGGCCTATTACCTGATGGCTGAAAAGGGAGTGGCTAATATTTATTTCATATCCTTGGATGGAAAAATTGATAAAATCACCCAGGGAAACCACTATCTCTCAGGCTTATCCATGGCTGAAAACGGACAGATCGCGGCCACCCGCTCCACTTTTTACCGGCCGGGATATCTGGTGACCTTCAGCCTCCAGGAACCGGAAAAAATGCGCGAACTCGTGGATGTCAATCAAGATGTGCTGGAGGATGTTAAGCTGGGAGAAGCGGAAGAGATGTGGTTCAAATCCCCGGATAATCTGAATCTTCAGGGATGGCTCATCAAGCCCGCTGAATTCCAAGAGGGCAAAAAATATCCCATGCTTCTCTGGATCCACGGAGGTCCCTGGGCCATGTATTCCGTGCGGTTCAACTGGGCCTGGCAGAACTTTGCAGCTAATGGATACGCTGTTTTGTACATGAATCCCAGAGGAAGCACAGGCTACGGACAGGACTTTGTGAACGGCATTCACTATTCCTACCCTGGAAAAGACTTAGATGACCTGATGGCTGGAGTGGATAAAGCCATCTCCAAAGGCTTTATCGACGAAGACAATCTTTTTGTGTGCGGCGGAAGCGGCGGAGGCGTTTTAACAGCCTGGATCGTAGGCCATACCGACCGGTTCACAGCAGCTGTTTCCATGCGCCCGGTCATTAACTGGCACTCCTTTGTGGGCACCACTGACGGAGCTTCCTGGTACCGGCAGTTTAAAAAATACCCCTGGGAAGACCCCATGGAATATGCGGTCCGCTCACCACTTCACTATGTAGAAAATGTCACAACACCCACCATGGTCATGACCGGGGAGGCAGACTTAAGGACTCCCATTTCCCAGAGTGAAGAATACTACAGAGCACTCAAAATGCTCAAAAAAGACACACTTTTGGTGCGGATGCCCGATGAGTATCATGGCTGGAGGCGGCCTTCCCACAGACTTCTGCAGCAGCTTTACTTGATGAGTTGGTTTGAAAAATACAAAAAATAATGCCGCCCAGAGAAAATTCCTGTGATGTTCTCATCATAGGGGGCGGAATCATCGGATGCGCGGCCGCTTATTTTTTGTTAAGCGCTGAGCCAAATCTCAAAGTCTGCATTGTTGAAAAAGACCTGACTTATTCTCAGGCATCCACCCCTCTTTCCCTGGCTAATGTGCGCATCCAGTTCAGCTTGAAGCAGAATATTGAAATTTCACAGTACACCCATGAATTTATAAAGGATTTCCCTGAAAAAATGGCAGTCAAAGGTGAAAAGCCTGACCTCTGCTTCCGCCGCGAAGGAAATCTCTTTCTCATAGACTCCAAAAACAAAGACAGCGCGCTCAAAGACCTGAAGCTTCAAAAAGAGATGGACTGCCGGGTGGACTGGCTGGAAGCGCAAGAGATTGAATCCAAGTTTCCTCATTATTCAGCTCAAAACACAGAAGGGGGCACCTGGAGCCCTAATGACGGGTATCTGGATCCTCATTCATTCCTGAATGGGTTCAAGCAAAAAGCCTGTTCTCTGGGTGCTCAGCTAATCGAGGATCGAGCTGTCAAACTCCTTAAGAATAAAAAAAGGATCCAGGGGGCCCGACTCCATTCCGGACAGACCATCTTCTCTCTATGTGTGATCAATGCCACAGGCGCCTGGGCTGCGGAATTAGCTCGAACCGCTTCCGTCTCTCTTCCCATCAAACCCGTCAAACGCCAGGTCTTTGCGCTGGATCCTGCGGAAAAATCCCCATCCCCTCTTCCTTTGACCATACTCCCTTCAGGCCTTTATTTCCGTACTGAAACCGGAGACAAAATCCTGGCAGGACGATCCTTTGCTGATGACCCGGAAGGCATTGATTTTTCCTGGGACCCGGAGGTGTTTAGAGAAAGGCTTTGGCCGGAACTTGCGGAATTTGTGCCCTCCTTTGACCGGCTGAGGATCGAGCGGGGCTGGGCAGGGCTTTATGCGGTCAACACCCTGGATGAAAACGCTGTTTTGGGAGAATGGCCGGAACTCAAAGGATTTTTCCTGGCCAATGGATTCTCCGGACACGGCCTGCAGCAGGCACCGGCTGTGGGCCGTTACATCGCAGAACTCATTTTGGGGAAAGACCCGGCGCTAGACCTGTCCATCTTCAGCCCCCAGCGCATCCTGGAATCCCAGCCCATCCTTGAGTCCGCCATCATCTAAAAACAGTGCCGTCTTACCCGTTTACCCTATTTTTTCATCCCAATCTTAATCCAAATATCGTTGAATATTTCACAACAATTGTTGTACAAAATACAACAAAATAATTTCCTACTCAGATTGGCTTCAGATACAGTCATCTTTACCTTTCCAAAAATAAATAAATGCCCAAATCACTTATTATTCTCACCTATCCATTATTGATAAATTTCAGTCTGTTCAAAAATCAGCTCATCATTTTTTTTACATCAGATAATGGTAAAATATATTTATGAATTGGGAAGATACGTTTATGAACATCATTTATCGATTCCTGATTTCTCGGATATTTTACTCTGGTCTTGACAATTCATCAGAAAAATATATATTATATTTCTATAACTTGCCAATAATGGTAGGAAATAGAAATGATTTATGGAGAATTGATAGATCTCTTCGGAGACAGACCGTTTTTTGAAAGTGATGAAGTCCACATCCTCTTCAAAGAACCCCGGGGACAAATAGAAGCACGCCTCTCACGTTGGGTGAGTAAGGGAAAACTGCTGAAACTCCGAAACAAGAAATACCTTCTTCCCGAAAGATATCGAAAGACTGAACCTAATCCTGGCTATATCTCTAATTTTTTATACAGGCCATCTTACGTCAGTTTAAGAACAGCTCTTGATATTTACGGATTTATTCCCGAATCAACCTATCTGTACGAAGCTATCACTCCAAAGAAAACAGCTGTCTGGAAAACACCTATAGGTATTTTCACGTATCATTCCTTAAGAAGGGAGAGGTTCTGGGGATACACCTTGTATCCGGAAACAAGAAGCACTCATTCCCAGGAAAATTTCATGCTGGCAGAACCAGAAAAGGTTTTTCTTGACCTTTTTTATCTCATCAAAGGAGAATGGACTGAGGAGAGAATTGTGGAGATGAGGTTCCAAAATCTGGAGAAAGTCAAAAGAGCAAAACTTCTTGATTACTCAAGGCGTTTCAACAGCCCTAAAGCAAACAGAGGGATCCATCGGTTCATAAGGATTCACAAAGAGGAAATAGAATGAAAGAACAGGCTTTATCCATAGCAGCAGAGGAAAAAGATCCCCGGCTTTCTCTTAATAAATTAAGAGAATATCTTCATCATGTGATTCTTAGAGAACTGTTTGAACAGAACGTACTTGATGAACTCGTTTTTCACAGGGGCACAGCCTTAAAAATCCTTTATGATTTGAGAAGGTTTTCAGAAGATTTGTATTTTCACTTAAAAGAGAAGGGCCCTTTTAATTTAAAAAGCATTGCCCAAAAGATAAAAAAACATTTGGAAATGCAGGGCTATCAGTTGAGTTTAAAAGGAAGCTCTGCAGGTACAGTTCAATCCGTTTTTATCAAATTTGAGAGAATCCTTGATCAAGCTCATCTTACAAGCCAGAGAAGAGAAAAATTCAGAATAAAAATCGAAGTGGATACGAATCCTCCCCAAGGATTTCGCACAGAATCCTCTTTAGTGCATAAATACTTGCCGTTCGGGGTTATCCATCATGATAAAACTTCATTCCTTGCAGGAAAATTACATGCTATCCTTCAACGTTCTTATACCAAAGGAAGGGATTATTATGATCTCTGGTTTTATCTGAGCAAATGGAAGGATATTCTTCCTAATCTTCTATACCTCAATAATGCGCTCAAACAAACAGGTTTTAAAAGGTCCACTCTCAAAAAAGAAAACTGGAAACAAATCACTGCGGAAAGAATGAAAGAAACGGATTGGGATTATGTGGTAAATGATGTCAAGCCCTTTCTTGAAAACCAGAATGACATAAAAATTTTCACTAAACAGACTCTCCTAACACTGCTCAGCTAAAAGAGGGATATTTCTTTTATCCTCCTTATTTTGTTAATAAGGGATATCACCTTTAACCTCAGTGCTCACGGTAAAAAACTGATAATCTTCATAATGAACCGTGATTTCGGTCCGGTTGTAAAGCCTTCTTTTGTTGTGATAGTAAGCTTCAATAAGTGAGTACTTATTGGGGAATCTTATGGCTTTAGCTTTTTATATAGTTTCCATCTTTGCTATCAAATTATAGCAATCGCAGTACTTATATTAATTTGAAATCTTCTCTTCCTCAACCATCTCATACTGATAGACTTTGGCCTCACTGTAATTCAGGAGCAGATGCTGGTTTCCATAGGCCCAGAGGCAATCAAAACAAAAGCTTAAAAACAAACAATAAAGATAATAAGAAGGATTTTGTTTCCCTCTTTCATTTTCATTTTTTATCCTCAACATGATACTTGACCACATCCACTGTTCCTTCCTCATTGTATTCTCTAAAGAATAAAGAGTTCTTATGTGTCGCGATAAGCGTTCCTCTCACATTCGGACGTTTGGTTTTAAATTGTAAATTGGGGTTGTAAATTGGGGTCGGGCCCGTGTAAATTGTGTAAATTGGGTATGTAAATTGGTAAATTGGGGTCGGGCCCGGCTATTTCCTTAAATTACAGTAACATAGGTAGAGATTTCCACAATATTAATCCCTAATAAGAGATTCATTATGAGGACAAAATATCCCTCTTATAGATTGATTGTTGACCCCTCCTGCCTGTAATTTGTATAATGATTTATAAAATGGGGTTAGATAATGTGAGATCAATAAAACAAAATAATGAAACACAATTCAAACCCAAAGGAGAACCGCCCATGAAAAAAGCATTATCACCTATCATCAGTAATCCTAATATTCTTCACTTATAGTTAGCCATAGGCGATGGACACCGCTTCTTTTAAGAAAATTTTAATCGGCATCATTGTCTTTTTGGCAACCTGGTTTGTGAGTGTGATACTCGTCTTTGTGGCTGTTATTGTTATTAGTTTCGCTCTTCGCAATCATCCTTCCATGAATCTTGAGATGGGTTGGATAGCTGTGATTATATTGATTCCACCCGTCGCTGGAACAATCCTCTCCATCCCTCTGTCGATTTTTATAATAAAAAAGACAAACAAAAAGATAGAAACAAAAAAGTTTAGAAATTCGTCCCCAAAGAGAAGTTAAAATTCCGACAGGGCCGGGGTATTCCTGAACTGTAGGGTCGGTACCGACGATCTGTTAGGTTTTCAATGCCTGCACTCAAAAAAGGTTGAAGCATCACATGCCGTATCTTTTATTGAATATGTCTTGGTTTTTCTGAAAGGAATGGAAAACTTCATGAAAGAGCAAATTATAGAAGCTTTCCTCGCTCATGTCTTGGTCAATCATAAAAACAGAGGTTCTGTGACCCTCGTATTCCAAGGAGGTGTTGCTAAAAAAATCATCCGGTTTTTTTGGTGAATGATACAACACAAATTGGTGTATTTTTTTATCTGTTTTTTGGAAAAGATCCCCAGGGGATGGATGGTTGATAGAAGTATGAAGATCCAAACCTGCAAAATATCTCATGCATTACCTTCTTAATTGAATACATGTTGCAATATACTCAGAACTTTGAAGGAAGTCTTTGCCTTCTAGATGATTATCGGTTTACTTATTCACCTATTTTTTAGAGTAAACCACTTTTCCGCCCACAATGGTGTAGAGAACTTCAGCTTCCAGGATCTCATCTTCAGGAACTGTCATGATGTCTTTGGACAGCACTGTGATATCCGCCAGCTTACCTGGAGTTAAGGAACCCAGCACATCTTCCTGAAACGAAGCATAAGCCCCATTTATAGTGTAGGAGCGCAGGGCCTGTTCCCTGGTCATTCTCTGGTCCGGATAGAAAGTTTCCCCGCTGTTCATCTCGCGGGTCACAGAAGCATGAAAGCATGGAATGGGATCCACATCTTCGACCGGCGCATCAGTCCCGTTGCAGATGAGAGCTCCTGTATCCATGAGCTTCTGCCACACATAAGCTCCCTCTTCAGCCCGCTCTTCACCCAAACGTTTAAACACCCAGGGTCCATCCGATACACAATGAATGGCCTGCATGGATGCGATCACATCCAGCTCTCCAAACCTGGATATGTCTTGCGCACTCAGATGCTGGGCATGCTCCACCCTCCATCTCAGGTCTTCTTTATCCGGATGAGCTTTAAACGCTTCCTCATAGACATCCAGCACTTCTCGATCGGCGCGGTCTCCTATGGCATGGATGTTGAGCTGAAAATCATTCTCAATGGCGATCCGGGCGGTTTCCCTGATGGTCTCCACTGGAGTGGTGTTCAATCCGGTGCTGGAGGGAAGGTCTTTATAAGGCTCCAGCAGCCAGGCTCCGTGAGCACCCAAGGCTCCGTCTATGAGCCGCTTGATGGAGCGTACAGTCAGATGATGGTCTCCCACACCAAGGAGTCTGTATTCAGCGAGTTTTTCCGGAGTGAGAGCATCGTTTCCTTCTCTGATCATGACATAAAGGCGGATGCCCAGTTTTCCCTGCTCGGCAAACTCCTTAAAAAGGTCAATGGTGCTGAAAGATGCGCCCGCATCATGAAGGGAGGTGATTCCTTTAGACAGGCATTCTTTATCAGCCAGCTCCACCACTTTTCTCCGGTTCTCTTCGGTCTGCTCGTCAGTCCTTTGTTCCAGAGACATGTAATAAGCACTCCGTACCAATCCCTGCGCGGTTTCTCTGAAACTGCCGATGGGGTTTCCTTCCGGATCCCTCACGATCTCCCCTCCCTCAGGGGCTGTGGTCTCTTTTGTCACTCCGGCCAGCTCCATGGCTTTAGCATTGACCATACAGGAATGCCCGCTGGCATGGGTGAGCATCACCGGATTATCAGGGCTGACTTCACTCAGAGCATCATGATAAGGGAGCCCGTCCACATTGGGCTGGGGAGTTTTATCCCATTTTTCCTGATGCCATCCCCGGCCAAGGATCCATTCCCCCGGTTCTGATTCTTCAACTTCCTTTTTCACCATGGAGACGATTTCTTCCCAGCTCTCCACATGCATCAGATCCAGAGACATGGCTGCCTGTCCGATGCTGGTGAAATGAGCGTGGCTGTCAATAAAACCAGGAACTGCCAGCTTTCCATCCAGGTCTATGACCTCCGTGTTTTCTCCGATATAAGCTTCGATCTCCTCCTCACTGCACAAAGCTTTGATTTTCCCATCGCTGACAGCCAGAGCTGTAACTTCTGGTTTGTCCTCATCCAGGGTTACGATATTTCCGTTTCTCAGCACAAAATCAGCCAGCTCTTCTTTAGGAGCGCATGAGAAAAAAGAACCCAACAAACAAAATCCCAAAGCAAAAACGAAAATCTTTAAATAAGACTTTTGAATCATCACTCAAACTCCTTTCCCCATATTATTAAAATTTTTTGAATCATTCTCTGTCCATTCAGTTTAAATAAAAAGCATGAAATTTTAAAGTTTTATTTCATATTTTATTTCATTTTATATCTTCACTTTAAAAAATGATTCTGTTAGAATTCACTTCTGGCTTATTTAAAAATGGAAAAAAAGACAGCCCTTAAAAACAGAGACCCGAGAGAAACGCTGCGTGTGGATACGGTACAAAGGGTCAGTTTTATTACTGATTCTCTGGCCCACGGAGAAGGTTTCTCTCAAAACCTCAGTGAAAAGGGATGCTGTCTTTTTCTGAATCAGGAAATCCCTGAAGGCTCCTTGATTGAAATCACGTTCGAAAGGCTCGGCCAAAACAATCAGAACGTGAGAATCATCGGGAGAGTCATCTGGCAGAAAGACTATCTGTCCGGGATCAAATTCATTCCTGATGCTCGGGGTTAACAGAATATTTTTCTATGTATGAATAAAGATGTTTGACCTTTACAGGAAAGCCCAAAAAAAGAATGTATCAAACTTATCCTGTCTGACTCTTGTTCTCATTTTGACTCTGCTCCCTTTATTTTTCTTTCATGGATGCAGAGGAAAATCTTATAAAAAGAACCAAAAATTTTATGTTATGGAAGCGACCATTGAGGATATTCACAACGCCTATATGTCTGGAGAGCTGACCTGCCTGGAACTGGTTCAGGCCTATTTGGACCGGATCAATAAATACGATAAGGATAAAAAACTAAATTCCATTGTGACCATCAACCCCAATGCTTTGACCAGAGCTGCGGAGCTGGACAAAGAGCTTGAGGAAACAAAAAATCTGCGCCCTCTCCACGGTATACCCGTCATTATTAAAGATAACTACGAAACCCATGACCTTCAGACCACGGCAGGCTCAGAAGCGCTGGAAGGTTTCATTCCCCCTGATGATGCCTATCAGGTCAAAGCTCTGCGCGAGGCCGGGGCCATTGTTCTGGCTAAATCAAACATGGCTGAATGGGCGTTCAGTCCTTATGAAACCGTAAGCTCCATACTGGGGATAACCCGAAATCCCTATGACCTGTCCCGGGTTCCGGCTGGTTCCAGCGGAGGAACCGCTGCGGCTGTGACTGCAAACTTTGGAACAGTAGGGCTTGGAACGGATACTGGAAATTCCATCCGGGGGCCTTCAGCCCACTGTTGCCTGGTAGGAATCCGCTCCACCATGGGACTGACCAGCAGGGATGGAATCATTCCCCTTTATTTAAGGAATGACATCGGAGGGCCCATGACTCGGACCGTGGAGGATGCAGCCCGGGTTCTGGACGTGATTTCAGGATATGACCCTGCAGATCCTATCACAGAACAGAGCAGAGGAAAAATTCCTGAAACCTATCTGGACTTTTTGGATAAAGACGGACTTCAAGGAGCCAGAATCGGGGTGTTCCGGGTATTGGCTGATCGGGCCTCCTCAGACCCAAAGGTCAAAACTGTTTTTGAAAAAGCGCTCCAGGACATAAAGGGCCAGGGTGCTGAAATCATCGATCCTTTTGATATTCCTGACTTTGGAAAGCTGACCAAAAACCTGTGGTGCGATACCTTCCGCCACGACCTTAATCAGTATCTGGCTTCACTGGGAGACAAGGCACCTTTCAAAAACCTGATAGAAATCTATAATTCCGGAAAGTTTCTCAGGTCTGTCCGTGAAAGAATTGAAAAAGCCCTGGAAGTGCCTTTAACCGGTGAACTTCCCTGCAGGGACCTTTATCATGAGCCCCGCAACATTAAGTTTAGAGAAGCTGTGCTCAAGGCCATGGAAGACCAGAATGTAGATGTTTTTGTCTACCCCACATGGGGCAATCCGCCCCGGAAGCTGGGGGATATGAGAAGCCCGGCTGGAGACAACAGCCAGTTAATCCCTCCCCACACCGGACTTCCCGCCATCACTGTTCCCATGGGCTACACCTATAAAAAACTCCCCGCCGGGATTCAAATGGTGGGGAAATTATGGGGAGAACCCGAACTCATCAAAACCGCTTATGCCTATGAACAGGCAACCCAGCACCGGCGGCCTCCTTCCGAGTTCCCGGAAATAAAAAAATAATAAGTATTAAGAGAGCCAACATGAAAGAAAAATCATTTAACTTCAGAGCTTTCACTGCCCTGGCCCTATTTTGGTCGTTTATCATAGACGCTTTATCAGGCTTTGTACTTTATACCGTTCCTGCAGGAAGAATCGCTGACTGGACAAACTGGACCTTTTTGGGATTCACCAAAGGGGAGTGGGAAACCATCCACACTATTTTTAGTTATGTTTTTCTCATATTTGCTTGCATCCATCTCTGCCATAACTGGAAGTCTATCCTTCATTACCTCAAAGGGAAAGTAAGAAAATACTCTAAATCAAGAGGAGAGCTGGTGATTTCTCTGGTGATGGTTATTTTAATTCTCATCGGAACCATTGCCAGCATCCCTCCCTTCAGTTCTGTTATGGATTTAGGTTCCTTAATAAAAGATTCATGGCCGGAGAACCAAGACCAGCCTTTTCTGGCCCGGGCTGAAAAACTGTCTTTTGACCGGTTTGTGCAGGAATTAGGATTGGAGCCGGAAAAAGCAGTCAAGTTTTTAGAACAAAAGGGTATACAGGTTCAAGACCCCAGTGATTCGCTCAATGAAACCGCAGGCCGCAACCGGACCTCCCCATCCCGGATTTACCAACTCCTAAAAGAAATCATCCCTTCTGAAAAACAGATCCCTGCGCCCCAGCTCCTCCTCCACTAATTTAATAACCGTCCCCAATTCAATTGACATAACATTAAAAATGAATTAAGTTTCCTTTCTGGAGCCAAAAAAAAGACAAATGAAAATCAACATCCAAATCAAAAAAAGCAGAAGAAAGAAAAACTCGCCCTATTTTATCCTGTATGTGATTTTTCTTCTGGCTGCCTATTTTTTGCTGGCGTTTATTCCCAAAAACAGCGAGCAAAAACAAGCCCAAGTGAGTCCCACCATTGATGAGCTGACTCAGCCGGCAGTGGAAAAGCCCCCTCCCTTAGAGGAACAGAAAATAACCATCAAAAGAGGACAGTCCTTATCAGATATTCTTAGGGAGCATGGATTCACACCCCTTGAGATCCACAACCTTAAACAGGACGTGGAACCCGTTTATGACTTAGCCAAAATCAAAGCCGGCCATGAACTTCGTCTTTATTACCAAGATCAGGGACCTTTGAAGTTTATTGAGTATGATATAGATAATGAAAAATACCTCCAGATAAGAAAAAACAACGGTTCTTTTGAGGGGGAAATCATCTTTTTTCCTATTGAAACAAAAACAAAACAAATGTGGGGAGTTATCAACCAGAACCTTATCCAAGCTGTGAATGATGCGGGAGAACAAGATTATCTGGCTATTGCCCTGGCAGACATATTTGCCTGGGATATAGATTTTTATGCTGACATCAGAAAAAATGACTCTTTTAAGCTAATTTTTGAAAAAAAATATCTGGATGGAAAATTCATCGGCTATGGAAATATACTTGTAGCCCAATTCACAAATCAAGGGAAAACATTTCAGGCTTTCCGCTTCATCTATCCAGACACAAACGACTGGGATTATTTTGACCCGGAAGGAAAGTCTTTGAGAAAGGAATTCCTCAAATCTCCCATAAATGGAGCCCGGATAACCTCCCGGTTCAGCTACAGCCGGCTTCATCCTGTATGGAAAGTGTACCGGCCTCACTACGGAGTGGACTACGGAGCTCCTCCGGGAACTCCTGTCCAATCCACAGCTGACGGCACCGTGACCTTTACCGGAGCAAATGGAGAGGCAGGCCGCATGGTTAAAATCCGTCATAAAAACTTCTACGAAACCATGTACCTTCATCTTCGGAGCTACGCCAGAGGAATCAGAAAAGGAGCCCGGGTTACCAGCGGACAAATCATTGGGTATGTGGGTTCTTCAGGCACCTCAACCGGCCCCCATCTGGACTACCGGATCAAATATCACGGCACATACATCAATCCCCTGGCCCATAAATTCAAACCAGTGGCGCCTCTAAGGGAAGAATTCCTGGACCAGTTTAAAGAAGTAGTGGAAAGCTACCGGTTTTCTATGGACGCTCCCCTCTATGTTTTCTTAGGGTTCAGAGGTTCTTCTTTGCCTGCTTCCTACACAGCCTCTACCCGATAAGCTCAGAATTTCGATCCTGTCTCCTATTTATCCTATTCTTCTATTTCTTCTTTTTTCCCGTGCTTCGGGAACTGCTCCGGCTGCTGGTTCGCGAGACAGAACTTGACCCGGTGGACCGAACACTCCGTACTCGTGAAGAACTCACCCGACTTACTCTGCTAGTGCTCGTACTCTTGGTAGAACTGATCCTCCGGCTTCCTTTAGAAAGAGAGGAAACGGCTTTTCTATCCACATAAAGGATTTTACGTCCAGAATCCGCTGCTGTCCTGGGGCTCTGCAGCTGGTCTTTGGTGACCACACTTCTTCCGCTGACATAACGACTGGGATAATAATGATAGTACATACCATAATAGGGATAGTACCAACCATAATAGTAATTGTAGAAACTATAATACCAGAAAGGATTCCACCAGCTTAATCCCATCCAATAAAAAGAAGGATACCAGAAGACATCATAATAATCATAATAATATGGATAATAATCATAGGACTCAACAGTCCTCACTCTGGGCCCTGGGGTGCGGTATCTTTCCTCTATGACAATACAGCCTGAAATGAGAATGATGAGTGGGATGATAATCATAAGTTTTTTCATTTTCATCTTATTTTCTCCTCATCCATATAAAGAGCAAATTCCATGCCATATTATAACAGAGAGAGCGTAAAAATGCACCTCTAAAAAGTGTCCTCTTTTAGTAACATCTGTATAAAATAGGCACAGTTGAATTTTTGTTTGAAAAAAAATACAATAAATGTATAAATAAACATGGACCTGGAATATTCTCATAAATCAATCAGGTCAGCATAAGGAGGAAAAAATGAAAATAACCCTCAGTGTTCTCAAAGCAGACGTGGGAAGTATTGGAGGCCATATCACTCCCAGCAAAGCTTTGATCAAAGAAGTCAAAAACTTTATAAAATCAGAAGGAAAAGGCCTAATTATTGATTCTTACATAGGCTACACAGGGGATGATATCGCCATCTTGTGCTCCCATACAAGAGGGACATCTGATGAAAAAATTCACAAACTTGCTTGGGATGCTTTTTCTGCCGGAACTGAAGAGGCCAAAAGCGAAGGTCTTTACGGTGCCGGACAGGACCTGTTAAAAGACGCCTTCAGTGGAAACATCAAAGGAGCTGGACCTGCCGTGGCTGAAATTGAATTTGAAGAAAGACCCAATGAGCCGTTTATATTTTTTGCCGCGGACAAGACAGACCCAGGAGCCTATAATCTTCCTTTTTACTTGAGTTTTTCAGACCCTATGTACAATGCAGGACTGATGCTGAGCCCAAAAATGAACAAAGGTTTTGCTTTCCAGATCATTGATGTGGAATATTCGGAAAAGGATAAAATCATTGACCTGAATTCTCCAGAAGACATCTATGACATGGCAGCACTCTTGAGAGACGGAGAAAGATATGTGATTGAAGGCATTTTTTCACGGAACACAGGAAACCAAGCAGTTGCCATCTCCACAACCCGGCTTCACAACATTGCCGGAACTTACACTGGAAAAGATGACCCTGTGGCATTGGTGCGTGTTCAGGGAGAATTTCCAGCCACAGGAGAAATCCTGGCCCCTTTTGAAATCGGCCATCTGGTAGCGGGTTTCATGCGGGGAAGCCACAACGGACCTTTAATGCCCTGCAAGCTGAACTCTACTATATCCTATTTTGACGGCCCTCCCATTGTGACAGGAGCTGCCTTCTGTGTCAAAGAAGGAAAATTCACAGAACCTGCTGATGTTTTTGACCATCCGTTCTGGGACAATGTCCGCAGGAAAGTATCTGAAAAAGCTTCTGAGATCAGACGGCAGGGATTTTTCGGAGCAGCCATGCTTGGTTACTCCGAACTTGAGTACGGCGGTATTGTGGAAAGGCTTAAAAAATTGGAAGAGAAATTCGAATACAAAGACTAGCAAAAAATCCACTGCGGACAACCGGTTCTAAAACCAATCTGAAGGGAAAAAAGAATGAATGAGTACAGAAATCCTATACCTACCGTGGATATCATCATTGAGATTAAAAAAAACAACCAGCCAGGGATTGTGCTTATCAAACGAAAAAATCCCCCCTACGGCTGGGCTCTTCCAGGAGGTTTTGTTGACTACGGAGAATCACTGGAACAGGCATCCGTGCGCGAAGCCAAAGAAGAAACGTCTCTAAATGTGACCCTGAAGTACCAAATGCACACTTATTCTGATCCAAAAAGAGACCCTCGAATGCACACTGTTTCAACCGTTTACGTAGCCCGGGCCCAAGGAATTCCCAAAGCACGCGATGATGCCAAGGAAATCGGAATATTCACCAAGGAAGAAATCAATTTCCCTTTGGCATTTGATCACAAACAGATATTGTCTGATTATTTCAATCAGAGAAAAGACTATTATCCTAACGGATAAAAGAGAAATGGATATCATACATGAAAAATAAAACAAAAAATAAATTCCGGGATTTAAAGTTAGTTAAAATCAAATCTGTGCAGGGACCGGTCGAAGCAGAGGTCATAAAAAGCTTTCTTCAAAGCTATGGAATCACAACCATTTTAAAAGGACTGGTGGTTCAGTCTGTCCATGCCTTCTCAGCAGACGGGCTTGGGAAAATCACCATAATGGTTGACGAAAAAGATTATGAAAAAGCCAAATCCCTTCTCCAGGAAAGAAAAACCTAGCCCCTCTCCCCTGATCATTCTTATTAACAAAAAAATTATTCACCTTTTTTTCTTTCATCATTTACTGCTTTTTCATGAATATCATCCTGGCACATTCACGAGTCGAGGCTGCTGCATAAATATTTCATGAATGGCCAGGATGCCTACGGACGGGGGAGTCACACAGCCTCAGAGAAAAACGAAGAAGAATGACGTTAAAAATCTGAAGGAAGCACAAACCACACTCAGATTTCAGCTTCAAAAAGTATGAATTATTTCCTTTTTTTCCTTGACATTGCCTGTTTTCTGGATTATATTTTAGAAAAACGGGACAAAACGGGACAAAGTGGGAAATTATTTAATAGGAAGTTACACGGTTCGCTTCGACAGAAGTGGTAGAATAAAAATACCTGCGAAATTTCAGGAAACCATCCTGGAAAAGTATGGAAAGGAAGTCTTTATTACCTCTCTCACGGATCAATCGGTCCAAATCTACCCTCTCTCCCGATGGGAAAAATTGACCGGACTTGCTGATAAAGGGCTCCTGCAGTTAAAACCCCAAGTCAGAAGTTTCATGCTCCGGGTCAATCTCAAAGGCTCCCATTACGAAATCGATTCTAAGGGGAGAGTCCTTATAAGTCAAGCCCTTAAAAAAAAGGCAAACCTGGGAGACGAAGTGGAAGTAATAGGGCTCAATGACCATTTGGAAATCTGGAACAAACAGGCATTGGAGGAAATGATTGAACAAAACCCCTTGACTGACGAGGACTTCAACCAGATATCAGAATTAAAATTCGAGGAAGATAAAAAATGAGCACCCAAGCTCATATTCCGGTCCTCCTTGAAGAAGTGATGTCCTACCTGGACATAAAGAGAAAAGGAGATTATCTGGACTGCACCATAGGCCTGGGAGGACATTCTGCTGAGATTCTCAAGCGTAATAAAGATGCCAGAATAATCGGGTTTGATATAGATGAAAAATCCCTCATGGAAGCAAAAGAGAATCTCAAGCCCTTTGGTGACCGATTGACCCTGTATCATTCTGACTTCAGGTACATACCCGAATTAAAAATTGACTTTTCATCTGTTCGAGGAGTCCTCTTAGACCTGGGTATTTCTTCCTTCCAGCTCGATGATCCCAAAAGAGGGTTCAGCTTTAATAAAGAAGGACCTCTAGACATGCGCATGGACCTGCGCAACAAGACCACAGCCTCAAAAATAATCAACAAGGGCTCTGAAAAAAAGCTTGCCCAGATTTTTTGGGAATATGGAGAGCTGAGACAGGCTAAAGTTTTAGCCAAAGAAATATATTCCAGGAGAAAAAACCAGAAAATAACCACCACTTCCCAGCTTCTCAAACTGACCGAAGAAATATGTAGGTGGAGACCTCAAAAAGGAAAAACCCACCCTGCTGCCAGGGTGTTCCAGGCTCTTCGTATCGAGGTGAACCAGGAATTAAAAAGTCTGAATAAGTTTCTGGAAAAAATTATCAAGCAAACCCCCCCGGAATCCCGTACTGCAGTTATTTCTTTTCACTCCCTGGAGGACAGGATCGTCAAACACACCATGAAAAAATTGGCTTTCTCAAAAAAAGAGCCTCCTCAAATAATTATATTGACAAAAAAACCTGTTACTCCAACCAAAAAAGAGATTGAAAGGAATTTCAGAGCCAGGTCTGCAAAATTAAGGGTTTCAAGGAATACTTAATGGTAAGAAAAAAACTTAAAAAAGAAACAGTTGCCCGGACTGCTGCCTTCGTTCTGATGATAATCCTTATTTTGACTTTTTATATCTGGCGGCAGGCTGAATCAGTCAAGATCGGGTACTCCATAAGAGATCTGGAAGAAAAAGTGATTGCACTTCAGAAAGAAGTGGAAACTCTGGAAGCAGAAAAGACCTCCTTTCTCTCTCTCGAAAGGGTAGAAAAAAAAGCAAAACAGAAATTAGGACTGAAAGAACCCGAAGAGAAGCAGTTGATATATGAAGATTTTGGAGAGTCTAACAACCAAGACCAATGAGTGCAAATGCAGCCAAGAAAACAAGAAGAAGAACTCTGTTCATAGTGTTTTTATTTCTGCTCTGGACAGGTGTGATCGGATATCGTCTGGTTCAACTCCAGGTGGTCCATCATAATGATTTTAAGACTCAGGTCGAAAGACAAAACCAAAATAAAGACGAAATCTTCCCCCAGAGAGGAACCATTTTTGACAGGAACGGAAATATTTTGGCCTGCAGTGTCCCCAGAGCATCTGTCTTTTACTCAACCGTAGAAGGTGAATCTCTTGAAATCCAGTTCCAAAGAATTGACCAGCTTAAAAAAATTCTGGGCATATCCTGGGAGAAAGTCAGGAATATCAAATCTCAGATAAAAATGGATGACCCATTCATTTACATTAAAAGAAAAATCGAACCGGAAGAGGAGGACAAGCTCAAAGAACTGGATTTCAAAGGAATCCACATGATCGAGGAAAGCAAGCGTTTTTATCCTCATGGAAATCTTGCTTCTCATGTGATCGGCAGAGTGGACTTTTCAGAAAAGGGAATAAGCGGTGTCGAGGTCAAATTCGACTCTGTCTTAAGAGGAGAAAAGGGAATCAAGCTGAACTACAGAGATGCCAGGAGAAAGGAATACAGCTTTCAAATTTTAAAGCAAGCGGTTCCCGGCGAAGACATTATTCTCAGCATAGACGAAACCATCCAGTACACAGCTGCCGAAAGCCTTAAAAGAGCGGTTCAAGAATCCAGAGCAGCCTGGGGCACTATCATTGTTTCCCATCCCCGCTCAGGAGAAATACTGGCTATGTCCAGCATTCCAGAAAATGACCTGAACAAACCCCTGACCGATATTCGTTCTCTTTACTCAAACAAAGCCATCCATCACGTGTTTGACCCTGGTTCTACCTTTAAAATCGTTACCTTCACGGCCGCTATTGACTCACATAAAATTCCTTACTCAGAAACTTTTGACTGCAGCAAAGGTTATATCAGAGTGGTTAACAAGACATTCCATGACCATCACAGGTATGACCTGCTTTCATTCCCAGAAGTGATCATTTATTCATCCAATGTAGGGACCATACAAATAGGCCAGATGGTGGGAGAAGAGCTTTTTTATGAGAAAATCAAATCTTTTGGATTCGGGAAAAAAACAGGGATTGAGCTTCCTGCAGAACAAAACGGAATTCTTCATCCCCCAGAAAATTGGAGCCGGCTTTCTTTGGCTTCCCTTTCCATAGGATATGAGATCTCAGTGACCGCGATTCAGCTCCTCAATGCCATGAATATCATTGTCAATCACGGAATTCAAATCCCTTTTACCATTTTAAAAAAAGAAAGCAATTCCCGTTTTGAGCATTCAGAAGAGGATAAAATACCGGTCCGGGTGATATCGGAAAGCACAGCCCTCCAAATAAAGGAAATGCTGAAAAGAGTGGTCAATGAAGGCACAGGAAGAGAAGCTCAGCTCAAGGGACATCAAGCGGCTGGAAAAACAGGCACAGCCCAAAAAATCGACCCCAAGACCCGCGGCTACACTTCTCAGGCTCACACTTCTGTATTCATGGGATTTGTCCCTGCTGATAATCCCGTCATCTCCATTGTCGTGGTGATCGACGACCCGAAAGGAGCTTATTATGGAGGCCAGGTTTCAGCTCCGGTATTTAGAGAAGTCGCCATAAAAGTGCTCCGTTATCTGGGAATCCCTCCAGAAACCGAGTACTCAAGGCCAATCATAACAGCCCAGAAAGCGAGCTCAGGAACAACATGAATATTAAAGAACTTACCAACAACGTTCGCGGACTGAAGATAAGAGGTGCTGTGGAAGAGGAAATCACAGGAATATCTTACTCCTCTCACAAAATCAGACCTGGGTTCTTGTTTGCCGCTCTTAAGGGAGAAAAACACGACGGTTTCCATTTCATTCCAGAAGCCCTTGAAAAGGGAGCTGCAGCTGTGATGTGTGAAAGGAAAAAGCCAGAAGGATTCACCAAAACCTGGATAAAGGCAGATGACGCCAGGCTTGCTTTGGCTCTGGTATCCGCTGAATTTTTCAATCATCCCTCAAAGAAAATGAAAATGGTTGGAATAACCGGCACCAAAGGAAAAACCACTGCCACTTATTTATTGGAGAAAATTTTAGAGAAAAACGGAAACTCAGCCGGAGTCATCGGAAGCATTTCCTACAGGGGTCCCGAGTTTGTTGTCCCGGCTCAAAGAACCACTCCAGAAGCTCCTGACACAGACGCTCTTCTCCAAAAAATGCTGGAACAGGGAGCCACTCATTGTGTCATGGAAGTCTCATCACATTCCATTGAAATGAAAAGAATAAACGGGATTGATTTTGATGTCACTGCTTTCACCAATCTAAGCGGGGAGCATTTAGACTTTCATAAGTCTCTTGAAAACTACTTCAACACCAAAAAAAAGCTGTTCCTAACCGCTGAAAACAGCCGTCCTGTTATAAACTCGGACAGTGTCTGGGGAAGGAAACTTGTTTCAGAGTTATCAAATAAATGTGTAACCTTTGGGTTTAATAAAAATGCAGATGTTTTCCCCCTCCAATTCAGATTTACTTCCAAAGGCATAACTGCCCGCATCCAGTTTCCTAAAGGAAAAACCGATCTGTCCTCCCCTCTTCTTGGAAAACCAAATCTATACAACATCCTCACAGCTGTGGCTTCGGCCCTGGCAATGGATATACCCCTGGCAGCAATCAAAGAAGGAATCGCTTCTTTGGAAAGTGTGCCAGGTCGGTTTGAGAGGATACCCAATGAGCTGGGCCTCAATCTTTTTGTGGACTATGCTCACACAGATGAAGCCCTAAAAAATCTCTTGGAAACGGCCAGAGAAATAAGCACCAGCAGAATTATACTGGTGTTTGGAGCTGGAGGAGACCGGGACAAGTCCAAAAGGCATCGAATGGGAAAAATCGCAGGAAAACTGGCTGACTGGGCCATCATTACTTCAGACAACCCGCGGTCTGAAAACCCTCTGGAGATTATTGCAAGCATTGAAAAAGGAATTAAAAAAACAGGGAAAAATAAATATGAAATCTTTCCCGACAGAAGAAAGGCCATTGAAAAAGCAGTTTCTATTGGGAATAAAGGAGATTATATTCTCATTGCGGGAAAAGGGCATGAGAAGTATCAGATCATAAAAGACAGGGTCATTCCGTTTGACGACGTAAAAGTGGCCCAGGATTCTGTAAAGAAAATAAAAGAGCAGAAGAAATGATCAAATTAAGACTGAGCGAGCTGGCTGAGAAAATGAATGGAAAAATAATTCAGGGATATCCTTCCTCTGTGTTTAAAGACTACTGCATTGACTCCAGAAAAGCCAAAAAAGGAAGCCTGTTTTTTGCGCTTGAAGACAAAAGAGACGGCCATGATTTTATTTCTGACGCTGTTAAAAACGGGGCCAAAGGAGCCGTGGTCTCCAAACAAGTTCCTCTAGTAGATGACAAAACCGCTTGTATAAAAGTCCCTCACACATTGAAAGCACTCCAGAGGCTTGCACATCAAGTCCTTTTAGAACATCCTGTGAAAGTGATTGGAATCACAGGAAGCACGGGCAAAACCACCACCAAAGAATTTGCAGCCGCTTTTCTCCAGAAGACATGCCGTCTCCTCAAATCACAGGGAAATTATAACAATCACATAGGTCTTCCCCTCTCGCTTTTGAATCTGGGCCAAAATCATGATACAGCGGTACTGGAATATGGAATGAGCCATGCAGGAGAAATCAGAGAATTGACCTCTATTGCTCGTCCGGACATTGCCGTTATCTGCAATGTCCATCCTGTGCACATGGAATTCTTCAAAAGCATTCATGAGATCACAGAAGCCAAAAAAGAAATACTTGACGGAATGAACCCTGATGGGACAGCTATTTTAAATGGAGACCAGCCCTTTGTCTTGAGCATGGTCAAAGGACTTACAAAAAAGCCGGTCCTTTTTGGGCTGACAGAAAAATGTGATGTAAGAGCTAACAATATTCATATCCATTCTTTAGAAAAGATGTCTTTTGATTTTTCCTACAGAGGCCATAACGCCAGAACTTCTATCCCTTTCTCCAATAGAGGGTACCTCTATAATTTTCTGGCTGCCGCAAGCATTGCTTCGGTATTTTCTGTTCCTTTTAAAGAAATCTTAAAAAAAGGAAGAAAACTCAAACCCTTTGTGAACAGAGGCGAGGTGCTTTCTCTAGAAAATAATATTAAAGTGATAAACGACTCCTACAATTCCAACCCGGCTGCGCTGGAAGAAGCCCTTAAAAGCCTTTCCGCTCAAAAAGGAGGAAGAAAAATTGCGGTGCTCGGCGATATGCTGGAACTGGGAGAAAGACAAATAGCCTATCACACGGCTGCTGGGAAATCTGTAGCTGAAAACCATATTGACCTGCTGATAACCATCGGCTCTCATGCAAAATACATTGCTGAAGGCGCAGCACTATCCGGAATGCCCTCTCAAAACATCATTTCTTTTGAACAGTCTGAAGAAGCTGCCCAAAAAGTCCCGGAACTTCTGAAAAAAAATGACTTTATATTAGTCAAAGGGTCCAGAGGAGTCAAAACTGAAAAGGTTATCAAGGCTTTGAAAAGGAAAGGAAAATAAAGTGCTTTATTTGATCCTGGTTCCCATCAAAAAATACTTCATATTTTTCAATGTATTTCGCTACATCACAGTCAGAACAGCTTTGAGCGGGATAACCGCTCTCCTCATCACCCTGATTGTCGCCCCATGGCTGATAAAACTCATGAGAAAACATCAGTACGGCGAATCCATAAGAGATGTAGGCCCCAAGACCCATTTCACAAAAAAAGGGACCCCTTCTATGGGAGGCATCCTGATCATTGGAGCCACCGCTGTCTCTACCCTGTTATGGGGAGACCTTGGCAATTTATATATCTGGCTTGGTATGGCGACCATGCTTTTATTCGGCGCTCTGGGATTATGGGATGATTATCTTCAAATCAGAAAAGCCAAGCCTAAGGGACTGATAGCAAGACACAAAATCATATTCCAGACCTTATTTGCCGCGGCTATTGCTGTGGTGCTTTTTTACATGGGTCTTAAAGGTGATTTCAACCTTCATCTCACCTTCCCCTTTTTCAAGGAGTGGGCTCCTTACCTGGGGATGTTTTATATACCATGGATCATGTTTATTATGGTCAGTTCATCCAACGCAGTGAATCTTGCAGATGGACTTGACGGACTTGCCATAGGGCTGACCCTGATCAGTGCCTCCTCTTTCACCGCTCTTTCTTACATAGCAGGACACGCTCTCTGGTCCCAGTACCTGAATATACTTCCTGTCCCCCCGGCTGCAGAGCTCACCATTCTACTGGGATCTTTATCCGGATCCTGTCTGGGATTCCTGTGGTACAACTGTCACCCGGCAGAAATCTTTATGGGCGATGCTGGTTCTCTGTCTCTAGGCGCCACTATAGGAATCATAGCCATAATGATCAAACAGGAATTTCTGCTTTTTATGGTGGCCGGCGTATTTGTTCTGGAAGCCCTTTCTGTAGTGATACAGGTAGGGTATTTTAAAATCACAGGAGGAAAAAGGGTTTTCAAGATGACCCCCCTGCACCATCATTTTGAACTTTTGGGGTGGTCGGAACAAAAAATCGTGGTCAGGTTTTGGATAGCAGGGATTATATTCGCCCTTTTCAGCCTGACAACACTGAAACTAAGATAAAATGGACCTCAGAGGCAAAAAAGTTCTGGTAGTCGGTTTTGGCAGGACAGGGAAAGCTGTGTGCGACTTTCTCCTTCAGGACACTCCTCTGAGCATAAAAGTAACGGATTCAAAAAAAAGCCCGGAACTGATTAAGGAAAGCAAACCTTATCAGAAAAAAGGGATTGAATTTGAAATCGGAGGTCACCATGTTCAATCATTCCTGGAGGCAGACCTGGTTATATTAAGTCCCGGCGTTCCCCCCATTCCGCCTATTGCAGAAGCCCTCCGCAGGGGAGTGAAAACAATATCTGAAATAGAGCTCGCTTTTCACTTCTTAAAAGGGAAAATCATAGGCATCACAGGTTCAAACGGAAAATCCACCGTAGCCTCCCTGGTCCACAGCATACTCCAAGAGGGAGGCTTGAAATCCCGTCTGGCTGGAAACATTGGAACTCCCTTGATCCGCTTTGCCCTCAACAGTTCTGAAGAGGATATTTATGTGACAGAGCTTTCAAGCTTTCAGCTTGAATACATTGAAAGCTTTTCTCCTGATGTCTCGGTCATCCTCAATATAACTCCAGACCATCTAAACTGGCATGAAACCTTCTCATCCTATCTTAACGCAAAAATCAAGCTATTGAAAAATCAGAAAAAAAATCAAACCACAATCCTAAACAGAGACGACCCCAATGTCTGGCCAGCAAGAAAACAGGGGCCAAAAAACATACTGGCTTTCAGCATAAAAAACAGAGTGCGCCGCGGATGCTTCCTTCAAGGGGATTGGATTGTGCTTAAACATAAGACAGAGCAGAAAGTTATGGATACAGGGGAAATCCCTTTAAAAGGAATTCACAATCAAGAAAACGTGATGGCTTCAATTCTAGCAGGGTACGTGCTTCAAGTTCCTGTGGATAAAATCAGAAAAACCATCAGAAACTTCCAGGCCCTGGAGCACCGCCTTGAAAAAGTGCTCTCCCTTAAAGGAGTAGATTTTTATAACGACTCCAAAGCCACCAACATTGACGCAGCGCTCAAGTCGATCATGAGTTTTGATAAGAAAATAATCCTGATTTTAGGAGGAAGGGACAAAGGAGGGGATTTCAGCCGCCTCAAAAAGGAGATTAAAAAACGGGTTAAAAAAATAATTGTACTGGGGGAAGCCAGGGAAAAAATCATAAAGAGCCTGGGTCATGACACAGAGATTAAAAAAGCCGAATCCTTAAAACAAGCTGTGGAATGGGGCTATGAGAATTCAAATCCAGGAGACACTGTGCTTTTAGCTCCGGCTTGCACCAGTTTTGATATGTTCGAGAATTTTGAGCATAGAGGAAAGGTTTTTAAACAGGAAGTCAAAAAACTTTCAAAAAAAACAAACAAGGCAGATAATTAAAAATGGAAGCATTCAAACGGTTCGGTTTTGACAAACCATTGTTCCTCACCACACTCATCCTGGTTGCTTTTGGCCTGATCATGGTGTTCAGTTCATCTGCGGTCCAATCCAATGAAAATTTCGGTCATCCTTTCTACTATCTGATAAACCAGTCTATAGGAGCTGTGATTGGCATTATCCTGATCCTGATCATTGTTTCCATGAAACCTACTTTTTATCAGAATGTTTTGTTCATATATGGACTGCTGATTATTACTTTAGTCCTTCTGGCAATATGTTTTGTCATGCCTGAAGTGAATGCAACCAACCGGTCCATCCATCTCCTGAACCTCAGATTCCAGCCATCCTCACTGGCAAAGCTCAGCCTCATCTTGTTTTTAGCTTCCTATCTGAGCAGAAAGCAGGACAAGCTACATCAAATAAAGTCTCTTATCATTCCCGCTGCGGTAATGTTTATTTTTATCTTACTGATAATAAAGGAACCGGATTACAGCACCTCGCTTTTTATCTTCATGGTCGGATCCATCATGCTTTTCATAGGAGGCATAAGAATAGACAAACTCTTTTTAGTGGGACTCCTCTCTCTCGTGCTTTTTGCGTTTTATCTGTTCCAGGCAAGCTACCGGATCGAACGGTGGAATTCATATCTTTCTCCATCCAATGACCTTCTGGGGAGCGGTTTCCATGCCTACCAGTCCAAACTGGCCGTGGGTTCAGGAGGGGTTATGGGAGTCAGCATTGCCCAGAGCACACAAAAGCTTTTCTTCCTGCCCTGCGCTCATACTGACTACATCTACGCCATCATAGGAGAAGAACTGGGAATGATAGGAACCGTGACCGTGCTTCTGCTTTTTGGAATCATATTATGGAGGGGTTTGCTGATATCCAGAAGAGCTCCCGATCAATTCTCCCGTCTTCTGGCTGCAGGCCTTTCCATTGCCCTTTTTACTCAGGCTATGCTCAATATAAACATTGTGCTGGGACTTCTCCCAGCAACCGGATTGACTCTTCCGTTTATAAGCTATGGAAGGTCTTCTCTTCTCTATGTTCTGGTGAGTATTGGAATCCTGCTTCATATTTCACAAAGAAAAAAGGCACACAAGACAAAATGAGAGAAAAGAGAGTGATAATTTCTGGAGGCGGGACCGCAGGTCACATCTATCCAGCGCTGGCAGTGGGCAAAAAACTCATCCAGAAAAGCTTTAAAATCACTTTTATAGGGACTACCCGAAAATTAGAACAATCTCTAATGGAACACTACCAAGCGGATTTCATTCCTTTAAAAATAAAAGGCCTTAAAGGAAAAGGCCTCTCAGCAATCAAGTCGATCCTTATTCTCCCCTCTTCCTTTGTCAAATCTCTACTCATCATCATCAAGAAAAAACCAGCACTGGTTATCGGAATGGGAGGTTACAGTTCAGGTCCGGTGGTGCTGCTGTCTTCATTACTGGGGATCCCATCCCTGATAATGGAACAAAATCTCCGTCCTGGTTTAACCAATAGACTGCTGATCCCCTTTGTTCAAAAAGCTGTGGTTTCTTTTGAAAAGTCCCTTCCGGAATTCAAAGGGAAAGGCGAGCTGCTGGGAAACCCGGTCCGAGAACACTTCTACTCTTTAAAGCCCAAAAAAAGAGATGAATATCTCACAGTGCTCATATTTGGGGGGAGTCAGGGCTCCCATTTCCTAAATACAAAAGTCATCCAAAGCCTCCCCTTGTTGAGAGAAGATAAAGACTCGCTTCGGCTCTTCCATCAAACTGGGGAAAAAGACTTGAGTTGGGTCAGAGAAAACTACCAGAAAAAAAATTTGGATAAAGCTGTGGTATCCGACTACTTTTTTGATATCTACAAATATTTCGAAAAATCAGACTTAATTGTTTGCAGGGCCGGGGCGACCACCATAGCCGAGCTTATTGCATCCCAGAAACCCTCCATCTTAGTTCCCTTTTCCCAGTCTGCAGAAAACCATCAGCTTTTAAATGCCAGGGAATTAGAACGAATACAGGGTGCGGAGGTGATTCTGGAAAAAGATTTTACTCCTGCTCGGTTTTCATCTAAAATCAGAGATTTTATTGAAAATAAACATAAACTTGATCAGATGGAGAAGAATTTAAAAAAACTAAAAGCAGGAAACCCGGCTGAAAAAATCGCTGACCTCTGTGTGAAACTGACAGAAAAAAAACAAAAGGAGGAAATAAATTGATCAAACGCACCAACCGGAAGCTGAAGCATATCCACATGGTCGGAATCGGAGGCACTGGAATGAGCGGAATTGCTGAGATCCTTCTCAACCTGGGTTACAAAGTATCCGGCTCAGACTTGGTCTCTCAGGAATCAACCAGACGTCTCACTAAGTTAGGAGCTGATATCCACATCGGGCACAAACCAGGGCGAGTGGAGGGAGCTGATGTCGTGGTGATTTCCTCAGCTGTCAAGCAGGACAATATAGAAGTCCAAGAAGCGGAAAAGTTAAAAATACCGGTTATCCCAAGAGCAGAGATGCTGGCAGAGCTCATGCGTTTAAAAAACAGCATTGCCGTGACCGGCTCTCACGGTAAAACATCCACCACTTCAATGATCGCCCAGGTCTTGGAAAAAGGAGATTACGACCCCACCATAATAGTGGGAGGGCGCCTGAACACAGTGGGAGCGCATGCCAAACTGGGAGAGGGGGAGTTCATCGTGGCTGAAGCAGATGAAAGCGACCGCTCTTTTCTTTATCTGTCTCCGTATATAGCTGTGCTCACAAACCTGGATGAAGAGCACCTGGACCAGTACCATACAGTTGATGAAATAAAAAAGACCTTTATAAACTTTGCCAATAAAGTCCCCTTTTACTGCCCGATAATCCTGTGCCTTGACGATTCAAACCTCCAGAGCTTGATCCCTGACCTTGAGAGAAAGATCATCACCTATGGCTCTTCGGCTCAAGCAGACATCTATGCAGCAGACCAGGAATTCAGACATTTCTCAAGCACCTCCACCCTTTTTCATAAAAACAAGAAGTTGGGTCAGCTCAAACTGAATGTCCCTGGGGTCCACAGCATTTATAATGCCATGGCAGCCGTAGCTGTGGGGCTTGATCTGAATATGCCAGTTCCTGATATTCTGGATGCCCTCGAAAACTACAAGGGAATCGGAAGGCGCTTTGAGCTGAGAAAGACAGTTAACGACATCATGGTTATCGAAGACTACGCCCATCACCCCACAGAAATCATAAAGACCCTGGAAGCAGCCAAAAGAGGATGGAATCGAAGAACAGTAGCTGTTTTTCAGCCTCACCGGTATTCCCGTTTATCTCTTCTCATGAAAAAATTCGCCACTTCGTTCAATCAGGCAGATGTCCTTATCATCACTGAAATCTATCCAGCCGGAGAAAATCCGATTCCAGATATATCTGGAGAAAAGCTTTACCAGGAAATACAAAAGTATGGACATAAAAATATCCATTTTGAACCTGAACTCAAAAAAATTTCAGAGCTGGTTTCAGAACTGGCGCTACCTGAGGATATGATACTGGTCCTGGGAGCAGGCAGCATTTCTGAAACCATACCCGGCATTATAAAAAAATTGAAAGGCAAAAAATAACATGGCTGTTAACCTGAATCCGCCGCTCAAACAGAAGCTGAACCCTTTTTTATCCCCCCCCTACTTCCGCAGAAAAGAAGAAGACGTTAAATCAAATCGAATCAAGAGAAAAGTCAAGCTCAGACCCAAGCACATTATCATCAGCTTTCTGCTCATCAGCGGCTTATTCCTGTTGATACAGCAGGCCTATCTGTTCCTTATCACATGGGAGAAGCTGAAAGCAGACCAGGTTGGAATCAAATGTCCCAAACCTGAGCTGGAAAAAACAATTCAGAACTATTTCATGGAGAAAAATTTAGGAAACCTTTTGCTTCTGGATATAAAAAGAGTTCAGGAAACCATCAAATCCCATGCCTGGGTCAAAGATGTTCACATCAAAAAGAAATTCCCTTCCACTCTGAGCATAGAAGTTGTGCCAAGAGTCCCCCTTGCTGTGATAAAGACAGAACAATATTATCTTATTGACAGAGATGGAATTCTGATTCAATCCATTGACCCTTCTGAAACAAAGGGGCTTCCTGTTATCATCGAAGACAACGACTTTGAGTCTGGATTCATGGACAAATTCGAACTGGCCGTAAAATGCCTCGATGACCTCTCTCCAGAACAAAAAAAAGGGGTAGAAAAGATAGACCTTTCCAAACACAAGTGTGTCTCCATCAAGCTTGACCAAATTTCTCCCTGGCTTATTTTGGGAGACAGCCGGTTTTCAGAAAGAATCCAGGACTACACAGACAAACGGTCTTATTTTGCCAAATTCGGAGAATTGGAAAGCATAAACATAAGATATGAAGGCCGGTACATACTGACCCCGAGTAAAAAAGGATTTGATAGCCAATTATACACCACAGGGAAGGAGGAAAGCTGATGCCTAAAAACGGATATATTGTGGGGATTGACGTGGGGACAAAAAAAATAACAGCCCTCATCGGAGAAGTCACAGAGGAGAAAAAAATAGAAATCATCGGCATAGGAACAGCAAATTCAAGAGGGCTGAGAAAGGGAGTGGTGGTCAACCTTGATGCAACGGTAGAGGCCATAAAAAAGGCCCAGGAAGAAGCAGAGCTTATGGCCGGCTTTGAGATAGACCAAGCTTACATCGGAATCTCAGGAGCACATATAAAAAGTTTTAACAGCCGAGGTGTGATTGCTGTGTCTGGAAAAAACAGAGAAATCACTCGGGAAGATATAAGACGAGTCATTGAGCAGTCCAAAGCAGTCTCTATTCCCCCTGACAGAGAGATCATTCACATCATCCCTCAGGAATATGTGGTGGATGAGCAAGACGGAATCAAATATCCCTTAGGAATGAGCGGGATAAAGCTGGAAGTCAATGTCCACATAGTCACAGGAGCCATCACTTCAGTGCAAAACCTTAAGACCTGCATATCCCGAACCGGCATCGGGATAGAACAGATCGTTTTGAACCAAATCGCGACCAGCCAATCTGTTCTCACCCATGATGAGATGGAGCTGGGAGTGGGATTGATAGACATCGGAGGCGGAACCACGGAAATAGCTATTTTTGAAAGAGGAAGTCTCTGGTACACTTCAGTCATTCCTATTGGTGGAGATAACTTTACCAATGATATTGCTGTGGGTCTCCGAACTCCCATTCCAGAGGCAGAAAAAATAAAGAAAAAATTCGGCTGCGTGTCCAGCCCTCTGGTAGATGAACAGGACACTATTGAAGTCCCTTCTGTGGGCAGGGCCAAAAAAGCCAGAGTGCTTTCCAGGCAGCTTCTTGCTGAAATCATACAACCGAGAGCTGAAGAAATATTTCGTCTGGTTGACAATGACATCAAAAGAATGGGTTATGAAAAATCACTGAATTCTGGCATTGTGCTCACTGGAGGAACTTCTCTTCTGGAAGGTCTTGAAGAAATCGCAGAAGGTGTGTTTGACCTTCCCGTAAGACACGGAGATCCCGGAGGAGCCGGAGGACTGGTGGACAGAGTCAGCACTCCGGATTATTCCACCTCCGTGGGTCTCTTGCTCTACGGATTCAATAAATGGAAGGAAAAAGGATTTCCTAAAGATAAAAAGAAAGGCTTCTGGGTCAAACTTAAAGATTGGCTCAAGGAAGCATAGGAGGTAAAAATGAGTGAGGAACAAAAAAACAAACTAAAATTTCATCTGGTTGATGAAAGCACTGGAGCAAAAATCAGGGTCATTGGAATAGGTGGAGGCGGCGGAAATGCCGTAAACCGCATGATAGAATCCCAGATTGATGGGGTGGAATTCATTGCGGTTAACACCGACCTTCAAGCCTTAAACAGCAACAAATCCAGAACCAAGGTCCAAATAGGAAACAAACTGACCAAGGGACTGGGTTCTGGAGGCCGTCCTGACATTGGCCGGGAAGCATCTATGGAAGATACTGAAAAGCTGATTGAGCTCCTGGAAGGTGCAGATATGGTTTTTCTAACCGCTGGCCTGGGAGGAGGTACAGGCACAGGAGCTACCCCGGTCCTGGCTAACCTTGCTTCAGAAATGGATGTCCTGGCCATAGCTATTGTCACGCTTCCTTTTAATTTTGAAGGAAAAATCAGAGCAAACCAAGCTGATGAAGGATTGGAAGAATTAAGGTCAGCGGTAGATACTGTAATTTCAATCCCCAATGAGCGGCTTCTGGAAACAGTTAATTTAGATACATCCATGCAGGAAGCTTTTAAAATGGCTGACGACATCCTTCGGCAGGCAGTGCAAGGGATTTCAGATTTGATCACCAAACCTGGATTGATAAACCTTGATTTTGCAGATGTCAAATCCATTATGAAAGGCATGGGCATGGCCTTTATGGGCACTGGGATGGCATCCGGAGAAAACAGAGCCTTGGATGCCGCTCAGAAAGCCATTTCCTCTCCCCTGTTGGTAGATACATCAATCTCCGGAGCTCAGGGAGTGCTCATCAACATCACAGGAGGCAAGGATATCCGCTTACACGAAGTTTCCAAAGCATCTGAATTGATTCACCAAAAAGCCCATCCCGATGCCAACATTATTTTCGGAACTGTCATTGATAGTTCCATGAAAGAAACCGTCAAGGTCACAGTCATTGCCACAGGATTTGACGAACAGGAAGAGCAGGACCAAATCACGCCCCAGGAACTGATCTCTCATCCCTCTAAACAAACTCCTCCCCCTTTTGAAGTTCCTGAAGAAACCCCTCCCTACGTGTTCAAACCAAGAGGAAACCGGGTTATTGATGAAACTCCTAAAACCAGCTGGGAAAAAAGATGGGATTCCTTTGATACTCCTTCCTTTATTCGAAAAAATAAAGAGAGGTCTGCAGGAAAATCCTCTCATGATATCAGCTGACTTAATCATTTCCGGATGTGATCAGCTCCTCACATGCAGGGGGTCTGCGCCCAAAAGAAAAGACCGTCTGCAGGAGTTGGGAGTGATCGAGAAAGGCTGTATAGCCTCCAGAAACGGAAATATTGTCTTTGTCGGCTCAGAAAATGAATTAAACAATAAAGTCTGCAAAGCCCCGGGATGCCTTACCCTAGAGGGAAGAGGAATGACCTGCCTTCCTGGACTTGTGGACTCCCATACCCACCTTCCTTTTGCCGGAAGCCGAGAGCAAGAGTTCCTTCTCCGGCTCAAAGGCGCTACCTATCTTGATCTTGCGGAAAGAGGCATGGGCATACAGAGCACAGTGGATAAAACTCGAAAAGCATCCCTTCAGGAGATTGTTTCTCTGTGCCGGAAAAGACTGGACACCATGCTCCTTCACGGCACCACCACAGTGGAGGCCAAAAGCGGGTATGGACTCAACTTAAAAGACGAGATAAAACAGCTGGAAGCCTTAAAAGAAGCTGACAAAGCACATCCGGTTGATATCATCTCTACCTTTATGGGAGCTCATGAAGTTCCCAGGGAATATAAGGACAAAAAGCAGGAATACATAAAACTCCTCACTCAAAAAATTATTCCTATTGTGAAAAAGAAAAACCTGGCCGAATTTTTTGATGTGTTCTGTGAACAGGGGGTTTTCTCCTTAGCAGAGTCAAAAACTCTAATCCATGCCGGGAAAAAAGCAGGTTTCAAAATTAAAATCCACGCTGATGAATTTTCATCTCTGGGGGGCGCTCAACTGGCTGCTGAGGAAAAGGCCGTGTCTGCTGAACATCTTATCGCCATAAACAAACAAGGCATTCAAAAGCTTTCCAAAGCCTCGACAGCAGCCGTTCTGCTCCCAGGTGTCCCGTTCTTTCTTATGCAGAATAAAAGGGCGCCCGCCCGGAGTCTTATTGATTCAGGTGCAGCCGTTGCCCTGGCCACAGACTTTAATCCAGGAAGTTCCATGACAGAATCCCTCTTCTTTATCATGCAGCTCGGTGTTTACACCATGAATATGAGTGTGGAAGAATCTATAAATGCGGTCACCCTGAATGCAGCTTATGCCGTGGACCGTCATAAACAGCTGGGAAGCCTGGAACAGGGTAAAAAGATGGATGTGATTCTCTGCGACGCTCCTAATTATCCCTTTCTGGTGTATCATTTTGGAGTCAATCCGGTTAAACACGTCATTAAAAACGGAAAACTGGTGGTGAAAAACGGAATCCTCCTTTAAAGAGCCCACAAAAAATCAAAAAAACCTTACCCAAAAAGAAATTCCTCCCTCATTCCGTCTCTGTCTTATCAATCAAATGCTGAACTTCTGCAGCAGCCAGTTTCCCCAGTCTGACACACACTTTCGAACTTGTGCCAGGGGTTCTGATATTTTCGCATTTTAAGGGAGCCTGGGACTGCCACCCCTTCCAGTATTCATCAACGGCCCTGCTGCATAATTTTTTAACTTCCTTCCTCTCTCCTTTTTTCTCTCCAAACGCAAACCCCAATCCCATAATTCCTCCAGTAAGAAGCCCGCACAGGTCCTTTTTTCCCATTCCCCCTCCAAAACCGCATGCAGCCCACACAAGTTCCTCCCTCAGTTCTCCCATTTCATTATAAAAAATTAAAAAATGAAGAAGAACGGCCATAAAAATCTGAAGTAAGCACAAACCACAATCCTTAGCTCCCCACGAAATCCAGGTCCTTCACAAGCCGAAGCTGTGGCATACCTATAATAGGAATGGTCAGGGTTATTTGAAATACTTATCCCACATCCTGTACTGGACCGCCTCAGATATATGAGCTGAATTCAATTCACCGGCTCCTTCTAAATCCGCAATGGTCCGGGCCACTTTAAGGACTCTATTATAGGCTCTAGCGCTGAATCCAAGTTTGTCCACTGCCATGTGCAGGAGCTCTTCTCCATCTTTATCCGGCTTACAGAATCTTTTTACCTCCTTAACTCCCATTTCAGCGTTGCAAAAAATCTTTTGGCCTTTGAAGCGCTGGATCTGCCTTTCTCTAGCAAGGACCACCCTCTTGCTTATGGTTTCAGAAGGCTCCCCCTCCTCCCCTGAAGAGATCTCCTTATAATCCACTTTAGGCACTTCTAAATAAATGTCTATCCGATCGAGAAGAGGCCCTGAAATTTTGGAATAATATCTGTTCCTCTGACCTTCTGTGCATTCATATTCTGAATGGGGATAAGAGCCGTAGGTATCCTCAAGGGGATTCATAGAAGCCACCAGCATAAAGGAAGAAGGGTAAGTCACTGTCATAGAAGCTCTGGATATGGTCACTTTTCCGTCTTCCATGGGCTGCCGGAGACTTTCCAGAGCCTTTTTACTGAACTCCGGCAGCTCGTCCAAAAACAGCACTCCATGGTGTGCTAAACTCACATCTCCGGGCTTGGGGATCACTCCTCCGCCTATCAAACCCGCATCTGAAGTGGTGTGGTGAGGAGAGCGAAACGGTCTGTAAACCACAGCTCCCCTATCCCCTAACAGCCCCGAAACACTGTAAATCTGTGTCGTCTCAAGTATCTCATCAAATGTCATGGGAGGCATGATAGTGGGCAGCCGCCTTGCCATCATAGTTTTTCCAGCTCCGGGCGGCCCGATCATCAGGACATTGTGCCCTCCGGCCGCAGCCACTTCCAGAGCCCGCTTGCCGTGCTGCTGGCCTTTGATGTCCCTGAAATCCACGTTCAGCTCTTCTCTTTTGAGCAGGTCCTCCAGGCTCAAACAGGAAGGCTTGATTTCTTCGCTTTGATTGAGAAGGCAGATCACTTCTGAAATATCACTCAATGCATAGATGTCGATCTCTTTTACCAATGCGGCTTCTTTCTCATTGGTCTTGGGTATGACAATGCCCTTGAAATTTTTCTTCTTTGCCAGCACCGCCGCAGGCAGGATTCCAGGGACTGGCTTGAGTCTTCCGTCAAGGGCCAGCTCACCTGAAAACAGAAAATTCTTAAGACTGTCACTGGGAAAAGCTTCTTGATGAGCCAGCAGCCCCAGAGAAATGGGAAGGTCAAAAGCAGAACCTTCTTTTTTTCTGTCAGCCGGCGCAAGATTGATCATGATTTTCCGCCTGTTGATAGGAAAACCACAGTTTTTAAGGGCGGTCTTCACTCTCTCGCTGCTCTCCCTGACCGTTTTATCCGGAAGCCCTACCATCACGAAATTCGGCACCCCAAAAGCAATGTCCACTTCCACCTCTACCAAATAAGCTTCCACTCCGTAAAGAGCTGCTCCCGCGATTTTATACAGCATGGCCTTCTAATCACAAGACGTAATCCGATGTTATTTTTATCAATGAATGGGAGGGAAAATTTTTAATAAGGGATTCTACTTTTTAATAAATTCTCTCGCCAGCTTTTTTATTTCATCCTCAATATCCACTTGAGACTTGAATTTTATTTTGGTCATCCTTATCTGGGTATCCTTCTTCTTACCCGCAAACTCAATCTCATCTTTTGCTTTTTCTCTCTCTTTTCTGGCTTTCTCAATAGCTTCTTTTCTTTTTTCTTGTTCTTCTTTTTCCGGTTCCTTTTTTTCTCCGAATATTTTCTCTCTAACCACGGCCACGGTTAGTTTGGCGATTTCTTTAAGAGTCTCAAAGACCCCCACTCCATCTATAGCAGAAGATTCAATATAAGGAAGGTTTAAAGGATTGAGAAGACTGTTGAATGTCTCTGTAGGAATGAGATTATCAAGGTCTCTTTTGTTGTATTGAAAAACCAAAGGAAAGAAATTCAGATCCACATTATAATCCACCAGGTTTTTCCTCAGTCCATCAAAATTTTCCAGATTGGCATCAAGCAGAGGGACCTGTGAATCAGCCACAAATACGACTCCATCCGCACCTTTAAGCACACTCTTTCGGGAGGCTTCGTAAAAAACCTGTCCGGGAACAGTCATAAGCTGAAAATGGATGCGAAAATCATGAATAAGTCCTGCTTTTATGGGAAGAAGGTCAAAGAAAATAGTCCTTTCCACAGGTGTTTCCAGACACAACAAATCACCTCTGGATTCAGGGTCCATCTTGCTGTAGATAAACCTCAGATTTGTGGTCTTCCCGCTCAATCCAGGCCCGTAATAGACTATTTTTATGGCAATATTTTTGGTGGAATAATTAACAAACGCCATGTTCCCTAATTTCTTCTAAATTTTTACACAAACCTCAGTGAGTGTCAAACCCTAAAAACTGAAAGGCCTTCTTGTATTTATCCAGCACTTTGCTCCAGGAATAATTTTCCTCTACATATTTCCGTCCGTTTTCACTCATAAGGCTCCTCAATTTCTGGTCTTCAAGAAAAAGGTCAGCCCCAGCTTCAAACTCTTTATAATCAGAATACCACAATCCTCCATTGCTTTTCACACAGTGGTCTTTGAGGGGTTCTGTCCTCTCCTGAACCAGAATAGGAGTGCCGCAGGCCAGAGATTCCAGGGCTGCCATACACAGACTTTCCAGACGGGATGGATGAACAGTAAAAGCAGCCGCCTGCATGGCTGCATTTTTATCCTCGAGGCGCACAAATCCAAGGGAGCGTATCTTCGGGTGTTCAGGAAGTTCCATCAAGAGTTTCCCAATCAACACCAGCTCCAATTCCGGTCGTTTCCAGGAGTAGCGCTCAAAATAATCGATCAAATCCTGACATCCTTTTCCTTTTTCAATCCGCCCTGCATAGAGAATAAAAGGTTGACTCACCTGGTACTTTCGCTGAAACGCCTCCTTATCCGAAGGAGGGGGGATATCAATGCCCACTCCCACAATATCCTGATACTTTCCCTTGAAATCAAAATTCCGGTGAAGCATCCTTTTCTCTGATTCTGTATTGAATATGAAGGCATCCGGCTGAGTGAAAACCTCTCTCATGATATTAAGATGGAGAGGCGGTTCATCATGAGCTGTGGGCACCAGGACCTTGGGCCTGGTTATGCTCTTAAGACCCCAGTAAGTGTTATAATAAAGGTATGTAAAAAAAATAAACACATCGAATTTATGCTCTTCTTTTTTTAAAGCATGGATCAAGTCCGGACAATAAGGCCCCTGTCTCTCCATCCACTGGAGTTCCTGCTCCGAAGAATGTTCATGGGAAAATATCCAATCCGAATATTGATTAAAGGCATGGATATCCCTTTGCTTCCTGACTTTAAAACGTTTTATGCTCACCCCGCTCAGTTCAGAAGTACCTTCAGGATATTCATGTTTCCAGGTGATGTAATCCACTGCTGTGGTGGTGAAAACAGTACACTCAAATCCTTCTTCAGTCAGTTTTTCAGCAATCTGCCTGCAGTGGAATTCAGACCCTCCCATGACTTCTTTTCCATATCTCTGAACCACAAAAGCGACCTTTATGTTATTTTTTTTTGAAAACATCTCACCAGCCTTTTTATGAAACAAGGCCCTTAATATGCTCCAGTAATTTTTCCTGAGTCTGGAGTGATTTAAACTCCTCCAGCCTTTTCCTTTGGCCCTGGATGACTTTTTCTCTCAAAGCTTTATCCTCTGCGGTCTTGTGTATCAATTCCCCCAGCATCCTGAAGTCTTTTCGGTTTACCAGAACTCCTGCTTTGCCAAGAGTATAGGGAACTGCTGTGCAGTTATAAGCAATGACCGGAAGGTCAAACACCAGACTCTCTATAAAGGGAAGGCCAAACCCTTCGTGCTCGCTTAAGGAAAGAAACACATCCGAAGCCCTGTACAATGCAAACATTTCTGAATCCGGAATATGACCTGTGAAAACCACTTCATCTGGTTGAATAAAGAATTCATCCACAAATTTGATTAGGACTTGATAATATTGAGGAAGGGAGGAAGTCTTTCCAATGATGATCAGTCTTACCAAAGGAGAGATAAATTTCTTGTAATACTGCACCACTCTTATCATGTCTTCAATTTTTTTATTGGGAACAATCCTTCCCACAAACAGAATGTTGGTCCTTTCATCACGGTACAAGTCGTGCACAAATTGATTTAGGGGCTTCCTGTATTTTTCAAAATCAATGAATAAGGGAAACACTTCTGTTCGTTTGAACCCAAAACTCTCAAGCTCCTGCCTGTTGTATTCGGAATCAGCCAGAGCAAGATGAGTGTGTCCAGCCAGACAAGCCACTTCCTCCCGGCCAATACGCGTGATCCTTTCCATTTCCTCACTGAAATCCTTAAAAAACTCCGGGGGGGTTATATTGTGATAAATGAGGGCTTTTTTCCCAGGAATTTCCTTAAATGCTTGGGTCATGGGTGAGGGCAGCGCAAAATGAAAGAGAGTGATGTCCTTTTTATCCGGCGCAGGGAACTTGGAAAAAAGTTCGGATTCGCTTTCCAGACCCGGATCCCTTTCAAGACAGTAAATGTTTGATTGGAATCCCTTGGATCTTAGAAATCTTTTGAGATGGCTGGCAGTATCTCCAATGGCATCTCCTCTGTGAAAACTGGGCACCCATTGATTCACTCTCATGACATGACCTCTCGAATATGCTGGATTAAAATCTGGCTCACATTCTCCCTTTGGTATTTCTCCAGAGCTTTATTTTGAGAATCAATCAACTTTTCTCTAAATTCCCGGTCTTGTTGAATCCTGTCTATAAGCGCAGCCGTAAGAAGCGGGTCTTTCCTCTTTATCAGCATGCCTCCTTTATTCATGGTCTCTTTCACTGCCCCGGCTTCATACGCCGCTACAGGAATCTGATTGTAAAAAGCTTCAATAAGCGGAACCCCAAAGCCTTCATGTTCACTCATGCTTAAATAAACGTCTCCTGTCTTGAAATAAGCTGCCAGTTCAGAAAAGTCCACATGCCCGGTCAAATAAACATGCTCCAGGTCCAGTCTTTTTATCAATCTTTGAAGTCCGCTAAAGTATTTTTCCATACCCCTGTGATCTCCTACCAGAAAAAGCTGAGATTGGGGATTGAAATATTTCTGGTAAAAATAAAAGACCTTGATCACATCTTCAAATTTTTTATGAGGAGCCACCCGGCTTACAAACAAAAGAGTGGTCTTTTTGCTGTCCACTATCTCTCGGGTTATTGGGTCTCCTTCCTGGTCGAATTTAGATAAATCCAGAAGAATAGGGAGCACTCCGGTTCTTTTATAGCCTGCCTCCTCCAGTTCTCTGCGGTTGTACTCTGAATCTCCTAAAGCAAGGTCCACCCTGTCAGCAAAAAGCTTGAGTTCAAGACGCCCTTTATAACATTCCTTTGCCAGTATCCGGTGATAATCTATAAAAAAACGATAGGGAGTGATATTGTGATAAATCATGACTTTCTTATCCGGGATTCGAAAAAACATCTTTGAAACAGGTGAACCAATGGAAAAATGAAATATGACTATGTTTTTCTTTGAGCTGACCGCTGGGTATTCCCTGAAGTCCCGGGCATACTTTGCGGTCCGGCTGTCATAATATTTAATGAATATTTCTGAATCAAATCCATGCTTTCTGAGAGCCTTGCGTATTTCCAGCATTTCATCCGAGATAGCATCTCCATATGTCAAGGATGTGGCAAATTGATGGACTTCCACTTCTGACATTCTTTAACTCAACTTTTCACTTGAAAACATGCTTTTCCAACGCTCTTTCTCTTTTTCTGAAGTTCTCAAAGTCCTTCTCTAAAATACTGAGTTTTACTCTCAGGTCCTCCAGCTCGATTTTGAGTTTAGTCAGCTCCACCACAATGTTATGACAGAGGCCGTACAGGAGCTTGATATACTCTTTTTTCCTCTCATCACCCTCCTCCTGTTCCAGTCGGTTCAAACGGTCATAGGTTTCAGCCGTTAAATCCTGATAAGACTCAAAGATCAGGGCCTTTATAAACGGCCGGAAAGGCCTTGCTGATTTGATCAAGATGTTTTTAATGAAAGATTTCATAGTGCTCCCTTTTTCTTTTTCAGAGACCAGAGCATCTTTTTGTGGAGAGGAAGTCTTAGGCCGGGATGTCTTCTCTTTGATCTGCCTCATGATATCATTGACATCCACACTGCTGTAATCGATTTTGATTTTCTTCATTATTTTTTGGGCTTAAACATCATATCTTCCCAGACACCCATGACATCCTTTATGCCCAGATTAGGTTCCAGCTTCATTTCTTGGATCTCTCTGATTTCTTTTTCTGAAATCACTCCCTTTCTTTTTTTCTCAGCCAGTTTTTTCTCTATTTCCTGGATCAGTTTTTTATTCTCTTCCTGGGTCAAAGACCTAATCTCCAAAAAATCTATTTCATCTCCCATATTTTTGACTCCTTCCCAGCATTTTAATCAATTTGAGTTATCAATTCAATTTGTTCTTTCTCCCGCCCGAGGTTTGCATTATAATACCATATCTACTTCCAATTTTCTTTTAAAGGCTGAAACCATGAAAATGAACATCAGGAATAAAGTCAGGATCGGAGTCATCGGAGGAGCCAATCCCTCTTCTGAGTTCCGGGAAACCGCTTATAAATTGGGGAGGGCCATTGCTGAAAAAAATGCGGTTTTGGTATGCGGAGGTTTGAGCGGAGTGATGGAAGCAGCTGCCAAAGGAAACAAAGAGGCCGGGGGCATCAGCATTGGGATACTTCCGGGAAACTCCACTAAAGACGCCAACCCCTATATTGATGTCTCCATTGCCACAGGCATGGGTTACTCCCGGAATTCATTGGTAGTGATGAATTCAGACGTACTCATCGCCGTAGACGGACAGTACGGCACTCTCTCTGAAATCGCCTTTGGATTCATTCAGGATAAAAGAGTCATCGGACTGGGGACCTGGGATATAAAAGGAATCATCAAAACTGATTCACCTGAACAAGCCGTGGACCTGGCTCTCAAGCCTTACTTTCCATTGGTCCGCTGAAACCAAAAAAATGAAAAATTATAAGATAACGGTCTGTTATGACGGCACTGACTATCACGGCTGGCAGATCCAGCCCCGGAAAAAGACCATTCAGGGCCTTCTTGAAAAGGCACTCTATCATTTCAAATCACAGAGAATCACTGTAACAGGAGCCGGGAGAACAGATGCGGGAGTTCATGCAGCCGCCCAGGTGGCCCATTTTAAAGCTGACCTGAATTATCCAGAAGATGAGCTTCAGCGGGCCCTAAACGGGAATCTTCCTCCAGATATTCGGGTCACTAAGGTAGAAACCGCAGATAGGGATTTCCACTCCAGAAAGCACGCCAAATCAAAAATATACCAGTACCGGATATTCAATGCTCCGGATATCACTCCCTTTCAAATCAGATATGTTCTGTACCATCCAGGTCCTCTGGATTTAAAAAAGATGCAGGAGGCGGCTTTTTTGTTCAAAAGAAAAGATGACTTCACTTCCTTTTCTTCCAACAGGCTTCTCAATCCGGTAAAAAAAGTCATGCATTCACAATTCATAAGAAAAGGGAAAGAGCTTATCTATACTGTAGAAGCTGACGGGTTTCTGAAATACATGGCAAGAACCATGACAGGAGCACTCATTGCTGTGGGCGAAGGAAAGATAGCTCCTCCTCAAATTGACACCTTATTTAAAGAAAATAAACGCGATCCTCTCATCCCCACAGCCCCTGCCAAAGGTCTCTGTCTTATCAAAGTTAAATATTCTTGATCATCACCACCGCGTCTTCTCTGGGATTGCTGTAGTAATCTTTTCTGATTCCTGCTTCTTTGAATTCAAATTTTTTATACAAAAAGCGGGCAGAATTATTAGACTCTCTGACTTCTAAAACAACCAACCGGGCTCCTCTTTGCTTCACAATCCTCAGCATCCTGCTCAGGACCGAGCTTCCCAGTCCTTTCCTTCTGAAATCCGGATGAAGCGCAAAGTTGCTGATCTGGACTTCCTCCCCGATCTGCCAGAAAATAATGTATCCCACCACACTCTGGGTTTCAGGGTGTATGATTACATAGGGGAAAGAAATATCATAATTTTCAATCTCCCCTTCAAAGGAAGCCCTGTGCCAGGGATTTGCAAAAGATTTCTTTTCTATCTCCATGACCCTGGGAAGGTCCTCCTGGTTCATTCTGCGAAGATAAGGGGAACACCGGGAAGATAAGGGCTTGTTAATGATTTTTCTCCGCCTGCGATTTTCTTAAATATAAAGGTTTTAATTCTCTGAAATCAAGACCTTTTTTTTCTTTTAAAATCCTGCTTCCCAAAACCCCCACTTCATAAGCTGTGAACAAACTTCGTGAAGAAAACCTGGCTTTGTCTTTAAAATACTGGAATATCTTTTTTTTATAAGCTTGAGACCCGCTTCCAATAAAATGAATAAACCGGTTGGAAGGAAGCTGGGATAAAAACACATCTGGAGAAGTGCAGCCTTGAGAAATGATTTCTTTCATTTCTCCTCCCTCCTTCTCATACAGGGCTGCATAGATTTCCCCTTTTTTAGCATCTATGAGGGGACAGAGCAGCTTATGGTAAGGACTTTTTATCTTTAAGGCCAGAGCCTGCAGAGTGGAAACAGGAGCCACAGGTTTTTTTGTCACATAAGCAAAAGATTTGATAGTGCTCATCCCGATTCTTATTCCAGTGAAAGAACCCGGGCCCACGGCCAGTGCAAAGCCGTCGATATCCTGGAGCTTCAGTCCTTTAAACCGGAGCATCAGGTCCACTGCAGGAAGAAGTCTTTCTGAATGAGTGAGAGAAGAAACTGAATTGACTTCTGCAATCAGCACTTCATCCTTCAGCAGAGCTGCAGAACCGGCAAAGGAAGTGGTGTCTAAGGAAAGGATGAACATTTTTCAGCTTCCTTTCTGTTTTTTGCCAAAAGCAAATAATCCCCCGGCCTGATAAATTTCTCTCTGAACCGGACTCATAGGCTCCAGTCCAAAGTCCTGATTTTGTGAGAGATTTTTTGCCTTCCCGCTCTTCAGGTTAACCTCTGCTTTATCTCCGGTATTGAGAATTCCTTTTCCGGCCAGCTCCTCGATTCCAGAATATTTTAAAACCGGAAAACCTGAATTCACTGCATTCCTGAAATATATGGCACCGAAGGAGTGAGCCATGATCAGGCTTATTTTCAGGGCAGCAAAGCAGTCCACAGCCTGCTGTCTGGATGAGCCGGCACCAAAATTTCTTCCCGCCACCAGCATATCCCCTGGCTTGGCTTTGGATGAGAAATCCTTCCATCCCTCCAGGTTTCCCAAAGCATACCGGCCCATCTCTGAAACCTCAGTTATATGAAGATAAGCGTTGTGATAGATCTGATCGGTATCAATATCTTCAATCAGCTTCCCGCTCTCATCTTTTAACACCCACAATCTTCCTCGAAAAACAAATTCACTCATCTATAGATCCTCCGGACCGGCAATCCTTCCCAGCACACAGGAGGCGGCCACCACCTGAGGACTCGCCAGATAATTTTTTCCTTTTCCCTGTTTTCCAGCAAAGTTTCGGTTTCCTGTGCTGATCTGGGTTTCCCCTTTCCCGGTTAATCCTATATGGCCTTCAGCACACCCCCCACATCCAGGATTGCTGACCACAGCTCCGCTTTCAAAAAGCAGGTCTAAAATCCCTTGTTTTAAAATCTCGGAATACACTTTCCGGGTAGCAGGAACTATTTTTAATACCACTTCTTGCTTGACCTTTCTCCCTCTGAGCACCTCAGCCGCAGCTCTCAAATCCTCGGTGCGGCCGTTGGTGCAGGAACCAATAAATCCTGAATCAATCCGGACATTCCTTAAGTCCTTGACATCTTTGACATTGGTAGGCTGAAAAGGAACTGCTGCTTTAGGGGTGAGTTCAGATACATCGATTTCAATCACTTCCGAATACTGAGCTTTCTCATCCGCCTGAACAGGCACGTACTTTATCCCGGCTAACGATTCCATCTCTTTTAAAAATCCCTGGTTCACCTCAGGAATAAAACCAATGATACCAGCCATCTCAGTCACCATGCTGCACAGGGTTATGCGGCCTGACAAGGAAAGGGTTCTGACCGGTTCCCCGTAGAATTCTATGGCTTTGAGGGCGGCGGCTCGAGTCCCCAGCTTACTGAGGATGAATAAAGTCAAATCCTTGGCTGAGGCAGACGGTTTGACCTTTCCTTTTAGAATAACTTTGACAGTCTCAGGGACTTCAAACCAGGTCCTGCCGGTTTTAAAGGCAAAGGTGATGTCCACATCTCCCATACCCTGGCCAAAACTCCCCACCGCCCCCAGTATATTCAAGTGGCTGTCCGTGCCCACCACTGTGCTCCCCGGAACTGCATGACCCTTTTCTATGAGAACATGAGAGCCGATTCCCTCATCCACATCATACACCCTGATTCCTTTTTTCCGGGCAAACTCACGGCATATCTGCTGATTATCCGCATATTTTATAGAACAGGCAGGCACCGAGAGGTCAAAGGTAAAAAATGTCTTATTGCTGTCCTCAACCGGTTCATCTCCATATTCTCGCTGAAAATTCTTCACCACATTGGGACCGCCGAAATCCCGGGCTGAGCGCACATCCAGAGTCATCCATACTATGCGTCCTGGCCGGACCTGCTGCTGGGTGTGGCCGCGGATGATTTTTTCAATAACCGTCAAATTCATTTTATCTGGCCTCTTTTATCTTCCCAATCCTACCATAAAAAACAGTCCCGTGATACCCGTTCACCTATTTTTTTTCTATTCTTTTTTCTCTTGTCTTTCCTTCAATGCTCCATATGTTTTTACTTCTTAAATATGGATTCAAGAATGGATATTATCTCTTTTCTTTGCCATAATAAAGAATAAAAAAAGCAGATTCTTTACAATGAAACCGCTGTCCCCAACTGATTATGAACTCGTACAACAGGTAGCCCAAAAAGACCTTCAGGCTTTTCAGAAATTGGTCCATCGCTACAAGCGTATGGTAACCAATGTTTGCTTACGCCTTACTGGAGACAGGGAGAATGCCGAGGATGTAGCTCAGGAAGTATTTTTTAGGATCTATCAGAAAGCCAAGACTTTTCACGGCAGAAGCAAACCATCAACATGGATTTATCAGATTGCTGTAAACTGTTCTCTCAATTATCTGAGAAAGCAAAAAAAGTCTAATCCCGAAAAATCTCCTTTTGCTTTCCCAGAGGACCCGCATAAAGTCCCGGCGCCCCCTCATATTTCTCCAGATAAAGCTCTGGAACATAAAGAGGATAGGCAGCTGATCCAAAAAGCTCTTGACTCACTCCCCTTAAAACAGAGAACAGCTTTTATTCTTCATCACTGGGAGGGTCTTTCTTATCAGGAAATTGCTGATATTCTTAAATCATCACTTCCTGCTGTGGAATCCAGAATTCACCGTGCAAAGCGCTCTTTAAAGGATGCGCTCCTTTTTATGGTGAAAAAAAAATAAATCAAACGCAAGTTTTTTTGAATACTTGTGTCTAATCAAATGGAGAGGAAATTAAAATGAAAAACAGGAAGCTTTGCCGGCAGGTCAAAATCCACCTGCCGGATATTGTGGAACCATCGTCCGATTTGCCTCAAAAAGAGTTCCTTCTATCTCATGTCAAATCCTGTCCCGACTGTCTTAACCTGGTTAATGAATTTTCAAGGTTATGGAGACAGCTTGAATCCCCCCCTGAGATAGAACCTTCTCCAGACTTCTCTCAAAGAGCCGTTAAAATGATTGAAGAACATGAAGCCACAAAATTTCGCCCAGGAACCGTTTTGACAAGATTAAGACCTTTACTCAAGGCTCTTCCTGCTGCGGCACTCATTGTCTTGGCTGGACTGATCGGTAACTTCCTGGGAGGGGGAGATACTGAAATAAAGAAAGACTTCTCTCGGGAATTTGTGACTGAATACTTCAATAATCTTGATGAGATCCCTTCGGGTTCTTTTGCTGACGCCTATCTTTATTTAGACCAAGGAAAAAGGAGGAATTGAAAGTGAAAGCAAAAAATAAACTCATGACTTACGGGCTTGTTTTCCTGATTGCTGTTAACATAACCGCTCTTTTGACCTTGGCTTATAACCGGCTGTACATCCAAGAAAAGCAGCCTCCAGAAGCAGACCCTGCCCGCGCAGTAGAGGCTGTAAAAAAAGAACTCCAGCTCACTCCTCAGCAGACTCACAAAATGATCGACACGCGCAACTCCTATCAAGAACAAATCCAACCTGAGATGCTGAAAATTCAGGAAAAAAAGAGAATTCTTTTTGAGGAAATAACGAAAGATAACCCGGACCTAGCCCTCATCAACAGTTACATCGATGAAATAAGCCATCTTCAAGCCGAGATACAAAAAAAGGCAGTAAAGAATCTTCTCAAGGAAAAGTCCATTCTCAACAAGAACCAGCAGAAGCATTATTTCTCTCTATGCGAACAGCATGTCTGCGGACAAGGAAAGGGGCTGTCTCATTCCCATGGAAAATCTTCTCCAGAAAAAGAGAAGATGGAAAACAAAGAAAGCCCCACATGTTTCAATAAAATCTTAGATCATTAAAGAAAATTATTAGGGAGGTCAAAAATGAAAAATGTTAGATTGTTTATCCTAGGAATACTGGTGCTATCACTGGCGGCTTCTATGCCTCTTATGTCTCAAAAGGCTTCTGAAAAACCCATGATGCATCAGAAAATGACTCAAGAAATGTCATGCCAAAACCAGCTGAACCTGACTGAAGAACAGCAGGAAAAAATCCAGAAAATGAAGCTTCAGCATCAAAAAGAAATGCTCGCCCTCCAAACAGAACTCAAGACCAAAAAACTGGACCTTCGCGCACTCAAAACAGAAAAAGCTGATTCAGCTACGATCAATGCGAAGATCGACGAGATTGCTGAGGCTCAGGCAGCCATCCAGAAAAAAGCCTTTGCTCACCACATGGAAATAAGAAACATCCTGACAGATGAACAGAAGGAAATCTTTGATAAAATGCCTCACTCTTGCGGAATGACCCTAGGGGTCGGTTTCATGAGTCATGGACACGGTTCCAGCTGCAGGAGTCACTCCCATTCTGGAATGCACAACACTCAAGGAATGAAGCATTCAGGCACAGCCCACAAGAAGTGAGTTTGCTGAATTATTAGAGATCATTAAAGCCTGGATTTTAAAAAAGGCCCCTTTTCCTTTATTTGGCTACAGCTTCTCTGCCACTGCCTGGGCGACATCTAAAGTAGAAGAGATGCCGCCCAGGTCATAGGCTCTCACTTTCCCTTCACGGATCACTTCGGCCACAGCTTTCTCCAACCTGGCTGCTTTTTCATCCTCGCCCAGCCAATCAAACATCATTTTTACAGCCAAAAGCATGGCCGTGGGATTCACTCTATACATGCCAGTGTATTTAGGAGCTGAGCCATGGGTAGGTTCAAACACAGCATAGTCATCGCCTATATTTCCACTGCAGGCAAATCCAAGACCGCCCACTAACTGCGCAGAAAGGTCAGAAATAATATCTCCGAACAGATTCTCTGCCACCAGAACCGAATAATCTTGAGGATTTTTCACCAGCCACATAGCCATAGCATCCACATTGGTCTCCCAAAACTCCACATCAGAATATTCCTTAGCGATTTTTCGTGCGATATCCAGGATAAAACCACCAGTCTCTCTTAAAACATTGGGTTTTTCCACTATAGTCACAGACTTTCTTTTGTTTTCTCTGGCATAGTCAAAAGCTTTTCTCACAATCCGGGTGCAGGCTTTTCGAGTCATGATGCGGGTGGACACTGCCATATCATCATTGGGTACATCCATAAATTTTTTCATTTTGGGATGGATAGAAAAGGCATTTTTTATTTCTTCGGGAATGGGATGCCATTCCACCCCAGCATACATTCCCTCGGTATTTTCACGAAAAATAACCAGATCAATGTCATCGCGGTAGTTTAAGGGATTTCCGGGATAAGCCTTGCAGGGCCTTAAATTGGTAAAAAGGTCAAACTCCTGCCTCAGCCGGACAATCGGGCTGAAATAGACAAATCCCTTTCCTTTTAATGAAGGATCCAGTTCTTTGTCTGCATCCTCTTTGGGTTTGGAAGTGATGGCCCCAAAAAGACAGGCGTCTGTGTCTTTTAAAAGTTTAACGGTCCTCTCCGGAAGAGGATTTCCTTCTCTGCACCAGAACTCCCACCCAATATCCCCTTCCACATATTCTGCATCAAACTCGATTTTTTTCAGCACTATCATGGCTGCTTCCATCACATCTTTTCCTACTCCGTCACCGGGAAGCACTGCGATTTTATATTTGGCCATAGCCTCCTCCTTTTTTTGACATAACTTTTATCATTCGCCATTTACCATTCACAATTTACCATTTCTCATTCACAATTTACTGTTTGCTTTTTTCTTTTAACTCATTTTTTGTATAAGGTATCAGTCCTCCGGCATCCAGGATCCTCTTTACAGAATCGGGAAGAGGTTGGAAGGAAATTCTCCCGCTCCTTGTGATAATCTCATTTTTTCCCCAGTCAATCCCTGCTTCCTCTCCCTTTTTCAATGTATCGGCTGCTTTTTCTGAAATAACCACCGGAAGACCCTGGTTGATAGCATTTCTGAAAAATATCCGGGCAAATGATTTGGCTATCACTGCCTGAACACCAGCGTATTTGAGACAGGATGCAGCCTGCTCCCTCGAACTTCCGCAGCCAAAATTCTTCCCCGCCACAATCACATCCCCTGGCTTGACCTGAGAAGCAAACTCAGGGTCTAAATCCTCCAGGGCATGCGAGGCCATCTCCTCTTCATCCATGGGCGTGTAAGTATATTTCCCAGGAAAGATCACATCTGTATTAATGTCATTCCCGTATTTCCATACTTTTCCTTTTTTCATAAGTACTTCCTCGGGTCACATATTTTTCCTTCTAAAGCAGAAGCCGCTACTGTGGCTGGTGAAGCCAGAAAAATCTCTGAATCACGGCTGCCCATCCTTCCTCTGAAGTTCCGGTTGGCTGTGCTTAACGCCCTTTCCCCTGGAGCCAGGATTCCCTGGTGAGCTCCCAGGCAGGGACCGCACCCTGGATTTAAAATAACACAACCGGCTTCAACAAGAACTTCAATCACCCCCTGCTTCAAGGCTTTGAGGTACTCCTTCCTGGAGGCAGGAACCACCAGCACTCTGACCCCAGAAGCCACTTTTTTTCCTTTTAAAATAAAGGCCGCGGCTTTGAGGTCCTCCAGTCTTCCGTTGGTGCAGGTGCCTATAAGCCCTTGGTTGAATGTAAGACCCTCCGCTTCTTGAATAGGCTTAACATTATCCACGGTATGAGGGCAGGCCACCTGAGGTTCGATTCGGGAAAGGTCATATGAGAGCACAGCCTCATAATCGGCATCTTTATCTGAGTAAACAGGACTTATACTCTCCTCAGTTATGGATTTCAGATATTCCAGCACTGCTTTATCCGGCAAGAAATATCCGTTTTTAGCCCCCATCTCTGCGGCCATATTACAGAGCACAAACCGAGAAGAAGCACTGAACTTCAAAGCTCCCGCACCAGTAAACTCAACAGCTTTGTAATTTGCTCTGTCTGCCCCGTGGTCCCCTATGACCTTTAATATCACATCTTTGGGATAAGCTCCGGTCTTTAACTCTCCTTTAAAATCAATCTTTATGGTCTCAGGCACCCGAAGCCAGATCTCATCTGTAGCCCACACGCTGGCTGCTTCTGTCCTTCCAATACCCGCAGAAAACGCTCCCAGCGAACCATAGCTGGTGGTGTGCGAATCTGATCCCACCACCAGTTTTCCAGGCAAAGCAAATCCCTGCTCCGTGAACACCTGATGGCAGATACCGTTATTGATATCAAAGAAATGGACGATTCCCTGCTCTGTGACAAATTCCCTTATTTCCTTGTGATTCTGGGCATACTTTTCTGAAGAAGCAGGTGTGACGTGGTCCAGAACAATCACGATTTTTTCAGGAGCTCTGATTCTGCTCACTCCAAACTGCCTGAACTTTTTGATAATGGCCGCGGAATTGTCATGAGAAAGCACATAATCCGGCGAAACAATGACTATATCGCCGGCCCGCACATCTCTTCCGCTTTTTAAGGACAGCAGTTTTTCAGAAAAAGTCTTTCCCGTTTTCATGGATTATCCCCGCTAAATCTTTAAACTCTCAAAATTGACAAAGTCCGCATGATTCACGATCACAGCCTCCACTGTTTTCCTGGCCCCATCCCCTTCCTTGGAATGGGCTGCAATGATATGAAGCACTTTATCCGGCACATCAAACCTGCTGGCAAAAGCAGCCCCGGAGATGGGATGCCGCAGAAGCTCTCCTTCCCTGCTTTTAACAAACTTTCCCTCTTTTTTTTTATACTCAAAAAGTTTTCCCACATCATGGAGAAGAGCACCCGAGAGGAGAACATCTTTATCTATCGAGATGTGCTCTTTGTATTTTTCTAAAAGCACATCCGCAATCCTTATGGAGCAAAGAGTGACCGTCCGAGTATGTTTGATGATATTCACAGGTGTGTTTTCTATCAAAAGAGTAAACGGCATCTCTTCCAGGTCTTCAGCTTCCCATTTTCCCTTTTCCATGGCTTTGCGCCAGACTTCAATAGTGGTCTCCCTGAGCTTTTTGTCCTGGATCATTTGAAATTCCGGCATCAAAGACAGCAGTTTTTTGGCCATTTAAATTTTCCTTTCAGAGGGCCCGTCATATTCAAAGTCTTTGGGATGAATCTTTCTCATGGGTCTCATCCGGCTCTTCTCCTCATGGACGTGAGCTACCAGCCCGGCAATACGCGATATGATAAAAAAAGCATTCCCGATCTCTGGCGGGAAATCCAAATCGCACAAAAGCGCAGCCATTGCTCCATCCACATTTATGGGGAGAGGCTTGCCTATGACTTTTTTCAAACCTTTCTCAACGGCCAGGGCTGTCGTGACATATTCTCCAGCTAATCCCAATTCCCGGGCAAGTTCAAACAGCCTTTGGGTCCGGGGATCTTTTTGGTGAAGACGGTGTCCAAAACCAGAAGCCCTCTCTTTTCTCTGCTTCATCTCATTTAAAACCTTTGACACCGTCTCCCCTAACGACTCTCCGCTTTCTTTCATCTTTTGCTTTATATGGATGAACAGGTTCATCCCCTCTTCAATAGCGCCTCCATGATACCTGGAAATCGCCAGCACTCCTGCAGCTACTGCTGAATTCAGTTCAGCTCCTGTGGAAGCCACGGTCCTGGCAGTAAGCACAGAGGGAGGACTGGCCCCATGATCTACGGAAGAGACCAGAATAGCATCCATCAGTTTTCCCTCCTCTGAAGAAGGCATCTCTCCCTTTAACACCAAATAAATAGCCTGAGAAAAAGTAATCTTTCCCATTAACTGATCCACAGGATATCCTCTGACCTTAACCTTATTGGGTTCAACTTCAGATATCCCTGTTTTCCAGTGAATCTCACTCATTTGTTTTTCCCCCTTTCTTTGAGTAACTGCCCGGCCTTTTTGGGTATGTCAGAAATGGCATCCACCACAAAAACTCCAGCCTGTTTCAGCATCGTGACTTTAGACTCATGAGAGCCGCGGGAACCTTCCACAATAGCTCCCGCATGAGAGAACCGAGTCCCTGACTTAGCCGCTTTGCCGCCAATGTAAGCCACCACAGGTTTTTTGACACGTCCGGAGGAAACCAAATCCGCCACTCTTTCTTCTTGAGTGGTTCCGATCTCACCAAACATCACCATCAATTCAGTCTGGTCATCCTCTTCAAAAAGAACCATCACTTCAGGGTGAGACAGTCCCACCACAGCATCCCCTCCCACATGAATGATGGTGCTCTGTCCCAAACCAGCTCTGGTCAGATAATAGGAAATGGCTGAAGTCATGCCCCCGCTTCGGGAGCTCACTCCAACAGAACCTAGCTTAAACCATTCCCGGGCACTTTCTGCTCTTCCTCCGATCATGCCCAGAACCGCTTTCCCCGGACTTACGAGACCCAGAGTATTAGGCCCCACAAACCGGACTCCCTTATGCTTTGAAAAGCGGGCTATCTCCAGAACATCATTGATGGGCACCCGGTCCGGAATAAGAACCACCAGCTTCACTCCTGCATCAATGGCTTCCAGAGCTGCATCTTTCACCAGAAAAGCCGGCACAAAAACAACACTGACATCCAATGGCCCGCATTCTTCCCAGGCCTCTCTTACAGAATCAAACACCGGCACTCCATAGACCTCCTGTCCTCCCTTTCCAGGAGTCACGCCTGCTTTGACCTGGGTCCCATAGTCTTTCATCAACCGGGTCCTCACCATTCCCTCACGTCCGGTGATTCCCTGGACCAGGACCTTTGATTTTTCATTAACCAATATGGACATATTTATTCTTCACTCTGTTTTTTTTTGTTTTTTATGACTTTTTCTCTATACTCTTTTAATCCCTCAATGGGAAGATGGATATAAACAGCATCCTGCTCATGAAATTTGCAGAAAATCTCGCAGGCAAGACATTCCGTACATTTTCCCTTCGCAGCATCTTCTCTGGAGATGGAAAGAACCGGCTTTCCCTGTTCAATCTTCAATATATTCTGAGAGCAGGCCTCAATGCATCCTTTAGAATCGCATTCTTGACATTTTTCATGATGGATAAAGATTTCTCCGGTGGGCGTTTTAAAAGAATAAGCAAAGTCTTTAACCTCTGGCTCTTTAATAGGCCTTACTTTGTGGGGAAGAAATTGGCTTTCTGCGATCAATTTCTTCATCCTTTCAGCACAGAACTCGGGTTCATCATCCCTTCCATAGGCCTCCACTCTGCCGGGAATATCTTTGAGATAAGTATGAAGGATCTCAATCGCTTTTTCTTCAAAATTGCCCCCCAGACGCAGAACAGCCGGCACCTCTATGCGCTCTTCCTCAAAAGCTTTGGTCAGTCCTCTGGCTGAATGAAACTGCTCCTGGCTGGCCACACCAGAGCCTGAGGCAAAATAGCCTTTGATGTGGGGCTGGGATAAAATGACTTTGGCCGCCCGGTAGACCTTGGAAGCCGAAGGATTCCCGCTGGTATCACAGTAGTTAGCCAGCTTAAACCCCCGGTCCAGCACTGCATCCATGGACATCATGCTTCCGCCGCCTCCGGCGCCGTTGAATCCAATAGCATTTTCCTTTTCTTCCATTTCATCCAGCATTTGGAAAAAGTAAAAAGTGCCCCGGTGGTCGTTTTTTTCTACCAGATAGGCTATCTTTTCCAGCTCTGTAGGCGGCCGGTCAAATTCACGGGCCACCTCGATTCCTAAATCCGGATGACGGAACACCGCATAATCGTCCACCACAAAATGGCAGTCTGCCGCATACACACCCCCATCGCGAGCCAGCACCAGAGGATTCATCTCCGCAGACCGGGCATCATATCTCTGGGATACTTTGTAAAATTTGGCAAGAGTCTGGGAGAGCCGGATAAGAGTTTTCCCGGAAATCCCTGTCCGGCGAATCAAGTCCCTGGCTTCAAACTCCCGGAATCCACTCACCACATCCACATAAGCCTTTGCGATTTTATCCGGATGCTTTTTTGCAACCTCCTCAATACCTGTTCCTCCCATGGTGCTGAAGACTATGACCGGACATTTTTCTGCATCATCGATCACCAATCCAGCAAAATATTCAGACTGGATGTCAATCTTCTTTTCTACCAGGACCTTCTCTACACACAGATTGTTTATTCTGATTCCCAGCATTTCCTGCGCTGCCTTAAATGCTTCTTCAGGAGAATCAGCGAATTTTATCCCGCCTTTCTCAGCCCTGCCAGTAGCCCATACCTGGGCTTTAAGCACCACGGATTTCTCAAGCTTTCGGGCTGCCTCTGCTGCTTCTTCAGGAGAAGACACTACCTGTCCTTCTGGAATAGAGATCCCTTCCTGTTTGAGGAGTTTTTTGCTTTGATATTCAAATAATCTGGCCATTTTCTGAATTAATAGTTTAACAAAAAACCGGGGACGGTTCTATTTTTTTCTTCAAAAGAAAAAATCTTTTAACCTGGGCTATTCACGAGTCGAGGTTGCGGCAGATGCGAGGCGCCAGGGCATGAAGTCGTGGTCCTTCACTACGAATGCCCTGCAACGAAGCAGATGCTGTGAGATCGGCTCGCCGGGAAGGGAAAATAGGTATGCATTATAATAATAATCTATAACAGGAACTATCCTCATATGTTGTGAGATGAGTATTCCATGGTAAAGAGCATGGGTTATGATAGATATGTAGGGTGCTGCATACCTATTTTATGAATGGCCAGGGTCTGACCCACGGACGGGGGGAGTTACGCAGGCGCCGAGAAAAATGAAGAAGAACGGCGTTAAAAATCTGAAGGGAGCACAAGCCATATCTGAATTTCATCGCCATTTTTTTAGGACCAGATCAGATTATTTGTTTTTGATGGAGAACCGGTAAGACTTTTTCTCCTCACAGAATCTCTTTAAAAACTCAAGCTCTTCTTCCACCCAATCCCGGCTCTTAAGGATATTTTTAAGTGAATAAACATCCACCGCACACACCTCATCCCATCTCCCCATTTCCTTTAACGCCGCTTCCAGCTCTTCTCTCTGTTTTGTGTTTTTCCCGGGAAACAAAGCATCTGTGTATTCACTGACCGAGACTTTTTTCTCAGAACCAAAAACAGTGGAGACCCCCTCTCTCTCACAAAAAGAAAGCAGGGCTTCCTCCATCTTTTGAAGCTTCTCTTGAGCTTCTTTCTGCTTTTCTTTAAGCTCTTCCTTTATGCGAACATATTCATCCACCAGCTTTACTCCCGGGTCATCAAGATACTCATTCTCATCTTTCTCTTTAAGTCCTGCTTCATGCTTCCACTCCGGGCAAATCGTCCTATAGGAACACCAGTCACAAAGCGCAGAAACTCTGGGGGGGAAATCCTCCTCCTCCTCAATCATTTTGATCTCTTCAATGACCTCTTTTCTCAGCTCTTCAAGCTCCTCATTCGTCCGGAACGATTCCATCTCCATGTCAAAATTAAGAAAATGCCACACCAGACGGGCTTTTTTAAAGTCTTTAAACTGCTCTTGGACCCATAAGGAATAAAGGGCAAGCTGCCGGTCTTTATCCAGCTTTTCCTGTTCCATCAAAGAACCACCGGTTTTGTAGTCATGCACTTCATAAAAGCCGTTACCCCGGTACATAAGTCGGTCTATTCTTATGTGAAACAAATATTTTCCCTCTTTATCAAGGGGCAGAAAACTTTTAGTCTCAAGCCCGATGACACGGCCCTCATCAAAGGGAAAATGCCGTTGGTAATAATCTGAAAGCTGTCTCTCCCCCATTCTGCGGTAATTTTCTTCTGTGTAGTCATCCTTGATAACCACCACACTGTCTCCCCATTTCTCATGCCAGATTTGTTTGAAGTAGGCTAAAAGTTCATCTAGAGTTAGGAGCTTCTCATGCAGTTTATCCCGGTAAAGCTTTTCCAAAGCCTCATGTACCCGGGAACCAAGAAAAGCTTCCACTGTCTCAGCTTCTGGTTTGATTCTGTCAATGTAAGCATACTTGTACTGAAGCGGACAGGTCTCATAGGTTCCAATTCTTGATATGCTGAAAGCTGACATTTTAAACAATCCTTATTGAAACATTTGATTTATCCTTCTCCCGGCCTGGCCTCCGCCTCCGGGGTCGCCTCCGGCCGCCTCCCTCGGGCCGCCTCCGGGGTCGGGCCCGGCTAATTCT
>CAYULB010000004.1:75567-78942 GCA_964445575.1 uncultured Eubacteriales bacterium
TCGGGCCGCCTCCGGGGTCGGGCCCGGCTAATTCTTTTGTTTTTAGATAGTTAAACACTTTTTCCACAGACTAAATACCCAAATATTGGTCTTTTTAATATAAAAAATCAAATTTATCTTCTTTGTAATCATTACTGTTTACTTATGGCTGATAGTATATCATAATATTTAACATGCAAAAAAACCAAATAGGAAGCATTTCGAATACATTAGGATTGAATATTTACTGGAAAAAGATTCATGAAAAAAATTGAACCAACCCTTCGATCCATGCCTATGCCCAAGGATACTAACCGATACGGGACTGTATTCGGAGGGGTAATCCTTTCTCAAATCGATATCGCCGGTGCCCTAGAAGCCCGCAAAACCGCTGCCCTGAATTATGTCACAGTGGCCATGAATAAAGTGGTGTTTTACAACCCGGTTTTTGTGGGGGATGTGGTCTCCTTCTACACCCAGACACTCTCCATCGGAAATACCTCCATCAAAGTGAAAGTAGAAGTCAGAGCAGACCGTTACGACGGTTCTTCTAAAAACATCCCTGTTACAGAAGCAGAAATCACTTATGTAGCTTTAGACGATAATAAAAATCCTGTCCCCATTCCCAAAAAATAGGAAATTTCCTCTAATCTTCTTGATTTTTGAGGGACTGAGTGTGAGGGACGGACTGTAGGAGAGTGAGGAGAGTGGGAGGAGAGTGGGAGAGTGGGTCGGGCCCAGCTATCTATATTATTTTCATATACTTAGCTTAATTTTCCACAGAAAAATTACTTATTACATGAATTTTTTGATGCCAAAAATAAAATTTTGTCCTCTTCAAGCTGACAGCTATTCTGGTTTCTCCCTATCATTTTAACAATTCTATTACGAGCTCTTTGCCCTAGCTCTTTCTTGATTTTTTCTGTAAATTCTTTACTCCCCACTGCTACAGCCTCAGTCCATTTCCCTTGCCGTTCTAATCCCCCATCAATGATTTTTTCATCAATAACTGCCTTATAGAAGCGCCCTAGATTCCTAGGATCCCTTATGCCTAAATAAAGACAAAGAAGACTCTGATCTATCAATAACTTTCGTTTTTTATACCCTAATATCTCCTGGTAACCACAAAATTCCCATTCTTCAGGATGATTCACAACTCCTGCCCGCACCATATTTAAATCTATATAAGTAGTACAATCAAGAAGATGCTTTTCGGTTTCAACCGCTGTAGCATGATATCTGTCTTCCCAATATGCTCCTCTGCGGCTCTTTCTTCTGTTGTACTCCCAAGCCATTTGACCCGCTATAAAATGGATTGCCATCGAGATTGATTTGCTTAATCCTTTATCTAAGATAACTAAATGAATATGATTTGAGGTGACCGCATAATTGAAGATTGAGAGATCAAATCTCTTTTTTGCTTGACGAAGTAATTCTATCCATCTTTTCTTGTCTCTCTTGAACTTCAGAAGGAATTCTCTATTATGACAACGCTGAGTAATATGCCATGTATATCCTGGAACAAAAAACCTTTTTGACCGCGGCATTTTTTCCTCCTGCTATTTTTTATGAACCGTCTTTTCCATTTGAATCATCTATTTATTGATAAAAGTTTTTAATAACGAGTATTGAGTATTTACAATATAAAAGACGATTTTCCCTTTAGAATATCTCATTTAAAAGCATTATTTTTGTTGAAATCATTGGTTATTTTATTGTAATCAAAATAGTTAGCCGGGCCCGACTTATTTCTCCCTTATCGACTTATTTCTCCCTTATTATCTTATTTCTCCCTTACTCTCCCTTACTGAATGTATCTCCCTTACTTGTTTCTTCCTTCTTGACAGCCGTCTTCTGATGGGCGACCCTTATTTCCGTATACTATTTCCAAGTATTTTCGTATAATTTATAAAAAAATGAAATTAGGCTACCCTTGCATTAATACAAGCATTGGCTGTTCGCCTAACTCGACTTTTCGGCTTAGAAATTACTCTGAAGAAAATTTGATTTCCAAACTCAGTTACAACTTAGGATGCTTAAAAAAGATACTTGAGTTTAATGTTCAAAACAAACTGCTGTTTTTTAGGATCAGTTCAGACCTAGTTCCTTTTGCCTCCCATCCTGTATGTCAATACAATTGGGTGAAACATTTCAAAAACGAGCTTAAGGAAACAGGTTCTTTCATCAAAACTCACCAAATCAGAATATCCATGCATCCGGACCCTTTTGTTCTCATAAACGCAGAGCGCAGAGATGTTGTCCAGAGGAGTATAAAAGAACTTGATTATCACTGCCGTATATTGGATGCTATGGGCCTAGCCAGTTCAGCCAAAATTCAGATCCATGTGGGTGGGATTTATGGGGATAAAGAAAAATCAATAAAAAGATTTAATAAAAATTATAAAGAACTTCCCCAAAAAATCAGAAAAAGACTTGTTGTTGAAAACGACCATAGGTCATACAGCCTCAGAGACTGCCTTCTAATACATGAGAGAATAGGCATACCCATTCTCTTTGATACCTATCATCATGAATGTCTTAACAATGGAGAAAGCTTGAGAGAAGCCATAAAAAAAGCACAGAAAACTTGGGCAAAAAGGGATGGAAAGTTAATGGTTGATTACAGCAGTGAAGGAGAAAAAAAAGGAGCCCATTCAAAAACAATAAACATAAGACTGTTCAAAAAATTCTTAGAACAAACCAAGAGCTTGGATTTTGACATTATGCTGGAGATAAAGGACAAGGAAAAATCCGCTTTAAAAGCAGTCAAATACTTGCCAAATATCTAAAAAAATAAAGAGCTCACCTCACTAAACCAACTTACTTAAAAAAACCAGCTCTCTTCAATGCCTGCTGGGCGATTCCACTGCTGGGCCCATCTCCTCTTGCCACATTGACGGAGACTTTGCCCCCAAGTGCCTGAAATAACTCTGCCACATCACTATGAGTAAAGCCCGGGCATAGAATGATGGCTTCTATTTTTTCTTTCTCATACATGATTTTTGCAACATTTAAGGCTTGTTCTTGATTTTTCACTACCGCTGTTATAAGTCTGTATTTCCCGGTATCAATAATGCTCTGGTGCTTTTTATAATCCGCGTCTGGTGCATGGGCTAAAAATAATGCCTTAAAAGCCATATTCTCCTCCTCTCCATATTATGCATATTGTGCTTTTAATCTCAATGATTTTGAATTTATTTAACACTTTGAGTCAAAAGTCTATTTCCCTATAGATTTATAAATTAATAGATTACGAATCTCAGTAATCCCTAAACTCCTGATTGTCTTTTTTGACGATTTCACCCAAAAAAATGCTGCTTTAAGAGGAGAATAGCTGTGGATATATTGGGTTTAGTTACTGATAACAAACAAAATGGCCGGGCCCGACCCCTCTCC
>CAYULB010000004.1:79042-87351 GCA_964445575.1 uncultured Eubacteriales bacterium
GACCCCTCTCCCCTCTCCCACACACACTACCCACAACAGCAGCGCTAGAAGTTTGTTCGCAGCGAGATAATAAAATTGCGGCCGGGACCTGATATTCCTGAACTGTAGGGCCGATATCGCTGGTCGGTGATGTTCTCAATTCCCGCATCCAAGCTCAGATAATCTGTGACTTGATACTTTGCCTTGAAATTCAGAGTGGCCCAACCAGGCGCATAAGTGTTTCCCTGGGCATCAGCCGCGTATATTTCATATTTTCCTTTTTCTTCTTCCGGCATATCCTCATGTTTCCTTTCACCCTGATAAACCGCATAGAGCTGTAAGGTGAGATTGTTGACATCATAGGTCAGACGGGATACCCCGAACCAGGGAACAGCATGGCGTGAAGGGCTGACTGTGCCGTCGTCCAGCTCTTCTTCCCCTTTCTGATAATTAAAATCAGTGGAAAAACTAAAATCAGCAGGAAGCTTAACTTCAATTCCAGCCTGAATGCCGTAAACATTGGCCACCGCTGCATTTTGAATGGCCTGCACTCGGCTTAAAACACCATCGTAAACAATATATTCCCGACCGTTAAGCGAAAAGTCACGCCTGACCATTGCATTCTGAAGCGAAGTGTAATAACCAGCCAAATCAATTCTCATGACATCACCAAAAACTTTAGAGATGTTCAAGTCAGCATTGTAGGCATACTCGGCTTCTAAATCAGGATTCGGCACAACCACAGACCCAGGCTCAGAATCAAACACCTTGCCCACATCATCCACATTGGGAGCACGGAAAGCTGTTGAAAAGTTCGCGCTGATGATCCAAGAATCATAGGGGCAGTACACCCCTCCTACGCTTCCGGTCAGGGCACCATTGTTGATATGTGCTGTAGAAAACGGAAAAGGATAAAAAGTGGTGTCAAATTCAGCATCCAGCATAAACTGATTGTACCTCAGCCCGGCCTGAAGCAGAAAACTATCTGAGAATTTATACCGGTCATTAAGATAAACAGCAAAAGACTGCCACTTAGCCTGAGGATAACGAGAAGGTCCGGGGACTTTCAAATCTGTTGAAATATTCTCAACAATTCCTGTTGAATTCACATCATCCAAAACATATTCAGCTCCATAATAAAGCGTGTTCCCATCAATTATGGATTTAACAAAATCAAAATTTGCAGAATAGGCTTCCACTTCCTCGATCCTGATATTTTTTTCAACACTGTTTAATGAACGGTCAATCCGGCTTTCTTCAAACGACTGCTGGGCGAGCCGAATAGTCATTTTGTCATATACAATGTTTTCTGCATGGTGAGTGACATTCAGATTGTTCATCATCCACTTCTGCGGTCCGTAATTCCACTCGGCATAACGGGGCAGACTGTTTCTTATCCGGTTGTGGCGGTCGTAACGGCCATAAGGCGAGGTTTCCGAATAATGAAACCCGAACCGGAAATCCCACTTTTCACTGGGCATGAAACGGACCTTCTGTATGACATTTTTTTGAGAATAGGCCGAAGGGATCTGCAAAAACGGGTTATCCTGTATAATGACCCTGTCAACACCGTCCTGACGCTGAACATAGTAGTCTTTCACATAATCCTCGGGACCTTGGCTTCCCTGCTCCATATGCCCATATTCAAACGAACTGATACTGGTTACAAACGCCCATTTTTTCCATCCTACATTTACGTCAAAATGTCCGGTCATCTCTTTGTTTGCCGAGGAATGACGGGCTTCAGCTTTGCCGGTTATCAGCAGATCATCTGAAAGCGAAAACTTCGGCATCAGAGTTTGAAAGCTCATCACACCGCCAATAGCATCACTTCCGTAAATCACTGAACCAGGACCGAAAAGAACTTCTGTGCGCTCTGTAGCAAACGGGTCCAAAGAGATGACATTTTGAATGTTCCCGCCCCGGAATATGGCTGTATTCATCCTCACTCCATCCACAGTATAGACCAACCGATGGGTTGCAAATCCCCTTATCATAGGGCTTCCCCCGCCCTGCTGACTTTTCTGAATAAACACCTTGCCTGAGACACTCAGTAGATCTGCAGCTGTCTGCGGATTCTGCAAGTCCACCTCGACAGGTGATACAATAATGATTTCTGAAGGCACATCACTGGAAGTCTGCCTCCAGCGTGTAGCTGAAACCACAATATCATAGGTATACAACGGCTTGGGTTCAAGGAAAAATTCAAAAGACATTGACTCAAGCTCGTTAAAACTCACCACAGCGGTTTTATAGCCGATTCTTCTTATGATGATTTCTTCAGCTCCCTTAAACTCCGATATGTCAGCCTCTCCTTTTTGGTTCGTCTCTGCCTGAGCTTTGGGGTTTTTACTTATCAGGGAAACCAATTCAACAGGCTCTTTAGTTTCCTTATCTTTAATGGTTACAGTCTGGGAAAAAACATTCAGAGAAAGTCCCAGCAGCAGCACCGCCATAGATATCTTTTTCATTTTTGTACTCCTCTCAACTTACGCTCATCAATAGGAAAATTGAAATAAAGATGGTTGATCCAGATACCTAAACAGGATAGATAGCCGGGTCATAGAGAAATTATCTTTTTGCTTAGCTTAATCGAGGCGGAGGGGTTGGTGGTTGAAAAATGATTTGAGAATCCACATAAGAAAACAAACAAAACTGGGTGTTTAAAAATTCAGGCACCGGCACATCTCCCTGGATAGGAAATGTGCAGTACAAAGATTTAATATGGGCGATCACAAGCGCAAGTTCTTCACTGATATCAGGACTGCCTTTCAGCCCCTTGGAGGCAAGCTCTTCTAAGTGCCTGTTGAGCATGGTTTCTTTATGGTCATACCAGCACCAGTAATAAACCGTATTCCCTTCTGCCTTGGTTTCAACGATATCGTACATTTTGCGGTTGTACTCAAATTCCCTGGAATGCTCCCAGCGCAGCTCAGTTTGAATTTCTTCTTTTGAGAACTTAAGCAAGACCAGCTCACCTTTGTCAATTCCCTCATCGATCTGGCTTTTAACCTGCTTTTTAACCAATGTCTTTTGGTAGCTCAGCCATGTAAAAGTGCCGGCAATGGGGTCAACTAAAAGGCAGGACAACAAGAGAAAGGCGGTTAAACCCTTGAGTAGGTTTACCGCACTTGCTTTTTTTTTGGACAGCTCAATCAGTGAAGATTTATTGAATAATCTCATAAGATTTAAAAGACAATAGGATAATAAATAACAGACTCCCAGTCAACAATTTAATTGGTGCGGCTAACTTCCTTTCCTCTTCTCCATCTCTAAGCTTAATGTTGACTGAATATATTTATTATGTGTATTATGGTTGACAAAGTCACGACCAGTCAGAAATATCTGGAATACAATGAAAAAAAATGAAATATTGATTCCCTAACGGTGAATCCATGACCAAGGCTACTCTAAAGAAAATTTTCCTCGCCATCGGCTTGTCGGTCGGAATTTTAATGCTGCTCATCCCCCCTCCTCAAGGTTTGAGTGCTGCTGGCACCCGGTGTCTGGGAGTGGCTGCCATATGTTTCAGCCTATGGATGCTTCAGGCCATTCCTCTGGCAGCAACCAGCCTCTTAGCCATCATCCTGCTTCCAACTTTTAACATACTTGGCCGAGTTCAGGTATTTTCTTATTTCGGCAACAGTGCGGTTTTCTTTCTGCTGGGAGTTTTCATTCTTTCCGGGGCCATAATCCACACCGGATTGTCCAAGCGGATGGCGTTCTGGTTCATAAATAGGTTCGGGCGCAGCCCCCTGGGCCTTTTATTCGGCGTGACTTTCTCCTCTTCCCTGTTTGCACTCTTCATGCCTGAGCACGCAGTAGCAGCCATGATGTTCCCCGTTGTGCTGGAGCTGGCATCTGTTCTCCGCCTGGAAAGAGGGCAGAGCCCTTTTGGAAAATCCTTGTTTTTAGCTCTAGCTTGGGGATCTGTGGTAGGAGGGATCGGGACCTATCTGGGAGGAGCACGGGTTCCCCTAGCCGTTGAATTCTTAAGAGAAACATATTCCCGCCGGATTGACTTTCTCACCTGGGCTGCAGCCGCCACACCTATTGCCTTGGTTTTAACCGGAGTTGTCTTCGTAGCTTTAGCAAAACGCTTCCCCCCTGAAATCAGGGATGTGTCGGGTGCCAAAGCATTCCTAACCAATGAGCTAAATCAGATGGGGAAAATCTCAAGAAATGAGCTTAAAGCCGCAATTCTGGTCGGTTTAGCTGTTCTAGGATGGATTACTGCAGGCCACCAATTCGGTCTGGCTGTCATATCCATTGCCGCAGCAGTGGGTGTGTTTATTATCGGGATAGCTAATTGGCACGATGTTTCGGACTACATCAACTGGGGGGTCATTGTTATGTACGGAGGGGCTATAGCCCTGGGCAAAGCTCTTTACGAAACCCAGGCTGTAGAATGGGTGGTTAATCGGGTGATCGGAGGGATAGACATGTCTCCTTGGATTCTGTTGATTGTTTTCGCCCTTTTAGCTACTATTATCACAGAAGCCATTTCGAACGCAGCAGCAGTAGTGATTTTGGTCCCCTTATCCTTCGGCTTTGTAACTCAAACCGGAATTCCTCCAGAAATATTTGTCCTGATAGTGACAATTCCAGCAGGACTGGCATTCTGTACCCCAGTGGCGACTCCGCCCAATGCCATCGCGTTTTCGTCCGGCTACTTTCGCATAAAGGATTCCCTGGGATTGGGAATAGTTGTGAAATTCATTGCCCTTGTTGTGTTTTTTATAATGGCCAGATTAATTTGGCCGCTGCTAAATTTCAGTTTATAGGGAGAAATAACAGTGAAAAAAAAGGGGTTTACAGTCTGGATCATAGGGCTGCCTTTTTCCGGAAAAAAGCAGCTAGCCGGAATGCTTTCCGCAAAACTGGAAAGCATCGGATATAAAAATAAAATTTTAGACAGCGGCAAGATAAGACGAGAATACAACCATAAATTGGGCTATTCCAAGGATGAAGTCTACCGCAATATCAGGCGGCTGTGCTTTGAATGCCTGATGCTGACTGAAAATAATGTGGTTGCCATTGCCATCTCTATTTCTCCTTATAAAAAACTTCGGGATGAATGCCGCCATAAAATCCAAAATTATATTGAGATTTTCTGCGATGCCCAAATTTCTGTTTTAAAGAGCCGTGACACGACAGGTCTCTATGAGAAAGCAGAAAAAGGCTTGATTCAAGATGTCGCTGGCGTTTCTGCTCCTTTTGAGCCTCCTGAGAAACCTGAAGTGCACTACCGGTCCGACCGCGAGTCAGTTGAACAGGCCCTTTCAAAGACCATTGCCACTCTGGAGATGCTGGGAATTATTGAAAAACAGAAGCGCCGAGTCATCACTGAAAAAGAAGAAGAAATGATCCGGCAAAGACTCAAGGATTTAGGCTACATATAACATAAAAAACAGTACTGTACTAAAAAACAGTATAAAAAACAGTACCGTGAAAAAACAGTACCGTGTTACCCGTTCACCTTTTTTTACCCCTGAACTTCAGGGAGAAATCACTAAAGATCAAACGACTGCAGATCTGCCTTGGCTCGAAGTTTTTCCATATACTTTGAAAATTCCTGTTCTATCTTACTCTGTCTGATACTTTGCCTCAGTTCTTCACGCACCTCATCAAGAGGACGGTCTTCCTTCTCGCGTGACTCCACCTTGATGATATGGTAGCCATACTGGGTTTCCACAATATCGCTTATTTCTCCCACCGGCACTTGAAAAGCAGCTTCCTCAAATGGCTTGACCATAACTCCTTGCTCAATGTCCTCGTAGAGTCCACCCTCTTCCTTTGAACCAGGATCCTCTGAGAATTCTTTGGCTAATTCAGCAAAATCTTCTCCAGCAAGAGCCCGCTCACGGATCTCTTTCATTTTTTTGAGAACGGCTGCTTTTTCAGGTTCATCTTTCCCCTCAGTCAAGAGAAGAATGTGACGAACAGTGACGCTTTTGGTAGTGTCATAGGCTGAAAGGATGTCTTCCTCTGTCACAGTGATATGGCTGCTGATCTCCTGATCGAGAAAGCTTTGGATCAACATCTCTTCTCGAATATTCTCTTTGAAGGTCTCGACCTCAACTCCGTTTTGTTGAAGCATTTCTCTAAACTGATCCATACCCCCTGACTTTTGGGCTTGGGCATTGACAACTTGATCCACTTCCTGTTCTGAGATAGAAATATCAGAATCATGGACTTCCGCCAAAAGCAGCTTCCTGTCAGCGAGTATACTGGCATTCCTTTGGACGTACGTTTTCAGATCTTCTGCATTCATCTGTTTAAGCTGTTCTGTTTGTGAGCCGAGATTTTTCTCCATAAACTGGATAATTTCGCCTGTTGTCAGATCAAATTGCTGGGTGGAAACCAAGACTTTGTTGATATCAGGGTCTAGGGTCTCCACGATTTGCGAAAGGTCTTTTGCCAGTTCATAGGCTGAGGTCCCCTTTTTCAAGGTAACTTCATCTCTTTTAGGCGAACATGCTGGAAAAAACAGTGACAAAATGACAATAAGAATCATAATTTTTTTCATACTCACTCCTTTTTTGTGCGAAGAAACACAGTATACCATGTTAACATGGGTAAAGCGAATTCCTGCCCTCTACTTTTAGCTCTCAACTTGAAGATCCAAAAACACATTTAACCTAATATTTAACCTAAGACACTGAGAGAGACACTGATAGGGCGCTTTTTTCAATCTCAATGTCGTCACTCTAATTCCGGAAAGCGCATAAAGAAAGCGTATACAAAGCTTATGGCTTATAGATAGAAAATCAAAGTCTTAAGGTATTTTTAAGGTATAGAGATACAAATGATAAAAATATGGTAAATAGACACATGTATAATACAATGAGTATAATATTAGAGGGAAAGGGGCAAGTATAATATAATAGAGAAAGGGGCAACAGGAAAATGCGCGGCACGGAGCGTCACGGAAGGTTACGGAAAGTCATTGAGCATAAAACACAAAAGAGGGTGAAGGAGAGCAAAGGAGAGAAAAGGAGTGCATCTATGAAGAGAAAAGATACCGAAGAAATAAGGTACCACCCGATTGGAATAATCTATTCTCCGTTCAAGGAACCAGAAGGAACGCCCATACAACCTTCTGCTGCAGTTGGCACTGAGGGAATTGTTGAAGTTTTCCCAAAATATTCCAAAGGCTTGAAAGACCTTGAAGGGTTTTCTCATATCATTCTGTTGTATCATTTTCATTTATCAAAAGATCCATTTTTAGAAGTAAAGCCATATATGGACGAACAGAGACACGGGGTTTTCGCCACGCGAGCCCCAAGTAGGCCAAATTCTATCGGGATATCAGTTGTCCGTCTTGTCAAAAGAGAAGGAAATAGGCTTAATGTTAGAAATATTGATATTGTTGATAAAACTCCCTTATTAGATATCAAGCCATATGTACCGAATTTTGATGCAGCTGACCCAGAAAAATTGGGCTGGCTTGAAAAAAACGTCCATAAACTAGAGGCCTCAAGGGATGACGGAAGATTTAGGAAATAAATTCAAAAAAACAAATGACTTTTTTGCCCATATTTATCAATTTATTAATTACTCTAAGCCGCTGATTTGGACCCCCAGGTTTCCTTATTGACTAAACTTATCCTTTCCATGTATCATTTCTTACGCAAGTTAAAAGGGTATCTATTCAACAAATAAGAACATCAAATTAATAAGACTTTAAAAAAGGAGTGTGTAAGAAATGTCAAAAATTTCTTTGAAGCCTTTAGCCATTACGTTTGCAGCCGGCGGAGTGTTTGATATGTTAGGCGGCTTTCTTTTTCTCTTTGTCATTGGGACAGGCCGTGGTATTGATCAACCACCGACACATCCGTTTTATGCTGTATTTATTGGTACATTTTTATGGAGTTTTGCCTATCTTCAGTTCCTCTCGGCCTTTAACATGAAGCGATATTCTGCAAATGTGGGTCCTGTTGTCTTCGGCAGAATATTCTATGCTGTTGTCTTGTTTTCTTTTATTATTTTTAACAAGGACTTTCCATCCACTTTTCTATTCACCGGGATAACAGATATGGTATTTTGTGCATTGTTCATAATTCTAGGCCTTTGGGGCGGTTTGCGAATTCGGGATATCTTTCTTCCGAACCGGAGTCCCATCTGACAGTCTAAATCATAAGAATAAAATCGACGTCATCCCTGTTCACCTAAATAACCTGACCTATTTAGATTAATTGTCGTTCGGAAAATATCCTTAAATGGCTGATTTGGGGGGCCAAACGGCGATTTTAAAGGGGCAAAAGCTGTGGAAAAAGGGATTTATGTTATTGATAAGATAGAAGATGCCCGGGCCCGACCCAACAATT
>CAYULB010000005.1:0-47909 GCA_964445575.1 uncultured Eubacteriales bacterium
TGTTTGCTTTTTTTGTTTTAATCGCCATTTTTTCTCTTACAGACGAACCGATCTCACTGCATCTGCTTCGTTACAGGGCATTCGCAGTGAAGGACCACGACTTCATGCCCTGCTCCTCGCATCTGCCACAACCTCGGCTCGTGAATAATCCAGGTTAATTGATTAAACAGGACATATGTATACCATAAATTTAATAAAAACCCAACCCCTTCGGCTAGGACATGCGCCTTAATTTATAGGCCTTTAGAGTGTTGTGCATAAGCATCGCAACTGTCAAAGGCCCCACTCCTCCTGGGACAGGCGTTAGAAAAGAGCTTTTTTCTATTACCTCTGGATGCACATCTCCAATTAACGTGTACCCCTTCTTGTCAATATCCTCTAGCCTTTTTTCAGGGTTCTTGAACAGCTCTTTGGCTTTCTCTTTATCTGTTAGATGATTGATTCCTACATCTATCACCACGGCTCCTTGTTTTACAAAATCCGGAGTAACAAAGGCTCCTCTGCCCATAGCGGCTACCAGAATATCTGCCCTATATGCCACTTGGGGAAGGTCTTTAGTTCTGGAATGACAAACCGTGACAGTGCCGTGAGCATTGGTCATCATTGCGGCAAGGGGCTTTCCCACCAGCAGGCTTCTTCCGATTATGACCACTTCCTTTCCCCTTACTTCAATGTTTTGTGCCTTTAAAAGCTCCATAATGCCCAAGGGGGTGCACGGACGAAGCCCGCTTTGAACTCTTAACAGGCTTCCCAGGCTGCAGGGATTGAGTCCATCCACGTCTTTTTCCGGAAGAATTGTGGTTGCCACTTCATGGCTGCTGAATGCTGGAGGCAGAGGCTCCTGCACTAAAATTCCGTCAATGTGGGCTTTTTGGTTTAGCTCTTCTATTTTTTCCTTAAGTTCAGAAGGGTCTAAATCTGCATCAAACTTTAATATTTCAGAATAGATCCCCAGCCGTTCACAATTCCTCTGCTTCATCCCCACATAGATTTGAGAGGCCTTGTTGTCGCCTACCAGTACGGCCGCCAGTCCAGGGACTTCATTTCTCTCTGCTTTAATTCTTGAAACTTCTATCTTTACTTTTTCTTTAAGTTCTTTTGCTAAGGAACTGCCTCCAAGCCATTCTCCCATTAAAACCTCCGCAAACTTTTTGTAAATCATTATACATATGTCCGATTTGAATGACAACTTTAAACAAGAAATGTGTTCATTCCCCAGGCATAATCTGGCACAAAAATTGCATAGATTTATTTGAGGTTAATAAAAAATCTCAGAATAGTATTTTTTAATGATTCAAGAAAGCCTAATCCTCATTCGAGATGAAAGTCTATCTTTCTTTGGGAAGGGTTCTGTCCAGGGGAATCTTGACGATTTTATAAAAAAGAAGTACCTTAGAAAGAAAAAGGACTCGTTCAAAATGAACAACAAAATCACTTCTTCTTTAAGTCTTTTGGCCTTTCTTGTTTTAGCTTCCAGCTGTACGGGCGTTCTCCCAGAAAGCCAAATCAAATTTGGGGTGGAGGCTGCCCAGCACGGCCTGTGGGATGAAGCTGTCTTTAGATGGGAAAAAGCTGTTCAAGCCAACCCGAACTCAGCGGCTGCCCATAACAATCTCGCGGTAGCTTATGAAAGAAAGGGCTGTTTTAAAAAAGCAGAAGCAGAATACAAAAAAGCTTTAGAACTCAGCCCAAAAAACAAACAAATCCAGTCCAATTACCAAAATTTCAAAGAAAAATTAGAGAAAATAGGGAAAGAAGAGGAAAAGCATGAGAAAAAATAAAACTGTTATATATAAATGGGTTTTTCCTGTTTTTCTTCTTTGTCTCCTCAGCTGCAGCACAACCAATTATGTAGGAATAGAGACAGATATGGCCAACAAGCCTTCTCTGAACTTAGACCAATTTGATCAAATCATTATCACTGATTTTCTGCTGAAAAAAGAAAAACCTGATTTTGACCTCAATAAAGAAATTAAAATTTATCTTGCCCAGGAAATCCAAGTGCGAACAGACAAAAAAGCAAACACGGAATCCTTTTCCCCAGAAAATGAAAATTCTTTTCAAAAAAAAGATTTTTGGATTCAGGCCGGGAGCAAAGAAAATAAAGGGATTTATCTCACGGGAAGCATTGAATACAAATCAGAAGTACGAAAAGCGCTGGTCAAAGACAAAAGAAAATTTGAAGACCCCTTCCAAGATGAAGACCGGTTCGTCCAGAGAAAACAGTATTCTCTGGTGCTGGATTTGTATCTCATAGACAGCCAAACCGGAGAAGTCCTGTACCAGCGGAAGCTCAATGAATCAAAGGCTTACCAAAATCCGAACCAGACCTCTTATTTTGCTTTTTATGACCTTATATATAGAGTCAAGGAAAAAATATTTCGTGACTTTTTTGATGTTAAAAGCAATCAAAACCGTTATCTTCTCATCAAATAAGGAGTCAAGATGAAAGAACACAACCAACTCCTGTTTATCACCGTCTTCCTTTTATTCTGTGTAACATCCTCCTTCGCACAGATCATATATAATCCTTATTACGGTAAAAACTTAATCCGTTATAAAGACTTTGAGTGGAAAAGCTACCAAACAGAACATTTTGATATATATTACTACATGGAAGACGTTAAATTCTTGAAAAGAATTGCCGAACTTGCTGAAAGCAGTTATGAAAAGATAAGCAAACGGGTGAAGCATAACCTCTCAGCTAAAGTTCCCATTCTTTATTACAAGACTAACACCGACTTTCAACAGACAAATCTCTTCCGCATGCCCGAAGGCGTCCTGGGAGTGGCAGAGCCTATATTATACCGGATCGCACTCTATGGAGATATGCCCACAGACGAATTAGAAGAACTGGTTAGACACGAACTCACGCATATATTTGAATATGATATTCTCTGGGGAAGCCCTGGGGGAGCCATCAATGCAGTAAGCTCTCCCCCTCTTTGGGTGATGGAAGGCTTCTCAGAATACAACACAGAAAAATGGTCCTCCTGGTCAAAACTGATTGTCAAAGACAGTGTATTGAATGACCGGATCCCTGAAATGAGAAAAGACGGAAGCCTCTATTCAAGATATCCTCTTCCTCGGAACCCTGCCTATGATTTTGGTCATGCCCTTTATGAATTCATTGAATCCAAGTACGGTGAAAACGGGATTAAAAACTTCTGGCAGTCCATGAAAAACGCTCCCTTATTGGGCAAAATAAATCCCATTAAAAAAACCTTTAATATAGAAGTCCAGCAATTCAGTCACGAATTCAATAAATACCTCCGCCATAAATACAAGCCTTTTTTAAACCGTGAAAATCCTGAAAACTACAGCTTGCCTCTTGGGCCTAATTATCCTGTCAATGAATACCTCTTTGCCTTTTCTCATTCCTTATCCCCATCAGGAGACATAGTGGCTGTTTTAACGGTCAATCTAAAAGCATATGAATATGATGTCATCCTTTTTTCCACCAAAGATGGAACCTTTATCAAAAATCTGACCAAAGGATACACATTGAAATACCGGAATATAAAATATGAAATCGATCCTTCTCTGGGAAGAGATATTGCCTGGTCTCCAGATGGCAATCGGATCGCCTTTTTTGGGCGGGCTGGAGAAAAACACCGCCTGTTTTTGGTCAGCGTCCTTAACAACAGGTTGATAAAAAAAATAAAAATCCCCCAGGACAGACCCACTTCGCCTGTATTCTGCCCCCGAGAAAACAGATTATTCTACACGGCTTTTTCCGGTGGAATTCATGACCTCTTCAGTGTATCCTTGGATACAGAAGAAACTAAAAACCTGAGCCAAGATGACCTTTATGAAAAAGGTCTGGACATCTCCCCAGACGGAAAATCAATTGTTTACACTTTAAGGATCGGAACCTTTGACAAACTGTTCTTGTCCCCTTTGGATGACCTGAGCAAAAAAACTCAGTTAACCTTTGGAACCGGGAACACCATCTGCCCTACATTCTCCCCGGATTCACGTCTCATTTATTTCTCTGGAGACATGAGAGATTCCTATAACATTTACTCCTTATCTCTAGAGACAGGCGAGCTTAAAAGGCATACAGACGTAAGAACAGGCAACTTTTTTCCTTCTCCTTTGCCAAATGAAAAAGACATACTGGTGTTTTCTTCGTTTCATAAGGGAGCCTTTCAGATATTTAAAAGTGAGGTCAAAGGAGAGCCTGAAAAAAAGATTCGATTTGATGACATGCTGACAGCCGAGGAATATGAAAAGTATAAGCCTCATGTCTCTTTGGAAATCGATGAATCAGAAATAAACCCCTATGAAGGAATCGGAAAGCTATATTTAAGCGGAAGGCCTCCTGTAGATACCACCATTGCCACAGATGGTTCTCTCTATGGAGGCTCCTCTATTACCTTCTCTGATATATTTGGTGACCATCGATTCAACATCACAGCTTATCAAGTCAGAGAATTTCGTTCGTATTATTTCTCCTACCTCAACCAGAAAAGACGCCTCCAGTATCAAGCCAGTGCCTATCACTACACCTTGTTTTATTACACTCCTTATGCTTATATAGATCCCAGCTATTATTACACCCTTAACTATAATGATGCCCTGGCTAAAAGGTCGATTTCAGGGGCGAATATCTCAGCTTATTATCCCTTCAGCCGATATTACAGAGCCCAAGGAGCTCTGCAGTACTCTTATTATGACGAAGAATTCTATGACCCGAGTCTAGCCCGGCAGATGGCTGAGCAGGGACAAGGCTTTAGCTATTTTCTAACAGGAAGTCTTTTGTCAGCTTCTCTTGCTCTAACTGGAGAGACCACACACTTTAAGTATTACGGTCCTGCTGCTGGAAATACTTTTAATCTGTCGCTTTCACAAGCTCTTCCGGTAACAGACAGCTTTCTCTCAAATACTACCCTCCGATTAGATTTTAGACAATATCTTTACCTGGGGTTTGACACCCTTCTTGCCTTCCGTTTTGAAGGATTCGGAAGCTGGGGAGAGACCCCTTTTATTAATTATTTTGGAGGAAATAACGAAGTCCGATCTCAGTACTACTACAGTCTGATCGGAACAGAAAGCTGGTTCTCTAATCTCGAGTTTAGATTTCCGATTATAAACTCAGCGTCTACCATCCTGGGAGAACTGGGTCCTGTGAGAGGAGCGCTGTTTTTCGATGCGGCAAGGACGAAAGTCAAGGGTTTCCCTGCAAAAACTTGGGTTAGGGATACCCGAAAATCAGGGTTTACTTATTACTATATAGTAGATGCTGTGGGTTCTATGGGATATGGATTTGAATTCTTCCTGCTCGGATTCCCAATACATGTTGACTTTGTAAAGCTGGTGTACTGGCCTGACTTCTCAGACCCTTTCGGTTTTAAAACAGGAGACCGCTGGATGACAAAATTCTGGATTGGATTTGATTTTTAGAAAATTAGAAAAGTTTCTAAAAAAATTTCAATAAATAGAGCCTTCTTCCGACAAAACTTCTTGAAATCAAATTTTAAGAGTGCTAATATATTGACACTCAATCTGCCAAATAAAATGAGTTTTCCACAGATGTGAATATATTTGTGGAAAACTAAGGTCACAAGATGGAGGAATCACAAAAATTAAACCCGTGGATACGTATCCAAAAGAGGATTAAAAACAAAATTGATAAAAACAGTTTTGAGACCTGGTTCGGACCAACATCCTATATTGGCCAGGAAAAAAACTCTCTTTATATAAAAGTCCCTAATTCCTATTTTAAAGACTGGCTGTCTTTTCATTATTCAAATCTCATCAGCTCTTGTTCACAAGAGCTTTTTGATAAAGTTTACGATGTTAAATATATTTTTGACGACTCCTCCTCTTTTATACGCCGAGGGCCCAGAGAAAGAAGGACAAAAAACGGGTACCTTCTCAATCCAAACCTAAATCCCAACTATACCTTTGATAATTTTATTGTGGGCTCCTGTAATCAATTTGCTCATGCTGCTTCCTCATCAGTAGCTAAAAGTCCAGCCAAGTCCTATAATCCCTTATACATCTACGGAGGCGCTGGTTTAGGAAAAACCCATCTTATGAATGCCATCGGTCATGAAGTTTTAAACAATAAACGAGATATTAAAATACTTTATATGACCACAGAAAAGTTCATGAACGACCTTATCAATCATCTTCAGTATGGTAAAATCATGGACTTTAGAGAAAAATACAGAAGCATTGACCTTCTTCTTATGGATGATATCCACTTCTTATCCGGAAGAGAAAGGACTAAAGAAGAATTTTTTCATACTTTCAATCACCTTTATGAAAACCAAAAACAGATTGTGATTTCAAGCGACTGCCCCCCAAAAGATATTCCTAATATGGAAGAAAGATTCAGCTCCAGGTTTGAATGGGGCCTTATTGCAGACCTAAAACCACCGGATATTGAAACAAGAATCGCCATCCTGAAAAAAAAATCCCAGATTGAAGGAGTAAGCCTTCCGGAAAGTGTTGCTCTTTATATAGCTGATAAAGTCCACTCCAATATAAGAGAACTGGAAGGATTCCTCCGGCGTGTTATCGCTTATTCTTCTTTAAAGGGACAGCCTATTGATCTAGATCTGACCAAAGAGGCGCTCAAAAGCCTGTTAGATTCTACCGAACATGTGATCACTGTGGAAAAAATACAGAAGTTTGTTTGTCATGAGTTTAAAATCGGGCTGAAAAAATTAAAATCAAAAAACAATTCCCCTCAAATTGCTTTCCCCAGACAAATAGCAATGTATCTGTCAAAAAAGCTGACTGAATCTTCCCTGCCTGAAATCGGGAAAAGTTTTGGTGGAAAACACCACACCACGGTCATCCATAGTATAAAGAAGATTGAGAAATTAAGAGATACTGACAGAAGTTTTGACAATAAAATCAACAAGATGATCAGTTCTATACGTTAATGATTTCTGAACTTTAGTATAATTTTTCACATATTATTTGCAATTATTATTATTATTACTTAATCTTTAAAAAGATATATAATAATATTAATAATACATTCAGGAAAAGGTGAAAAAATGAAATTTTCAATCAAAAAAGAAAATATATTCACAGAACTTCAGCTTCTTCAAGGAATTGTGGAGAAAAGAAATACTATGCCTATTCTGGCGAATATACTGATAGACGCAAAAAAAGATAGAGTCGAGATGATGGGGACAGACTTAGAAGTAGGTCTTAGGACTTATATTGAGACTAAAGTTGACGAGCCTGGCTCCGGCACTATATCTGGAAAAAAAATATTTGAAATAGTCAGGTCTCTTTCAGAGGAAAGAGAAGTACAATTTCTACTGAGCAATGAGAAAATGATGGAAATATCTTCCGGAGCCAGTCAGTTTAAAGTGCTGTGCAGCCCTAAAGATGATTACCCGCAAGTTCCGGAGGCAAGATTTGAAAGAGACATTGTTATTCCTTTAGATAAATTTAAAGAAATGATCAACCGGGTTTATTTTGCTATCACTCAGGAACAGAGATATTACCTGAACGGAGCCTTGATGATTTTAAAAGGAAATCAAATTGAGCTAATCAGCACAGATGGACACCGGCTTGCTTACACGAATTCAAAACTGGATGGCGTGGAAATAGATGATGAAATCGAGAGTATTGTGTCAAAAAAGACACTGGGGGAGTTAAGAAAATTTGAAGATGAACAAGTCAAGTTTGACCTTGATGAGAGCAACCTATTTTTTAATGTTGAAAACAGGACGTTGATTTCCAGGATTATTGAAGGGAAATTTCCAAATTATAATGCGGTCATTCCTAAAGACAATCAAAATATTCTTGTTTTTTCTAGAGATGAAATAACCGATGCTATAAGAAGGGTCTCGTTATTATCCACTGAACGTTCCAAAGGAATTAAAATAAAACTAGAAAAAGATAGGGTTGAACTTTTTTCTTCAAATCCAGAATTAGGAGAGGCTCGCGATCAAGTTCAAACTGATTATAAGGGGGATAAATTTGAGATTGGATTTAATTCTCATTATATTATTGATTTTCTTACCACTGTTCAGGCCGATCATGTAAGATTTGAAATGAAAGATCCTAACAGCGCTGTTATAATGACCCCTGAAGAGAAAGATGAAATAGAGTACAAATATATTTTAATGCCCATGAAAATATAAAAGAGGGGTTTATTCTATCAGGTCTATACTGTATTTTTTCCCCAAGATAAGAATTTTTCCTTCATCATCAACTATGACCGCACCGTATTCTGGATATTTTTCCAATATTTTTTCTGGTTTTTTTGATACAAAAACAGCGGTAGAAAGAGCATCACACAAAAAAACTTGGGGCCCGATCACAGTAACACTCTGCTTTCCTCTTGCTGGATATCCTGTTGAAGGATCAAAAAGATGATGGTACCTTCTTTTCTTTTTGATAAAGTACTTCTGATAATCCCCAGATGTGGCAGCACCCATGCCAGAAAGAGAGAGAATTCCAATATATCCATTTTCCCTCGGATGCTGGATGCCGATTTTCCAATCTTCTCCGTCTGGGTTTTTTCCCCAACAGAAAATATCTCCCCCTGCATTTAGGTGTCCCTTTTTTAAGTTCATCTTAATGAGAGCCTTTGAAGCAAGGTCAACTCCATATCCTTTGGCAATGCCTCCCCAGTCGAGTTTTATCTCTGGGGAGATGGATATATTGTCCTCTTGTAAGCAGATTTTATCCATACCCAAGTTTTTTATGAGCTGGTTGATTTTATCTTTGGGGGGAATTCTGTAATCTCCATTCGAAAAACCCCATAATTCTTTCAATCGTCCCAGGGTGATATCAAAGCAGCCTTCTGTGTTTTTGTTTATTTCAAGGCTTTCCTTCAGGAGATAGAGGACAAGGCCAGAGCCGAGATTTGTTTTTCCTGGGGAGAAGGCCTCTTCGACAGAGGAGAAGATTTCTTTAACCTTCTTCTTTGCTTGAGAAAATTCTGAGGCAGTGCTGTGTATTCTCAGCTCACAGACCGTGGCGAAAAAGATCAAAGTGGACTTATGCCATGACTTCTGTGATTTTTGTGATGGACAGCCAGCAGTAAAAAGAATTAAAAAAATTAATATTATGTATTTTTTCATATATCTATGGAAATTTAAAATTTTATTTTTTTGAAAGGACAAAGTCAATTCTCTTCCTGAGGCACTTGATTTCTCTTTATTGATCTTTGATTGACAAAGACATTGTTTGTATTATAAATTTTGTAAAATTCACTTTGCTAAGAAAATGAATAAACGAGGGAAAGGTGGGGCATAGAATTCGCCTCAGCTGCATGATGTTTTTGCAGTATGCTATCTGGGGAGCCTGGGCTCCAGTCCTGTCAGAGCACTTGATCAACAAACTGGGTTTTACAGGGACTCAAGTGGGGGCTGTTTATTCCCTTCTCCCTTTAGCAACTATTATCTCTCCCTTTTTGGGAGGACAGATTGCAGACAGGCATTTTCCTACGGAAAAAGTCATTGCTTTTTTACAGTTTTTTGGGGGAGGAGTCCTTATCTACACTTCATTTGTCTCGAATTATTCCACCATGATTTGGCTGATGTTTCTCTACTCCTTTTTGTATGCGCCTACCCTGGCTCTTACCAACTCCATCGCCTTTATTAATCTCAAAGATTCGGAAAAGGAGTTTGGAATCATTAGGGTCTGGGGAACCATAGGCTGGATTGCAGCCGGACTCCTTTTGGCCGGGTGGAGAATGCTGGCGGAAACCCACCAGTTTTTGGAATTAAGAGGAGACACGCTGATGCTGGCGGGAATGTTTTCTGTTGTGATGGGGATCCAATCTTTTTCTCTTCCCCATACTCCTCCCAACAAGGAAGTCAAGAAACCCTGGGCTTTTTTGGAAGCCATGAAAATGCTTAAAGATAGGAATATTGCGGTCTTTATTGGGATTGCCTTTATTGTAGCCACAGAGCTGCAGTTCTATTATATATTGACCGCACCTTATTTAACTTCAAATGTCATTGGAATTCATTCCTCTATGGTTTCTGGGGTCATGGTGATCGCTCAGATCGCAGAAATATTTGTGATGGCTGCACTTCTTCCTGTTTTTCTGCCAAAATATGGCATTAAGAAAACCATGATTATCGGAGTGTTGGCCTGGCCAGCTCGATATATAATTTTTGTGATAGGTCAACCAGCATGGCTGGTCATTGCTTCTCTTTCCCTTCATGGGTTCTGCTATGTGTTTTTTTTTACAGCAGCTTTTATCTATATAGACAAGATTGCCGCAAAGGACATAAGGGCCTCGGCTCAGAGCTTAATTGCCATTGTTACTTTGGGATTGGGAAATTTTATAGGAAGTATTTTTGCAGGATGGATTCAGACCCTCTTTACTGAGGCCGAAGTGACAAACTGGAGAGGGGTTTTTGTAGTCCCTTCGGTGCTGACTGTGTTATGTGCCGTGGCGTTTATTCTGCTTTTTAAAGAAAAGAAAAAAGTTCGAGTTGATTGAAAGAACCTTGATAAGCTGTGGATTGCGAGTTGAAGATAAAAAGAAAGAAAAAACAAAGAAAAGCAAAATCAAAAGAGACAAATTATAATAAAAGAACGGCTTGTTTTTAAAAAAGTTCGTATCAAGGAGAGAGCAAGATATGGCAAAAAAAAGATTGGGCATAGGATTCATTGGGGCCGGATTTATCACCCGGTTTCACATTCGGTCCTGGGTAGGGGTCCGGGATGCAGACATAATGGGAATAGCAGGCCGAAGTGAGGAGAGAGCAAAGCAAGCCGCAGACCTTGTTTCTCAGCTAAGGGTGGGAGAGGCCAGAGTGTACCCGACCGTCTCTGAAATGGTAGCCTCGCCCGCTATTGATGCGATTTGGATATGCAGTCCCAATTACAATAGGATAGAGATAATGGAAGAGATTGTGCATGCAGTCAAGACAGGGAGAGGGGAGATTCTAGGCGTTGCCTGCGAGAAACCACTGGGCAGAAATGTTCAGGAGGCAGAAAAAATGCTTTCCTTAGCACAGGAAGCAGGTCTTTTAGATGGATATCTTGAAGACCAAATATTCTCGCCAGCTGTGGTTCGAGGAAAAGAAATTTTGTGGACCAGAGGGGCGGCAACTACAGGGAGGCCCTATCTGGCACGAGCTTCAGAAGAGCACGGCGGACCTCATATGCCGTGGTTCTGGGAAGGAGCTCTTCAGGGAGGGGGGGTCATCAATGATATGATGTGTCATTCTGTGGAGGAAGCCCGATTCATGCTGACGCCCCCAGGAGCAGACAGAAGCCTTATAAAGCCCAAGAAAGTCATGGCGTATGCTGACTGTCTTAAATGGCAGCTGCCTCAATATGCGGAGGAGCTGGCACGAAAGAGCGACGGGAAAGTTGATTACTTGAACCGGCCGGCTGAAGATTTTGCCAGAGCCGTGATAGAATATGAAGGGGAAAATGGAGAAAAGCTGGTGGTTGAGACCACCACATCCTGGTGTTATGTGGGAGCAGGATTAAGGCTGAGCATGGAGCTGTTAGGTCCGGAATACTCTCTTTCCATAAACACATTGGATTCGAACTTAAAGATATTTTTTAGCCGGAACGTTAAAGGGGAACAGGGAGAAGACTTGGTTGAGAAACAGAATGCGGAAACAGGGCTGATGCCTATTGTCAGCAGCGAGGAGATCGAATACGGGTACACGGATGAGAACCGGCATATGGTGCAGTCTTTTATTGACGGAAAACGCCCCCAGGAAAATTTTTCAGACGGGGTGGGAGTAACCAAACTTCTTATGGCTGCCTACATGAGCATAGAAAAGGAAAAAACAGTTAGTTTTCCCCCAGAGGGACTGGAAACCTTTGTCCCCGCTGTTGCTAAAGGGGAATGGAATCCAAAAAAAAGATAGCAAGGAGGGATTATGAAAAACTCAAAGCATTTGGTTTTCGTACTCATGGCTTTTTTAGTTGTGTCCTGTTTTAATGGAGAACAGGCAGCAGAGGAAGAGGCGGGTTCACAGGGCGAACAGCGTTCCCAGTTTGAACGAATTCCCTATTCTGAGGTCAGGATCAAGGAAATTCCTTTTGCTGTTCAATGCTGGACTTTTCGAAAATTTTCATTCTATGAAGCCTTGGAAAAAATCAGCCAGCTGGGAATTAAATATGTTGAAGCTTATCCGGGCCAGGTGCTTGACAGGGAGACTCCTGATGTAAAATTTGATCACAATCTCAACCAACAACAGGTTGAGGAAGTCAAAAAGGCCCTGAAGAAAAATGGGCTTATCCTGATAAGCTATGGAGTGGTTAATTTTGACAATACAGAAGAAAGCATGGGACAGGTGTTTGAATTTGCTAAAAATATGGGAATCAGAACTATTGTCACAGAACCGGCCTTTGATGACTTTTCGCTTTTAGAAAAAATGGTGAAAAAACACAACATAAGAATTGCCATACACAATCATCCCGAACCATCCAAGTATGCCCGGCCAGAAACGATTTTAGAACATGTGAAAGGATTGGATAAAAGGATCGGAGCCTGCGCGGATACGGGCCACTGGATGAGAACCGGAGTCAATCCGGGGGAAGCCCTCCGGATGCTGGAAGGCCGAGTCATAGATGTTCATTTAAAAGACCTTAATGCATTTGGAGACAAAAAGGCCTATGATGTTCCTTTTGGCCAGGGAGAGGCCAATATCCATGATATCCTTGCTGAGCTGACACTTCAGAACTATTCAGGTGTTTTGGCTGTAGAACATGAGAATCCAGAGGAAGTGGACAACCCCTCTCCTTCCATAAAAAAGGGGATCCAGTATGTCCGCAGCATCACTTATTACAAAGGATATGAAGAAATCCTGGCTCAAAGCAATAGGCGGTATTCCAAGCACGGCTGGAATCATTATGGACCGGGATATTTTATTCTTGATGAAAAGACCGGCATCTTAAAGGCTCAGGGAGGGATGGGATTGTTTTGGTATTCCCGGAAGGCCTATCAAGATTTTATCCTAGAGCTGGATTACAAATGCTTCCGGAAAGACACCAACTCCGGAGTCTTTCTCAGAGTGCCTGAAGTGCCTGTAAACAACAATTATATCTATCATTCCTTTGAAATTCAGATATGTGACAATGAAGAGGATATCCATAAAACAGGAGCGGTTTATGATGCGGAAGCACCTGTCAAAGATGCCTTTAAAGAAACAGGGAGATGGAACCACTTTAAGATTATCTTTAAGGGCGACCGGATTCAGGTAGAGCTGAACGGAGAAAAAGTGCTGGACTGGACCGCAGAGCCGAGGGGGAAAGTGAGAGACTTTGCTGATAAGGGATACATCGGACTCCAGAACCACGACAGCCGTTCACCGGTTTATTTCAGGAATATTTTTGTCAAAGAGATCAAGCAGAATGGGATTTAACTTGATTGCGGAGTTCAAAAGGGTTTTCTCCTTTTTTTCCTAAAATACGCTGGGTAAGAGCCTGATAAAGCCGTTTCTGGAGTCTATATACAGGGACGGCCGAAGGGCGGGGCCTTTTTTTGGCTTTTTGGTCAAGGACCACAAAGGTGGAAGTCAGTTCTTCTAATGTTGTTTCTGTCCCCTTTTCCTTTCCCCAAACCCAGGCGGCATGAACCGCAGCCCCGAGAGCAGCACCTTCTCCCAGCACAGGAATGGTCTCCGCCTCAAAGATATCAGCAATGGCCTGCCTCCAGGCCTCGGATCGGGAAAGGCCTCCGGTAAGCCGGATTTGTTTGGCTTTGACCGGGAGGCGCTGAAATCCCTGGTAAAGATTTAAGACATGCCCTTCCAGAACAGCCCGGCACAGGGTGTGTTTGTTAAAATCTTTTAAACCAAAACCAAAGTATACGGGAGCAGCGAGAGGGAGGTCAGGAGTTCTTTCCCCTGTATACCAGGGAATCAATATCCGGCCTTGATTTCCTGGATTGGTTTGATGGATGATTCGGGTGAACTCTTCATGTGAGATTTTATGTTTCTTAAGAAGATGGTTGTATCCATTGGATAAGTTTGAAACACACAAGAGAGGGAGATAATTCCCTGTGCTGTCGCAGTAGCAGGCAATTTCGCCGGTAGGGTCTATATAAGGCTTTTTTAAAACGGCAAAAGCAGTTCCGCTGGTACCAAGGCTTACGGTTAATATTCCAGGATTTATGTTTCCCGTGCCCACAGCTCCGTACATGTTATCTCCGGAGCCAGCATCGATTTTACATTCAGGAGAAAAGCCGAACTTTTTTACCAGCCGAGAGGAAATCGTCCCTATGGTACGACAAGAAGATTTGACCGGAGGCAGCTTCTTGGTGAGGGCCGGGTCAATAGCCGAGATCACTTTTTTAGACCATCTCTTTGTTTTTGGATTCCACAGCGCGGTCCCGGAAGCGTCTCCAGGTTCCATGACCTTGATTCCTCCTGTGAGATGCCAGTTGATGTAATTGTGAACCACTAAGAAAGCATCGGTCTTGTGATAATTTTCCGGCTCATTCCTCAGCAGGTGCAGGATTTTAGGCGCGGTGTAGCCGGGTTTTTGGCTGTTTCCCACTTCTTTGATCATGCCCTTTTTCCCGCCCACAGCTTGTGTCAGGATTTCACATTCCTCTGCAGTTGAAAAGTCATTCCAGAGCTTACTTCTTTTTCTGGAGAGTTTACCTTGGGAATCCAGAGAGACCAGACCATGCTGCTGTCCGGAAACAGAAATACACTTGATGTTTTTCTGGTTTGTTTTTGAGTTTTTGAGCCTTGTGAAAAGGGTCTCCAGTGCTTCAATCCACATAAGAGGGTTTGATTCAGAACTCCCCTCTTTCAATCCTTTTTCAGTGCCGTTTTGAGTGTGGTAGTGAGGCAGGTCTTGGTCGTAATTTATGGAGTCCACGTGGACGACATTTTTTTCTTCCGTGTCCAGGATTAAGAGTTTGCATCCTTGAGTCGAGACATCGATTCCAGCAAAAAGAAGATCCTTCAAGTTTTTCATGAGTCCGAAAATAAAATCAGCCTATGGATGTATCTATGAGGCTGGTCCTATCGATTCCAACAAGAAAACCATTGGGTGCACAGATAATCCGCTCGCCGGCCAATGATATAGGAGGTGTCAAGCAGCATATCTTATGACGGCAGGAAGAGTCCTTAACCCATGCTTTTCCATTATTTACTGACATCACGATGCGGCCTTGTTTGGCTTTGTAGAATTTTGTTTTGTTTGCATCGAGACGAAGGGAGTCTACTTTTTTGCCTTGGTTAAAGACAGAGATGGATTTTCCAATATAGCTGGTTTTGGCGCCGCTGAAGGAAGCGATGGTTAGGGTAGATGACAGCTCTTGTTTTTTGTTTATTTCCCTCCACAGGGAAAACAGGCTTTGAGAGCGGATGTCCCATGCTTTACCGTTTTTGGCCAGGGTAAACGATGGCCGGGTTTTATGTTTTAGAATTCTGAAGGAGAGAAAAAGGTCGGCTTCGTTTGGTACAGGAGAAAAAATCCAACCTCTTTCCCGGAGCTCCTTGATTATCTGCTTTTCATAAGGAGAAGACTTTAGCAGAGAGAATTTGTTTCCTTTATTTTGAGTGAGCTTTTTCAGCTCTTCCAGCAGGGCGGGGAGAAGGTGATGGGGAGAATCAGAAATCAAATACAGCGCCGTCGAAGAACAGGCTTTTTGAGAGCCGGGTAAAAATTGGCTTAGCAGCGGAACAGAAGCTAGAGTTTGTATGAAATGGCGTCTATTCATGATGGTCTCCTTTTTTTATTATATCAATAATTTCAGGATAAAGTCTTGTTTTGTTTTTTCTGAAACTGCAAAAAAGAACAAATCCTGTGCCGGCAAGACCCAGAAGCAGACCCAAAACTCCTCCTGCAGAGGGGGAGAAGGAAAGGAAAGGGGCAATGTAATAGCCCACAAACATGCCGGAAACAGAAGCAAGCACCAACAAGCCGAACAGTTTGATGAGAGCTCTGGTGTATTTCTCTTCGGGGACATAGATGACCACTTCATCTCCGGTGCCTGCCTGGATTGGGTTTCTCACCTGGATAAGCCCTTTTTCTGGTTCTTTGTTTGAGCAGATATGGCAGGCGGAGCACTTCGCACACCCATATAGACAGTTTAGCTCGACCTGAGCATAATTTCCCTGAAGAGCCACTATTTTCCCTTTATCCTTCATTGGTTTCTTCTTTTCGGATTCGTCCGATAGCGTTGGTGGGGCATTTTTCTATAGCTTGAATTTTTTCTGGATCTATTTTTTTATAATCTTTGATAACAGCAAGGTTGTTTTCCAATACAATGGCTTCCGGACAGGCACGAACACAGATTCCGCAGGAGATGCAGGCGTTTTTACAAGCCTTTTTTGCCGAGGCTCCCCCGTCCAGAGAGCGGCAGAATACCATGATGTTTTGTGAGACAGGTTGAAGGTCGAATAAATTGCGGGGACAGGCTTCCACACATTTTCCACAGGCCGTGCATTTTTCTTCATCAACTACCGGAAGGCCGTCTTCCTCCATTGTTATGGCATCAAAGGGACAAGCTTCCACACAGTCTCCATAGCCCAGGCAGCCATAGACACACTGTTTGTTTCCCCCAATAATATGGGCGGCATAACAGGTGGTGATTCCCAGGTAGGTGCCTTTGTTTTGAGCCGCTTTGTTGTCACCGCGGCAGTGGAGTCGGGCGACTTTTCTTTCTGCTTTTCCCGCTTCTGTGCCCATAATTTCAGCAACCTGTTGAGCGACCTCCTCGCCTCCTACCGGGCACCCGCTTGTTTCTGCTTTCCCTTTGGCCACAGCTTCAGCAAAAGCTCGGCACCCGGAATATCCGCAAGCTCCACAGTTTGCTTGAGGGAGAATTTCGGAAATTTTCTCTACTCTAGGGTCTTCCTCTACTTTGAGTTTTTGGTAGGCTATAGAAAGGCCTATGGAAAACAGCAGGCCTAAACATCCCATAGTCAGTATTGGTATCAGAACATCTATCATTTGATCATCCCTGAAAAACCAGAAAAGGCAAGCGCCATTATTCCGGCTACGATGAGTGCAATCCCCGCTCCTTTAAGAGGTTTGGGCACATCAGCGAGGTCCAGCTGCTCTCTTATGCCAGACATCAGAACAATCGCCAGGGTGAATCCTAAACCAGAGCCTACTCCAAAAACCACTGTTTCAATAAAATCGTAATTTTTAAGGGCAGCCAATAGGGCGAGCCCCATAATGGCACAGTTAGTGGTTATTAGAGGGAGGTAAATACCGAGAGCCTGATAAAGCGGAGGGCTCATCTTTCTAATAAACATTTCCACAAGCTGGACTAAAGAAGCTATGACCAGGATAAAGGAAACAATTTGGAGATAGTCAAGCTCAAAAGGAATAAGGATCCAATGGTTTATCACCCAGGAAACAACCGCGGTCAGAGTCATGACAAAGGTCACGGCCATTCCCATAGAAAAAGCAGAATCTATTTTTTTGCTGACGCCGAGAAAGGGACAAATGCCTAAAAAATAATAAAGGACAAAGTTGTTGACGAGGATGGCAGCAATAAAAATGGTTAGAATATCCATTATGTGCTCCTCGTCTTGGTCTTAGACTCTATTAATATGGCTATTCCCAGGAGGACTCCCAGTGTTATAAAAGCACCTGCCGGGAGAATCATGATGATCCACGGCTTAAACCAAGAGCCCATGACTTGATATCCGAGGAATGTTCCGGACCCCAGAATCTCTCTTATTGAACTCAGGACAAGTAAGGCCAGAATGAACCCAGTGCTCATTCCCAAGGCATCAACCAGGGAGCGGCCCACAGAATTTCTTGATGAGAAAGCTTCCTGTCTTCCCAGGATGATACAGTTAACTACGATCAAAGGGACATAGGGACCAAGGGCTTTGGATATAGGAGGGAAAAAGGCGGCTAAAAACCGGTCTGCTATGGTAACAAAAGAAGCAATGATGACAATGTAGGTGGCGATCCGCACTTGATTGGGGATCACCTTTTTGATTGAGGAAACCACAAGGGAACTCAGTATCAGTACAAAGGTAGTAGCCAGCCCCATGGCGATTCCGTTGATGACAGCAGTTGTCACGGCTAGAGTGGGACACATTCCCAGCAGTTGTCTAAAGACCGGGTTTTCATCCCAAAGGCCTTTGAGATATTCATCTCCGATGCTTTTTTTAGTTGGCATTTTTTTCCTCGCTCAGGAGTTTGCCTTGCTGTTTGATTTGCTTTAATCTTTCAAGGGAAAGGTTCACTATATCAAGAACTTTTTCTGAAGATATGGTGGCTCCTGTTATGGCATTGACTTCTGAAGGAGACAGTTTTTCAGGAGAATCCACAGCAGGCTTTCGCAGGGAAAGCGGCTTTTCACAGCTTTTCCCTTCCCAAAATCTGAGAAAAGCTTTTTCGTCAGTTATCTTGGCCCCAAGGCCCGGGGTTTCCTTCTGATCGAGAATAGTCATATCTTTTATTGTGGAGAGGGAAGGATCGATTCCATACATCAAAGTAATGACATCCTGAAAACCAGTGCCTGAAGTGTACACTGCAAAACCCACTGTATTTTTGCTGTTATCCTTGCTTTCATAAACAGTAAGATTATCTTCTTCGTAGATTTTCTGGCTGGTTTTTGTATTGGGGATGACTTCATTGATGGCCGCTTGTATTTCTTGCTGTCGGTTCATTTCAATTCGTTGTTTGGTCAAAAGTCCCACCACGGAAAGCAGACTCCCTGAGACCAAACCCACCACAGTGAGAACCAAAATCATTCTTACAGGAAGGCTCAATTCTGACCTCTCCTCTCGCCCAGGATACGGGGACGGGTATACCGGTCTAAAAGAGGAACAAATGTATTCATAAAAAGAATAGAAAACATGACTCCTTCTGGGAATCCCCCGAACAGCCTTATGAGTCCTATCATGACCCCTATACCAAGAGCATAGATCCAAGCACCCAGAGGATTTACAGGAGAAGTCACTATGTCTGTAGCCATAAAAAAGGCTCCTAAGATAAATCCTCCTGCCAGAAGATGAAACAGAGGAGAAGCATAACTTTCTGGTTTTGCAATCCAGAAAGCACCAGCAAACAAAACCAGGGCACTGATGATCCCGAGGGGAATCCGCCAGTCTATCACCCGGCGGAAGAGAAGAAAGAGGGCTCCTAAAAGGAGCGCTGCTGCAGAGGTTTCCCCTAGACATCCCCCTACGTTCCCCCAAAACAGGTCTTTAAGGGGGGTCAGAAGTCCCTCTGTTAACGAGCTCTGGAATTTAATGTTTCCCAGAGGAGTGGCAAAGGTGGCAGTGTTGACTTTAAGGGCTGCTGGAGGGATCCAGGTGGTCATGGCTACGGGGAAAGCAATCTGTAAAAAGGCTCGTCCCACCAGGGCCGGATTGAATACATTGTATCCCAGGCCTCCAAACAACTGCTTGCCTAAGGAAATGGCCATCACTGATCCGATCACGACCAGCTCCAGAGAGAGAGAGGGAGGAAGGGTCATGGCAAGAAGAAGACCTGTTATGATGGCTGAGCCGTCCCATAATGACCGGATGTCCTTTTTTCTGACTTTTAAAAACACAGCCTCTGTAAGCAAACATGTGGCTACGCAGGTTATGTAGATGAGAAGAGCTTTTATCCTAAAGAAATAAAGAGAAGCCAAGATTGCGGGAACCAGACTAATGATCACGGTGTACATGATCTTTGTGACAGAGTCTTTGTCTTTAAAATGAGGGGAAGACTTAAGTATAAGTGTGTTTTCTTTCATCAGCTTTTCTTTTTTCTTTTCATGGCGGTAACAGCGTTTTTGCCCAGCCGGATCCAGTGAACCAGCGGGATTTTCGCTGGGCAGATATACTGGCAGCAGCCGCACTCTACACAGTCCAACACTCCCCACTGCTCTGCACTTTGGTAAAGTGAGTGTTTGGAATAATTCATCAGTCTGGTGGGGACAAGACCCATGGGACAGTGGTTGACACAGCGGCCACAGCTGATACAAGGATTTTCTCTAGGCAGCTCTTTCTCCTGCCAGGCGACCAATCCCGAAGTTCCTTTTATGACGGGAGCATCCAGGTCCCATTGGGCCAGGCCCATCATAGGGCCTCCCATGACAAGCATATTGGTTCCTTTTTTTAATCCTCCGCAGTATTCAAGAGCTTGTTTGAAAGGAGTTCCTACTCGTACCAGCAGATTTTTATTTTCCTTAATTCCTGGACCGGACAAAGTGACCGCTCTTTCATACAAAGGCTTTCCCGAGGAAACAGCATCCCATACTGCTTTGGCCGTTCCCACGTTCTGGACCACAACTCCCACATCAAAAGGAAGGCCTCCTCTGGGAACTTCCCGGTTCAGTAAAGCATAAATGAGATTTTTTTCTGCTCCTTGGGGATATTTGGTTTTGACCAGTGCTGTTTTTCCAGGGAAGCTGTTCATTTTCTGCTGGAAAATTTCATAGGCATCTTTTTTGTTATCTTCAATTCCGATAATGACTTGTTTGGCGTTGGTTGCTGTTTGGATTGTTTTCGCTCCGTTTAGGATGTCTTCTGTGTGTTCAAGCATCACTCTGTAATCAGAGGTCAGCATTGGCTCACATTCACATCCGTTTATGATCACGGTATCTATGGGTTTTCCTTTGGGAGGAGAAAGCTTAACTGCAGTGGGAAACGCAGCGCCGCCCATACCGACAATTCCAGCTTCTCTCACCAGATTCCTTATTTCTTCTGGTTTCAGGGAAAAAGGATCTTTGGCTCCCTTTAAACCTGGATGAGGAGAGTCTTTTCCATCATTGGCAATGGTTATGGTCTGTACAGGAGAGCCGAGAGGATGAGGGTGCTCTTTGATAAAGAGCACTTTACCGGAAACACTGGAGTGAACAGGAGCTGAAAACAGTTCATCACTGTCACCTATTTTTTGTCCGAGGAGAACTTCCTCTCCTTTTTTTACAAGGGGCTCCGCAGGCTTCCCAAAATGTTGATTGAGAGGGATAAACACTTTTGGAGGGGGCTCCAAAGGTTCCAGTTTTTGGCTCTCCGTAGAGCTTTTATATTCTGGAGGATGAATCCCGCGGGGAAACGTCTTTGTTCTCATAGATGTATGTTGTTCTGTTATCAAAAATTTGACTATAAAGTTTATTAATTATTGGGGAGTCTTGTCAACCTGTTCTCTATTTTTACTTTGAAAAACTTGGGGTTGTTGTATAATAGAAAAAAATAAGGAGGAGAGGGAAAGCATAAAATGGAAATTGAAATAAAAGAGGTTAAGAAGAGAAAAGATTTAAGGAAATTTATATATCTTCCTGAGAAAATCCATGCGGAACATGAAAATTGGGTCCATCCTATTTACATGGATGAATGGAATTATTTCTCCCCCAAAAAGAATCGGGCCTTTACCTACTGTGATACAGTTCTTTGTCTGGCCTATAAAGACAACAAATTAGTGGGCCGAATTATGGGAATCATCAATAAGCGCTTTAATGAATACAAAAACGAAAAGACAGCAAGATTTGGGTATTTGGAAAGCTGGGAAGACAAAGAAGTGACAAAAGAGTTATTGAATTATGTGGAAAACTGGGCCCGGAATAAAGGCATGAAAAGGATCATAGGCCCTTATGGATTTACTGACCAGGACCCGGAAGGATTTCTCATTGAGGGATTTGAAAGTTCGGTAACCATCCCCAATTACTATAATTTTAAATGGATGCCTGAGTTTATAGAAGAGTTGGGATATGAGAAAGACATAGACTATGTGGTCTATCGGATTGACATTCCGGAGGAGATCCCTGAATTTTATAAAAGAATAAACAAGAGGGTAGAAAGAAAAGGAGAGTTTGAGATACTAGAGTTTAAAAAGAGAAGGGATTTAAAACCCTGGATCAAGCCGGTTTTGCATTTAATGAATGAATGTTATTCCAAAACCAACATTTACGGCTATACTCCCCTGGAGGAAGATGAGATGGAAAGTCTGGCTAAAAAATATCTCCCTCTTCTGGATCCCAGATTTATCAAAGGGGTTCTGCGCCAGGGAGAGCTGGTTGCTTTTGTCGTGGGCATGCCCAACCCAGCCCAGGGAATCAAAAAAGCCAGAGGAAGACTCTTCCCATTGGGGATTTTAAAGATTTTAAGGGAAGTCAAAAAAACCAAGCAGCTGGACCTCCTTTTGGGAGGGATAAAGGAAGAATACCGGGGCCGGGGCCTGGATGTGCTGATGGGAATCAATGTGCTGATGAGCGCACGGGAAGCAGGAATGGAAGTCATCGACACTCACCATGAAATGGAAAGCAATGTTAAGGTAAGGGCAGAAATGGAAAAAATGGGAGGGGAAATTTACAAGCGGTTCCGGGTGTACCAAAAAGACTTATAAGACATTTTTACTTAGCTTCTGCCCAGTTAACCCCCCAAGCCAGGTGGACTTTGAGAGGGACGCTCAAGGGGAAAACATTCTCCATTTTTTCTTTCACTAATTTTTCGAGAACTTTTTGCTCAGAATCTGGCACTTCAAAAACTAATTCGTCATGGACCTGAAGGATGACCTTAGAATTTAATTGGTTCTTTTTGATTTCTTTCCATATCTCTATCATAGCTTTTTTTATTAAATCCGCGGCGGTTCCCTGAACAGGGGCGTTGAGAGCAATCCGGCGGCCAGCTTGTTGGATAACCTTATTTTTGCTCTTTAATTCCGGGATGGGTCTTTTCCTTCCCAATAAAGTTTCTGAATAGCCCTTTCTTTGTGCGTTTTGGATGCATTTTTGATGGAAGGAAAGGACCCGGGGATATTTTTCAAAGTAAAGGTCCATGAATTTTTTGGCTTCAGAAGCAGAGGTTTCCAACTGCTTGGCAAGGGAAAAAGGGGATGTGCCGTATATGATGCTGAAATTAATGATTTTCGCTCTTCGCCGGGCTTCTTCCCGGAAAAGAGAAGCCTCATTACCAACCACCTTACTGGCGGTTTCCTGATGAATGTCCCGGTCCTTCTTAAAAGTTTTGATAAGCTCTGGATCCTCAGAAAGATGGGCCAGCACTCTCAGTTCGATCTGCGAGTAATCTGCAGAGAGAAAAAGATGCCCAGGAGCAGGGACAAATGCTTCCCGAAAGCGAGCTCCCCACTCTCCTCTTATGGGTATGTTTTGCAGGTTTGGATAGCTGCTGGACAGTCGGCCAGTGGAGGCAATGGTCTGGTTGTAAGAGGTATGGATTCGTCCTGTGTCCTTGTTGATAAGTTTGGGAAGGGCATCAGCATAAGTTGATTTAAACTTGACCAGCTGTCGGTATTCAAGGATATCCTTCACCACTGGGTATTTACTTGAAAGCTGCTGCAGCACACTGAAACTGGTGGAGTAGTGGCCTGACTTCTGGGTCCTTTTTGCTGAAGGGAGACTGAGCTTTTCGAACAAAACCTTTCCCAATTGCTGGGGGGAGTTTATATTGAATTCTTCTCCGCACTGCCGGTGTATTTTTCCTTTCAGGCGAGAGATGCTCTCTCCCAGCTCTTCAGAGATGCTTTTCAGCACTTCTGGGTCGACTTTAATTCCCCATATTTCCATATCAGTCAGGACATCTGTAAGAGGCAGTTCAATTTCTCTGTATAAAGAAAGGAGCTTTTTCTCTCTGACTTTTTTCATGAGAACAGAGCTCAGCTGAAGAGCCATGTCTGCATCTTCACAGGCGTAGGGCATAACTTTTTCAACCTTTGCCTTGTCCATGGTGATTTCTTGTTTTCCTTTTCCTGCAATTTCTTTATACGGGATTGTTTTAACATGGAGATATTTCAGTGCCAGAGAATCCAAATTGTGTTTGCCCAAATTAGGATCACAGAGATAAGAAAGGATCATGGTATCTATATCAATGCCCTTTAAAGAGACTCCTTCTCTTTTAAGCACGATACTGTCATATTTAATGTTCTGTCCTATTTTTTTTATCATGGGGTCTAAAAAGACTTCCTTCAGACGGGACAAGGCCTTATCAACGGGTATTTGCTTGGGAGCTCCCGGATAATCATGCCTCAGCGGCAGATAGAAAGCCTGATGAGGCTGGGTAGAAAAAGAAATTCCGACCAGTTTTGCTTCCGTGGGATTGGGACTGGTGGTTTCTGTATCCACAGAGACTTTTTTTTGTTGTTTGATTTGAACAATCAGTTCATCTAATTTGTCTTCTTCCAGGACAAGAAAATAATTTTTCTTGGGTCCCCCTCCTTTTTCCATATAATCTGAAAGAAGCTTGGTGAACTCCAGTTCTTGAAGGATAGGCATCAGGAGGTCGTAGTCTGGAACCTCAACGACAAAGTCATCCAAATTGAATTCAAGAGGGACATCCGTATTTATGGATACCAGTTTTCGGCTTATCTCAATGTCATCCTTGCTTTTTTTTATTTTTTCCTTGATCCTGGGGTTTTTTATCTTTTCAGGGTGCTCTAGAATGCTGTCGATCGATCCATAGGCTTGAAGAAGTTTTTTCGCTGTTTTGGCCCCCACCCCTTTGACTCCTGGGATGTTGTCCGAAGAATCTCCCCAGAGGGCGAGCAGGTCCTTAACTTGAGAAGGGGAGACCCCAAAAATTTCTTTGATTTTTTCTTTGTCTAGGTAGGATTCTTTGGCCACATTGTATACCACCACTGAATCATTCACCAGCTGGTATAAGTCTTTATCATTGGAAACAATTACGGATTGGATGTTTTCTTTGGCTGTTTTTTTAGTCAAAAAGCCAAGGAGGTCATCCCCTTCGTATCCTTGTTTTTCCAAGACTTTGATATTGAGTGCCTTGAGGAGTCTTTTTAAAACAGGAAGCTGGGGGGCAAGATCTTCGGGCATAGGTTTTCGGTGAGCTTTATATTCAGGATAAATCTTATGGCGGAAGGTAGGGCCTTTAGAGTCAAAAACAATCCCCATATATTTGGGGTTTTCTTTTTCTATGAGCCTTCGGAGAGTCTGTATGAACCCATAAATGGCGTTAGTGGCAAATCCCTTGGAATTTGAAAGGTTGCGGATAGCATAGTAGGAACGGTAAAGAATGGAATTTCCATCCACAAGAAATATTTTGTTCATTTTTTATCAGAGAATATTCTCACCTGATCTATTCATAAAAAAATGGCGATATTTTCATTGTCAATTTACCATTCACCACTTACCATTCACCACTTACCATTCACCACTTACCATTCACCACTTACCATTCACAATTCACCGTATTCAAAGTCGCTTCAGCCACACCTGAATTTCCTAAAGCCTGCGGCTGCTCCTTGTCTTTTTTAAACATTTAGCCTGTCTCGCTTTTCTCGCTCCTCGCGCATTAGCCAAACCAAATAACCTAAAGAATCCATAGAAACTGGAGAAACGAAACAAACTCTATCAACTCTAATCATGCCCTGACGCCTCGCATCTGCCGCAATCTTGACTCGTGAAGAGTCCAGGCAAAATGAAACAGATAAAGATTAGCATGGAATCAGAGATGATCAAACTTTCCTTCGGAGATATCTTTCAGGCATTGCTGGTGCTGTTTTTCTATCAGACTCTGTATTTTTTGTTTTAAGTCGGGATGATTTACCAAAGAGGAATAAGAGGATTTACGTGAAGACAGAACCTGGCCAGATTTAAAAATGACTGATTCAACATAATTGAGCCCCTGTCCTTTGTCTTCGGTTTGGACATGAAAACTCTTTTGCTTTCGTTTGACTTCGGTGTTCAATCCAGCCATTCTGATATATTTCAACCAGAATTATTATACATCCAGACATTTAAATTTCAAGTACTCAGCTTTAGGCTGGTCATTATTGACAAAGGGAAGTGAAATGTTATAATAGGATAACTTTTTTTCGGGATGTATTAAAATGATTATTGATATTGACAGACTGCCTGTTGACGGACTTGAGATAAGCAGAGATTTTGAGTTCTTCAACTCTGAATTGGTGGAGGAGGAAGCTGTCTTTTTAGAGCCTGTGCACACAGAAATTGTAATAAGAAGAGTGGGCGAAGAGATATTCTTAAAGGGAAAGATTAGCACCTCCATGAGTTTTATCTGCTGCCGCTGTCTTTCTCCCTTTGAAATCTATATAGATTCTGGTTTTGACCTGGCGTATTTACCGGAAGAGCTGGAAGAAGCAAAAGAACAGCTGGAAACAGAAGATCTTTACAAGAATTTCTACTATAATCAAAGAGTTGATATCAGGAATATTATACTGGAACAGTTAAACCTGACTTTTCCTACCCGGCCTTTATGTTCTGAGGATTGTCCGGGTTTGTGTCCAGTATGCGGTAAAAACATAAGGGACGAAGGCTGTTCTTGTGATTTGAATAAAAATGATCCACGATTTAAAAAGTTGAAAATTTTTTTGAAAGATAATAGATAAATGGCAAATCCAAAAAGAAGACATTCTCATTCAAGAAAAAACAAGAGAAGGGCCCATCATGCGCTCAAGGTCCCCTCTCTTTCATTATGTCCCAACTGCGGAAACCCAAAAGTGCCTCACAGGGCCTGTCCGGACTGCGGATATTATAAAGAACGGCAGGTCATTGAGGGGTCTGAAGAATAACTACAGGAGATTTCATGAGGGTAGCCGTAGATATTATGGGAGGTGACCTAGGCCCAGGCGTTGCTGTGCAGGGTGCTGTGAGTGCATCCCGTGAATTCAATTTGAGCATTATTTTGGTGGGAGATGAAGAGGCCATAAAGAACGAGTTGAAAAAGATTGAACTCACAGGCACCAATGTTGAAATTGTCAATGCTTCTGAATCTATTGGGATGGGAGAAGGGCTTCTCTCTTTTAGGAAGAAGAGAAAATCTTCCATACTGGTGGGACTTAAGTTAGTCAAGGAAAAAAAAGCAGATGCTTTTGTAAGTGTAGGGAACACAGGTGCTGTAGTGTATTTATCCAGAAAAGAGCTTGGAGCCATTGAGGGAGTGGAAAGACCTGCTTTAGCCCTCCTGGTTCCTACGCTGCAAGGAGTGACCCTCCTAACAGATGTAGGTGCAAATGCCAACTGCAGTGCCAATAATCTAGTTCAGTTTGCTTTGATGGGAGAAGTGTTTATGAAAGCGGTCATGGGAGTTGAAAATCCCAAGATTGCCCTCATGAGCATCGGAGAGGAAAGAAATAAAGGGAACGACTTGACAAGAGAAGGTTATAAGAAGCTGAGCAGTTCATCCATGAATTTCATAGGCAATGTGGAGGGAAAGGACATTTATTCTGGAAAAGCAGATGTGATCGTGAGCGATGGATTTACAGGGAATATTGCGTTAAAAACAAGCGAAGGAGTGGTTTCGAATTTTGCCCGAATGGCCCGCACAGAAATCATGAAGAACATCTTTGTTAAGATAGGATTTTTTCTAATGAAAAGACATTTGAAAAAGTTTTTTAAAAAAGTAGATTACGCTGAATATGGAGGAGCTTATCTTTTGGGGGTCAATGGAGTCTGTATAGTGGGTCATGGACGGTCCAATCCGGTTGCCATAAAAAACGCAGTAAGACTGGCCAGGGATTATATTAAGGGAAAAGTCCAGGAAAAGATCCTGGCCAGATTGGAAAGCAAACAAAAAGTTTTAAGCGGAGCGAAAGCAAGATGACCTTTAAAGGAAAAGTGGCTGTGGTCACAGGAGCTTCTCAAGGGATTGGAAAGGCCATTGCCTTAGAGCTCTCTAAAAAGGGAGCCCTGGTCCTGGTGGTAGATGTTCAGAAGGAAAAGGCCCAGGAAGTAGTCAAGGAGATTAAGAATAACAGCGGAAAAGCAGCCTTTTATATGGTGGATGTTTCCCAGTCATCCCAAGTTGACAGGGCAGTAGAAGACATCATCAAACAGCATGAAAGGATAGATTTCCTTGTCAATAATGCAGGGATTACCAGAGACAGCTTGCTGATGCGGATGAAGGAGAAAGATTGGGATGCTGTTTTAGTGGTCAATTTAAAGGGGGCCTTTAACTTTTCAAAGTCCGTGATCCGCACTATGGCGAGAAACCGATTCGGGCGGATTGTAAACATTTCTTCTGTGGTGGGGCTGATGGGGAATGTCGGACAAAGCAATTATTCTGCTTCTAAAGCTGGAGTCATCGGGCTCACCAAGTCGTTAGCGCGGGAAGTAGCATCGAGAAAGATAACCGTCAATGCTGTTGCCCCAGGATACATTCAAACACTCATGACAGAAGCGCTTCCTGATTCAGTAAAGGAGAAATTTATTGAAAGCATCCCCATGAGAAGGTTTGGGAGGCCCGAGGAAATAGCAAAAGTGGTTCGGTTTTTGCTTTCTGAGGATGCATCCTACATTACGGGCCAAGTTATAAACGTAAACGGTGGTATGCTTATGTAAAGTCCTATTTAATAAATTTTTTAGGAGGCAACGATGAATAGAGAAGAGTTATTGAGCAAAGTAAAGGAGATTGTATCTGACAAACTGAGTATTAGCGAAGATCAGGTGACAGAAGAGGCTTCTTTTATAGATGATTTAGGAGCTGATTCTCTTGATACAGTGGAATTGATAATGGCGCTGGAAGATGAATTTGAGCTGGATATCCCTGATGAAGAAGCCGAAAAGCTGGGCACAGTGGGCAAAGCGATCGACTACGTTCTAGAGAAAGTAAAGTAAGAACAAAAAGAAGACAAGAGATTTTATAATTGTCCTATCATGGTTAAGCCCAGACGTGTTGTTATAACCGGCATTGGTATTGTCTCGCCTTTAGGAATAGGGGTGGAAAAGAACTGGGAATCAATGAAAGCCGGCCGAACTGGCATTACAAGAATATCTAAATTTGACCCAAAGGATTTTTCAAGCAAAATAGCAGGAGAGGTTAAAGATTATGACCCTTTGGACTTTATAGAAAAGAAGGAATGCAGAAAAATGGACCCCTTTATTCAGTATGCCGTGGCTGCTGCTGAAATGGCGGTTGAGAATTCAAAGATCGAGAGGTCTAAGCTGGAGGGAGATCGAACAGGGGTTTACATAGGCTCTGGTATTGGAGGCATTGGCACCATTGAAGAGAATCATAAAATTTTGTTAAAAAAAGGGCCTAAAAGAATCTCTCCCTTTTTTCTGGTCTCCACAGTCATCAATGAGGCGTCAGGACAGATATCCATACGCACAAAATCAGGAGGGCCTAATCTGGCTAATGCCACAGCTTGTTCAACCGGGACCCATGCCATTGGAGACTCCTTTCAGATTATTGCAAGAGGAGAAGCGGATTTGATGATCACAGGGGGGAGCGAAGCTCCCATAACTCCTTTGGGATTAGCGGGATTCTGTTCCATGAGAGCGCTTTCTACCAGGAATGATGCTCCAGAGAAGGCTTCACGTCCTTTTGACAAGGAAAGAGATGGATTTGTTATTGCAGAAGGAGCTGTGGTTTTACTGCTGGAAGAGCTGGGCTCTGCGCTTAAGAGAAAAGCAGACATTTACGCAGAGATAGTCGGTTACGGGAGCAGCGGGGATGCTTACCATGTATCAGCTCCCTGCCCGGATGGAGATGGAGCATTTAGGTCTATGAAGAGAGCCCTGGATGACTCTGGAGCGAAACGTGAGGACATTGATTATATAAATGCACATGGGACGTCTACCCCTTGGAATGATAAAATAGAAACACTGGCCATAAAAAGACTTTTTGGAGACCATGCCTACAGCATGGCTGTCAGCTCAACCAAATCTGTTACCGGGCATATGCTGGGAGCAGCGGGGGGATTTGAGGCAGCCGCAACAGCCCTAGCCCTAAAAAATCAGCTTATTCCACCTACGGTCAATTATGAAAATCCTGACCCTGAGTGTGACCTGGATTATGTTCCTAATAAAGCCAGGAAAGCAGAATTGGCCCATGCTATGAGCAATTCATTTGGTTTTGGAGGAACCAACGCTACTCTTGTTTTGAAGCGATATCAGGAGTAAGCTTCTGTTTTTTATGTGATATCCATATATCTCGTTGACCTTTATCCCAACGTTTTATATCATCAAAGAGATTTCCCTAATTGTCAAAGATTAGGGCTTTAATTATTTTATTACCTTATATTTTTTATATGAAAATTCTTTTTAAAGGATGAAAGGAGGTCATGAATGAATATCCTTGTATTTGTGAAAAGGGTTCCAGATTCGGAGTCTAAAATCAGTATCGACCATGACAAAAACCAGATTGATTTGCAGGGCTTAAATTTTGTCATGAATCCCTATGACGAATATGCTGTGGAAGAAGCTCTCCAAATAAAAGAAGCAAAGGGAGCTACAGTCCATGCCATTTCAATCGGCCCGGAAGAATCAGTGACCATATTAAAAAAGGCACTTGCAATGGGAGTTGATGAAGCCCTTTTAGTAAAAGACGATACTGAAGAGACCTACGATGGGATCCGAACAGCAAAGATAATAGCCCAGGTAGTCAAGGAAAAGTATTCTGATTTTGATCTATTACTGTTCGGAAAACAGTCCATTGATACTGACAATTCACAGGTCCCTTCAATGGTGGCTGAATTTTTAGATTTGCCTCAGGTTAATGTAGTTACCAAACTGGAAATCGAAGATGATTCCGGGACCGCAGTAAGGGAGATCGAAGGGGCTGCTGAGAAAGTCAAGTTTTCTCTGCCCGCCGTTATCAGTGCGCAGAAAGGCCTTAATGAGCCCAGGTATGAGACCCTCAAGGGTATCATGGCAGCCAAGAGGAAACAGGTTCCGGTCATCTCTCTTCAAGACCTTGACATAGAGGAAGCAGAGCTTGGGTCCAAACTGAAACTGGTAAAGATATCCCCACCTCCTACCAAGAAGGCCGGAAAGAAAATCGAGGAAGAACCGGGAGAAGCTGCAAAGCAGCTGGTGAAATTCCTGCACGAGGAAGCCAAGATTATATAGGAGGAGAACATGATACTCACATACATGGAAATAAGGGAAAATAAGATAAAAAAGGCCTCTTTGGAAGCTTTGTCTGAAGCCAAAAGAAGGGCTGATGACTTGAAGGGGGAATGCGGAGCTGTTTTCATAGGAAAAGACCTGGATAAGCTTGCAGAGGAAGCATTTAAACATGGAGCTTCTAAGGTTTACCTGATGGGAAACCCACTGCTGAAGAACTATTCCTCTTCTCTTTATACTCTAGTTTTGTCTGGGCTGGTGGATGAAGTGAAACCTAAAGCATTGTTCTTCTCTGCCACGGCTATGGGAAAAGACTTAGCCCCAAGAGTGGCAGCCAAACTCGGTGCAGGAGTGGCTACAGACTGCACTGAAACTTCGGTGACAGACAGCGGCTTGGAAGTCGTAAGGCCTATATTTGCAGGGAAAGCATTGGCTGTGTTTCAATTTTCTTCAGAACCTCAGATTGTGTCTCTCAGGCCAAACGTGTTTCCCTTAACAGCGCCTGTTTCTGAAAAAGGAGAAGTCATTAAGAAAGAGGTGGACGTTTCCGAGGAACAGGCTAAAGACCAAGTGGTTGAAGTCAAGAGAGAAGAAGGAGCTGAATTGGATGTTACAGAAGCAGCAATCATTGTTTCAGGAGGAAGAGGATTGAAAGGACCTGAAAATTTCAGTTTGCTGAAGGATATCATTGCTCTGCTTCCGAATGCAGCTCTGGGAAGTTCCCGTTCAGCGGTTGATGCGGGATGGGTCGACCATCAGCATCAGGTCGGACAAACAGGGAAGACAGTTTCACCCAATCTTTATATTGCGGTAGGCATATCGGGAGCCATCCAGCATCTGGCCGGCATGTCTTCATCCAAATACATCGTGGCTATAAACAAGGACCCGGAAGCAGCTATTTTTAAGGTTGCTGACTTTGGGGTGGTTGGAGATTTGTTTAAAGTTATCCCTCCTTTCAAAAAAGAGCTGGAAAAATTTAAAGAATAGCGGGGTTTTTGAAAAGAGGCTGTAAATACGGAGGCACATTAAGGAGGGATGAGGCTGTTTGGCCGGATTGAAAAAACAGGACATATTAGGAGGGGTTATTGAATCTAAAAACAGAAGAATTTGTTGAGCAAAAAATTAAAGAGATCAGAGACACCGTTGGTTCTGGGAAAGCCATCTCTGCTCTTTCTGGAGGGGTGGACAGTTCTACTTGTACGGTCCTGGCACACCAGGCTTTAGGGGAGAGGTTAGAAGTGATCTTCATTGATGACGGTCTCATGAGAGAAGATGAAGACAAGTATGTATCCAAAGTTTTTTCAGATATGGGGATTGAAGTCAAGGTCATAGATGCCCGAAAAGAATTTTTCTCTGCCCTTAAAGGAAAAACAGATCCAGAAGAGAAAAGAAAAGCCTTTCGGAATAAATTTTATGAAGTTTTTGGAGAAGCGGTGTTAAAGAGCGGAGCTAAACACCTGGTCCAAGGGACCATTGCCGCGGATATTATTGAAACTAAGGGGGGAGTTAAAACCCAGCACAATATTCTGGAACAGATTGGCATCGACAGTGAAAAAGGATATGGATTTAAAGTGATAGAGCCTTTAAAGGAGCTGTTCAAACATCAGGTAAGAGAGGTAGCCAGGTCTCTAGGCCTTTCCAGGGAGCTTTACAACAGAATGCCTTTCCCTGGCCCGGGGTTAGCCACGCGAGTCATTGGTGAGGTCACTGAAGAGCGGGTCGTCAGAGTAAGCCGGGCAACTCAAATTGTGGAAGAGGAGACAGCTTCTCTCGAACCTTTTCAGGCCTTTGCCGTGCTTTTAAATGACAGAGGCACGGGAATCGAAGAGGGCAAAAGAAAGTATGGAGAGATTGTCATTATCCGCTGTGTGGAGAGCAAGGATGCCATGACTGCTCAGCCTACTCAAGTTTCCTGGAAAATACTCAAGGAAATCTCACAGAGAATAACCGAAGAAATCCCATCGGTCACTAGAGTGGCCTATGAAATCACTCCCAAGCCTCCGGCTACTATTGAATATATTTGACAGAAACTGGCTAGGGTTTTCTTAAGAGCCTGTAAAGAAAAGCCCGGGGAGAAGGATGTTCCCATCCCCCCAGGCTTTTTTGATCTAATTGAAAGATTCAGTACCTCCGGAACGAGCGCCGACCTCCATTGACAGGGGTGGCGTCCAAAGCCCACATCCCCCATCCATGGGTGGCTACAACAATGACATTGTCTCTGGGATGAATGATAAGGTCCTGAGCATACACAGTGGGGAGATTGCCGCCTAGAACATTCCAGGTTTTTCCTTTGTCTTTGGAAACATACACTCCTACATCTGTTCCCACATAGAGAATGTTTTCGTCTATGGGGTCTTCCCGAATCACATTCACAGGCCCTAGAGGGATTCCTGATGAGATGTCTTTCCATGTTTGACCGTAGTCATCCGACATCCACACATAGGGCTGGAAATCATCTTCTCTTTTTCCGTTTTGAGTCATATAAACCACAGAAGGATTATGTTCTGAGGCTACCAGCCGGCTGACCCATTTTCTGTAAGGAAGACCTTTCATGATTTCTGACCAGCTTTTTCCTCTGTTATGGGTCACCCAGACTTTTCCGTCATCAGTACCTGCATAGATCACATCAGGATTAAAAGGAGATTCTGAAATAGCGAAGATAGTTTGGTACGGAATATCTCCCAGTTCATCTTCGATACCATAGCTCAAATCAGGGCTGATTCTTTCCCAGACATCTCCCAGGAAGCGGGAGCGGAAGAGATACTGAAGACCGAGATAAACTGTCTCAGGATGGCTGGGTGACAGGATGATGGGAGCAAGCCACTGTCCACGGAGAAATCCTGTTTCTTTTGTCTGAGGAGGATAGATGTCTTTTCTTTCTCCGGTTTTGAGGTTGGTTCGGGTTATATGCCCATAGAAACCAGCCGAATACACGATATCTGGATTGGCGGGATCAATGGCATGGGTAGAGCCTTCTCCTCCTGGAGCGCGTTCCCATTCAACGGCCTGGAATCCTTCCAATTTATTGCCTCTAAAGTCTGTTCTTGGAAGAACTTTGGCCCGAAAACTTCCATGGTCCTGCATGGAGCCGTAGACGCGGAATGGTTGAGCCATGTCATAAGAGACATTAAAAAACTGGCAGACAGGAAGATTGTCAGTGAAAGCTCTCCAATTTTCCCCTTTGTCATAGGATATGGCAATGCCGCCGTCATTGACATTGATAATGTAGTTGGAATTATCTGGATCTATCCACATTCCATGATGATCTCCGTGTACATTTCGGGCGATTCTCTGGAAAGTCTCTCCCCCGTCAGTGGAAACACTGAGCGGGACTCCCATGATATAAACTCTATCCGGGTCATTGGGGTCTACTCGGATTTGACCGAAAACCCAACCGTATGTTCCTGAATGACGCATCATGTACGCTTGCGTCTGTTCAGTCTTTCCGCTGGTCTGCACCCAAGTTTCGCCTTTGTCATCAGAGCGGTAAACCGTAGCGCCTTTGATGATGCCTTTTAAGCCGCGGGTATAAGAGTCAGCCTTTTCTTCTTCTGTTAATTCCCGAGCGATTTCATAGTTATCAACCAAGGCATAAAGAGTGTTGGGCTGGCTGAGGCAGACATCCAATCCGATCCGGCCCCGGTCTTCTGCTTCAGGGAGTCCTGTGTTTATAGGATTCCAGGTTTCACCGCCGTCCGTGGTTTTGTAAATGCCGCTTTGGTTGTATCCATCAAGATTGCGCGGGTCGTTCCATTTGAGGCGGATTCTCTGCCAGAGAGCTGCATACAGAGTCTCTGAGTCTTCAGGGTCCATGGTCAAATCAATAGCTCCGGTTCGGGGGCCTTTGTAGAGTATCTTCTCCCAGGTTTCACCGCCGTCCGTGGTCTTAAAAATCCCTCTTTCCTCATTGTCTGTCCATTCATGTCCTGAGGCGGCCACATAAATCACATCCGGATTCTCTGGGTGGACAACGATACGGGCGATGGTGAGAGTATCGGCTAAGCCCATATGTTTCCAGGTTTTGCCGCCGTCCAAAGATTTGTAGATTCCAGCACCATTTTGAGAGCTGCGGAAGATATTGGCTTCTCCAGTACCAACCCATATGACCTCAGGGTTTGTAGGATCCAAGGCAATGTCTCCTATAGAGGCGGTGGCTTCATTTGTGAAAATAGGTTCCCAGGTAGTTCCTTCATTAACTGTTTTCCAGACACCGCCGGAAGCTGTGGCTACATAAATAGTGTAATTTTCTCCTTTTGGCTCCACTACAGCAATGTCTGTGCATCGTCCGCTTACATTGGTGGGTCCGATATGCCACCATTTAAGGTCTTTGAACTCTGAATTTGCCTTCATCTCCAGATGCTTGGAGAACCCCTCAAAGCGCAGCGCAGGATCTGTGTTCTTGATGACCTCCTGCGGATTGGCCTTTTTCGCAGCGGATGAGGAAAAGGACATTCCTCCCACCAGGAAAAAGACCAGAAAAGCCATAAGAAAAATGGAAAGAATACGTTTTTGTGACATAAAAAAACCTCCTTTAAAGGATTGTTTATGATATATAATATATCAGAAAAATTTTTTAAAAGAAATGAATTTATTGACTCTTTTTTTTTCAATTTATATCCTTACTACTGGATAGAGTGGATATTTTGAAGCATCTACTAAAAAATTAAAGGAGGACTACAATGAAAAGGGGATTCCTGATAGCAGGGTTAGCTTTATCGCTTATCTTGTTTCCTTCTCTCTTTAAGGCCGAAGGAAATTCTGAAAAACCAAAGGAGGCCTCCTTAGAGACGGATATTATGGCCCAGCAGGAAAAGATTGAAAAAACAATTTTAGAAGCACTAGCCCAGCTAAAAAAAGGAGACAACAATAAAGCGGCTGAACTGCTTGCTGAGGCGATGATGATGATTAAGAGTGCAGAAGAGCTGAGCATCGGGCAATTGTTTCTCTGTAAGGAGATCAACGGCTACAGAGATTATGTAAAAAGAGAAGGAAACACCATAAAATCCGGAGAGCCTTTCCTGCTGTATATTGAACCAGCTGGATTTCAAATCAGAAAAGAAGACAGTGAGTATAAAATTTGGGTGTCTGAGGATGCTTCTATTGTCAATGAAAACGGGGATGTGATTTTTCAGCAGAACAACTGGGTTGAGTACAAAAGGGGATTTATGAGTCCGGGCATTCCGTTTTATATAACCAACCGAGTGACTGATATTCCTCCGGGGAAATACACTTTCAAATTCACCATAAAAGATAACTATAAAAAGATTTTTTTAGAGCAGTCTTTTGATTTTATGGTGGAGTGAGGGTTTCTTTTTTTGTTTGCCTGCCTGGATTATATGATCTCCAATTCATCTTTACTGGGAAGCTCAGGAAAAGAAGCGTGAGGTTCCTGCTGATACCAGAAAGCCACGGATGAAATATCATCCTGAAGGGGAAGATACCGACTTCCAGAGCGTCATCCCAGAGCCTGGATGTGAACATAGGGAGAGACCTTCCATCCCTGGCCCAGGTCGCGGGCTGCATTCATGGCCGGTCCATCCGCAGACATGCCGCCTTTCCCTTTTCCCCGGTGAAGTTTTCAGGGCTGATGGACCGGGATTTGGCATGTGAGAGACGATACAGATTGCCCAGATTCAGATACAGTCCATTAAATAATTTTTCTTCGGCTGCGGACACAAGGAGCGCAGCCAGCATAAAGAAAACAATGACAGTGACCCATGATCTTTTCATGTATGCCCTCCTAAAATGTTGTGTTGATTTGTTTTATTTTTAAACTCTTTCACGGAATTAGAATTGTTTTTACTCCGGGTTTCTTGGTTGACTGGTTTGGATTTTTATGTGTATTATGAATGAAAGAGCTGCTTAGATGAAATAATTTTTCTTAGGATTGCTTTGGTTACTGTGGTCAAAACCGTTTTTTTATGGAAGTTGCCGCAGCGATATAAAGGAGAAGGCAAAATGAACAAATGGTTGATCATGGGAGCTTCTCTCATGTTTGTATTGGGGTCAGTGATATTTTCCAGCAACAGCCAGGAACAAGACGTGACTGCACGTGATATTGTCGAAAAGCTCGATGAATTGTACCGCAGTGATTCCAGCAAAGCTTTAATGGAGATGGAGATCGTCACTCCTCATTGGCAGCGAACACTAAAGATGCGTATCTGGAGTGAAGGCATGGATAAAACCTTTGTCAGGATTTTGGAGCCGAAAAAGGAAAGAGGCATAGGAACGCTGCGAGTTGAAAATGAAATGTGGAATTACCTTCCCAAGACCAATAAAGTCATTAAAATTCCGCCTTCTATGATGATGAGTTCTTGGATGGGTTCGGATTTCACCAATAATGATTTGGTCCGGGAATACACCTTTGTTGAGGATTATGATTTTGAGATGACGGAAATCGAAAATCCTGAACACGGACAATTATACCTGAAATGTATTCCTCATGAAGGTCTGCCCATTGTATGGGGGCATATCATTTTGGCGGTCCGCAGTGAGGATTACCTGCCGGTGTGGGAAAAATATTATGATGAAAAAGGAAAGCTGGCCCGGGAAATGTTTTACCGGGATATCAAAAGGTTTGATGACCGGACGATTCCCTCAGTTATGGAGTTGATCCCGGCATCAAAAGAGGGCCACAAAACCATTATTTACTATCTTGAAGCGGAATTTGAGATTAAGATGGATGAATCGGTGTTTACGCTGAGAAACCTGCGCTCTGGATTTTAAAAAGATGATGCTGAAAATGGCTTTTCGCAATATATTTCGCCACAAACGCCGCACAGTTTTTACGGGATTGAGCATGTTCGGAGGTTTTGTGATGGCTGCGATTTTTATCGGCTGGGCGGATGGAACGTACAACAATATTATTGACGGATTCACACGGAATAATTTTGGACATATTCAGATACATGCGGAAAGTTACCTGGACCGGCCGTCTTTATACAAAACTATTGACCAGCTTGCTGTGGTCAAAGATGCGGTTTCCAGCCTGGAGTATGTGGATTCCTGGGCCCCTAGGGTTTATTCTTCGGGGCTGGGATCGCTGGAAGAGAAAAGCAGCGGCATTCAGATCACGGGTATTGATCCAATCCGGGAAAATGAAACCATTCATTTCAACCGGAAAATCATTCAGGGAGAGAGCTTATCCCCCCAACCGGAAAAGGAAGTGCTGCTGGGAAAGGGATTGGCAGAAGTCCTGAATGCCGAAACAGGAAGTGAAGTGGTGGTCATTTCCCAGGCAGCGGACGGTTCCATCGCCAATGATCTTTATCAGGTGACCGGGATTCTGGATTTGGGAGACGGAGCCTCTAACCGCACAGCTTTTTATATCCATATACAGGATGCCCAGGAGCTTTTTGTTCTGGGAGATAAAGTGCATGAAGTCGCGATAACCATGGATGATTTAGATGCTGTGAGATCGGCGGACCGGATATTGGAAAAGCGGCTGGAGAGAACCGGGCTAGATCCGGCTTCCTGGCAGGAATTTGCCCGTTCTTTTTATGTTGCTATGAAGGCGGACATGCAAGGCATGTGGATTACGCTGGTTGTGATTGTGTTAGTCGTAGCCATAGGTGTCTTGAATACGGTGTTGATGTCGGTTCTGGAGCGGCAGAGAGAATATGGAGTGTTAAAAGCAGTGGGGACCAAATCCCACCAAATTGTGAAACTTGTGCTGGCTGAGGTGAATATCCTGGCTGTATTTTCTATTGTTTTTGGAGTTGGAATAGGACTTCTGGTGAACTGGATTCTTTCCCAGCACGGTATCAATCTCAGTCAGCCGATAAGCTGGGGAGGAATGGAGATTCAATCCATGAAAGCGGAAATCAATCTTCGCAGTTTTGTTATTCCTGCTGTCACTGTTTGGCTCTCAGCTACAATGGTCAGTGTTTTTCCGGCTTTGAAAGCGGCTCGGACGGAACCGGCGAAGACCATGCGGATGCACTGAGGAGGAGAAATGTGGTTTTACATCAAATTAGCCTGGCGGAATGTTTTTCGGAATAAACGCCGGACTATCATAGCGAGTACAGCCATCGGTATAGGATTGGCATCTCTGATTTTTGTGGATGGGCTTTTAATCGGGATGAAAGACTCCATGATCCGCTCCGCCACAAGTTCATTTTTAGGGGAGGCACAAATTCATTCGGAGGGTTACCGGCAGACGCGGGAAGTGGATGAGACCATCAATCAAGCCGGAAAAGTTATAAATAAATTGAGACAGGCTCCGGAGGTGAAATATTTTGCCCCCAGAGCCATGAGCTATGCGATGATCACGTCTGCGGCCAATGTCCGGTCTGTCCAGATGGTTGGAGTGGAACCTCAAAGAGAAAGGAATATTTCAAAAATTGATGAGGCGGTTCGGGAAGGGACATTTTTTGAGGAGTCTGATCCTCGTGATGTTTTGATTGGGGAAGAGCTGGCCGAAATTCTGGAAGTCAGCCTGGGGGATCGGATGGTCATCACGGTATCTCAGGCTGAAAGCGGGGATCTGTCCCAGGAAATGTTCCGGATATCTGGATTATTCCATTTCAATACCCAGGAGATGGATAAAGGTATGATTTTTATCCAGCTGGACAAAGCCCAGGAAATGCTGAATATTGTTGATGGAATCCATGAAATCGCTGTCCAATTTCAAAACATTCAGGACTCTATGAAGCCAGGACTTCCCTTTTGGGAGAGGTTTTCCCAGTGGGGAAACGAGGCGGTGAGCTGGACCGAGGTTTTACCCCAGATGAATGCAGTTTTTGAAATGACCGCCATCAGCCGTTTTGTGATGTTTATTCTTATTGCCGCTGTGGTGGTTTTCGGTATTATCAATACCCTGTTCATGTCCATGTATGAGCGTTTGTTTGAATTTGGTGTGCTTCGGGCAGTCGGAACCCGGTCAGGCGGTGTGCTTCGTCTGATGATTTTCGAATCCGGCGCCTTGGGAATTATCAGCGCCGGAATCGGTATTGTTCTGGGGCTGGCTGTCACTGCCCTCTTAGCCCATACTGGGATCGATTATCGGGGCATCGAATTTGCTGGATCCACCATCCAAGAATTGATTTATCCGGTTCTGAATGTGTATCAATTTATTTTTTATCCCCTGGGAATTATCGTATTTACCTCCCTGATCGGATTGTATCCGGCATTAACAGCGGCCCGGATGTCCATCACGGAAGCCATGCGGAGGAGTATGTGAAGGAGAAAGCTATGAACGAGAAAAAAGATTTGATCATAAAGGCTGAAGCTGTTGAAAAAACTTATCATGATAATGGTGTGGATGTGCGGGCGGTTCGGGGCGTTGATATGGAAGTGAGTGCGGGAGAATTCTCTGCTATTGTCGGTCCGTCCGGTTCTGGGAAAACCACTTTACTCAATGTGATATCCGGACTGGACAGCCCTACTGCCGGAAAAGTTATTCTGGGCGGGCAGATGATCTCAGAGATGGAGGGCAAAGAACTGTCTGATTTCAGGCGCGATCACATCGGATTTATATTCCAGGCTTATAATTTGATTCCGGTTCTGAAAGTGGAGGAAAATGTGGAATACATCATGATGCTGCAGGGAGTATCCAAAGAAGAGCGCCATCGTCGGGTAGGAGAGATGCTGAAAGATGTGGGACTTCAGGGCATGGAAAATCGTTTTCCGCCTAAATTATCCGGAGGACAGCAGCAGCGGGTCGCCATTGCCCGTGCTATGGTATCCCAGCCCTCTCTGATTCTTGCGGATGAGCCCACCGCCAACCTGGATTCCAAAACAGGATCGGATTTACTGGATATGATGGCGGAATTGAATCAAAAAACCGGTATGACGTTTCTTTTCTCCACCCATGACCGTATGGTCATGCGCAAAGCCCGCAGAATCATCACACTGAAGGATGGCAAGGTTGCAAACGACGAGACCAAAGAGAGCCAATGAACAAGATTCAGAACTGGATTCTTGGAGCTGCGGTCGTTTTATTTTTTTGCTGTCCTTTGGCTTCGCAGGGCATGAGAATCAGCGGATATTATAAGAATTTTTCCATCTTTTTTTCTATGCCTGAGATGCTGATTAATGAGGAGAGCTTATCGTCAAACCGTATGGGAGTGGTGACCAACCGCTTCCGGATGCAGATATCCGCTGATCTCTGGGATGATATAGAATTTAACCTGGCTTATGATCTTTCGCCCAGGATTCAGGACCCGGCCTTGTTTCAGGAAACCATGTTTTTTCCTGGAACAGTATCTCCAGGATATCGCCTGACTGATTTTCGGGATCAAATATACCCTCCACCCCAAGACCCTGCCAGCAGTTTTGGCTTATTCCATAATCTGGACCGCTTGGTGGTGATGAAGCGTTTCAGCTGGGCGGATCTCTATGTGGGACGACAGGCCGTCGCCTGGGGCAGTGCGAGGATCATCAATCCCACTGATATTATTGCCCCTTTTTCATTTAATCAGCTAGATACAGAGGAAAGGCGGGGTGTGGATGCCGTACGGCTGCGGATTCCTTTGGGAATGATGGACGAGCTTGACATGGGGGTAGTGTCCGGTCAAGATTTCAAAGCTGAGACAAGCGCCGTTTTTCTGCGCTGGAAGTTTTATGTCTGGCGCACGGATATTTCCTTCCTTTCCCTGGCTTTCCGCCGCCACTTGCTGATTGGACTTAACTTGGCGCGGGCAATGGGGGGAGCGGGGGCATGGTGTGAAGCGGCTTTGGTTTTTCCGCGAATTTTTGAACAGGATTTGTTTGTCGAAGAAGATCGATATTTTCGGCTGTCCGCCGGTTTGGATTATAATTTCACCTCCCGGTTTTACGGATTTGCAGAATACCATTTTAGTTCAGCCGGATCGAATCAGCCCCGGACTTATTTCGACCTGTTTTCAACCTCTGCGTTTCAAGATGGTTCCGTATACTTGATGGGAAAACACTATCTCGGAGTGGGAGCCACATATCAGATCACTTCGCTGATGCCAGCGTCGGGTTTGCTGTTATTCAATGCCAGTGATAAATCTCTTACCTTGGCGCCCCAGTTGGAGTATAATATCTCTCCTGATATCTATCTTTCGGGAGGATGCTATCTGGGACTTGGTCCCGGACTTGAAGCGGCGGACCCTGGTCATCCTAAGGCCGTAGTCATGCGGTCAGAATTCGGAACCTATCCGGATATGGTTTTCACATCCTTCCGCATCTATTTTTAGTCTATCATCTCAAGGAGGAAGAAGCAGAGGACCTTCAGGATCATTCCAGGTCAAGAGCATTGACCACATCTTGAATGGTGGTCAAGACCGCAAAACCATACGACAGGTTCAACAAAGAAGCTTCGTGCATCGCCTTGTGGAAGGTTGCGGTTCCGTCTTTTGCAAAATAGACCTCGAATCCTCTCATGAATGCACTGCGGGCTGTTGTCTCGCAGCATAAATTGGTCAGCACACCGCAGACAATGACTTGACTAACTCCTTTGTCCCTCAGGGTCTTTTCCAAATCAGTATTGAGAAAACCATCATACTGGTGCTTGATCACAGTTATGCCTTTGCTGGGTTCCAGGACATCCACAATCTCACTCATGGGGTTCTCTTCTCTGATTCTTTCTCTCCACCAGCGGAGCATGAGATTATCCTTGTGGTCGGAATCGATATGGCGGGTAAAAATGATGGGACGTTGACACTGGGTGAAGCAGTCCACGAGAGGCTTCAGTTTTTCAGCGAGTTTATCTGAATGGGGAACAAAAAAGCTGCTGTCTGGATCGCAAAAATGCCGCTGCATATCAATGACCAGCAGCGCGGCCTTGCCCTTTTGAATCTTGAAGTTATTACGCATTTTATCCTCATTGAGGATAAAATACGGCCTTAAGGGATGTCAAGACATAACCTTAAAAAGGAGTTGGATAATCAGAAATTATTCATTTTACCTTAAAGCCACTTAACCTTTCTCTGCGCAGACCATTCGCAAAAGAGAAACACTTCGAATGAAAACTAAATATTAAAAAACAACCTTTTTCATCAAAACAGCGTTCTAATTAATAGATTATCCTGAAAAAGCAGGTTCATTCGGGTAATGAAAAATATATGTCTGCTTGACGAGTGGGTTGATTTTTAGACCCATACCATTGACTATATATAAATAAGGAAATGTCTGATTCATGAAATCACAGTTATTCCGCCAAGTAATGACTATTTTATTAACCATGTCATTCTGCGCTCTTTCCCCCTTTCATCTTAAGGGTGAGGGAGTCCGTTACGCTATTGTTTTTGACCTCACTCAGTCCTCCAGATTCGGGGCAGAAAATTTACTGAGCGGACACAAATTGATTTTTTCACTCCAGGAGAAAGTCCTGCCGCCATCCTTGACTGAAGAAGCCACCGCTCTTTCAAAAACAGGAGGGATCGCTTACCGGCTGGCTAAAGCGGTTCTCCTGGATAATGTCATCAATCATTTCACCTTCCTTGTTCAGCACGAGGTCTTCGGTCATGGAGCCAGGTATCGTGAATTTGGATATCAGGGCATCCGGTATGAGCTCAATCTTTTTTTTCCGTGGGGTTCGGGAAAAGGATGGACCAGCGGCCGCGGATCCCCGTCAGACCGAAGAGTGTCTGTTCAGGAGCTTATGGTAGCAGGAGCTGGAGGAGTGGAAGCCAACTCTCTGTTGGCACGCCGCCTGAGGATGAACTGGATGTTAGAAGGTCAAATGGCATACGGGGAATCCATGCTGTATTTGTACACGGCCAATGATCTGCTGGCATACATATGGAGAACCCGATGGAAGATCCGAGGATTAAAGGGAAATGACATCCTCAATTGGCTGCGCCGACTCAACTCCTTTGAAGGTCATATCTTGGAAGATGACTACCGCCTGACTTTAAATGACCTGTGCTGGCATTCCTGGGTCAATCTTTTCAGCCCCTTTAATTATTTTGCGCTTTATAACCTTTTTGTGCCTTATCTGTGGCATGGTGAAACCCATTCCGGCATTCCCATGATCCGAATAGGAGAGCCCAAGTATCTTCCTTCCCTAAGAATAGGGCTCACTCCTTACGGCACAGAATTCGTCCAAGAGAACTACATAAAAAAAGACGAGCAGCTGCATGTAGTGTCAATACGCATCGGGGAACCCACATTCCATCGGTTCTGGGGAATCGGCTGGGAATGTTGGAACCTGATGGACAGGAAAAATTTCAGCCTGGACAGTCGGGTTGATCTGTGGAACCAAGCTGAACTGGTGTTGGGAGATGAAGATGGCTTTATAAGCCAGAGTGGATGGGGGGGTTCAGCTGTTGTGACCGGTCATTTAAAAAACATAAAACCTCTGGGAGTCGGCGCGCTGCTCGAGCTGGGATACAAAACCGCAGGTTTTCTGGAAGGAGAACAGCTTCAGAAAGGGATTATTTTCCGGGTTGGTTTGACCTATTGGGAATAAAATGAATCTTTAAGGTGATGACCCATGATTAAAAATTACATAACAGTGGCTTGGAGAAACATCCTCTGCTTCAAAGGGCATTCTTTGATCAATATCACTGGACTGGCCGTGAGTCTGATGTTCTGCATCCTGGCTGTGGTTTTTGTCAAGCATGAGCGGTCCTTTGACCGTTTTCATGATAATGCGGACCGCATCCATCTGCTCTATCATCAGACTGGCTCCGGAAGCCGCAAGCCTTCAGGTGCGACTCCACCTGTGCTGGCTCCCACCATTGCTGAGTCCATCCCAGGGATTGAACACATAGTCAGAGTTTACGGATGGGACATAAAGGACGGCACTCCTGTTCGCTCTGAGGACCGGGTTTTGATGATGAGGGGATTTCATGTGGATCCGGATTTTCTGCGTGTATTCTCATTCCCCCATGTTTCCGGTGAAAGAGAAACCGCCCTCAATGATCCTTCCTCCATGGTGATCACCTGCGCAATGGCGGAAAGCCTGTTTGGAGAAAAGGATCCTTTAGGCCGCGAGGTCCGGGTCCAGCTTCGGAGTGGAGAAAAATCTTTTTATGTCCGAAGCATAGTCGATCTTCCCAAATCCTCCAGCATGCGGTTTGATTTTCTCATACATTACCAAAACCGGGGTCAGTGGTCGAGGAATTGGGGTTCGAATAATGTCTACACCTATGCTCTTCTGGAAGAGGGAGTCACACGGAAGGATATGGAATCACGGCTGCTGGCCTTTTTTAAAAATTATTTCAAAGATGATTCAGGCTCAGGCCGCAGTCATTTCGGATCTGCTGAAAGACTAGTCAAACTCATGCCTTTACCGGATATGTATCTTAACACAGAAATACGGGAGTGGCTGACCATCCAAAGCGATCCGGCCTCTTCTTCTATCCTCATGGGGATCGCCCTGGTTGTTCTTCTCACGGCTTGTGTGAATTTCGTAAATTTGTCTCTGGGGATTTCAGCTCGGCGAGCTAAAGAAGTGGGTCTGCGTAAGGTAGTAGGGGCAGGGCAGAGTCAAATCATCGGGCAGCATCTGAGTGAGTCTTTGCTGCTCACCTTGATTTCCCTGATGGTAGGGCTTTTTCTGACCGCCTCCCTTCTTCCATCGTTTGCCCAGTTAATGGACCGGGAACTGAGCTTTGAGTTTGGAAGCCTGGTCTTCCCGCTTCTGGCCATTACCACGGGAGTTGGTATAGCGGCGGGAATGTACCCGGCACTGGTCCTCTCTCGTCTTGAGCCTCAAACCGCTCTTAAAGAGAAATTTGTGCTTAAGCCAAAAAACCCAATAGGAACCGCACTGCTGGTATTCCAGTTTGGAATTTCTGTAGGACTTATTGTCGCTACCCTAGTTATGTCCAGCCAGATGCGTCACATGAGGGAGAAGAACCTGGGCTTTGATCCCCAGCAGGTGGTGGTGGTTGATGGAGGAGGAAGGTGGACCGGTATGGACGAAACTGCCATGCGGAGGGTCCTGACCGCTTACAGAAAAGCCGCAGCTCAGCATGAGGAGATTGAATACGCCACCATGACCAGCATGCTTTTTGTATCCCTAAGCCAGTGGGGAACTGGATATGAAGTGAACAGCGAAGAGATTCCAATACGGATGTATGCCGTGGATTATGACTTTATTCAGACCATCGGCGCTCATATGGTTCAGGGCCGGGAATTTTCCCGCGACTTTCCCGGAGATGCCCAAAATTCTGTCATGGTCAACCAGGCCCTGGTCAAAGCCATGGGGTGGGAAGAACCCATTGGTCAGAGCTTTCCTTCAGAAAGAGAGGATTTGGCAGGACAGGTGATTGGGGTAGTGGGAGATATGCATCTTAAATCCCTTCACCACGAGATCCAGCCTGCTGTTTTTCATTTAGAGGTTAGAAACGGCTTTTACCGCTACATCCTTATCCGGGGAAAGACAGATGATTGGAGCCAGACTCTGAAACTTCTCCGTGGCATCTGGAAGGATGCCGCGCCTGGCCGGCCGTTTCAGTATAAATTTCTGGATAATGAAGTGGACCGAGTTTTCAGGGAAGACCAAAGATGGGCTGACCTGGCTCTCTATGCCTCTGTGTTTGCGGTTCTTATTGCCTGCATGGGGGCCTTTGGTTTGATTTCACTGGCACTGACCCGCCGAACTAAAGAAATCGGCATCCGAAAAGTATTGGGGGCAAGCGAAGGTTCCCTATTGACCCTCATGTCCAAGGACTTTCTGGTCTTGATCGCTGCTGCTGCAGGGGTGGCCTGTCCCATAACTTACTTCCTTTTGCAGGGATGGCTGCAAAAATTCGCTTACCGGATCGAGCTGAGCCTTTGGCCCTTTCTTTTAGGGGCTTTGATCACCACTTCGGTCATCATGGGTTCAATCCTGGTTAAAATCATGAAAACAGCCCGCACAAATCCTGTGGAAGCACTGCGCTACGAGTAGGAAAATACGTTTTTGTTATAGAAGGTTTTTCCTAATAGTTCAAACATAAGGAAATTGGAGAAAAATCACCGCAGAAAGAATAAAAGAAACGGATCGGGATTATGTGAAAGACTGTTTTATGGTAAATGTTTTATGGGGTCGCCCCTTAGAGCCCCCTTTTGATGCCCCCGAACCAGCGGTTTAAGGATGTTTGCATCCACAAGCACTGTTTTTTACCCCTAAACTTGATAGAGATCAAACCAGGGAATAGCGGTGATTCCTAATCTGAGTCCGGCGGCGGATTTGATCCCGGACTGCCTGCTGGTGACAATTCCGGGCTGCGATCATATCTACTCTGATCCGGAACATTTTGAATGTCTGTTAAATTTGGTTTCCGGGTTTATCATCCGGCATATGGGTGGATTGTAAAAAGAGCCGAAAAAAAATCATATTTCTACCTGCAAATTAGGATTGTTCAAGTAAACAAAACTGTCTCGGGGGTTGAAGTGTATTTCCAGGGCATGGATTCCAACGCCGCCGGCTTTTGCTTTTTTAAGGTTTTTATAGATGACCGGGTCTGCTTTACGAAAAGGTTTAAAAGAATCAACGCCCGGTAAAGCTGCGATAAATACAATGAGACTGCGCCCGCCCTTTTTAACATGGGCTGTCAATTCCTCGATGTGGCGCTGCCCCCTGACTGTGGGGCAGTCGGGATACATCGCTGAGGAGCCGTCTCTCAAGACCGCGCTTTTAACTTCACAGAGAACTGTCTCGCCCCGGCATTTGAACTCATAATCCAGGAGGGAGGTATTAAGCCGGGGATTCCTTTTTACGAAATGGCAACCTTTGAGCCAGGGAAGAAGGCGCTGTTTAAAGGCGGTTTCAAAGCTCCGCATTTGCAGCTGAGTGTCAATAAGGGCGCCAAAACCTTTATCATGAATAGCAAAAAGACGGAAATCGGTTTCGGCGGTTGATGGGGTGGGAAAACAGAATGCCGGTTTATTTTTGACTAAAAATTCAGCAAGTCTGCCTGTATTATTAATATGCGCACGGCGCTTTTTGCCGTTAACGATGATCTCCACTACAAAGCGGTTATCACGCTGTATAATACGGCATTTTTGTACATTTTTGATTTTGACTAGCGGAAAATAATTCCTGGCGGATGACATGCACCTGATCTGTCCTGGTTGTTTTAATAACATGATACCTGATTGTGACCAGAGCTGCAATAAATGTGAATATAAACGTATTTGCTATGAAAGGAATCTAGGGGAAATCTTCAGTACAGGCGGAATGAATTCCTTTGACACGTTTCCTTTATGCTGTTGACATTGCGGAGACACTGGGATTTTGGGTCATTTTTTGATAATTGCCCATATTATCGGACAGTTCTGCCGTGCTTTCTTTACCGGCTGAGATATAACCTGCTCCGATACCCATGCTGAATTGGGGCATTAAATGAAT
>CAYULB010000005.1:48009-58115 GCA_964445575.1 uncultured Eubacteriales bacterium
CCTACGGTTTGCAAAAACGGGAGGGGAGAGCAAAAACAGGCACTGAGCTGTGAGCAACCACTTTCTCAGTAGTGCTCCCTAGAAAAAAACGCTCCACCGCCCCAGGCCCGCAGGTGGAAATCACGATCATATCACATTGGTGCTTTTTAGCATAATCCACAATCCCAACCTCTGCGTTCAGGGAGTGAACCACCGCCTCAGAGACTTTAATGCCTTCCTGTTCTCTTTTTTTCCGTCTTGAAAGCCTCTTATGAACCGCGTCGATCATTTCATCAAGTACCCGAGGCGGAAATTTCTGGTCATGCAGCTCCAGTACATGCAGCAGAACCAGCTCTGAATCGAAACCTTTGGCCAGCTTCCAAGCGTAATCTCTCTCGATTTCTTCGTGTTCTGAGAAATCAGTGGGGACAAGAATCCGATTAAAAGCCAGCTTTTTGGTCTTCTTTTTAGTCAAGAGCATAGGCACTTTTGAGCTGCGCAGGATCTGATTGGCCACACTCCCGATAAAGAGTTTTTCCAGGGCTGAAAGGCCTCTTTTTCCCATGACAATCAGGTCAAAAGGCTCCTCCTCGGCAGCTTTAACAATTTCCTTGGCAGGATTCCCTTCCCTGATAAGGGAGCGAAATTTTGATTTGTGGGCTTTTTTGATCCGCTCCAGCTCTTCCAGGGCATTCTGTTTGATAGTATCGATTCGCCGGACCAGTTCTCCCTTAACAGATACCGCTGTATTGTAGAGTGAAGAGGGGAAATCCGGGACTACATGCAGAGCTGACAGCTCTGCTTTAAAGACTTCTGCCATATACGCGGCATGCCGCAGAGCCTCCTGGGCCTCATCAGAAAAATCTGTGGGCCAGAGAATTTTTTTTAGAAAATCTGACATTTTATGCTCCTTAATTTGTCTGACCTGTTCATGAAGATCCTTGAAAGAAGTTATGATTATTTTAGCAGGAAAAACCAAAAAGACAATGTTTTTCGCTCTAAAAAGAAGACGCAAGTTCCCAGGGAAGGAAAAAGCTGACTTCCCTATTTTAAGGGAACATTTTTTAGGGGAAAATATATTTCACCCCTTAATTCACCCCTTGCGGTGATTGTTTTATATGTGGGGGAGTAATACTCTTGTTTCTATAAAAATATTCTTGTGCAGGAAAATGAAAGAAAGAAAACATTTTCAGCAAATGGGTTGCCTTTTTTTGATTTTATTCCTTTTGAATGGAATATCCCAGGCAGCGCTTCAGGAAGGAATCAAGTTTCAGCAGTTGAGTCTTGAACAGGGCCTTTCTCAAAGCATTGTTTTTTCAATTTTTCAGGATTCCAGAGGATTTATGTGGCTTGGAACAGAAGATGGGTTGAACCTTTACGATGGATATGAATTTGAAGTGTTCAGAAACAAACCAGATAACATAAAAAGCCTGAGCTACAATTACATCCAATCGATTGTAGAGGACAAGAGAGGTTTTATCTGGGTGGGAACGTATGGAGGGGGTCTTAATAAGTTTGATCCAAAAAAAAGGATTTTCACCCGCTATCGTTCTGACCCTCATGATCCTAACTCTTTATCCAGTGATTTTATCAACTGCCTGTGTCTGGATAACAAGGGAAATCTTTGGATAGGTACAGATAATGGTCTAAACAGATTTGACATGAAAAGGGAGGAATTTGCCCGTTTTCAAAATGACTTTTCCAAAATAGAAAGCTTGGAAAACAATCAGGTGAATTGTGTTTATGTGGACCGCAGGGGGGTCCTCTGGGTGGGGACAGAAGATGGGCTTAATATGTTCCGAGAAGAAACAGAGAGCTTTGTTCGATTTCAAAATCACTCCTCTGAACGCTCTTCAATCAGCAGCAACAGCGTCAAGTGTATCCTGGAGACCCAATCAGGAGAGCTGTGGATGGGGACTGAACAAGGATTAAACAAATACAACCGGGAGGAAAAGACATTTGTCCGCTACTTCTCAAATAATACCAATTCTCACAGCTTGTCCCACAACCATATCTATTCTCTCTATGAAGATAGTGATCAAGTGCTTTGGGTCGGGACTCAGGAAGGATTGAATCGATATGTTCGCGAAAGCGATCATTTTATCCAGTATAAACGGGAAGCTGGCAACCCTAGGAATTTGAGTGATAATGAAATTTATTCTCTTTATGAAGACAGAACAGGAGTTTTCTGGGTCGGTACCCGGAGAGGAATCAACAAATTTGACAAGCAAAGAAAAAAATTCTTCCATTACACTTATCAGGCACATGTTGCTTCGAGCTTGAGCCATAATCATGTCAGGAGTTTTCTGGAGGACCCCACTGGCGACCTCTGGATAGGCACTCATGGGGGTCTTGATCTTTATGACCGAAAACAAGATAGATTCCTTCATTTCCGTGCTGACCCTGAAGTCCCCACGAGCTTAAGCAGTGATAGAGTGATGTCTCTCTGCTGGGACAACTCGGGTCAAATTTGGATCGGTACTTACCAAGGACTCAATAAATTTGACCCTGAAAAGAGGATTTTCACTCATTACAGACATGACCCTTCTGATCCAGATAGTTTAAGCGATGACATGGTCAGATGGGTCTACCAAGATAAAAAAGGGGGTCTATGGGTAGGAACAGAAAGAGGACTCAATAAGTTTATTCCAGAGAAAAATAATTTTATCCGCTATTTTCATAATCCCAACGACAAAAACAGCTTGTGCAGTGATTTTGTTTATTCGATTTATGAGGATAGTCGAGGAAAGTTCTGGGTAGGGACTTTAAACGGGCTCAATATTTTTGACCGAGATAATGAGAAGTTCAAGAGATTTCAATCGGACCCCCAGGATCCAAACAGCTTAAGCAACAATGAGATCCTATGCATTTTTGAAGACAGTTCCGGAGTGATGTGGTTTGGGACTCCTGGTGGACTGAACAGATACCATAGGGAGAGCGGAAATTTTTCTTTTTATTCTGAAAAAGATGGTCTTCCTAATGATTTGATCTATGCTGTTCTCGAAGACGACCGGGGTAATCTCTGGTTGAGCACAAATAGAGGGCTGTCCCGGTTCAATCCCCGGAGCCAAGAATTCAGAAACTATGATGTGCGAGACGGGCTCCAAAGCAATGAGTTTAACCTGGGAGCTGCATTGAAAACAACAGAGGGAGAGATGTTTTTTGGGGGGATCAATGGATTCAACCGGTTTTTCCCTGATGAAATAAAGGATAATCCCTATATGCCTCCTGTGGTTATTACGGATTTTCAGATATTTAACAAATCCGTGCCCATCGGAGGTAATCCCGATAGAGGGCCCACTTTAAATCAGGATGTATCGCTGGCAGAGCAAATCAAGCTTTCCGATAATGACCGTGTTATAACTTTTGAATTTGCCGCTCTTCATTATGCGGCCACGGAAAAAAACAGGTATGCTTACAAAATGGAGGGTTTTGAAGAAGAGTGGAATTATGTGGGGACCCGGAGGTTTGCCACATACACCAATCTTTCTCCTGGAAAATATGTATTTCGAGTTATTGGATCCAACAATGACGACCTCTGGAATGAAGAAGGGACCTCACTTGGCATAATCATATCCCCTCCCTTCTGGGGGACTTGGTGGTTCAGGGGAATGGCCCTTTTCTCACTGATAGCGTTTCTATTGATTGTTTACAACATCCGGACCCACAATATGAGGATGCGGGCAAGAGAATTGGAAAAAAGAGTTGAGGCCAGAACAGCTGAATTAAAAACAGCTAATGTCAATCTTCAGCAGGAAATTAAGGAAAGAATCCAGGCAGAAGAAAAGCTCAACCAATCACTTAAAGAAAAAGAAGTCCTGCTGGGCGAGATACATCACCGGGTCAAAAACAATATGCAGATTATATCAAGCCTTCTCAACCTCCAGGCCCGTCAAATCAAAGACAAAGAAACGTCCGGGATATTTGAGATCTGCAAGAATAGAATCAAGTCCATGGCTCTGATTCACCAAAAGCTCTATGAATCTGAAGATTTCTCCCGGATTGACTTTTCGAGCTACATAAAAAATCTTACGGAAAGCCTTAAATCGATTTATGAGGGGGAATCCGGAGATATTGATTTTAATATGCACCTGGACAAGATTTTTCTCAACATAAACCAGGCCATACCTTTAGGCCTTATCGTCAATGAGATTGTTTCTAATGTTCTCAAGCACGCTTTCCCCAGGAAAAGTATCAAGGAAGAGAAAGATCCAGGCAGTGAAAAACCCCAGGTCACCATTGTTTTTGAAACCAATAAAAATAAGTCTGTGAGTTTAATGGTTTGTGATAACGGTGTGGGTCTTCCTTCTGATTTTGAATCAAAAACAGGGAGCAGTTTGGGAATGAGGCTGGTGCAGGATTTGGTCAAGCAGCTCAAAGGAACCCTGGAGATTGACAGTCCTCAAGGAGCCCGCTTCAAGGTATCCTTCCCGCTTGAAAAATAACCCCCCAGCCCCCCGGAGGGGCCCGGAGGGGTCGGGCCCGAGGATCTTATTTTATATCAATAAGTTAACCCTTTTTTCCACAGTTTATTCCCTCTTAAAACTGATTTTTGGGGCCTAATTGTCTAATTTAGGATTTTTAAGAAATGATAAAAACAGAAAAACAAGTGTATAATATAAACAAGAAATTTTTAAATACCCTAACCTAGATTATTCACGAGTCGAGGTGGCTGCAGATGCGAGGCGTCAGGGCATGAAGTCGTAGTCCTTCACTGCGAATGGCCTGCAACGAAGCAGATGCAGTGAGATCGACTCGCCTCAATGGTAAAAAAATGGAGATTAAAAAAAATTCAAATAAGAAAAATGTTCAAGACATTGTCCTTGAAAAAATCTTGTATATCACTGAAAATAAGTTAATAATGATATGATTGCCATTTTTTTATGAATAGGTCAGGCTAAAAAAGGGGAATAATAAAATGAGCAGTAAAATAAGAAGCAAAAATTCGGCACTAATAGAAGTGCTGGGTCCTGTTGAAGATCTGGAAAGTTATGTCAAGGCAGACTGGTGGAGGCTTATTTTCAATGCAAACTATCTGAGGACTGATGGGGATGTGGTTGAAGATGCGAAAATCACAAAAGATGAAATTGATTTGTTTGTAGCCGCTCTTGACCTACCAAAGAATGCTCAAGTGCTTGACCTCTGCTGTGGACAGGGAAGGCATTCTCTTGAATTGGCCAGCCGAGGATATACTCAAGTAATCGGGCTTGACCGATCTCACTACCTCATCAATCGAGCCAGAAAACTCAATAAACAGGCCGGGTTAAATGTTCAATTCAGAGAAGGGGATGCTCGAAAAATGAGGTTTAAAAACGGTAGTTTTGATGCGGTCATGATAGTTGGGAACAGCTTCGGTTACTTTGAATCAGCTAAGGATGACAAAGGGGTTCTTGAAGAAGTAAAACGCATACTAAAACCAGGCGGGAAACTGTTAATTGATGTTACAGACGGAAAATACATGAGGGAGCACTTTGAGCCCAGAAGTTGGGAGTGGATCGACAAGAATTATTTTGTATGCCGAGAGCGATCCCTCTCGAAAAGCAGCGATCGGTTAGTTTCAAGGGAAGTAATCACTCATGTCACCAAAGGGGTGATTGCAGATCAGTTTTATGCAGAAAGACTTTATGCCCTCCAAGACCTCCAATTTCTCCTTTCTGAGGTAGGGTTTGCCTCTATTCGTGAGCATTCAAAAATATCTCCTGAGTCACAACGAAATCAAGACTTGGGAATGATGGCAAAGAGAATCGTCCTGACTGCGGTTATTAAAAAAGAGTGGCCTGTTGTGGAAAGCAAATCAATCGAGCCTGAAAATGTTGTTGTTCTTCTAGGTGATCCAAATAAAAAAGATATCGTCAAGCCGAATGCAAAGTTTGATGATGATGACTACTATACGATCAATGAATTAAAGAAAGCTCTTTCTCAATTAAATCATTACAATTTCGTTTATTTAAACAATCATGAAAGACTGATTCCAGAATTACAAAAGACAAAGAATACGTGCAGCTTTGTGCTGAACTTGTGTGATGAGGGCTATAACAATGAAGCCTCAAAGGAACTTCATGTGAGTGCCCTTTTAGAAGTGCTGGACATCCCCTATTCCGGCGGAACTCCCCAGTGCCTTGCTTATTGCTACGACAAATCCCTGGTGCGTGGAATCGCTCAGGAAATGGACATCCCCGTTCCCAAAGGCTTTTTGATAAAGCCAGAAGATGTAAGCTTTATTGAATTTCCTTTAAATTTTCCTGTTATTGTCAAGCCAAATTTTGGAGATTCCAGTTTTGGGATTGCAGCCCAGAACGTCTGTAATGATGTGCCGTCCCTTGAAAGTGCGATTGTCCGAGTCAGGGATAGGTTCGGCTACTACCATCCCATCATCGTGGAAGAATTCTTAACAGGAAAGGACATCAGTGTTGGTATTGTTGGGAATCCCACTATATCCTATTCTGTACTTCCTATCATTGAAGAAGATTATTCGAGCTTGCCACCAGATTTGCCGAAAATCTGCGGCTATGAGGCGAAATGGGACCCTGACTCCCCCTACTGGAAGCTTAAGTCAGTACCTGCAAACCTGCCTGAAGAGGTGGAGCGATTTTTAGTGGCCAGCTGCCTTAAACTTTATGAGCGTCTGGAATGCCGTGATTACGCCCGGTTTGACTGGCGGCTTGATGCTCACGGCACACCGCGGTTGTTAGAAGTCAATCCCAATCCAGGATGGTGCTGGGACGGACATCTGGCAAAAATGGCCAGCCTTCAAGGTCTGTCCTACAGTGATATGCTGAAAATGATACTGGAAGCTACCAAAAGCCGTAAGGAACATCAAAAACTTCAGGGTTAGATTTACTTTCCCTGCTTAACTCTAGGGGGGACAAACACTTCAAACTGGAGCTTGAATTTGACGGCACAACTTCGACAATTCCTGTGATCAAGAAATCGCGGAAGGAGGCCCCCCAATTAATGGAGAGTCATTAGCCCAGGGGTTCGGCTTGTCCAAATAACGAATCTTGCTATAGAATATCCTAAAGTATTTAAAGCAAATAAGTTTGCCTGTCGTTCTTTGAAAAGAAAAGGATCAGCAAGCGGTATCAGGGTCATTTATGCGTATTTTGAAGATGAAGACAGCATGGAGCTTATTGAAATTTACTATAAAGGGGACAAAGAAAACGAGGGCAGAAAAATAATATTAAGATATTAAAAAACAATAAAAATCCTAAACAGACCCTTCCTTAAGCTGAAACTGACGGATTTTTGAGGTCGGTTAGTTTTTGTCATGTTTAGGTCAAAGGTTAATGAGAAAGCTGCGCCCTTTTTTCCTACATTTTTTCCAGGGCTGCGATGCGTTCTTCAATGGGGGGGTGAGTGCTGAAAAGCTTATTGACCTTTCCTTTGATATCCTTAAGCGGATTCACAATGTACAGGTGGGCCGTGGCTTTATTGGCTGCTTCCAGAGGCTCTTTGTCTTCAGACAGCTTTTTCAGGGCTGAGGCAAGACCTGGAGGGTATCTGGTCAGAAGAGCGCCGTTGGCATCTGCAAGAAATTCTCTTTTACGGGAAATAGCCAGTTTGAGAAGCTGGGCTATGAGCGGAGATAACACAGCCAAAAGAAGAGCTGCCACGACTAAAATGACCGCTCCATTCCCACCTCCTTTTCCTCCTGAACGTCTGCGTCCCCTTCCTCTTCCCCATATAAAGGTCCTGAGGATCCAATCGCTCAAAAGAGCCACCACTCCCACCATAACCACAGCCAGAGTCTGAACCAGAACATCATAGTTTTTTATATGGGACATCTCATGGGCGATCACTCCCTCCAGTTCGGCCCGGTTTAATTTTTGGAGAAGACCGGTCGTCACTACAATTACGGAGTTTTTGGGGTTTCGTCCTGAGGCAAAAGCATTGGGGGCGGAGTCGTCGATCACATAGCAGCGTGGTTTGGGCAGTCCCGCGGCTATGGCAAGCCCCTCTACCACATGATATAAATGAGGATAGTCCTTCTTTTCTACAGGTTTGGCCCGGCTGAGGGCCAGCACGATTTTATCGCTGGCATAATAGCTGCCGAAAGTGAGAGCGGCAGCTATTATTGCTGCCAAAACCAACCCCTGAGGCCCCCATCCGGTCAGCTCTCCGAAAACCCAGCCCAAAGCAAAAATCAAACAGAGGAAAAAAAGGATCAGGAAAAAGGAGCGCCATTTGTTGCGGGTTATCTGTTCGTACATCTGGGATGCTGTGGATTAGCTTTAATTCAGAACTTAACTTTAATTGGTTCCCTGGCAGCCGGCTCTTCAATTTCAAAATATTCCTTTTCTTTAAAGCCAAACATATTGGCGATGATATTCGAAGGGAAGACCTGCTGTTTGGTATTGAACTTCATGACCGTATCATTGTAGAACTGGCGGGAATAGGCTATTTTACCCTCAGTCCCGGCCAGTTCTTCTTGGAGCATCATGAAATTCTGACTGGCTTTGAGTTCAGGATAATTTTCTGCCACAGCAAAAAGGGATTTTAAGGCCCCAGTCAGCATATTCTCAGCCTGTTCTTGTTCCTTGACAGTACCTGCATTTATGGCCTGGGCCCGGGCTTCAGTCACTTTTTGGAAGACTTCCTTTTCATGCTGGGCATATCCCTTGACTGTCTCCACCAGATTGGGAATCAGGTCATATCTTCTCCTGAGCTGTACATCCACCTGCGCCCAGGCATTATCAGCTCGGTTTCTCAAGGTGATAAGACCATTATAGATTCCGACTACAGCAAAAGTAAACACGGCTATGACAATGATCACTACCCATAAAGCAGCCATTTTATTCTCCTCATTGGGAAGTCAAAATACTTTCCCCTAATAAACTATTAAAGGGAGAAAAAGTCAAACAAATTTTAAAGCAGCACCAAGCAAAAAAAAGCCCTCGAGAGGGCTCTTTACGACAATGCTTCCCTTAAATACTGCGCCTTTTTTTGAAAAAGGCTTCTGGAGAGGTTTGCCTTAGATTTTTTTGTGACAGAACCACCAGTCATAGCAGTCGTGCTTCTTTTTTCTTTCCTTGGCTTCAGTCACATCAGTAGGAGGGGGGATGATAACCCGGTCATTAATCAGCTCGTTTTGGGGCCAGTTAGCCGGGACAGCCACTTTGTTTTTGCTTGCTACCTGAAGAGCTTCAACCACACGCAGGACTTCATCCATATTTCTGCCCACTTCCTGGGGATAATAAAGAATTAACCTGATGATTCCTTTATCATCGATGATAAAGACAGCTCTTACCGTGTTGGTCCCTTTGCCAGGATGAACCATGCCTAATTTTGAGGCGATTTTGCCCTGGTCGTCAGCAATGATGGGAAAGGGAATGGGAATTTTGAGCTCGTTTTCTATCCATTCCACCCATTTGATGTGGCTGAAAAGCTGGTCAATAGAAAGACCCAGAAGGTCTGTGTTGAGCTTCTGAAATTTTTCATATCTTTTGGCGAATGCCACAAACTCAGTGGTGCAGACTGGCGTGAAATCGGCAGGGTGGCTGAACAGTACCAGCCATTTTCCAGCATAATCACCCGGAAGGTTTTTGACACCATGAGTGGTGGGAACTTTCATCTCTGGAAATTTTTCACCAATAAGAGGAAATCCTTTTGTTTCTTTTAATTCTTCCATTTTGCCTCCTTTTTAGGCTTGATTAAATTAGAATGATATTAAATTTATAATAATTATAAATAAATGTCAAGTAATTTTTTAAATGAAGTTTGATTCAATTAAAAATCCTTTGCTCTGCTTTTATCCTTTTAAAAAAAAAGGAGCTGGAGAAAAATGCTTGATATAATATATTTTTGCTGATATTTTATCGATAAGAAAAAAAGGGAAAAGAAGGAGGGATTTATCATGTATGCCCGTTTGACTTCAGCTCAAATCAAAAAGGAAAAAATAGATAAATTCACTGAGATATACAACAACAGTGTGGTTCCGGCTGCCAAGGCGCAGAAAGGATACAGGGGTTCCTTTGTCTTGGTAGACCCGGATACTGGCAAAGGGATGTCCATTACCCTTTGGGAGAACCGTGAAGATGCCATAGCTAATGAAGAAAGCCGTTATTATCAGGAGCAGTTAGCTAAATTCGTGACTTTATTCACTCAGGCACCTGTCCGGGAGCTGTATG
>CAYULB010000005.1:58215-86423 GCA_964445575.1 uncultured Eubacteriales bacterium
CAGTTAGCTAAATTCGTGACTTTATTCACTCAGGCACCTGTCCGGGAGCTGTATGAGGTTACGATCATGGCATAAGCGGGAAACTTGATTAGAGCTGATGTAAAGTCAGGTTAATCATGTTTGGAGGGGGTGGTTAGGGAAGCTACCGTCGTAGAGTGGGTGACCACACGGGATAAATTATTTTTATGGTATATCTATGCGTTTATTAAAATTATATTTTCACTACACTAAAGTATAAACCAACACAGGGATTACGATACTCAGCGCCAGACTGACAGCCACTTCCAATCCTGTATGTCCCACCTTTTCCTCTAATCTGGGGATATCTTTTCTGTTTTCAGTTAATTTATTTATAGCTTTAGACTGTGCTTCAATGACGGTACGGACATTGACTGCATCGTAGATGACCAGAATAGTCAGGACCACACCCATCAGAAAATAGGGGGAAAAGCCGGTTTCTAAGAAAAGAGCCATGGTCAAAGACCCGGCTAAAGCGGTGTGTCCTGACGGCATTCCTCCGTTCATGACCAGCATATCTTTGTTTAATCGGCCTTCTTGTATCAGGAAATATATAATTTTTATGATATAAGCAACTGCCCAAGTGATGATGATGCTCAGAACAAATTCTTTCATTATTTTTATCTCATTTATAAATGGATTAGTAAATTCCTCCGCTCCCGGAAATCAGGTCAAGCTTGAATTGATTTTCTTCTGACCGGGACTCTCCCACACTTGTCACGTAAATGGCTGGCTTATCCATTACAGGACATTTGTTTTCACAAATCCCGCATCCAATACAGAGTTCAATATCTATTACCGGAGCCAGGGGAGTTTTTATCTCTCCTTCAGGAGTTTTGACTTCGGTTTCTATCAGTTTGATGGCTTTGGGGGATACCGGGCAGTGTTCTTCACATACGATGCAGGGGTCGCCAAATTTCCAGGGTATGCATCGGTTTTTGTCGATCCAGGAGGTTCCTATTTTAACTTGAGTTTTTTCAGGGACGCTCAGTTCCTTAATGGCTCCTGTGGGGCAGACCTGGGTGCACAGAGAGCAGTAGTATTCGCAGTATCCGATTTCAGGGACCAGCATGGGTGTCCACAGTCCTTCTGGGCCAGCTTCTTTGAGTACAGGCTGAAGCCCATTAGTGGGGCAGACCTTCATGCATTCTCCGCATTTCACACATTTTTCTAAAAACTGCTTTTCAGGGAGAGCTCCTGGAGGACGGATCAGTTTTTCAGAAGCTCTTTTGGATTCAGGAGAAAGCCGGAAAAAAGGGGCCACGATAACACCTGCCAAAGAAGTGAAAATGAGTTTTCTTCGTGAGAGGTTTATCTTTTCTATTTTTTCAGGATAGCCTCTTATTGGGAACTGAATGGCACTGGTGGGGCATACCGCACTGCAGGTGAAGCAGTACACGCACTCAGAACTTTTCCATTCTTCATTGGGAAAGGGGTCGGCCTGGGTTTCACAGTGAAGGGTGCAGAGATTGCATTCAATGCACTTTTTGGGATCGATTTTAAGCTTCAGCATATTCCATCTGGAGAAGATTCCCAGTAAAGCGCCCAGAGGGCATAGATACCGGCACCAGAATCTTTCCCGATAAACATTCAGAAACACTGCCAGCAAAAACAATAGACCTATGAAAAAGGTTTGGGTAAAGATAGGATTTATATCAAGGGTGGTTACAAACTGGGCTAAGGGGTCGGCAGCAGAGTAGAACTCAATTTGATACATAAAGCTCAGCAGGTTTGAAAAGGCATGATTGAATACAGGGAAAACCCCTACGGCAAAAGAGCGGTAAAGCAGAGACAAGGGATCCATAATCCCCACCAGATTTAAAGAGAAGACAGCCCCTACCAGGATGAAGACCAAGAGATAATATTTTAGAGAGAGGAGACGATTTTTTACCTTTCTTAGCTTCAGCAGCTTGCTTTTTTTAAAGATAAAAGAAAAAAACTGGTGTATGGCACCCAAAGGACACACCCATCCGCATACAAACCTGCCTAATACAAAAGTCAGGATAATGGTGACAGCTGCGAAAGCAAAGGAAGCGAATACAGCTTTAGCTGCGATAATGGTTGCCAGAGCGAGGAGAGGATCAAAGTGGAAAAAGATCTCCACATTCCCTATGTAGTCTTCTCCTGGAAAGTGAGTTTTTAGCAGAAGATAGAAGAAAAGAGCAAAAAATACCAGCTGGCTGATTATCCTTAATATCTGTACAGCTCTGTATTTTTTAGACCTTTCTTTTTTCAATGTTCAGTTTCTCCAGATCGATTTCGCCAAGTCCCCGTTCATGGGCAATCTTGAGGTACATGATTTCTTCCGGATTAGCATCTATAAACTGATCCATAAACTGGACTCCCATTCTATCCACAGCCACATAATCCACCCCTGCCACAACTGTTTTAAGCAGCTTCACATCAGACAACCTGCCGCCTTGCGGTCCGTTTCTATAAAGCACTCGGTAGGCATCCAGAAAAGACAGAACAGGTTTGAAAAAAGCAGCCAGGTCTACCATGACGTAGTCAAGACTTTGATGGAGCTGATTTCGATTGCCTCCCAGAGCACCCAGCCAGTTTTTCATGCCCAAGGTCAGTCGGGACAAACTGTGGTGTTTGGTGATGGGGACGTTTATGAGCTTGTCTGTTTCTAAAAAGTCTCTGTAAACTTCCCATTCCTTGAGTTTTTCTCCATGAATGGGGACTTTTGTAAGTTTGTGTTCGTTGGGGAACGGGACATCAGCTCCGGCTTGTTTGGCCGCCTCGGCAATGCCAGAGCGCACGTAGGTTCTTCTTGCAGGATTGGTGGGATGGTCCATGACTTTGACTTTTTTAGCTCCTGCTTCAAAACAGAGCTCCACTAAAGTCTTAATGACTTCAGGGTTGGTACAGGCAGCTTGCTCCGGAGTTCTGTCCCATCCTATGTTTGGTTTGACCAAAACTTCATCTCCTTTGGAAACAAACCGGCTCAGGCCTCCGATAGTTTTAAGCGCTTCTCTAGTGATCTTGGAGGGAGATTCTCCCTCTACCACTGCCAAGTCAGGGAATTTCTTGGCTTGAGCAAAAATGCCTGGATTGACATTAAGAATAATGCTTCCGGCAGTAATATTTTTTAAAAAATCTCTTCTTTTCATTTTTTTTATCCTTTTCCTAATGATTGCATATACTTCAGAATGCCTTGATAGATTCCTTCAGCAATTTTCTGGCGGGCCTCCTCAGTCATGAGCAGACCCTCTTCTCTGGCATTGGATAGATGGAGTGTCTCAACCAGTACAGAGGGCATGTCTCCTCCGATCAGAACCCAGAAAGGACCGCCTTTTACTCCCAAGTTCCGGATATTAGAATAAGATTTTCCCAGATTTGAGGTCAGGCATTCCTGGATATTTTCTGCCACTTCTTTAGATTCTTTTATTTTGCTGTTTTGAGCGATTTTGGTGATAATTTCTTTCATATCCGCAATACTTTTAGTGGAAGTTGCGTTTTCTCTTGCTGCGATGACATTTACCGAGGGGTCTGTACTGAAGTTAAGAAAAAAGGTGGCTGTTCCTGAGTAGTTCTTCCTGGGATTGGCATTGGCGTGAATAGAGATAAAGAGGTCTGCTTTCTTTTGATTGGCGATAACAGGTCTGTCTTCAACCGGGACAAATATGTCTGTTTCTCTTGTCATTATGACTTCCAAACCCTGATGGGTGACGAGGAGGTTTTTTAATCTTCTGGCTATATCTAAGACAACTGTCTTTTCCTGAATGTTTTTACTCCCTATACATCCGGGATCTTTTCCTCCGTGTCCGGGGTCTATGACGATCCTTTTTATCCCGAGGCCCAGCTGTCGGACCATAGAGTAGCCGGATTCTGTTGGCTGGGGAGTGGTTGAATTTTTCATGGGATAGAGGTCAATGATAATTCTAAAAGGATCGGGAAGATGCCACACCCGATAGTGGTCTATCTTTGATAAATCAATGTCCACCGCACATCGAACCGTGGTCTGGTTTTTTTGAGCGATTCTAATTTTCTGGATATAATCATTGTCCAGATTAACGGTTTTGGTGTGAAGAATGGGGTTGAGTCTAGCCTGATAGATATCCACATAGATTCGGTCGGGAGAGCTGAGTTCATCAAAAAAATATTCTCTCAATTCTCCCACATCGACGACTATCCTGGTAAAGGAAGGATGAATATGATAGCGGAGGTTGTAGATTTCAATTCGAGGGTCGGTGTTGGATTGAGAGAAAGCTCCAGGCAGGACAAGAATAACCAAAAGGACAACTTTTATAGCTTTTTTTCCTAATCTAGTAAAATTGTTTTTGTTAATCATCAGGCTCCGAATTTAGTCATTTTGCCAGCATGGGCGAGCATGAGAGGCATGGCATACACAGCTCTGAACCGTCCCAGATAACCCAGGCTGCATTCTTTTTCTGTAAATTTTTCAACCTTATCGACTTGGGCAGACCTTGAGAAGATCAAAAAAGGATTGGGGTGCCAGGAGTGGGACTTTAGGAGACAGGGAGTGGAATGGTCAGACGTCACCACAAATACATCTGGCTTTAAATCAAGAATGAAAGGGATGCACCGGTCTGTTTTTTCAATGATTTCTTTTTTTGCTTGAAAATTTCCATCTTCACCAAAGGAATCGGTTTTTTTCACATGGACATAAAAAAAGTTATATTCTTTATAGAATCTTCTCAGAGTTTCAAACAGGTCTTCCAGTTCAGAACCCACTTCCAACACATCCATACCCACCAATTTTGCCAGACCCCTGTACATGGGGTAATTGGCTACAGCTGCGGGTTTTAATTTAAACAGGTCCTGCATGCTGGGAATTGAAGGGAATTTTGAGAATCCCCGAAGCAGTATGGTGTTTGCTTGGCTTTCTTGTTTAAGGACTTCTGTAACTTTATCCATAACTTCGTTGACCATGTTTGCAGTTTCTTGGGCCTTTGAGGAGAGGGGTTTTGGGTATACTTTGGGTTTGTTTTCTTTTTGAGGATCGGCATCAGATAAATGGTCTGATAAATCTGGAGCCGTGAATTTAATGACGAAGCGATGTTCTTTTCCAGTATAAAATGAAATTTTAGCGTTTTTGACTTCTTTTATAGAATTATTCAGCTTTTCGCAGAGAATTTGATTTTTATCAGTTGAGATCCTTCCCGCTCTTCGGTCTACAATGAGCCCATCTTTTAAGGTAGCAAAATTTCCCCTTGCAACCAGGTCATTCTTTTCAACAGACACATCGATTCCCAGTGCCTCTAAAATTCCTCTTCCCAGAATGTATTTTGTCGGCTCATAGCCAAAAAGTGACAAATGGGCTGGCCCGCTGCCCGGTGTGATTCCTCTAAAAACAGGGTCTGTGAGTCCGCAGCATCCTGCTTTTGCCACGGAGTCAAGATTGGGAGTGGAAGCTGCTTCCAGAGCTGTCACTCCATTTTCAGGTAAATCTCCCAGTCCGTCCATGACTAAGAGGACAATTTTTGAATCGGTTTCTATGCATAAATCTTTTATAAGTTCTTCTCTATCCATCTTGAGTCCACTATAAAAAATTTGAATGGTTAAGTCAATTCTAGGAATATTTATTTCATTACAGGGTTTTGATTTACAACCAAATATGAGTCTGATAAAATCGGGACATGAAAAAGGTTATTATACTTGATTTTGGCTCCCAATACACGCAACTTATTGCCAGGAAGATTAGAGAACTGGGAGTTTTTTCAGAGATTCTGAACTTTGATGTGACGCTTTCAGAAATAAAAAGAGAAAACCCAGGCGCGGTTATTCTGTCTGGAGGGCCTCAGAGTGTTTATGACAGGGATGCGCCCAAGCTAAAGATAAACATCAAAGAATTTGGAGTTCCTGTGCTGGGCATATGCTACGGCCTTCAACTGATATCTGAATTGTTGGGCGGCAAAGTGGCTCCTTCTCAGAAGAGAGAGTATGGTTTTGCTTCTCTTGAAGCTGTAAAGAGAGAAGGACTGCTTCAAGGAATTGATGACAGCACCCAGGTATGGATGAGTCATGGAGACCGGGTTTTAGAAGCGCCCCCAGGATTTTCAGTAACGGGAGTAACAGAAAACTGTGATGCGGCTGTGATTGAAAACTGGGAGGATAAAATATTTGGGGTTCAGTTTCATCCTGAAGTCATTCACACTCACCAGGGGAAAAATATTTTATCTAACTTTCTGTTTAAATTGGCGGGCATGAGACCCGAGTGGAACATGGGCTCTTTTGTTGATAAAAAAGTTCAGAAGCTGAGAGAATTGATCGGAGAAGAAAAGGTGATCTGCGGTCTGAGCGGAGGAGTGGACTCTCTGGTGACGTCTCTACTGGTCAAGCGGGCTGTGGGAAAAAATCTAACCTGCATATTTGTAAATAATGGTCTGCTGCGAAAAGGACAGTTTAGGAACCTTATGAATAAATTCAAAAGAGAGTTTGAGCTTGAATTAGTAACCGTGGATGCTTCGGAAAGATTTTTGGAAAAGCTGAGGGGAGTGGTCGAGCCAGAAGAGAAAAGAAAAATCATCGGGAGGGAATTTATTAAGATATTTGAACAGGAAGCTCAAAAAATAGGAGGAGTTAAGTTTCTTGCCCAGGGAACCATTTATCCGGATGTGATAGAAAGCAACCCGGTCACAGGTCCTTCCTCCAGCATCAAATCTCATCACAACGTAGGGGGGCTGCCAGAGAAACTTTGTTTCAAGCTGGTAGAGCCACTTAAAGAGCTTTTTAAGGATGAAGTAAGAAAACTGGGAACAGAAATGGGAGTGGAGAGTGATTTTGTCTATCAGCATCCTTTTCCTGGGCCCGGCTTAGCCGTGCGTGTGGTGGGAGAGGTAACCAAAGACCGGTTGAAAACAATACGAGATGCCGATGCTGTGGTCATTGAAGAAGTGAAGAGAGCAGGGATCTACCGTGACTTATGGCAGGCATTTGCTGTCCTGCTTCCAGTTAAATCAGTGGGAGTCATGGGAGATAAGAGAACCTACCAACGGGTGGTGGTAGTGAGATTGGTTCAGAGTATTGATGGGATGACTGCGGGATGGTTTCAAGCGGATCCTTCTTTGTTGTCCAGGATATCGACCCGCATTGTGAATGAAGTTGAAGGAGTGAACCGAGTGGTGTACGATATAACATCTAAGCCTCCCGGCACGATTGAGTGGGAATAAAATGGAATCTCAGTTTATACATCTTCACAATCATACCGAATTCAGCATCCTGGACGGAGCTCTGAATATTGAATCTCTCATTCGCAGGGCTAAGGAATTGAAAATGAATGCTGTGGCCATGACTGACCACGGAAATATTTTTGGGGCGGTCTCCTTTTTTAATTTGGCCAAAGAAATCGGCATAAAACCTATTTTAGGGTGTGAAATGTACATCGCTCCCAAAAGCCGGAAGCATAAAAGGCCTAATCCCAATAGGGCTCATCATTATCATTTGCTCTTATTGGTAAAAAATAAAACCGGATACCGGAATCTATGTAAGCTGATTACCTTGAGTTATCTGGAAGGCTTTTATTATCGTCCCCGTATTGATAGGGAGCTTCTTTTTAAATATAAGGATGGGCTTATTGGTTTATCTGCCTGTTTAAAGGGTGAAATAAATGATTATTTGGTTCATGATTTAGACCAGAAAGCAGAGCAGACTTCAGAAGAGTATCTTTCTATTTTTGGCAGAGGAAACTTTTTTCTTGAGATACAGGACCACGGACTGGATGACCAGAAGAAAATCAATCCTAAACTTATCCAGATAAGCGAAAAATTGAACATCCCTCTGGTGGCAACCAATGATGTTCATTATTTAGAAAAGAAAGATGCAGAGAGTCATGATGTTTTGCTCTGCATTCAGACAAACAAGAAAGTCAAAGATAAAGACCGGATCCGGTTTGGGACAGAGGAATTCTACTTGAAATCTTCACAAGAAATGTCTGATTTGTTCAGCAGTATTCCCGAGGCTGTAGAAAATACCCAGAGGATTGCAGAGCAGTGTCATTTCAACCTGAGCTCCAGTGGATACCATCTGCCTCAATTCAGGCCAGAAAATGGTCTCAGTCTGGATGAATATTTTGAAAGAGTGGTTTTAGAAGGATTTAAGAGAAAAATGGAGCTGCTTCATCCCCACATTGAGAAAAAAGAGCTTCCCAGTCGAAAAGAGTATGAAAGCCGGATAGAAAAAGAGATGAGACTGGTTAAAGAAATGGGCTTTGAGGGCTATTTCTTGATTGTTTGGGACCTTATAAGAGAAGCCAAATCCCGGAATATTCCTGTGGGGCCAGGACGGGGTTCTGCAGCCGGGAGTCTGCTCGCTTATTCTCTGGGGATTACAGCTCTTGATCCGTTGGAATATGACCTTTTATTTGAACGGTTTTTAAACCCGGAAAGAATAAGCCTTCCTGATATAGATATAGATTTTTGTGGACGCAGAAGAGATGAGGTGCTGGCTTATATAAAGAAGAAGTACGGAGAAGAAAACGTCTGCCAGATCATCACTTTTGGTACCATGGCTGCAAGACAGGCAGTAAGAGATGCGGGGAGAGCATTGGATATTCCTCTTTCCAAAGTGGATAAAGTGGCCAAGATGATCCCCTCTTTTGGGGATGATGCGTCTATTGATGATGCGTCTGAAAAAATACCTCAGATGAAAGAGTTAATAAAAGAGGACCCTTTGGTTTCAGAGCTTCTATCCGTAGCAAAAAATTTAGAAGGGCAGATAAGGCATCCTTCTACCCATGCAGCCGGGATAGTGATCACTCCAAAGCCACTGGTGGAGTTTTTGCCCCTGTACAAGTCTGCTAAGGATGAGGTCACCACTCAATTTCCCATGCAGGACATTGAATCCTTAGGGCTTCTGAAAATGGATATTCTCGGATTGAGGAATTTGACGGTGATTCAAGATACTGTGGAGATGGTAAAAAAAGAGTTAGGGGAAGACATAGACCTTGAGAATCTTCCTTTGGATGATGAAAAAACCTTTAAACTCTTTCAGGCGGGGAGAACAAACGGTGTGTTTCAATTTGAGAGTTCTGGGATGAGAGATCTGCTGATCAGATATAAACCTGAAAATTTCCGGGATCTTATTGCCTTAAATGCTCTGCACAGGCCAGGGCCTTTACAGAGCGGGATGACTGAAGATTTCATAAAAAATAAGAATTATCCGGATAAGATAGAGTATGACCTTCCCGAACTGGAGTCCATTCTCAAGGAGACAAAAGGATTGATTGTATACCAGGAGCAGGTCATGAGGATAGCCACAGACATAGCGGGATTTTCCATGGCAGAAGCAGACCTGCTGAGAAAGGCAATGGGAAAGAAGAAGCCTTCAGTGATGAGGGATATGAAAAAAAGATTTATGGAGGGAGCCCAGAAAAAGGGAGTCAGTAAGGATAAGGCCAGAAAAATATTTGAGAAAATCAAATTTTTTGCCGGGTATGGATTCAACAAATCTCACAGTGCAGCCTATGCCTATCTTGCCTATCATACAGCCTATTTGAAGTCTCATTATTCTGTTTGTTTTATGGCTTGCTTGTTGACCTCAGAAGCAGAGAGGGGGGATACATCCAAGGTGGTCAAGTATATCAATGAATGCCGGGAAATGGGGATAACGGTTTTGCCCCCGGATATAAATGAAAGTGATTTAATGTTTACAGTCAAAGGGAATGATATCCGCTTTGGATTGTCTGCCGTCAAAAATGTGGGAGAAAACCCTGTCAAAGAAATCATAAAAGCGCGGAGAAAACTGGGGAAATTCAAATCGCCCTTTGATATCTGCTGGAACACCAGCCCCAAATGCTTCAATAAGAAAGTGATAGAAAGCCTCATCAAGTCAGGGGCCATGGACACGTTTGGCCTGAAAAGAGCCCAGCTTTACAGTTTGATAGACAGCATGATCAAGTACACTCATGATATATATGATGTTAAATCCTCTGACCAGGAAATGCTTTTTGGCACCAGACAGATGGAACCTCCTTCTATGCCTTCTGAAGTCAATAGGATGCCGGAATGGGATGAAGTTGAGCTTCTGGCTAATGAAAAATCAGCCTTAGGTTTTTATTTGACCGGTCATCCCCTTGCTCGGTATGGGAACGGGATTAAGAGTCTTATCTCTCACTCGATAAATCAGCTGAATGAGGAAAATACCACTGGCATGGAAGTAAGACTGGCAGGCATCATAACAGCTGTGAAGCCCTTAAAGACAAAGAGAGAGGAGAGGATGGCTACTTTTGTTCTGGAGGATATGAGCGGCCGCTGCGAGGTTGTGGCTTTTCCTGAAAGCTACCAAAAGTACTACGACTGCATACAGAAAGATTCCCTGGTGTTTGTCAAAGCTCAGTCCATGGGCGAAAATGACAATCGTCGGCTGATCCTGTCTTCTATTTTTCTTTTGTCCGATGCTATTCAGGACCTTGCTAAGCTTATGGTGATTCGGATATATATGCCTGCTTTGGAGAAATCTGTTTACAGCGAGTTGGAGAGGATTTTAAGGTCATGGCCAGGGGAATGCCCTTTATTGTTTGAGCTTGAAACAGAAAGCTCCTACAGAGTAGTGGTCAAATCTGTTGATATCCAGGGAGTCACACCTGCTGAAGAACTCATTGAGAGCTTGGAATCTTTACTGGGAGAGAATTCTGTGATTATTCAATATTAAATATTAACAGAGATAGACACAGGAAGTGTGAGTCATGAGTTACTTCATGTTAAAGATTAAAGAAAATGAGATATAAAGTTATCATCGGTGATTCCAGCCTGTCTGCTTTAGAAGCGCTTCGGATGGCGCTTGTGGATTTAGGTTTTGATGTTTATACTTTTTCCAATGGGAACGAACTTACTGCCAGTATCCCTCATGTAGATCCAGATGCCTTTGTGTTAGGGATATCACTTGAAGAAAAAGGAGGATTTGAAGTGGGAGAGTATATCGCTGAATCCAGTGACTACGGGAACATCCCTATCATATTTTTAATAGGAGCTTTTGAGGGGCTGGATGAAGAGAAAATATCCAGGATACCCCATCATGGATTGTTCAGAGAGCCGTTTGATTCAGGAGAAGTGGCCCGGAGTGTAAAGAGTCTTATGGAACAAGAAAAAGGAATGGATACACTTCCCGAGGAACCCTCTTTTGATGAGATAGTAGATATGGAAAGAAAGATTCAGAAACAACTGGATGCTGCTGAAAAAAATATGAACAGCAAAATCAGAAACATAGTAAAAAAAGAAATCTATGAAGCAGCCAAGGAATTGGAAAAAAGGGTGAAAGCCGGGGTTATCAGAGAAATAAAGAAAAACCCGGACAATTAACCTGGCACTTGATTCCCCTGGATGATTGAATATAATACCTTTGTTGTTCAAACCCAAATAATAGGTTGATCCATGAGTGAAAGAAAAGTATTGAAAAAATCTTATGACCCGGAACCTGTGGAAAAGAAGTGGGCAGATTTCTGGATTGAAAACAAATTCTTTACTCCTGAGGTCCCCTCCTCCAAACTGAAATTCTCTATGGTCCTTCCTCCCCCCAATGTGACAGGTTCTCTTCATATGGGACATGCGTTGTGTTTCACGCTTCCTGATATCATTGTCAGGTGGAAGAGGATGCAGGGTTATAATGTGCTGTGGCTTCCAGGAACAGATCATGCCAGTATAGCGGTACATAATGTTATTGAAAGAAAGCTGGATCAGGAGGGGATAAAAAAGGAAGAGCTGGGGCGGGAGGAATTTCTTAAGATTGCCTGGGATTGGAAGAAAAACTACGGGGGAAAGATTATCCATCAGTTAAAAAGGCTTGGTTTCTCTTTAGACTGGACAAGAGAAAGATTTACCCTGGATAAAGGATTTTCACGGGCAGTCAGAAAGGTCTTTGTAGATTTGTATAATGAAAAATTGATCTATAGGGATTATTATCTCGTCAACAGATGTCCTAAATGCAGCACAGTTCTTTCTGATATCGAGATTGAGCATAAGGAGCTCAAGGCAAAACTTTATTATATAAAGTATCCCCTTGCTGATATTGAAGAATGCTTGATAGTGGCCACTACCAGGCCAGAAACCATGCTCGGCGACACTGCTGTCGCTGTTCATCCCAAGGACAAGAGGTTTAAGAAATATCATGGAAAGAAGGCCATTCTTCCCATGGTCAACAGGAAAATTCCCGTGATCAAAGAAAAATCAGTGGACAGGGAATTTGGCACAGGTGCGGTTAAGGTCACTCCTGCTCATGACCCCGCGGACTTTGAAATGGGGAAACGCCATGGGCTTGAGCAGGTCATTGTGATAGACGGCAGAGGGAAAATGACCCAAGCAGCAGGCAAAGAATTTGAAGGACTGGACCGGTATGAGTGCAGGGAGCGGGTTGTTTCTAAATTAAATCAAGAAGGATATTTAGAGAAAGTTGAGGATTATTCTCATTCTGTAGGACACTGTTACCGGTGCAAAACAGTGATAGAGCCTCATCTTTCCTGGCAGTGGTTTGTCCGGATAGAACCGCTGGCTAAAGAAGCTATTAAAGTGGTCAAAAAAGGAAAAATTCGCTTTATTCCTTCAAACTGGAGCAAGACTTATTTTGAATGGATGTACAATATTCATGACTGGTGTATTTCTAGACAGCTCTGGTGGGGCCACAGGATTCCTGCCTGGTACTGCCAGGAATGCGGCCAGGTAATTGTTGCCGAAGAGACTCCTTCTGAGTGCGAAGAATGCAGAAGCAGAGAATTAAAGCAGGATGAAGATGTCCTGGATACCTGGTTCAGTTCGGCGTTGTGGCCGTTCGGCACAATGGGGTGGCCAGAGAAAACAGATGACCTTAAGACCTTTTATCCCACTGACCTTATGTCCACCGGATTTGATATCATTTTTTTCTGGGTTGCCCGTATGATTATGATGGGGCTTAAATTTATGGGAGACATTCCCTTTGAGGAAGTCTATATAAACGGTTTAGTGAGGGATTTCAAGCGGAAAAAGATGAGCAAGTCAGAGGGAAACATCATAGACCCGTTAGATATGATAGAGAAATACGGAACAGATGCTCTCCGGTTTACCCTAGCGGCTCTGGCTGTTCCTGGGATGGATATTTCTCTTTCTGAAGAAAGAATGGCTGGGTACAGAGCTTTTGTCAATAAGATATGGAATGCCTCCCGGTTTGTTTTTATGAATATCAAGGAAGATATCCCGGATGTCAATAGGAATGAAATGACTCTGGTTGACAGGTGGATCAGGACTCGATTGAACGAGGTCATTGCAGAAATGAATGACTCTTTGGAGAAATATAATTTTTATGAAGCAGCGAACAACATCTATCATTTCATTTGGCATGAATTCTGCGATTGGTATTTAGAGTTGGTAAAGCTTGATCTGCAGGAGGGCCACAAATCAAGTCTGGCAATCTTGATAGACAGTTTGGATAAAGTATTAAGGCTGCTCCATCCTTTTATGCCGTTTGTAACCGAAGAAATCTGGCAAAACCTTCCTGTGGAAGGAGAAACACTGGTGAAAGCCGAATTTCCGAGGGTAGATCCGTCCTGGGAAGATAAAGAGGCTGAGGAGTTTGTGAATATCTTGAAAGACCTTATCGTGGAAGTCAGAACCATCCGGTCTGAAAACCATATCGCTCCACAGAAAAAAATTGATCTGGCTGTCAAAGCAGATGATAAAGATTTGAGAGACCAGATATTGGAGTATAGAAAATACATTTGCTTTCTAGCATCGGTTAAGCACACAGAAGTGCTTCCCACCTTTCCGCCAGAAAAAAAATATATCAAAGGAATGGCAGGGAATTTAGAAGTGGGGATTCCGGTAGAACCCGGATTGATAGATTTTGAGGTTGAGAAAAAGCGGCTTGAAAAAGAAATAAAAAAAATTGAAGAAGATTATCAGAAGCTTAAAAAGAGAGTAGAGAATGAAAGTTTTCTGGAGAGGGCTCCAGAAAAAGTTATAGAGGAGACCCACAGAGGACTTAGAAAGCTAGAAAACAAGAGAAAAAAACTTGAGCAGAATATCAGTCAAATAAATCACTGGTCTTCTGACTGAAGGCAGGAAAGGGATCGTATCAAATCTGGTTGAGACAAAGCATTTGTTTGCGCGTAAAAAATGGAAATTGGGAGCAAAATTCATAGAATCAAAAGCTGCTCATCCACCAATGTCGTGGCAAGGGAGTTGGCTGAGAAAGGAGCTGAAGAGGGAGAAGTGGTGGTGTGTGGGGAGCAGACAAAGGGAAAAGGGACTCAAGGCAGGAGATGGTTTTCTATGCCGGATAAAGGGCTCTATTTTTCTGTGGTTCTCTTTCCTTTAAGGTCTGATTTGTCGGTTCTTCCCCTGGCTGTATCCCTTGGAGTCAGGGAAGCCATTTTCAGTCATTGGGGTGTTCCCACAAAGTTAAAATGGCCCAATGATTTGGTGTGTGAGGGATTAAAAATAGGAGGAGTCCTCTGTGAAAGCAGTTTTTCTGGAAAAAAACTGAACTACAGTGTGGCAGGAATTGGCATCAATGTGAAGCAAAATAAAGACGATTTCCCCGGAGAACTAAAAAAAAGCGCTGCTTCTCTGGAAATGTTCAGCCAGAAAGATATTGATAGAGAAATTCTTTTGTCAGCCATCTGCTGCTGTTTAGAAAATTGGTATAAGACTTTTCTGAAGAGGAAAGATGAAGAGATACTGAGAGAATATCTTAAAGTATCCTCCTATCAAAAAGGAGACTTATTAAAAGCAGAGGCAAAAGAGAGGAGTTTATCAGGAAGGTTTAAAGGGCTGGATAGAGAAGGGAAAATTGTCCTGGAGATAGAGGGCAACGAAGAGCGGTTTCTTTCAGGAGAAATAACCATTAAAGAAAAATTAGGGGGATTGAAATGAGTTCACATTTACTGGTATTGACTTCTGTCGGGGACAGGAAAGCAGCGGAAAAGATAGCTGCTGGCCTGGTGGAGAAAAGGCTGGCTGCCTGCGTCACGGTATCATCTTTAGGCCAATCTTTTTATTGGTGGGAGAATAAAATAACAAAAGACCAAGAATTCATCCTTTTCATTAAGACCAAGCAGGAGCTCTATTCAAGGATTGAAAAAGCAATCCTGGAACTTCACCCCTATGAGTTGCCTGAGATTGTGGCGGTCCCTTTGGTTAAAGGATATGGGAAGTATTTGGAATGGATAGATAAAGAAACCCGGTTTGAATAAGGGGAGAAGCAAAGCAGGTTCAAGGACTGGGGATTCTTTAATCTTTGATCATGACCAGAAGCATCTTAAATTTTTTTTTGGCATTCACAGCATGAGGTTTATGAGCGGGCATGAGGATCATGCTTCCAGAATCCACGAGATGGGCTTTATCATTGATAATGATTTCTCCTTCTCCCTCTATGACCAGCACCAGGGCATCATAGGGAGCGGTGTGCTCGCTCAGGTTCTGGCCTTCATCAAATGCAAAAAGAGTGACTGTTCCGCTTTTTCTTTGGATGATGGTTTTGCTGACCACAGAACCCTTTGAATATTGGACGGCGTTTTTGAGACTTTGACTTTTTTCTTTAAACTCGCTGATTTCAGGATTCATGTTGCCTCCTCTTCTTTGATGTTTCCGTGAATGGTGATAATGCTTCGAGCTGTGGGATGAGTTTTGCCTGCTTTTTCCAGAGCTTTCTTTACAATGAATTCAATTCCTCCGCAGCAAGGGACTTCCATCCGTACGATGTGGATTGATCGGATATTTTTGGTTTTAAAGATTTGAGCCAGTTTATCAATATACTGGTCAATCCCTTTATCTAATTTTGGACACAGATTGATCACAATCTTGTCTTTAATAAATTGTGAATGGAAAGAAGCAAAAGCAAAGGGGGCGCAGTCAGCAGATATAAGAAGGTCTGCGTTTTCGAGATAAGGGGCGTTGGGATTTAAAAGGTGGAGCTGAATGGGCCACTGCCTCAGTTCAGAGCGGATTTCTCCTGAGCTTGGTTTTTGTGGAGAGGTTTTTTGTTCGATTTGTTGGCCTTTTAGGCCAGGACATCCCTCAGAGACACAGGCAGGTTCTGTTTCCTCTTCAGGCATAGGGATACATTTTTGTTTTAGAATGTCGACCGCTTGGGTATAATATTTTTCTTGTCCGTGGTCTTTCAGATGCTTTAAATGGGCTTTAATGGTATTAGGACCTGCTTTGATGATATTTTCCATGACTTTGGCTTCGTCATAAGGTTGGGCTTCCCGTTCAATAACTGATATGGCCCCCTCCGGACATTCACCAATGCATGCCCCTAATCCATCGCAGAAAAGGTCGCTCACCAACCGTGCTTTTCCATCTATGACCTGGAGAGCCCCTTCTGGGCAGCTGGGGACACACAGTCCGCAGCCATTGCACTTTTTATCATCGATTTCAATGATTTGGCGTTTCATGACTTTCTCCTTATTTGATCGTTTTTAACCGAAATCTATTTTGCACACAGATCATCCAAGGTGGTTCTGTTTAGAAAAGATTCAATACTCTGCTGCAGTTCTGAAAGCTTCCTGCTTATGGGGCAGTGGGGCTGTTTGGGACAGATCCCTTTTTCAAATAAGCATCGATTAAGACTCACGGGCCCCTGGACTGAACTGACAAGGGAAGCTAGAGTGATATCCTTGGGGGGACGAGCCAGTGAATATCCCCCTTTCGGTCCCATTGTACTCTTGACAAAACCGGCTCCATGAAGGTTTTGCAGAAGCTTGCAGGTGAGGTGATAAGGAATTTTTTCTTTTTCAGAGAGTACCCGTGCTGACACCTCTTCTTTTCCGTATCTCTGGGCAAGATTAAGACTTAAGCGCAATGAATAATCTGTGTTCCTTCTAATAACATCCATTCTAATACCAGGTTTCTATATAGGACTATATTAGTCCTATTTAAAGCGGCTGTCAAGAGTTTTTTCTTTGTTTGAGACCCTGAATAGCTGCTGAAATGAGCTGGACGGTGGAATCCATACTTTTTTTTCTTCCGTATTCAGGAGTTGGAAAAGACGCAATACCCAATGCTTTAACTTTATCAAATCGCATGACAGCCCTGAGAATTTCTGACAGCTGAGCTGGTGAGGGTCCTTCGGAGACTTCAAAGTTATGTCCAGGAATAGAGGATGCATCCAGTACATCCAAGTCAATGTGTGCATAGATGGTTTGAACCTTTTTTGAAAGCTGGGATAATGATTCTATGAATATTTTTTTGTCTTCCAGCATCTCCTGGGAAGAGATTGTGGTGATCGATGAGTCTTGGATGAGCTTCTGTTCAAGAGGGTCAACATCACGCAGTCCCAGCATGATTATATTTTGAGTCGATAAGGGGATTTGCAGTCCGGATTTTTTTCTAAGGCGGTGCAAGCATTTTCCCGCAGCAACAGCCACCGGCATACCGCCTAGCCAGCCGCTCAAAGTTGTCTCAGGAGTGTTAAAGTCTGCGTGAGCATCCATCCACACCAGGCCCAGAGACAGTGGATTTTTGGTGTCCCCTGAATTTTGAAGACCGGCAAGCATTCCACTCAAACTGTTGCAGTTTCCTAATAAACCGAGAACAAATATATTTTTTTGAACCAAAGGGGTCACTTCACGACTTAAGTGTCCATTGGCAAGGCCCATTCGGTGCCATAATCCATATTCTTTTTCTTCTTGGGGAGTAAGACGGATGATTTTTTTGGCTGCTTTTTCAACTCCTTCCTGCCAAAAAATTTTTTGGGCTTCTTTATAGATAAGTTCTGGCCCATCAGAGCGTTCATGGGGACCGGGATTCCCTGTATAGGACTGAAGCACAAAGCCTATTTTTAATTTTAACATTCCATCCTCCTTATGATTCAAGATAAATAGCCTGAACTATTCATAAAAAAATAGCGATGTTTTTATTGAATTTAATTTCAGCGATTGACAAGATTTTATCAAGAACATTGAGTTGACCCTTTTTCATGTTTGTATTTTTTATTTTAATCGCCATTTTTTTTACCGTTCACAACTCACCTTTCACCGTATTTTCAAGGTCGCTTCAGCCACTGCTGAATTTCATAGTAAATATAGGTGAACGGGTAACACGGTACTGTTTTTATATACTGTACTGTTTTTATATACTGTTTTTATACATCTCCATTTTAAAGAAAAATGTGAAATGCTTCCACAATGAAGAGGTAGTTGGTACAATATCATAAAGCAAAGACAGGAAACAGGAGAGCTAAGATGCTTTTTGCTATTGATATTGGTAATACCAGTATTGCTTTGGGTGTATTTGGAGGAAGTGATTTAGTTGAAAAATGGCAGATCAGATCGGAAAGAGAAAAGACCTGTGATGAGTATCAGGTTGTTCTTATGAATCTATTTTCTCACTCTGGACTTGATATATCTGAGGTTGCCGGTGTGATCATATCCAGTGTGGTTCCCCCGTTAAATCCTGTATTTCAAAAATTAATCAAGAGAATGTTCAAAATGAGAGCGCTTGAGGTAAGTCCCGGCATAAAGACAGGAATGCCTATTCTTTATGACAATCCGCATGAAGTGGGAGCAGACCGGATTGCTTCGGCTGTAGCAGCTTCCCGCTATTATGGTGCTCCATGTATTGTGGTTGATTTTGGTACGGCAACCTCTTTTGATGCGGTTTCTCCTAAGGGGGAATACATGGGTGGGTCCATCGCTCCCGGAATCCAGATATCAGCAGAAGCTCTTTATCATAAGACAGCAAAACTTCCCAGAATAGACATAATAAAAATAAGAAAAGCCATTGGAAAAAGCACGGTTGCCAGCATGCAGTCTGGACTGTATTTTGGCTATACAGGTCTTGTGTCAAATATCATCCGGGAAATGAAAAAAGAAATTGGTGAAGACGCTACTGTTATCGGGACTGGAGGATTTTCATCCATCTTATTTGATAAACTGGAGTGCATTGACTATCATGATTCTGACTTGGTTCTTCAAGGATTGAGAATCATCTTTGACTTAAATCGAAAGCATCTGGATAAGGATGGATAAAAAATCAATGATTGACCAAAACTCAGGGCAGGAGCAGTATTATCAAACCATTGCCCGGTTGTTGTTCAGCTTGAGAGGCGCTCCGTTTATTCTTTCTGCTAGAGAGATAGGTGTTATTGAGGAATGGGAGGAGCATCAAGTGCCCTTAAATATAGTGCTGGAGGGAATAAAGTCAGCTTATGAATATTTCAGAAGGAACCAAAGTTTTCGAAAAAGTTTTACCTTGACTTTCTGCAACCGCTTTGTTTCCTTAGCTTGCCACCAGTATAGAGAAAGGAGAATCGGACAAAAAGGTACGGATGAAACCAGAGAAAAGAAAATCAAAAGGATTAAAGCCCAAGTGAAGAGCTTTTTGAGTGATTTATCAAAAGAAATGAGTTATCTTAAAGCTCTATATCAGGATATTCTTGATGATTTGTCCGCAGAGAATTTAGACGAAAACGTTCTGGAAAAAAGGGATGAACAAGTGGACCAGCTGCTCCTGGAACGCGCACCTGAGGGCAGTATAGAAAAATACAAAAAGGAAGTCAGCACTCAGTACCGGGTTACTCAGGAATCTGAAAAAATTCAGATTGCCCGCAGAAAATACCTTCAGAACGTTCGAAAAAAACACAAGATTCCTTATGTTTCTTTATTTTATTATTGATGTGAAACCATGATAGATAAAATTCTCAGAATTTTGAAAAAATACAGCTATGGAATCCGCTTTCAGAAGATGGTTCACAAACTGAATATTAACCCAAAAGAAAAGCATACCCTGAAGACCAGGCTGAACCAGCTAGAAAAAGCTGGTTTGATTTTCAGAATGGGGGGTAAGTATTTTTTGCATCGGGAAAAGGAAGTGATCACTGGGAAGCTGGTCACTGTAGTCAAAGATTATGGATTTGTCGAGCCTGATAAAGAGGATCTCCAAGATATATTCATCCCTCCGGGAAAATCTAGCGATGCTGTTTTGGGTGATGAGGTTGAGGTGGCTTATACTTATGACAGAAAAAAAAGAAAGCCAGAAGGAGAAATCATCCGGGTAGTTAAAAAAGCAAAAAACACAACCATAGGAATGTATAAAAAGAGCAGGGGCCGGGAATTTTACTTTCCTTTTGGGTCCCCCTCAAAAGAAGGAATTTTTTTTAAGCCTTCCTCGAGAGCCGGGCTTGAAGAAGGGACCATCATTGAGGTCCAGCGCTCCACCAAGGAGTTGGTCAGGATTTTGGGAAAGCCCGAGGACCCGGGTGTGGATATCGAGGTTATAGTCAGAAAGTATGGACTGTCTACTTCTTTTCCCCCCGAGGTAGTAAAAGAATCAAAGGACCTCAAAACAGATTTCAGCCGGGCTGAAAGAAGACTGAAAAAGGATTTCCGGAACTGGACATCTGTCACTATTGATGGTGAGGATGCCAGAGATTTTGACGATGCAGTCAGTATTAAGAAGCTCAAAGGAGGGAGGTTTCTTCTGGGAGTTCATATTGCTGATGTTTCTTTTTATGTTAAACAGGATTCTGCTATGGATAGGGAAGCCTATTCAAGAGGAACCAGTGTTTATTTCCCCGATACCACTCTCCCCATGCTTCCAGAGAGACTGTCAAACGAGGTGTGCAGTTTAAGGCCAAGAGAGGAAAAAAGGACTGTCTCTGTAGTACTTGAAATAAATAAGAGAGGAGAAGTGGTTAAGAAAGATTTTTTTCGCTCTCTCATTTGCACTCAAGCGAGACTGACTTATAAATCTGTATATAAAATTTTTTTAGGTGACCAGAGAGAGAAGGAAAAGTATTCTTCTCTCTATCCTAGTTTGATGAATATGAGAGAACTTGCTTCCCTGTTAAGAAAGAGGAGATTCGAGTCGGGAAGTCTTGATTTTGAAATAGCTGAGCCCGAGCTTGTTTACAGAAGAGGAGTCCCTGATGCAGTGGTTCCGTTTAAACCGAATGAGGCTCACTGGCTGATAGAAGAATTTATGCTGGCTGCTAATGAGGCTGTGGCAACTTTTCTTTCAGAGGGCGATGTTCCTCTATTGTACAGGGTCCATCCTTCTCCGGCCAAAAAGGATTTAGAAAGGTTTCAAGAGATCTTGAAGTACTTTGGTTTGACACTGACCTCCAAATTTCCCATCCAGCCCAAACGCCTTCAATCTGTGCTGAAACAAATAAAAGGAAGGCCTGAAGAGAAATTCATTACTTTAGAGATGCTGAAAAGCCTTCAAGTGGCGGTGTATTCGCCCCACAATACAGGTCATTTTGGACTGGGGAAGAAATATTATACTCACTTTACTTCTCCTATAAGAAGATACCCAGACCTTATTGTTCACAGGATTTTAAAAAGTATTTTAGACCGTTCTCAAGTTGTTCCCGGGTCACTTTCGTCTAAAGCGGTGCACTGTTCCGAGAGAGAAAGGAATGCTGAGGCGGCAGAGAAAGACCTGTTGGAGTGGAGGATATATCGTTTGTTAAAAAACAGACTTGGTGAGAAATGCAGGGGTTTTATTGTAGAGATATCAAAGTCTGGACTGATTGTTGAGCTGGACAACTATTTTGTCACAGGTATCATATTTTATAATGATATGAAAGAGGATTTTTATTTAAAAAGAGATGATAAAATGATATCAGGAAGGAGAACCGGGAAGAAGTTCAGAATTGGAGAAAAGGTAAAAGTGGTGATCGTTTCAGTAAATCCCGAATCGAGAAACATGAACTTGCAGCTGGCATAGCAAGTCAAAATTTTAAGGAGGTCATTTAAAGTTATATGTGTTTCGAAGCTGTTTTGGAGTTAAAAATAAAGCAAGAAAGCTTTAAAGGCATTGATGTGGCAGTGGTCTTTAAAAATAGGGTTAGAGCTTCTGTATTCTTTTATAAAACAACTAAGTCACAGCCGAAAAAAAAGTACGCGCGCATTCATCCTCAGAAAAGCCTCACGGTTAAGTGGAAGGATTTTTTTGAGCTCAAGGATTTAAAAACAAATAAGCTGGTCGCACAGGGTAAGGTCCTTCTTTCTAAAGCTGAAAACAGAATCCCTCAAGATGTGGAAAAGCATATTGAATTTTTAAATGAGCTGGATAAGAAAGAAGAGGATATGCTCTTCTCACTGGTAAAGAGAAAAAAGTTTCAAGGATTGAGCCAAAAGGAAATCAGTGATTTAACAAGACTTTCTGAGAGTGAAATTTTAGATTTATCTCAGGATTTAGAACAGAAAAAAAAAGTGAGGATTGTTTCATTCAATCCGATTTTAATGGTCTCTCGAACCAGTTTGGATTTATTAGAGAAAAAGGTTTTGACTTTGATCAAAAACTTCAGTGAAGAAGATTCAGAGAAAAATGGCATGAGTCTGGAAGAAATAAAAGAAAAAGTCCAAGCCCATTCAAAGGTGATTGAATTAACAGTAAATTATTTGAAGTATTTAAACAGAATAACTGAATCCGATCATAGATTTATCCTTTCCCCTCCTGAAAAAAAGATTTCAAAGGAGGATGAGAAGTTAGTAAGAGAAATGGACCAAATGTGTCAAAGAGGAGAGTTCAAAAACTATTCTTTTGAGGAGCTAAAGGATTTGTTCGGGATATCTTATGAAAGATTTGACCGTTTATTTAACGTGCTGTTGGAAAGAAGGAAAGTTATTCATGGAAAAGAGGGGTTTATCTTTTATTCAGATTGGCTTAAGAATCTGATCGACAAGCTTAAGGAATCAGGAACCAAACAATTTTCTGTGGCGGATTTTAAGAAGATATCCGGATTGTCTCGAAAGTATGCCATACCCTTATTGGAACTGCTGGCAGAAAAGGGAGTGACCCGAAGAGAAGGTTCTCTTCACAAGATACTGTAAATCAGGGAAGGTTCCGGATTTTTATTTATTCACAGAGAAAGTGCTCACTTTTCCTTAGATTTAGATTTTTCATCCTTCTTTTTATCTAAGGCAGACTTTAATTTCTCTCCGAATAGACCTTCTGATAAGGGCTTTTCTTCTTGTTCTTTATATCCTTTTTTCTCTTTGGTTTGAGGTTTTAAGAGCTCCAGCCCTTCTTCTCCCAGCTCTTTTTCTTTATCTGTCTTTACCGCATAAAAAGCTTCTAATTCTGATTCTTCCTGCTCTATTTGCTCTTCAATGATTCTCTTTTTCCCTTTCTTGCTGCGGGCGGGTTTCTCAAAATCTATTTCCATTTTTTCAGTTTTTCTAGGTCTTTTTTCTGGAATCGGCTCTTCATAAGTGATTTCCTCTTCTTCTAGGGGAGGAGGTTCAGCCTCTGGTTTTTTCTTTTCTTTCTTTTTAATTGGTTTTCTTTTCTTCGGGGGTTTGATTTCTTTCCTTTCTTCCAGATGAATTTCTGGGGTGCTGATTTCTCCCACTGTCCCGATTTCAGGGAGAGTTTCTTTTTTATCTTCAATTTCTTCTTCAGGCTTTGAGAATTCTTCTGTTGGGGGAAGCTCTTCCATTTCTAATTCTTTTTCAGTTTTGATTTTTTCTTGATAGAAAAATAAGCCTTTCTTTTTCTCAGACATGGCAAATTCTGGAGACAGGCACAGGGTTTTTTCTATATCTTCAATTGAAGTGTGCTTGAGGATATCCACTAGATGGAAAGCTTTTCTGTAGTGAAGAGTCTGTCTTTCGCCTTCAAAGCCAAAATTTTTAAACACGGTGATGAGAAGTTCCCGAAGGTCTTTATCTCTTATCTCTTTAGGGAGTTCATACAGTTTTTTAAGGGTTTCGTGTTCAATATAGATTATTTTATTGGGAAGAGCGTAAGTGGAGATCTCTTTTTCAGCTATTGAAAACTCATCATTCTCGGGATCATATTCCAGATAAGGGAGAGACAGTCTTTTTTTTGATTTTTTAAGGCGAAAACTTATATGAAAAGAATCTTTTTTCTTTAATGTCAGGCTGGCTCCTTGCGGGATATGGTGTTTTCTATAGAATTCGTCCAGACCAAGGAATGTATTCTGGGAGGGATAGAAAAATGCAGTGATTTCTTTTTCATCTTCTTCGTCCGTAAAAATGTATTCTCTTGCTTCAGAGAGTTCTTTTCCAAGTTCTGAGGGTATTTTTATGCCGCCTGATAGGAGTTCTCTCCAGGAAAGATAGGTTTTAAAGGGAAATTTTTGTTCTTTTGATTTGATCGGTTCATATTGGCTTTCCTCAAATTGAGGGAGTCTTGCTTTTTCAGCAAAAAGAGGCTTGTCTTCTAAATAAGAGTCGAGAATTTCTTTTAGAAACCATCTGCCCCAACCTTGGGGGGAGACAGATACAAATGTCTTCTTGTAATCCTTACTGAGAGTATAGTTTAGACTTAAGCAGTGTATATCAAATTTATTGTCTTGAGGCTTTATGTTGAAATGTTTTTTAATTAATTCTTCAGTGGACGCTGGCTGTTTTTTCTCTTTAAAGTCCTTTTCAATCTTTTCTATTTTTTTATCAGGAATTTCAATCTTCTTTTTAGTCAGCTGCCAGTGCTCATCCCAACCAAAGAAGTCATCAGATTTTGAAATGGATTTTTTTAAGTTTGTGCTTAAGTTCTTCATGTCCTTTTCTGTCATCGGAAGTTTATGAAGCCTGGGGTCCTCTTCTTTCTTGAGGACTTCTGGAGTTTTGGCCTGTTCCGCTGGAGCTGCAGGGAGGAGCACTTGAGTGTTCTTCCTTTTCATATAGTCTAGGTGTTTGCGAAATATTCCGCCACCCGTGTAATCTACTTTCAGCATTTCGCAGTTATAGTCAGGGTATTTGATTTTGTTTATGACTTTAAGGACTACTTTTCCCTTAAAGTGCTGTTTTTCTTTGCTGCTGATTACCAAAGGCTCATCGTATTCTTTGCAGATCAGGTCATTGACTTCATATTTGCACGAGGGATCGTATTTGAATACTTTCTGGTTCAACTGCCTGGCATTTTTTTTGTAGGCGAGGCTTTCAGTCAATTCAGCCAGATTAGGGACCTGGTCTTTTTGGGAAAGCTTTTCCTTTATGAAATCAAGGTCTGCTTTTGATATTTTTGTGTTTTCTCTTGCCTTAGCCATTTTTATTTTTCTCTTTTCTTGTTTCTTATTAATGATACCATAATCGCTTTCTGAATATGAAGTCTATTATCAGCCTGACTGTAAATTAATGACCGGTTTGAAGGAATTTTTTGAACAATCCTTTTCTGCCATTCCTCAGATGGGATGCTGGTCATAAAAAGAGAGTCTTTTTGGGAACGGGAGAACAGTGAGTCAATAGAAAAGAGCTTTTTTTCAACTTCTAAAGAAAGATTTGGATTTGAATAAGAGCAGTAGACAATATCAGCATTTGAGGCTGCTTCTAAGGGATTTTCTGTTATCTTATAGTTAAATCCTGTTTGTTTTCCTTTGATTTCTGCCGCCTCAATGACCTTCTGTTCGGGTCTGCTTTCAGGAGTACCGGCAATATGGATGAATGCACCGGAGAGAGCCGAGGCCAAAAGCAAGCTGTGGCATAGGCTTTTTTGGCTGCCTATAAAGGCCAGCTTAATGTCAGTGAGGTCTCTATAATTTTCTTTTATTGTGAAAAAGTCTGCCAGAGCCTGACAAGGGGAAAAAATTTCTGAGCCAGCGTTTATAACAGGAACTTTTAGGGCCTTTCCCAGCTCTCTGATTTGGCTATGATTGTTTGTTTCTATGAAGACTCCGTCTACCCATTGTTCAAGACACTGGTAAGTTACGGGAGAGAGCGTTTTAAATGAAGGCTGAATATCAGAATATTGCATAACCACAGGACATCCTTTAAGCGAAGAGACAGCTACCTGAAAACTGAACGTGGTATAGAATGAAGGATTTTGAAACACTCCGGCCACAAGGCGTTCAGATAGGCTGTTTTTAAAATGTTTGGGTCTTTTTTTTATTTCAAGAGTCAGGTCCATTAATTTACTGAACTGATATACAGAAATTTTTTCTAAGGATATCAGATTTTCTATCATTTGCCCCCCTATGAAGTCGAAATGATGGTGGTTCCGGAACGGTTTATCATTGCAGCTTTGAGATGACTTGCTGAAGTGATGATGACTTTTTTACCTCTATTGTGGATGTACTCAACAGCTGCTTCTATTTTCGGGCCCATTGAACCCGGGGGAAACTGTCCGTCTTTTAGGTATCTGCGGGCTTTATCTAGAGTCATCTTTTTTATGGGTTCTTCTTTTGGTGTGCCGAAATTTAAATAAACGCAGTTTGTATTGGTAAGGATTATAAAGAGGTCTGCTGAAACTTCTCTCGCTATGAGACTTGAGGAAAAGTCCTTATCAATAACCGCCTCAACTCCCTGAAAAAGTCCTCTGCCGTTGATAATGACCGGAATCCCTCCGCCGCCAGCAGCTATGACGATTTTACCTGAATGAACAAGGTCATATAAGACCTTTTTAGGGACTATATCTATGGGTTTTGGGGAGGGCACTACCTTTCTGTATCCCCGTCCTGAATCCTCTACCATATCCCATTTCTTCTGACGCTTAAGCATTTGAGCTCTATATTTGGAATAAAACGGGCCTACAGGCTTGGAAGGATTGTTAAAGGCTGGGTCTTCCTTATCCACCACTACCTGAGTGACCAAGGTGGCCACATGTTTATCAATTGAATTTTTCCTGAGTTCGTTAATGATAGCTTTTTCAAGCATAAATCCCATGCTTCCTTCAGTCATTGCGTCGCATATTTCTAAAGAAAAAGGAGGCACTTTATTTATGGACTCTTCCATTTGGAGCAGCAGATTTCCGACCTGAGGACCGTTTCCATGCACTATAATCGGATCAAACCCTTTTTGGACCACATGGATTATGAGCCGAGCTGCCTTCTGGGCATTTTTCATCTGTTCAGATTGGAGTCCCCGCTGCTCTTTCGGTAATATGGCATTTCCGCCAAAGGCTATAACTGCTATTTTTCTTTTCATGAGAACGGTTCAAGCACGTGGTTGAGGTTTGGCGATCCGATTTCTTCTAAGTCGTAGGAGACCCGAAGTATCTTTTTATTGGTTTTGATGAGTCTTCCTAAATCAATGGGAGTCCCGCTTACCACCAAATCGCATTGGCTGTTATCAATGGTCTGTGCGAGCTCTTCGATCTGTTTTTTTCCGTAGCCCATAGCAGGCAGAACCCTGTCTAAATGGGAATATTTTTTAAAGGTTGCTTTTATGCTGCCCACCGCAAATGGTCGGGGGTCAATGATTTCAGCAGCGCCGTATTTTTCAGCAGCAACAGTTCCTGCTCCGTATCTCATTTCTCCATGTGTTAAAGTAGGTCCATCCTCTATAACCAGTACTTTTTTCCCTGAAATTTCTTGTTTGTCTTTTACTTTGATCATAGAATTTGCTTTGATAATTTTTGATTTAGGATTGTATTTCTGAATGTTTTTCAAGATGATACTGACATTTTCTTTGTCAGCTGTGTCCATTTTGTTCACCACAATGACATCCGCCATCCGGAAATTTGTTTCTCCCGGGTAGTATAAAAGTTCATGCCCGGGTCTGTGGGGGTCTACTACCACTATGGCTAAGTCAGACCAGTAAAATGGAATATCATTGTTCCCCCCGTCCCAAAGAATAATATCTGCTTCCTCTTCTGCTTTTTTAAGGATTTTTTCATAATCAACTCCAGCGTATACCACCATTCCTTCTCTGATATGGGGTTCATATTCTTCCATTTCTTCAATGGTGCAGTCATGTTTTATCATATCTTCATAGGTACCAAACCTTTGTACTGCCTGCTTTGCCAAATCTCCATAAGGCATGGGATGCCGGATCACCACTACCTTTTTTCCTTTATTATGAAGCACTGTAGCTATTTTTCTGGTGGTCTGGCTTTTCCCGCAGCCGGTTCGTACGGCACACACAGAAATCAACGGACACTGACTTTTTAACATGGTTTCCTTAGGGCCGAGCAGAGAAAAACTGGCTCCAGCAGCCTGCACTTCTGAAGCTTTGTGCATCACATACTGATGTGTTACGTCGCTGTAGGAAAAAAAGATTTCATCTGCGTTGTTTTCCCGGATCAGTTCAGTTAATTTCTCTTCAGGATAGATAGGTATTCCATTGGGATAGAGTTCTCCTGATAATTCGGGGGGATATTTTCTTCCCTCAATATCAGGTATTTGAGTTGCTGTAAAGGCCACTACCTGATAATTTTTATTGTCTCTCAAATGGACATTAAAGTTATGGAAGTCTCTTCCTGCTGCTCCCATTATGATTGCTTTCTTCATCTTTATCTCCTTGTGTCTTTGTTTAGGAAGAATCATATATTTTAATATACCTCTGAATTTAATGCAATAAACTAGGCCTATCAGGGAGCATCTTTATGCGCTTTTTGCCATTTCCTATTTAT